>NZ_SLWU01000021.1:2500-44739 GCF_004345675.1 Caldanaerobacter subterraneus | reverse complement strand
AAGAAAATAAAGACGAAAGAAGTGAAAGTAAGCAAAACAGACCCAGATAGCGGAATGTTAAACAAAAACGGAAAAGAAAAATGTTTTGCATATTCTTTTCATACGGCCTGCGATAAAAACGGATTTGTATTAGGAGTAAAAGTAACAGCAGCAAATGTACACGACAGTGTAATGTTTCAGGAAGTACTAAAAGAAGTTGAAAATAGGGTAGGGAAACCGAAAGCAATAGCAATAGATGCAGGATACAAAACTCCGTACATATTAAAGACAATATTTGATAAAGAAATAATACCAGCAGTGCCGTATACAAGACCAATGACAAAAGATGGTTTCATGAAAAAGCATCAGTACGTATACGATGAATATTATGACTGTTACATATGCCCACAAAATGAAATATTAACATATGTTACAACCAATAGAGAAGGATATAGAGAATACAAATCAAATCCAGAAAAATGTAGAAATTGTCCTTTAAGAGAAAAGTGTACCCAAAGTAAAGACTACACAAAGAGGATATTCAGGCACATATGGGAAGGATATGTAGAAGAAGCAGAACACCTAAGACATACACCTTACTGTAAAGAAGTATATGAGAGAAGGAAAGAGACAATAGAGAGAGTATTTGCGGATTTGAAGGAGAAGCATGGTTTGCGATGGACAACATTAAGAGGGAAAGAAAAATTGTCCATGCAAGCGATGCTTGTTTTTGCTGCCATGAATTTAAAGAAAATGGCAACATGGTTATGGAGGAGGGGCAAGAGCCCTTTGGGTACTTTAAATTTTTATCCATTATTTGGAGTTTTAAAGAAAATTTTATCCAGATATATACAGCCCCTGTTTTCGGAACTAGGAAAACAGGGGCTTAAATTTTGCTTTGTCAACAAACTGAAAGGCTTAAAAGCCTTTATTTTTCTGGCAGGGGAGACAGGACTTGAACCCGCAGCCCACGGTTTTGGAGACCGTTGCTCTACCAGTTGAGCTACTCCCCTGCGCGATTTTTATTATAGCATATAAAACAAGCCTTAGTCAATAATTTGCGCCCTTTTTTATAAATTTATTCATGAGTTTTGTTTGTGTGGTATAATTGAATAGAGGGTAAAATTAGATTTAAGCCCGCATAACAGGGGGTATACAATTTGAGGAAAAATATTTTTTGGCTTATATTAACTGCAGTAATAGTTTTTGTCATATTTTTCAACTCGAGTACAAGCCCTTTGATTGCTGCTTTTGAAGAAAAAGTCTCTTTAATAGAGCAAAGAATGAGTGATTCAAAACTTGTTGCAAATTTTTTGTCTTATTTAGAATCAAATTTTAAAGATAGGATAGTATGGGATAATGGGCGTCTTATAATTGACTTTAGAGTTAAAAAAGAGGTTGATGAAAAGCCTTCTTTAAAGGATTCTCTTGGCGGAGAGTACGTTAACCCTTTGCCGGAGGTTACTAGTGAAAAAGATATGTACGTTCTCATTAAAAATAGCTTAGAAAATACGGCAAGCGATGTGAGTTTTGTTGTAAGTCCTTCCTTTTGTGGTTCAAATTGTTCTATAGATGATGTACTGGGCAAGACATCTGAAATTGCCAAGTTGATTTTATCACATCATCCTGAGCTTGCATATGCTGATAAATGGAGTATTTCAGCTTCAACTTATAAAAGTAGTTCTTATAAAATTACGATTACTTTCAATTATTTCTATCCCCTAGACAAAGTGAAAGAGATGAAAGCAGAGACAGAGGCAAAAGCTAGAGAAATAATTTCAAAGATTACAAGTCTCAAAATGACAGATTTACAAAAAGCGAAAGCGATACACGACTATATTGTCAAACATACAAAATATGACTACAAAAACTATATAAGTGGGACAATTCCATTTGAGTCTTTTACCGCCTATGGAGTATTGATAAAAGGAGCAGGAGTGTGCCAAGGCTATACAGCGGCTTTTAATTTGCTTGGGCAGTTGGCGGGATTAGATAGTATTGGGGTTTCTGGAACTGGAATACGCAATGGGAAAGAAGTTCCCCATGCTTGGAATATGGTAAGAATTGATGGTAAAGTGAGATATATTGATGTCACATGGGATGACCCGGTTCCTGACAGAGGAGATAAAGTGATGTATACCTACTTTAACCTAACAGAAAAGCAAATAGAAAAAGACCATAAATGGAATAAAGAAGACTTTTCTGAAAAATATTTTGATTACAAATAAAGAGTCAGACAATGCTGACCCTTTATTTTAAGCTTAAAACTGTTCCAATAAATATTGGAAGATTTGTGCTGTTGTCAATTATTGCAAATATAAAAGGTCTGTTTAATTTTACTGTCTTAAAGTTTACTGGAATGCCAGCAGCTGTTATATCAACCGATGTTACAGCACCAGCTTTTGTGCCTAGTTCATCTACTGATATAAAAGTTTTATGCAGTACTTCTGAAATATACAAATTGCCAATGTCTGACTTTCCAAGCTTACTAAAATCAGCCTTGTCTGGCAAGAAAGCGTCAGTCATACCAAGGGATTCTAGAGTTTCATTCATTTTAATTGTATATTCGTATTTAAATTTTGGAAGAGAAGCACGCACAAGAGTTATTTTAGCATTTTTTATTAAATCTATGAATTTTTGGCCTGTCAATGTTTTTATATATTCGTTTACAAAAATATTTTCATCAGGGAGAATAGCCACAAAACTGTAATGGTTCTTAGCATAAGGTTTAACAAAGCCGACTGCATTCTCTTCTTCAATGTACAGGTTTTCTTCTGAGTTCATAAATTCAACTTTTTGTCTGTTCCCATACACATCAGTGAATATATCTTCATGTACACTAGCTTTTTCGTACACTGTCTCCCATTCTGCATCAAAAGCTACAGCATTAATCAGATACATGACATCTTCTGGGTCAATTTTGTTCAATATTTTGTCAATCATTCCATTTGTTTTCGATTTTACCCAGTTGTTTATGTCACTTACTGTACTGCTGTCAAAAGCAGCTTTAAAAATATCGGCTTTATAGTAATCTGCAATTATCTGAAGAAAATCTTTAGAGGGCATAAAATCATTTTCTTTGAACCATATTGAATTGGCGATAGTTAATTTTGATTTTTCTTCATTGGGAAGCTTTTTCATATACGTGTACAGGTATTTGTTTAAATCTTCAATGGAAATGTCTTTTTCCAGTGCTTTTTCCATTTGTGCAAGAGTTTCATTATCTGCTCCGTTTGCTGTCATAGCTAATGCCAGCATCGCTGAAAGGGGAGAGATTAGGGAATTTTCCTTGTCATCAATTGAATTTTTGAAAAGTTCAATTGAAAAGTCGGCTGTGTTATAGATAAACTTTTCATCTATGTTTTTTTCACTTACTGGATTTGCTTTTATTCCTTCCATCAAATTTGCAGCTTGAACTTTTGAGGTGGAAAAAGAGCATCCCGACATGTTCATAAACATTGTAATTGATACTATAATGCCAAGTATTGATGCAAAAAACTTTTTACATTTTAAAGCTTTTACGATAAATACCACTCCCTTCCTGTGTTTTCTACTAAATTAGACGAATTACCTTCTCAAATGTTCCCAATAGAATGATTTAGATAAAACAAATTGCCTAGAAAACTTATAACTTGCTTTCTAGGCAGGTATGTTTTATCTGATTTATTCATCCTTAATTCCTCCTTGCGATTGAGGATTACTTACAGGCTTGTGGGTATTTAAAAGGGCGCCTTTTATCTTTTCTTCTAATTTTTTATCCCCCTGTGAAGTCGGGATTTTACTGTTCCTTCAGGTAACCCTATTATTTCTGCAATTTCTTTTATAGAAAAGGTCTTGATTAAAATCTGAGTACAATGACAGTGCGATAATGGGGTTCTAGCGTGTAAAGGGTTTTAATCAGCAACTGTTTTAATTCCTCTTCTTCAAAGTTTTCCTCCACATTGTCTTTTTCTGATGAGAAATCTTGTTCTGTCTCCTTTATAGCTTCTAGTGATACTGTGTTTTTGTTTTTAGATAGGACGTTCCAGCAAATTCTTGTAAGAATTTTGTAAAACCATGATTCAAATACTTCCGGCTTTTTGAGCTGGTAAATTTTTTGATAGCATTGAAGAAAAGCTTCTTGTACACATTCTTCTGCAATGTGTTTTTCACCAGTGATGAGATACGCAGTTTTTAATGCCTTAGGGCTTTGCAACTTTATTAGGTGGTCAAAGGCTTTAAAATCTCCTTTTTGTATTTTTTTAACAACATTTTTTATATCCAATGTTTTGTCACCTCTTCTTTGGGAGCTCACTCTACTATATAAGAGGGGAAAGTTGATAAAAAGTTCCCTTGTAAAATATTATCGAAATTTTACATAAAATTAACAAGATTTTAACATTACTTTTGTATAATTGTGTCAAGGGGTGATGAACTTTGAAAGAGGAACTAAAGAGAATAATCGATGAAAAAACTTTAATACTTTGTTTCAACCTGTAGTTTCCCTTTTTGATGGAGAAGTTGTTGGGTACGAGGCTTTGACAAGAGGACCTGAAGGGACTATATTTTATAATCCCGAAGTTCTTTTTGAAGAAGCTAAAAAATGAACTTGCTGTGGGATTTGGAGTTGGTGACAAGGATTAAAGCCATTGAGACTTTTAACAGTTTTAAAAGCGATAAACTTTTATTTTTAAACGTAGACCCTGAGATAATAAAAGATGAGCATTTTATAAGAGGGACAACTAAAGAGATATTGCAATTTTATGGAATAAATCCTTCAAATCTGATTTTTGAAATAACAGAGAAGACTGCTATAAAAGATTATAAGGCTTTTAAAAATGCCATAGATAATTACAAGAGCCAGGGGTATAAAATAGCGATAGATGATGTAGGAGCAGGATATTCTGGACTTTCTGCAATTGCTCAAATTAAGCCCTACTATGTGAAAATAGACATGTCATTGATAAGAAACATTGATAAAGACAATTTCAAGAGAGCCATAGTAAAAGCTTTGATGGAGTTTGCCAGCAATACAAACATAAAGCTCATCGCCGAAGGCATTGAGACTGTTGATGAACTTTACACGGTGATTGAAATCGGAATTCCACTGGGACAGGGATTTTTTCTTGCGAAGCCTTCTAAAGAACTCGTATGTATAGATGAAGATGTAAAAAAGTTAATTATGGAAAGAAATGCATATGTAGAAAGGCTTAAATTTGCGTCAGCTTTTACAGTAAAAATTGGAGAAATAGCAAGGCAAGATGCTCCAATTTCGCCTTTTACTCTGGGGAGTGAAATTGAAAGAATTTTTGTTGCTAATCCAAATTTGCAGAGGATAACTGTAGTGAACGATAAAAAGGTAGTAGGGCTTATAATGAGGAAGGAATTTTTCTCTCACATAGGTACGCAGTACGGCTGGGCGGTTTACATGAAAAGGCCTATATACAAGTTGATGGACCCAAATCCTCTTGTATTTGACTATAATGTTTCGATAAACGATGTAGTAAAAGCCGTCACTACGAGGGAAGAAGATAAATTATATGATTACATAGTAGTGGAGAAAGATGGAAATTATTACGGAGTTGTGCCTGTTATTACTCTTTTAGAAAAATCAATGGAATTAGAACTTAACATCGCGAAGTATTCAAATCTGCTGACAGGACTTCCAGGAAACTTCATAATTGAAAGAAAGATAAGGAAAGTCATATCAAAAGATGAGCCTTTTTTTCTTATGTATTTTGATTTGAACAACTTCAAGGCCTATAACGATGTGTATGGATTTGAAAGAGGAGATAAGGTTTTAAAATATGTGGCTAACATCTTGGAAAGGCATTTGTATTTTTACAAAGATAGTTTCCTGGGCCACATAGGAGGAGATGACTTTGTAGCGATTGTAAAAACTTACGATGTAGAGAGGCTTTGTAAAAATATAATAGAAGAATTTGATTATAACATTGTAAGGTTTTACAGTGAGCTGGACGTTAAAAGAGGGTACATACATGCGACAGACAGGCTTGGGAATGAAGGTGATTTCCCTATTATGGGGATATCTATTGCTGTCGTAAACAATTCAAATAGGAAATTTTCTGACATCGATGAAATAAGCAGAATTGCATCTCATGTCAAGATGGAGTGCAAGAAATACAAGAAAAGCCATTATATAATAGAATCACTGGAAAAGGGAAAACAGGCTATGATATAAAAAGGTAAAATTTTTGTCATACTCCTGGTGAAATCTAATACAATGTTATAGTATAATATTATCAAGTTCGATATTTTTCGCAAGAAGCACCCCTTTCTGTGATTTTGTTTTTTCAATTGTACTGGTTGACAGGAGATGTCTCTTGTCTTTTTTATTAGCTGGGTGCAGCTTATCCGGACTTAATTAATAAGGAGGTGAGGCCATGGAATCTGAAAACAGCATTTTCCAAAAAAAGATACTGATAATTGATGATGAGGAAAGCATACAGGATGTACTCAAAACGGCTCTACAAAAAGAGGGATTCAGGCAGGTATTGTGTGCTGGCTCGGGTGAGGCGGCTATAGAGTTATGCCGGCAGGAGAATCCCGATCTCATCAT
Organism: Caldanaerobacter subterraneus; assembly: GCF_004345675.1. Taxonomy (GTDB): domain Bacteria; phylum Bacillota; class Thermoanaerobacteria; order Thermoanaerobacterales; family Thermoanaerobacteraceae; genus Thermoanaerobacter; species Thermoanaerobacter subterraneus. The sequence goes on along the minus strand of NZ_SLWU01000021.1, from coordinate 38,201 downwards.
TTTAGACGTAATGCTTCCAGACATAGATGGGTTTGAAGTATGCAGGAGGTTGAGGGAGATAACACTGGCTCCCATACTTTTTGTTTCCGCAAAAAGTGAGGATACGGATAAAATTCTTGGACTGGGTATAGGCGGGGATGATTATATAACAAAGCCTTTCAGCCCTAAAGAAGTTGCTTTCAGGGTAAAGGCCCAGTTGAGACGAGGTGAATATTATTTAAAACCCCAGACTGCCCAAAAAGATGCCAATTTCCAAGATATTATTTCTTTCGGTGATATTAAGATCGATACTGCCAGAGGAGAGGTTTTAAAAAATGGACAGGCTGTAACTCTTACAGCTATGGAATACGGCATACTGCTGTATCTTGTACAGCATCCCAACCACATTATCAGCAAAAAACGGCTGTATGAAGCGGTATGGAAAGAGACATATATGGGTGATGATAACACCATCATGGTGCACATCCGGCATTTGAGGGAAAAGCTTGAAGATGACCCCGCCAATCCCCGGTATATACTTACGGTGAAAGGATTGGGATACAAACTGGAAACTCGCGGTTTGCAGAAATGAGGTTGTGAGCATGAAATGGAAAATAAGTTTCGGCTTTTTGCTGACCTATACCATAACTACTGTACTCATCTTCCTTTTGATTTTTTCCTTCATATCTTTTTACATATTTGGTGGGAGTCCAGCCGGCAGAGATAATGGCCCATTTGGTTCTCCATATCAGGCTGAAAAGTTCACTCTGGATTTCAAAAAGTACATATTTGTCAGGGAAGGCATGCCCGCCGTAACCTCCGAAGGCCTTTGGGAGCTTGAAAAAAGAGGAGGATGGATACAAATACTGGACGAAACGGGTAAAGAAGTGTATAGTCACTTCAAACCTCCGGAAGCGCCCTCCCATTATACGCCGGTGGATATAGTCCATGCGTATAAATATGCAGGGGTTATAGGAGATTACAATATTTTTGTAAGTGTTTCAAAAATTGATGGTCGAGAATGGAGTTATGTCATAGGATTCCCCTATGAATACGTGTCAAGGTTTGTGTTCTATCTAAATGTTTCGAGAATATTCAATTCGTGGGAAAAAGTTTTACTTTTGGTGTTTTTGAGTACAGCTTTTGTCACCATCCTCATCAGCTATTTTTTCGGCAAGAAGCTGGCCAATCCCCTTTTTAAAATCATAGACGGCATAAAAATCCTTTCAGAGGGGGACTATGGAAAAGTTTACCCGGAAAAAGGCTTGTACAAAGAAGTATACCACAATCTGAACACACTTTCCCGGGCACTTAAGGAAGGGGAACTCCGAAAACAAAAACTTGATCGCATGCGGGAGGAGTGGATTGAAAATATCTCCCACGACCTGAAGACTCCTCTTACCTCCATAAAAGGTTATGCGGAAATCCTGCTGGAGGATTCCTACCATAAGACTTACGAAGAAAAAACCCGGTATTTGAAGATAATCAAAGAAAAAGCTGACTACATGGAACAATTACTGGAAGACCTGAGGCTTACTTACAGGCTCAAAAACGATGAACTCCCCCTTAAACTCGAAAAAGTAAACTTGGTGGATGAAGTAACAGAAATAATCATCGGCATTTTGAACGATCTACAATTTGAAGGGCGAAGAGTCGACTTCCAGTGCGAGGATAAATATATCGATTTTTGCGTAGATCGCGTTTTGTTTTCAAGGGCGGTGGGAAATATCATCTACAACGGCCTTACACATAACCCTCCCCAAACAGTTATACAGGTATTACTAAAAAAAGAAGCCAATGCGATAATATTAGAAATAAAAGACAATGGGAAGGGTATCCCGCGAGATGAACTGGAAAATTTGTTTGAAAGATACTACAGGGGCACTAACACCGGAGAAAACCCAGGGGGCAGTGGCCTTGGCATGGCTATTGCGAAGCAAATAGTGGAAGCCCATAAAGGCCATATCACGGCTGAAAGCGAGCCCGGCAAAGGAACTACGATAACCATGGTATTTTATGTAAAAGATGAATGAAGCTGCACTGCGGCTTTTTTATTTTTAAGGAAAATTTAAGGTTATCTCAAGGGTGGTTTAAGGTATAGGGTATATAATCAAGTAGGGGGATATATATCCTGAAAAATTTTTGCGGGAGGGAATGGAATGAGTGAATTAATCGTTGAAACTCAAGGTCTCACTAAAAAATACGGCAATTTCACTGCCGTTGACGGCATAGACCTCAAAGTGAAAAAAGGAGAAATTTACGGATTCCTTGGACCCAACGGTGCTGGTAAATCTACTACCATTAGAATGCTGCTGGGACTTATAAAACCTACACGGGGCGACGCGCGCCTTTTTGGCCTTTCCATTAGACAAAACCCAATGGAAATCCTAAAGAGAGTGGGAGCAATAGTGGAGTCTCCTTCCTATTACGGAAACCTGACAGCGGCGGAAAACCTGGAGATTACAAGAAAAATTCTCGGTGCCGACAAAAAGGAAATTGACAGAGTGCTGGAGATAGTCAACCTATCCCAGTGGAAAAATAAAAAGGTAAAAAATTTTTCCCTGGGGATGAAACAGCGACTGGCCATAGCCCAGGCCCTTCTCGGAAAACGAGAGCTTTTGATACTGGATGAACCCACAAATGGCCTTGACCCGGCGGGAATACACGAAATTCGTCAACTCATCAAAAACCTGCCCGGCATGTTGGGCGTCACCGTCTTGATGTCCAGCCATATCTTGAGGGAAGTGGAACTCATGGCTACCAGTGTGGGTATCATATCCCGCGGACGGCTGCTTTTTCAGGGAACACTGGAGGAATTGAAAGCCAAAAGCGAGCAGGATGTATGCATTGAAGTCTATCCGCAGGATAAGGCTTTAAAATTTTTGGAGAATAAAGGCTTAAAAGTCAAAGTGAATGACAATCGGCTTTTCATAAAAAAGAATGGCATCAATGTGGCTGCCGTAAATAAAGCGCTGGTAATGGAGGGCTTTGAGGTGACACACCTTTCGGTAGTAGCAAAAAACCTTGAAGATATTTTCCTGGAGGTAACCGGAGGTGATGCGCTTTGAGGAAGTTTTTTGACTTACTCTCGACTGATATTTTAAAGCAAAAGCGAAGCCTTATATGGCCGGCAATTTTCCTCGTACCACTTATTACAGAGACATTGCTGATTCTTGACCTTTATTTACGCAGGGATTTCCTTCTCATTCATGGCGCAAAAAAAGGGCTGAATGCCTGGCAGACCTTAATCCTGGAGCATCACTTAAGCCTTTTGTGGTTTATGATGTTGCCCATGACAGTGACAGTAGTATGTGTTGTAATATATTACACAGAGAATGCCTCTGGAGGACTGAGGTATACTCTCAGCCTTCCCGTTGGTAAAGTCAGGCTGTATCTATCTAAATGGTTAACAACTGTGGGCTTTGTCGGCTTGATGCTGCTCTGCGACACCCTTATGCTTGCCGCTACAGGCAAAATATTTCACCTGCCCGGCGATTTAGACTATCAGCTCTTTATGCGTTATTTCTTAAATCAGGCAGTGGCTGCACTGGGACTTGCGAGCCTGCAGTTGTGGCTATCCTCCATCAGCAGCAATGTTATAGTTCCCCTTGCCACAGGCTTTATAGGGATTACTACATCATTTTTTCTGGCTCAGAACCAGAATATAGCGAGGGTCATACCTTACGCCCATGTTATTTACACCATGCCCCTTCCCGGCGAGAACAACCGCCTGGCATTGGAAGGTGGGATATTTTTTGCTGCTACATTTCTACTGATAGGACTCTATTGCTTTTCAAAAAAAGATGTGACAGAATAGGGGGTAAAAAGATGAAAAAAATTATAAGATTAGAATTACTTAAGCTTAAAAATTCCAGAATATTTCTGGTAATAACACTGGCTCCTGTATTCATGGTATTTCAAGGTGTAGCCAATTTTTTAAGGTATTATGACATTTTCACCTCCAGAGGTCAGAACATGTGGTATCAGATTTATCTGCAGAGCAGTGTATTTTACGTAAGCGCTCTCTTCCCAGCGCTTATAGCCCTCATCATGGTGAGCCTGGCCAGGATAGAGTACGTCAGCGGGGGACTTAGATATTATCTGACGCTTCCCGTAAAAAGAAGCTACGTGTATGCTGCAAAACTTTTAGTCGGTTGTATGCTGTCCCTGCTGAATGTGCTGGTGTTTTCATTAAGCCTGCTGGTGGCAGGAAAAGTTATAGGCGCTCCTGGCGAAATACCTTATGACATCATACTGACAAGGCTCCTCCTGGCATATATAGCTTCGCTTCCCGTAATGATTGTAACTTTTCTTTTGAGCATAAATTTTTCACAGATGGGCATACCTCTGGGCATAGGTATTGGACTGGCTACCCCTTCTCTGCTTGTGGCCAATACCCGGTACTGGGTTTTTTATCCCTGGACTTACCCCATAATGGCGGCGTTGGGAGGAGAGCTGTTTAAAAATACGTATTTTCCCTTTGTAGCAGGACCTTTGATTTTTGTTATATTAACTTTCGCAGGTATGCGATGGTTTAAGGAAAAGGATGTACTCGATTGAGTTAATAAGGAGTTGTAACTATACCTAAAACTGCTCCCCTTATAATTGAATTAGAGGACAACTTTTGTAAGGATTCAGGATGTCCCACCACTACAACTCCGTAGTATTTTATGCCCTTTTCCTTTAAAAAACTTACTGTTCTTTTTAGATTTATCGAAGAATAACTTTGCAAATTACTGAGTTGTTCCAGCTGTTTTAAAAATTCTTTTTCGCCATCACGGCTGTCAATATAGGGGTTTCCCACCAATCTTTCTGCAAGATAGTTTTTTTCTTTATAGTCGTTTTCTTCAAAAACCAAAACAGCACCCCACATTAGCTTTAAATCCTCAGGTATAATAGTTTTAATTTCGCTGAGGGTTAAAGGCCTGTCAAAAGATAAAGCCATTTCAACGAGATTATCGTTATGTATATTTTTTAGTACATCAAACTCTCTTATAACTTTATCGTATTTTACTGCGGGATTGTAAAATTTTAATTTTGGCACGGCATAAGGAGCAAGGTATTCTTTTGTACCTTCTGGTATGGCTAAAGATTTGTCTCCTTTAAATTGCTCTCCTCTCCAGATATCAAAATCAACTGTGACTATTCCGGCAGGATAAGGCTTATTTCCTATTAACCTTAAAAGATAATATTCTTTTTGCCGCCCGAATAGCCTGACATTATAACTTTCTCCTGAAATTGCGAAGGTATTAGGTTCTGTAAATTTAACAATATCCGGATAAAAGCTATTTATGCGGTTTTCTTGATTCTGCAGCATCATTTCAGAAATTATGATGGTTAATACAAAAACACCTATGGCGATAATTAAAGAAATTATTATTATGCGAAGTATGCTTTTAAAACGAGCTTTGCGCAAAAAAGCTTTTTCGTCAAAAGGTATATCGCCTATTGGCTTATTTAAATCTGATCCCATTTAACTTTTCTCCTCCTCTTTTAAATATTCTTTTAATTTTTTTCTTAGTCTCCATACCATTGTCTTTACTGTATTGGAATTGGTTTTTAAGTAAGAGGAAATTTCTTCATTTGACATTTCTAATATGAATTTAAGGTAAAAGAGCTTTTGCTCATTGAGAGTAAGCCTATTAACTGCTTTTTTTATTACTTCTTTATTTTCAATCTGTTGAAACTCTGAAAAGGTACTTTGAGGAAAGACATTTATAATAGAAACTGTCACATCTTTTTTGGTTTTGCGCAGATAATCAGTGTATTTGTTTCGCGCCGCAGTCAAAACATAAGCTTTTAATTTTCCCTCTTGAATGCCGTCTAAATTCAAGTATGTGGAAAGCAGAGCTTCTTGGGCTATGTCTTCAGCGTCAGCCTGTGGTACACCCAATTTAAGTAAATGATAGAATGCAGCTTTGTACAAATCCTGCCACATTAACTCCTCCTCCTTATGACTTTTCATTAATAAAGACGTTTGGGGGATGAAAAAGTAAACAAATTAACAATATGCAAAAATTCGTTGTTATTTCGATTATAACTCAAAAGAGTTTGTTCTAAATCTTTTTTCAAAAAGGCAGGAAGGATTTCATACTTTTATGGAGAATATAAATCTATTATCGGCATTTTTTAAAAACTGGGCATACCAATTTTAGGTTACCTTTGTAATTCTGGATTAAAAAAGGAGAGTGTATAAGTATGAAAGAATGCCAGAAACTTATAACAGAGAGAAGGTCTATCACATTTTTTGACACGACAAAAGAAATATCCGATGACCTTATAAAAGAAGTCCTTGAGGTAGCTGCTACAGCGCCTTCAGCTAATAATCTTCAGCCTTGGGAGGTAAAAGTTATAAAGGACAAAGAAAAAAAGAAAATTCTCAAAGAAATCTGTTTTAACCAACAAAAAGTGGAAGATGCATCGGCTGTAATTGTCTTAATAGCAAATCCAAAAGCAGCTTTTGAGCATATAGACAGAGTTTTAGACAGTTCTGTAGAACTGGGGTATATGCCAAAAGAAAGGAGAGAATCAGCAAAAGAAAGGGTCCTTGAAGTGTGGAAAGATATGGAGCAAGCTAAAAGAAAGTCCATAAGAGATACTGCGCTTTTTGCAATGAATATAATGATAGTTGCAAGAGTTTATGGCCTTGAAACTCATCCTATGGATGGTTTTAATGAAGAAAAGATGAAGGAGTTTTTAGGGATAGATGTAGAAAAAATGGTACCCATGATAATAGCGATAGGTTACAAGGACCCAAGTAAAGATTTACTGCCAAGAGCCTATAGATTTAAATTTGATGAATTTGGAGAGATAATCTAATGAGTAATTACGTAATAATTTTAGTGGCTTCTATTTTAGCAGGAGCTACTAATGCAATAGCAGGTGGGGGTACTTTAATAACCTTTCCTGCTCTTGTATGGGTTGGAATAAATCCTCTATCTGCCAATATAACAAATACTGTTGCTCTTTGGACTGGTTCTGTCACAGGTGCATGGGCATTTAAAGAAAGACTGTATCAGACGAAAGAGCTTTTAAGGTTTCTGACATTGCCTTCTTTACTTGGGGGTATCTTAGGAGCTTATCTTCTTATGATAACTCCTCACAAAGTCTTTGATTTTATTGTGCCTTTTTTAGTTTTGTTCGCTACTGTGGTTTTAGCATTAAATGACAGAATAAACAAATTTAATCTGATTGATGATAGAAATAAAAAAAATAAATCATTAGTAGCCGTTTTTATACTACAGTTTCTTACTTCTTTATATGGTGGATATTTTGCAGCAGGTATAGGCATTTTAATGCTGGCAACTTTAGGAATTGCAGGTATTACCGATATACATACTGCGAATGGCATAAAAAATGTATTATCTCTTTTTATAAATATAACTTCAGGTTTGGTCTTGATTTTTAGCGGTAAAGTGGTATGGGTATACGCATTTATTTTAATGTTAGGTTTTGCTTTAGGAGGATATTTAGGGGCAATGATATCACAAAGGTTTGATGGAAGAAAAGTAAAAAATTTTGTAGTCTTATGGGGATTTATTTTAGCAGTAATGTTTTGGGTAAGAGGAGTTTAATTTTGGAGGTGTAGATGTGAAAAGAGCCTTATTTTTAATACCTGTAGTTTTATTCATATTTTTTATGTCTTTTTCAGTAGCTTATGCTAAAGACTACAGTTTAAAAGAAGCTAAAATATATTATTTTATTCAAGATAATGGGGAAATGGATGTAACAAACGATATAACTTATAAGTTTAATGGCTCTTTTTCTGAAGCATGGTTAATCATACCAACAGGGGATTATGAGATAAAAGATGTGTTAGTGAGTGAAATTAAGGATGGTAAAGAGACTCCCCTTAATTTTGACTTTGCAAAAGGTAAACAAGAGTACAAAATAACCTGGAAATATAAAGCTAATAATGAAATAAAGACTTTTAGGATTAAATATAAAGTTTTAAAAGGCTTAAGAATCTATGAGGATGTGGCAGAGTTTTATTGGAAAGTTTGGGGAAGCGCCTGGGATAAAAGTCTTCCAGCACTTTGGGTTGAAGTTAATTTGCCTTCCAAAATTGGCAATATAGATGATATAAATTACTGGCTTCATCCTAAAATTGACGGAAAGATTGGTGTAAAAAAAGACTTAAGCGGTATAATAGCTTATGCTGGCAATATACCTTCTAACCATTGGTTAGAAGTGAGGTTTGTTTTTCCTAAAAGTTATATTAAAAATCTTAATCCAAATAATGTAATCTTAGTTTCTGGCAATGGCAGAGATAAAATTTTAGCAGAGGAAGAGGCATGGCAGAAAAGAGAAGAAGAGAGGGAAATTTTATCTAAAGATTTAGAGAAAGTTTATTTAATATTACTTCCAATTTTTTTAGCATTGGCAGTATTTATACCTGTAAAAATAAAACGCAAATATGGAAAAGACCCAGAGGTTTTTTATGAAGGAATTTATGAGAGAGAAGCACCTGTAGATTGCCCTCCAGCATGGGTAGAAATGCTTTTAGAGAAGTCTGACTTTGTAACTTCTAAATCAATAGTCGCTTCTACATTAGAATTGGCAAGAAGAGGATATTTAAAAATTCAAGAAGAAGTAAAAAAAGGTGTACTGGGCTCAACATCTAAAGAGTACAAGATTATTGTAACTGATAGAGAGATAGAAGAGAGCCTAAGTGAAGACTTAAAGGCTTTGCTTTTAGAGTATAAAAAGTATGGGAATGAATTCTATACATCTAAAATAGACGGAGAAAAATTTGCAAAGTTTATAGAAAGATTTGAGGAGGTAGTCAAGGAAAAAGTTTATAATGATAGGAAATGGATTGTCACTGAAAAGTATAAAGAAGTTAATAAGTATGTAATTTTATGGTCTTTTCTAACAGTGTTGTCATTTTTGTCTCTTATTATTATCGGGTTAATACTTTTAAATGGTATGCTCATTGCTATAAACGTGTTATTTTTGATAATTTCTGTGTCAGAGCTTATATTTGTAGCTATTTATAGATTTGGCATAAAAAAATATTCTCCTGATGGTAAATTGCTTGTTTTGAAATGGAATGCTTTTAAAAAGTTTTTGAAGGATTTTTCTCTCATTTCACAGTATCCGCCTACTTCTTTAGTTATCTGGGAAAAATACTTAGTTTATGGGACAATTTTGGGAGTGGCAAAAGAAGTATTAAAAGCTATGGAAATTTTAAGAGTCCCTGTTGAGGAAATTGATTGGTATGTACCTGCATTTGCAGGAACAATGAGCGTGAGTAATTTTGTAGAAAGCTTTAATTCTTCCTTACTTGCTTTTTCACAAAGTTTTTCCCAGAATGTCATGCCATCTTCTTCATCGGGTTCATCTCATGGCGGTGGAGGAGGTTTTGGAGGAGGCGGAGGAGGTGCAAGATAAAAAAATCCCTTTGGAAAGGCCCAAAGGGATTTTTTTCAATGCTTTTCTATATAAGTCCATTTCCAGTCATTGTCTACTCCTACAGCGTGCCTTACTACGCCTTTCACATATTTTTGCTGTACATAAGCTGTTGCTGAGAAGAAAAGAGGTGATATAGGCATATCTTCCATTAGTATTTGTTCTGCTTTTTTCATGTTGTCCATGCGCAGATTGTTGTCATTGCTCTTTTTGGCTTCCAGTATTAACTTGTCGTATTCGGGATTTGAGTAAAATATTCTGTTAGGTTCCCCGCTGATTTCACTTAACCATAGGTCCATGAAGGTCATTGGGTCGTTGTAGTCTGCTCCCCATCGCGTGAGGACTACGTCAAAGTCTCCTTGTTTGTACATTTGAAGCCTGATTTTGAAAGGCACATTTTGTATTTCAACATTGACACCCAAGTTCTTTTTCCAGAATTCCTGTATTGCCTGGGATTCTCTTTTAGCTACTTCTGTATCATCTGCCAGCAAGGTTATTTTAGGCAAAGAAGTTATGCCTAATTCGTTCATTCCCTTTTGGAGAAGTTCTTTAGCTTTTACAGGGTCTTCTGTGAACAAATTGCCCACTTCTTTTCTAAATTCCTCATTTTTGCCCGGTATTCCGTAGGGTACAAATCCATAAGCAGGAATTGACCCGTCTTTTAATACATTTTCTGTAAGCTGTTTTCTGTCAATTGAAAGGCCGAATGCTTTTCTTATATTGGCATTTTTGAAAACAGGATTTTTTGTATTGAAGGCTAAAAAATAAGTAAAACCATTGGGATATATTTGTAATTCAGCATTGGGATTGTTTTTGTATCTTTCTACAAAATCTCCGGTTACAGTGATTATATCATATTGTCCATTATCAAAATTTTGGACTACAGTGTTCATGTCTTTTATCATGTCCATATGAATTTCATCTAATTTTACATTGTCCTTATCCCAGTATTTATCATTTTTCACAAGAATTATATTCTGTTCGTGGTTCCACTCTTTTATGATGAAGGGACCGCTGTAAACCAAAGTATCAGGAGTTGTGGCTATTTTATCGCCAACCTTTTCTACAAAAGATTTTTCCAAGGGAAGGTATGTTATGAAGGCTGTCAAACTTAAGAAATAAGGGGTTGGCTCTTCAAGCTGTACTTCTAAAGTTTTTTCATCCAAAGCCTTTATTCCTACCTCATCAGCTGATACTTCGCCAGCATTAAATTTTTCAGCATTTTTTATTGGAAACATTATATAGGCATAATCTGAAGCAGTTTTTGGGTCTAACGCTCTTTTCCATGAGTATTCAAAGTCGTAAGCGGTTATAGGATTGCCATCGCTCCAGTATATATTATCTTTTAGATAAAAAGTATAGGTGAGCCCATCTTCAGAAATTTTCCAATCTTTTGCAAGACCTGAACCCTTCTGAGGTTTTTCATCTGGCCCAAGCCTTACAAGGCCTTCCAGCACGGCATTTAAAACTTGAAAAGAGACTCCGTCAGTAGAAGTTTGAGGGTCTAACCGAGGAGGTTCCTCTCCTAAGTTTATTCTTAGAATTTGCTTTTCCGTTTCAGGAGAGGAAGCAGTTTTGGTTGGTTGACTGCTGCACCCCCCTAATACGGTAGAGATGATAAAAAGTAATGATACAAAAGCTGCAAGAACCTTGATTTTCATAAGATTTTATCTCCCTTTTGTTTTTAATACTAATTTTACTCTCTTTTTCATAACTGTACAACAGAAGTTTTTTGCTTACTTAAAAAATTTATGGAATTACAAAATTAGAGTACTAAAGCGTAATTTTACCTACAAAAATAGAGGATTTTCTGAGAAAATGTAGAAATATATATGTCAGGAGGGGATTTGAATGAGCAAAATTAAATGGGACGAGAGTACTTTTACGAAATTTGCCTATCTAAAAGACCCGAGAATTTCAAGGGATGGATTAAAAATAGCTTATGTCCTCACAAAGGCAGATTTGAAGAATAATGAATACAAACATACCATTGTTGTAGAAGAAAAGGGAAGCAGGAGTTTTATTGAAAATGCCACGATGCCGCGCTTTTCTCCTACGGGGAGGAAAATGATTTTTGTAAGAAAGCATAGGGATAAGGATGTTAACGAGATATTTTTATGCGATTTAAATTCCATGAGTGAAAGGAAGATTTTGGAGTTAAAGGATGTTTTGGATATAACGTGGAATAAAGATGACAGAAGAATTTTGATAACAGGGATTAAAAAAATGGAAGATGAAGACCTCATATTTGAAGATGAGGTTCCTGTCTGGTTTGATGATAAAGGATTTTTTAGCAAAGAGAAAACAATTTTTTTGGTAGTAGATGTGGAAGGTGGAGTAATTCTTGATGAGTTTTCTGCAGAAAAATTTTCTACTGCTATCTGGCATGGAGATAGAGTAATCTATAATGTTCCTAAAAAGGTGGACAATGTTCCCCAGTTTTTTGGACTTTTTGACATATACGTTTACGAGAAGGGAAAAAGAGAGAAACTGTTTGAGGATGTTTCGTATACTGCTGTAGATTCTAACGGAGAAGTGGTGCTACTTTACGGTAAACCCAGGAAAGAAAAAGACAGCGAACATGATTTTCACTATCTGTGGGACGGGAGAAAGGTTATCCCTTTGACAGAACATCTTGTGTACAATAACGGACAGGGGAAGTTAGATGAAAAGGGAAATGTATACTTTACTATGGCAAAAGAAGGGAGAATAAGTCTTTATAAGCTGAGGAGAAGAGAATTGGCTTCTATTTCAGAAGATAACTCATGGGTAGGAGAATTTGACGTTAGCGGAGACGGGAAAGTGGTTTTCACTAAAGAGACTGATATTATGCCAAAGGAACTCTATGTATGGGATGAAAGGCTTGAGCAGTTGACAGATTACAATAAGCTAGTAGTTGATGAGCTTGATGTGAAGCCATATAACAATTTTAAATACAAAAGTCTTGATTTAGAATTGGATGGATGGTACATTAAACCTGAAATAGAAGAAGGGCAAAAGGCTCCGGTTTTGGTTTTTGTTCATGGCGGTCCAAAGGGGATGTACGGGTATTACTTTAAATACGAATTTCAACTTATGGCGAATAGAGGATATTATGTGGTATTTGTAAATCCTAGAGGGAGTAATGGCTACAGCGAAGATTTCGCATTGAGAGTGCTCGAAAGAACAGGGCTAGAAGATTTTCAAGACATACTAAATGGGGTAGAAAAATTCTTTGAATTAGAACCAAACGCTGATAGAGAAAGAGTTGGAATTACGGGTATAAGCTATGGTGGGTTTATGACTAATTGGGCTTTGACTCAGAGCAAGCTTTTTAAAGCTGGCATAAGTGAAAATGGCATAAGTTACTGGCTTACGAGTTACGCTTTTTCTGACATAGGATTATGGTTTGACAGAGAAGTCATTGGGGATAATCCACTTGAAAATGAAAATTATAGGAAATTAAGCCCCATTTTTTACGCCAAAAATGTCGAAGCCCCACTTCTTTTGATTCATAGTTTAGAAGACTACAGATGTCCCCTTGACCAGAGCGTAATGTTTTATCACGTGCTCAAAAGCCTTGGCAAAGAAGCCTATATAGCTATCTTCAAAAAAGGAGCTCACGGGCACAGCCTTGATGGAACTCCTCGTCACAGGGCAAAAAGGTATAAACTATTTATGGAATTTTTTGAAAGAAAACTCAAGAGATATGAAGAAGGTTTCGATGTGGAGGGGATTTTGAAAAGGGAAGATGAATGGGAGAGAAGTTGAGTTATTAATGGGCTTTTAAATTGTGTTCTCTTGGAGGATTTTTTCTTTTTTTGTAGAAATATGTTATGAAGGTAGAAGGCCAATCATTACAGGAATAGATAAAATGGATATTCCTGCCTATGACCAAGGGGTATTTAAAAAGCTTTACCTTTTATTATAAACGAAAAAGAATAAATGAAAAAGAGATTAGTAGCGTAGCTTGTTTTAGTCGAGAGTAGAGAAAAGTTCTTTACAGGGAAGCGGGCAATTGATAAAATATGTAAAGATTAAACTTAGGGGAAGGAATATTGATTGACTTAAGTTCGGGAGGTACAATCATGAATAACAACAAGATAACTTTAAGGCAACTTGAAACCCACCTCTTTAAAGCTGCTGATATACTCAGAGGTAAGATGGATGCCTCTGAGTATAAAGAATACATATTTGGTATGCTTTTTCTAAAATATACATCAGATGTTTTTGAAGAAAAAAGGCAGGAATTAAGAGATAGATTTAAAACTATGGGATTTTCTGAAAAGCAACTTCAAGAGCTTTTAGAAGATCCAAGTTCTTATGGTGATGCCTTTTTTGTCCCTGAAAAGGCAAGATGGGGAAATATTTTGAAATTAAAAGAAGATGTTGGAAATCAGCTAAATAAAGCTCTGAGCGCTTTAGAGGAAGCAAATTCAGAGCTTGATGGAGTTTTGAAACACATAGATTTTAACGCAGTAAAGGGAAAAACCCGACTCAAAGATCAGCAACTTATTGACCTTATTAACCATTTCAACAAGTATAAACTAACACCTTCAAACTTTGAATTTCCTGATCTGCTTGGTGCTGCTTATGAGTATTTGCTAAAGGAATTTGCCGATTCAGCTGGTAAAAAAGGAGGAGAATTTTACACACCATCACATGTTAAAAAATTGATGGTAAGGTTAGTTAAGCCCCGTGAGGGCATGTCAATTTATGACCCAACTGTTGGCTCTGGTGGTTTTTTGATTGAGGCATTCCACTATATTGAGGAACAAGGACAAAACCCAAGAAACTTAGCTCTTTATGGACAAGAACTCAACGGTTTGACATGGTCTATATGCAAAATGAATATGATTTTGCACGGCATTAATGACGCACACATAGAAAATGAAGATGTGTTGACAACTCCCATGTTTTTGGAAAATGGGTACATAAAAAGGTTTGATAGAATATTAGCCAATCCACCTTTTTCAGAAAACTATACCCGCGCAAATATGCAGTTTGAAGAAAGATTTAAATATGGCTTTACTCCTGAGAATGGGAAAAAGGCAGACCTTATGTTTTTGCAGCACATGATTGCAAGCCTGAAAGATGACGGAGTAATGGCAACAGTTATGCCCCATGGAGTTTTGTTCAGAGGTGGACAGGAAAAGGTTATAAGGGAAGGGATTGTAAGAGATGATCTAATTGAGGCAATAATAGGACTGCCGCCGAAGCTTTTCTACAACACTGGAATACCAGCTTGTATTATTGTGATTAATAAAAACAAGCCAGAACATTTAAAAAATAAGATTTTGTTCATAAATGCAGATAGAGAATACGGAGAAGGTAGAAATCAAAACTTTTTAAGACCGGAGGATATAGAAAAAATAGTCACAGTATTTGAGGAGAAAAAAGAAATACCTAAATACTCAAGGCTAGTTGATATAAAAGAAATAGAAGAAAATGATTTTAACCTAAATATCAGACGGTATGTGGATAATTCTCCAGATCCAGAAATTGAAGATGTTCATGCACATCTTTTTGGTGGTATACCCAAAAAAGAAGTATCACTTTATGCAGAACAATTTAAAAAATTTAAGTTGAGTTATGATATTTTACTAACAGAGAAAAGTGCAGACTATTTAGAATTTAAGAAAGACATTACCGATAAGAATCAAATTAGAGAGTTAATTGAAAACTCTGAAGAAGTAAAAATTACCATAACAAAACACAGGGAAAAACTTTTGGATTGGTGGCAAAGTATAAAGCCTGAAATTGAACAGTTTTTTGGCAGAAATAATCTTTGGAAGTTTAGAAATGAAGCTTTGAAAAAGTTGAAAGAAAGTCTCTTGCCAATTGGAACGTTTGATGAGTTCAAAATAGCGGGCATATTTGCAAATTGGTGGGAAGAACTTGTTTATGATTTTAAAAGTATAGTTTCTGCTGGTTGGAATAGGAATTTGGTTGAAAGAGAAAGGATTAAGGAAAAATATTTTAAAGAAGATGTAGAAGAGATTGAAGAACTTGAAAGCAGGCTTGCAGAACTTGAAGCAGATTTAAGTGAGCTTTTAGAAGAGGTTGAAGATTGGGATGAAGAGCAGCAGGGAGATAAAACTGCAAGCAAGGTCAAAGAGTTTCTGAAGGACTTGGTTAAAGATTTAAGATCAAAAGACAGCGAGGCTGCAAGAAGGGAAGCAAGAAAATGGGAAGATTTGTTAGAAAATATTGCTCAAAAAGAAAAGGAAATTAAAAAGGTGAGAAGTGAGATAGGCAGAAAGCAAAAGGAAATTGAAAATAAGATTGATGAAAAGATTGAATCTATTACCGAAGAAGAAGCAAAAGAGCTTTTGCTCGAAAAGTTCTTTGAATTAATTAGCAATCAACTTGAAAAGTACTTAAATGCAGAGAAAAAAGAACTGATAAAGATTTTTGAAAAGCTTTGGGATAAATACAAAGTTTCTTTGCAAGACTTGAAAGCTGAAAGAGGTGAAGAAATCAAAAAATTGGAGGAATTTTTACAAAGGCTGGGATATTGCTATGAGTGAAAATGTTAAATTGCCTGATGGATGGAAAAGAGTAAGGTTAGGGGAGGTTATAGAACGAATAGGAGATGGTGGAACTCCTCCTCGTTCAGATAAAACTAATTTCGATGGTGATATTCCTTGGGTGGTTATAGAGGATATTAAGAAAAGGATTTACGATACCAAGGAAAAATTAACTAAAAAAGGACTCAAACACTCAAATGCTAAAATATGGAGAAAGGGAAGTATCATATTGTCTTTTGGAGCAACAATTGGAGTGGTTGGAATTGCAGAGGTTGATCTTGCAACTAAACAGGGGATAGCAGGAATGGAGCTAAAAAATGACGAAGTTTTTAACTTATTTCTTTATTTTGTTCTAACAACCAAAAAGAATGAACTATTAAGACTCGCAAATCAAACTACAATATTAGAAGTAAGGCCCAATGTTTTTGTGAATAAATTATCTTTTCTACTTCCCCCTCTTCCCGAACAACGTAAAATCGCAGAAATACTTGAGACAATTGATAATGCAATTGAAAAAACTGACGCTATTATAGAAAAGTATAAACGCATAAAGCAAGGTTTGATGCAAGATTTGCTTACTAAGGGAGTGGTAAATGAGGGTGAGGGTGAAAGTGAGAGGTGGAGGTTGAGAGATGAGAATATTGATAAATTCAAGGACTCACCGCTTGGGAGGATTCCAGAGGAGTGGGAAGTGGTGGATGTCTACGGACATGTCAACTTAATTAATGGAGGAACTCCAAGCACAGCAAGGCCCGAGTTTTGGAATGGAAGTATACCTTGGCTATCTGTAGAAGATTTTAATATAGGCAAAAGATGGGTTTTCTCAAGTTCAAAATACATAACTGAATTAGGTTTAAAGCAAAGTGCAACAAAGCTACTTAAAAAAGGTATGTTGATAATATCTGCACGCGGTACTGTAGGTGTGTTAGCACAACTTGGGGCGGATATGGCTTTCAATCAGTCATGCTACGGCCTTGATGCAAAAGATAAAATGAAGCTCTCCAATGATTTCCTATATTATGCTTTAAAACATTTTATTACTTCATTTTTATCATTAGCATATGGAAATGTATTTAATACAATTACGAGAGAAACCTTTAAGGAAATTTTAATTCCTCTTCCACCTCTTCCCGAACAACAACGCATAGCTTCAATTTTATCTCAAATAGATGAAGTCATAGAGAAAGAGCAAGCCTATAAGGAAAAACTTGAAAGAATCAAAAAAGGCTTAATGGAAGATTTGCTAACAGGCAAAGTCAGGGTAAACCACCTTATTGAGGAGGAAGAAAAATGAACAGTGATATACAAGTAATTCTACAAGAACGAAAAAATTATTTAGTGGAAAAGTTCGGAGTAATTGAAATTGCTATCTTTGGCTCCTATGCAAGAGGCGAACAAAGAAAAGATAGTGATGTAGATATCATTGTTGATTTTAAAGAGGGTTACAAAACTTTCGATAATTATATGAATTTGAAATTCTACCTTGAAGAACTTTTTGGTAAAAAGGTTGACCTTGTGATTAAATCAGCTATAAATCCACGTCTAAAGCCTTTCATAATGGAGGAGGTTGCAACAGTTGAAAATAGTTATGCAAAAGAGTATAATTTTAATTAGGTGATGATGGGTGTTATTAAGTATGCAAAAAGTAAAAGAAATATACTCAATCAGTCGAAGGACACTTATAAACTGGGAGAAAGAGGGGTTAATTACCCCTGTTAGAACCCCAAAGGGTAGAAGAAGGTATAAAAAAGAAGATATAGAAAAACTACTGGGTATGATAGAAGAAAAACCAAAGCCAACCGTTGTTTTGTATGCAAGGGTATCAACAAAAAAGCAAGAAGAGTACCTTAAAAACCAAATTAGAAGACTTGAAGAATATGCCAATTCTCAGGGGTGGCAGTATGAGACTATATTTGAGATAGCAAGTGGAATAAACGAGAACAGAAGGGGACTGTTGAAACTTTTGAACAAGATTAAGAGAGGAGAAGTTGAAAAAGTTGTAGTGGAGTATCCTGACAGACTTGCAAGGTTTGGATTTGAATATCTTAAGTTTTTCATGGAGAGTTTTGGGGTAGAACTTGTAGTGTTAAATGGCAGAGAAAACGAAGAAGAAATTAACAGAGAACTGGCAGAGGACTTAATAGCAATAGTAACATCTTTTGCAGCAAGGATTTATGGGCAAAGAGGTGCCAAAGAGCATGGTAACAGTTCAAGCCAAGCTAACTTTTGACAGCAGCCAAGATAAGCAAAAAGTCCTGGACCTTATGAGAAGATGGTCATCATGCATGAGGTATGCATACAAGAGGTTACTTGAAGGGCATAAAAGAAATGAACTCAAAAGAGAGCTGCAAGGAATTTTTAATCTAAATTCCCGATACGTTGATGATGCAATAATGAAAGCAAAGAGCATTTTGACCTCATGCAAAGAAAGAGGAGAAAATCCTGAAAAGGTCATTTTTGGTGGTAGGCAGCTTTTTGAAAAACTAAAGAGGCGACACATAAACGGCAAGGTATATAGGAAACTACAACGGGAGTGGCAGGAGAAAAGGAAGGGGAATCTGTACTCAAGAGGAGACAGGAGCAAGAAGGGGAATCTCAATACAAGGATTGAGACAGATGAAGATTGTACAAGACTTAGAATCAACGTAGGAGAAAGGGAGTACGTATATGCGAGAATACAGCCTGGATGGAAGATGAAAGACGGAACGTACACAGACAGGAATCAACTGCTGCAGGCGATAAGTACTTCTGGAGAACCCTACTCTGTCCAGCTGAAACTTAAAAGTGGTGTAGTATATGCCTACTTTGCAATTGAAGAAGTTTTCCCACAGCCTGCAATAACAAAAGCGAATGGGGTTATAGGGATAGACACTAACGCATATCCAAAGAATATTGCATGGGTAGAAATGGATGAGCACGGACAGTTTCTGGGATATGGTGCGATACCAATGCCAGAGCTTGAGAGTGGGAGCTTTGAAAAAAGGGAGTATTACAGGTGGCAGTATGCACACATGATAGTACGAATGGCGAAAGAGAAGCAAAAAGCCATAGTGATTGAGAGCCTTAGCATACAGGACAGGGGCAGAAGAGGAGACTTTTCAGGCAGAAAATCAAGACGGATAAGACACTATTTTGGGTACAGGTCACTTTTGGAGAAGGTAAAACTTTTAGCAAAGCGAGAAGGGATAGAGGTTATAGAAGTAGACCCTGCATACACTTCTGTGATAGGAATTTTAAAGTATGCACCGCAGTTTATGGTGACAAAGGATGTAGCTGCAGCGTATGTAATAGCGCGAAGAGGACTTGGCTTGAGAGAAAGGGTACCGCACAATTATATGCTACTTCTCAGTAAGCTTGATGTAAACAACCTGGAAGAGCTAAAAGAGTATGTGAGGAAGGTAGTCAAAAACAAACATCTGAGGAGAAAGCAACTCAGAGAGATAGATAGGGTGATAGGGATATTACAAAGCTCTGGGGGTGAGCCAGGGAGGCTATCCGTGCCTCTGGATGGAACAAGTGCGGGTAGTCGTGGCAAAAACCACAATCTCTGGCGAGTTCTCAGGGTAGCGGTGGTAACGCCACTTTCCCCTGACAGGGTGTTGCGTGACATGTCTGTCCTGAAATCGGTATTGATTTCAGGGCAAGTGGGGAAGACCTGAGAGGGCGCGAGTTCCTGTTTCTTGGGACAGGGGCTATGGCTTTTCCAAATACCGCCTGCTGGGGCTGGGAAAGCCTGAAAGGCGGATTACAAATACCCCAGCCGCCAATACTGTGCAGTTTTGCACAGTTTGGTTGACCAGGTTATCAAAAAGAAGCTGCCGGAACTTGAAAAGGCAGTAAAATTCCTTCTTGAAAAGGAGAGTTAAAAATGTTTTACAAACTTGACGAAGAACATTATGTTGAAAATTCATTCCTCTTTCACCTTCAAAGGCTTGGATGGAAGATTTATAGACAAAACAAAGATAACCCTGAGGATACAAAAGAAATAATATCGTTCACTTCTTCATTAGAACCTGAATATGGTAAAAACCAAAAATTCAGAGAAAGTTTTAATGAAGTAATCCTTGAGGGAGTTTTAAGGGAGTCTTTAAAGAGAATAAACCCATGGATAGAAGATGACCAAATAAGTGAAGTTGTTCGAAGAATTACAACACCACAAGCTAACTCTCTTTTAGAGGCAAATAAAGAAATCCACGACTTGCTTTTAGAGAACACCTCAGTTTCTGAAAATAGAAAAACAGGAGAAAAAAGCCCAACTGTTAAGTTTATTGATTTTAAAAATCCGGACAATAATTCATTCATTGCTATATCACAGTTTAAAGTGAATATAACGGGAACTGAAAAACATATTGTTCCCGATTTAGTCCTTTTTGTGAATGGTTTGCCTCTTGTGGTGGTTGAATGCAAATCTCCAGCCATTGCTGACCCAATTTCTGAAGCAATTACTCAGCTTATGCGCTATTGTAACAGACGTGGCGCAATTGAGGGAAATGAAAAGCTTTTTTGGTACAACTTATTCTTAGTAGCTACATCCAATCAGGTTGCAAAGTATGGCACAATAACCTCAGAGTATGAGCACTTTGTTGAGTGGAAAGACCCTTATCCTTTTTCACTGTCAGACGTAAATCCAGATGGAAATGTAACAAGCCAGCAGGTTTTGATCCATGGGATGCTTTCAAAAGAAAACCTTCTTGATTTGCTTCACACATTCACCATCTTTAAAGAAGATCCAAAGAGCAAAATGATAAAGGTTGTTGCAAGATATCAGCAATTTAGAGCAGTAAAGAAGATGATAAAAAGGTTAAAAGAGGGCAAGACACCAGAGGAAAGAGGAGGAATTGTTTGGCATACACAAGGCTCTGGTAAATCTTTGACAATGATGTTTATGGTTCGAGAACTTTATCACAATCCTGAGTTTGGAAACTACAAAGTTGTTTTTGTCACAGATAGAAGGGATCTTGAAAAGCAGTTAAATGAAACATCAAGAAGTGTTGGATTTACTGTTAAGTTAGCAAGAAGCATTCAGGAGCTTAAAGAACTTTTAAAAACTGACACACCCGAACTTGTTATGGCTATGGTTCATAAATTTCAAGAGAGGGAATTAAAAGGAGAATTTCCTGTCCTCAATACATCACTTAATATTCTAATAATGATAGATGAAGCACACAGAACCCAATACAAGCTGCTGGGTGCAAATTTAAGAAAAGCTCTTCCAAATGCAACAAAAATAGCATTTACAGGTACACCTATAGAAAAGACCGAGATGACATTTGGCGATTACATAGACAAGTACAGCATAAAGCAGGCAGTTGAAGATGGTGTGACTGTTGAGATTGTATATGAAGGAAGAGTACATAGCGCAGAGCTTTCAGACGAAGAGGCAGCAAATGCAAAGTTTGAAGATGTTTTCAAAGATGCTGACAAAAATACAAAAAGAATGATAATGGGAAGATTCACATGGAGAGCATATCTTGAAGCTGAAGAAGTTATCCGTGACAAAGCAAGAGATATGATACAGCACTATATAACCCATATATTTCCAAATGGATTTAAAGCTCAAGTTGTTACAGTATCACGTCTTGCTGCAATAAGATATAAAAAAGCACTTGAAGAGGCTCTCAAAGAAAAAATTTCTGAGTTAGAAAAAGAAAATAATTCAAAAATAGATTTAGAAACATTGAAAAAGTTAGAGGTTGGTGTGGTTATTTCAGGAGCTCAGAATGACCCACCTGAGTATCATCCTTATACTGACCCCAATGAGCACGAAAGGATAATCAAAAGTTTTAAGCTTCCATTTGACAAGGTGGATGAAAATGGTATCAGCGGTAATGTGGGTATTTTGGTTGTTCAAAATATGCTAATAACTGGTTTTGATGCACCTATGGAGCAGGTTATGTATCTTGACAATGTGATTAAAGGACATAACTTGCTACAAGCTATTGCAAGAGTGAATAGAGTATACAAAAATAAGTCTTGTGGTTTTGTTGTTGATTATGTAGGTGTTTTGAAACATTTAAAAGAGGCACTGGCTATTTACACAGATGAGGATATTGAGGAAATTTCAGAGGTTGTAAAGAACAAAGCAAAGAGCATTGATGAGCTTAGGTATGTTCACAATCTTATTGAAGAGTTTTTTGAAAAATATGGCATCAAAAACTGGCGCCAGAATGTAGATGAATGTATTGATATTCTTCTTGATGAGCAAGTTAGAAATGAGTTTATAAATCTTGTAAGAAAATTTAATCGCTCTATGGATGAAGTTCTCCCAGACCCAGCAGCCTTAAAATATGTTACTGATTTAAAAATTCTTGCCTTCATAAAAGAGTCTGCAAGAAATAGATACAGAGATAGTAAGCTCAGTGTAAAGGACGCAAGTAACAAAATAAGAGAAATTGTTGAAGAATATCTGATTTCTCAAGGTGTAGATCCTAAAATACCACCTACTCCGCTTCTTGAAGATAAATTTCTTGAAAAACTTCATAAAAACTCAAGCAAAGCAAGAGCTCAAGAACTTCAGAGTGCAATTATTGAGTATATTGATGAACATTGGGAAGAAGATCCAGAATTTTATGAGAGGTTTTCAGATAGATTGAAAAGGCTTCTTGAACAATACAAAGAAAATTGGGATGTGCAGTGTATTGAATTAGAAAAAATGAGAGAAGAATTAAAGAAAGGAAGAGAGGCAGAAGAAACTTACGGGTTCGATCCAAAGAAAGAAATGCCGTTTTTTGGTTTATTAAAAGACAAAATATTTGGGAACAAACCTGTAACTGAACTTTCTGATAGAGAAATAGATTTTCTTGTTAGCTTGACAAGAGACATTATAGAATTAATAAGTAGGGAAACACAAACAGTGGATTTTTGGGAAAGTTTGAGTAAACAAAAACGACTCAAGAGTTATATCATTTCACATTTACTTGAAAAAATTTCTCCCTCTGCTTCCCAAAATAATTATGAAAGTGTAAAGGAAGATGAAGAGGTATATGTTACCAGTAATTCAATTCCAAATATAATATTCAGTAGAAGAAATGAAATAGCTCAAAGACTGCTAGAACTAGCTTATCATCATTTTAGGAAGTGATGGTATGGTGGACATTAAAATTGAAAAGATAATACGCTCAAGAAGAAACACTATAGCTTTACAAATGACAGATAATGCTACACTTATTGTTAAAGCGCCTTTTGATGTAGATGAAAAAACTATTTGGAGTGTTATTCAAAAGCATAAGAAATGGATTGAGAAGAGAAAGAAAGAGATAGAGACAAGAGATCCTAAAGCTTTGCAAAAAGAATTTGTTAATGGGGAAGGTTTTCTATATCTTGGCAAGTATTATAAGTTGTATGTAGTAGAAAATCAGGATGTGCCTCTTAAATTTGAAAATGGGTTTTATCTTTCAAGAGGTGCTTTGCCAAGAGCAAGAGAGGTTTTTATAGATTGGTATAAAAAAGCTGCTTATGAAAAAATATCAGAAAGGGTAAATTGGTATGCTCAAAAAAGAGGTTTTCAATACAACAGAGTTAATATAACAAATGCACAAAAAAGATGGGGTTCCTGTTCTGCAAGTGGCAATTTGAACTTTTCTTGGAGGCTCATTATGGCACCGATTTCTGTAATAGATTACGTTGTTGTTCACGAGCTTGTACATCTTGAAGAAAAAAATCACGGGAAGGATTTTTGGATAAAAGTAAAGGTGCTTATGCCTGATTATAAAAAATATGAGGATTGGCTGAGAAAGAATGGATACTTATTAAATTTATAAAGGAATAGCGAATAAATAAATCCAAATGATTTCTTTTATGGAGGCTAGAATTATAAAGTCCCTTGAAGAAGTAAAAAAGGTGCTTGAGGAACATAAAGAAGAAATTAAAGAAAAAATACGGAGTAAAATTTATGGGTATTTTTGGTTCTTTTGCAAGGAATGAACAGACAGAAGTAAGTGATATTGATATTTTGATTGAATTTGAAAGGCCAATAGGGCTTAAATTTTTTGAGCTTGCAGATTATCTTGAGGAAATATTGGATATGAAAGGTGATTTGGTCACATTTGAAGCAGTAAAGCAGAAACAGAGGCTTTGGGATAATGTAAAGGAGGATTTAATTTATGTTTTACCAGCCTGTTCTTGAGACTTCAAGGCTTATATTGAAGAAGATAAGCTTGGAAGATGCGGAAGATATGTTTGAATATGCCAGTGATCCGGAAGTTACAAAATATGTGTCGTGGGAATATCATAAGAATATTGAGGATTCTTTAAAATTTATTAATCTTTTGTTGTTAAGGTATGAAAAGGGAGAGCCATCAGATTGGGGATTGTATTTAAAAGAAAATGGTAAATTAATTGGTACTTGTGGTTTTTTATTTATTGATGGAAGAAATATGATAGGAGAAATAGGTTATGTGCTTGGTAAAAAATATTGGAATAAAGGGATTATGACAGAGGCTGTTAGAAAAGTAATAGAGTTTGGTTTTGAAAAATTAAATCTAAATAGAATACAAGCAAGGTGTAAGGTAGAAAATGTTGCTTCTGAGAGGGTAATGCAAAAAGTGGGTATGAAGTTTGAAGGAGTGTTAAGAGAAGCAGTTTTTGTAAAAGGGAGATTTTGGGATATGAAGATGTATTCTATTTTGAAAAGAGAGTATGAAAAGAATAGGGAAGCCTAATTACTTTTTAAGCACATTGCTTTAAAATGCCTTGATTTTTTGTATAATATACTTGTGTAGTATAAAAAGCTAAGCAAACAAATAACAGGAGGAGTTGGCATTGGCTATAGCTATTGTAATGTTTGTGGTTTTTCTTGACCAGTTTACAAAATACCTTGCGGCAAAGTATTTGATGCCTGTAGGAAGTTATCCAGTTATAAAGCATTTTTTTCATCTGACTTATGTGGAGAATAGAGGGGCAGCTTTTGGAATGTTACAGAATAAGACTTTATTTTTTATTGTGATAACTGTGGTGGTGGGAATTGTCTTGATTTATTCAATGATTAAGCTTCCAGAAAATAGTTTGTATAATTATACGCTTGCTATGATTTTAGGGGGAGCCATAGGGAATCTCATAGATAGGGTAAGACTTGGATATGTAGTGGATTTTATTGATTTTAAGTTTTTCCCTGCTGTTTTTAACGTTGCCGATTCTTTTATTGTTGTGGGAGCAATTATACTTGGATATCTTATGATTTTTAAGGGCGGGATAAGATGAACATTGTAGACAGAATAGTTTTGCTAGGAGAAAAAGAGGACGAAGGAAAGAGAATAGACGTATTTCTTGTTTCAGAGCTTGACTATTCCAGGTCATATATTAAAAAGTTAATTGAAGAAGGGCTTGTACTTGTAAATGGGAAAAATGTAAAACCTAGTTATAAAGTAAAAGAAGATGATGAAGTTGTAGTAAATATTAAAGAAGCGGAAAAGATTGAAGTGGTGCCTGAGAATATACCTCTTGATATCCTTTATGAAGATGAGGACATAATTGTGATAAATAAGCCTCAGGGTATGGTTGTTCATCCTGCGCCAGGGAATTATAGCGGTACACTTGTGAATGCTCTTCTTTACCATTGTAAAAATTTATCAGGAATTAACGGCATACTGCGACCTGGAATAGTGCACAGGCTTGATAAAGATACTTCAGGGGTCATGGTTGTCGCTAAAAATGACAAAGCTCATATGAGTCTTTCAAATCAGATAAAGGAAAGAAGTGTGCTTAAAAAATATGTTGCAATTGTAGAAGGAGTCATAAAGGAGGAAGAAGGGAAAGTTGAAGCACCTATTGGAAGGCATCCTGTTGATAGAAAGAGGATGGCTGTAGTCCAGGACGGAAGGTATGCACTTACTTTGTATAAAGTTTTGGAGAGATTTAAAAACAATACTTTTGTGGAGGCGACCATAAAGACAGGCAGGACTCATCAGATAAGGGTGCATTTGAGTTATATAGGTCATCCTGTCGTAGGAGACCCTGTGTATGGATATAAAAAACAAAAGTTTAAGTTGGAAGGGCAGGCATTGCACTCCAAAGTTCTAGGGTTTATTCATCCGACAAAAGGGGTGTACATGGAGTTTGAAGCCCCTTTGCCCGATTATTTTACAAGATTGCTCGAAATTTTAAGGGCAGAGAAAGACAGGGATTAATTTTTTGCCCTGCCTTTATCTGCTCTGTATATTTCGTCTTTTTCAGGTGGAAGAATTTTTTCTTTTCCGGAAGAAGTTATCAAATACCTTCCTTCTTTCACAATTTTTCCTATTATTGTAGCTTGTATTCCTTTTTCAGATAAGGCTTTGACTATTCTGTTCCCATCTTCTGCAGTGATCAACATGGAACCGCTGGATATTAATTTTAACGGGTTTAATCCAAAAAAATTGCATATTTCTTTTGTTTCATGTCGAACAGGCAGCTTTTCTTCGTATATTTCAATTCCTAGTCCTGATGCTTCGGAAATTTCATAAGTTGCTCCTAGCACTCCTCCTTCTGTTATATCATGCATGGCATTTGCGCCATTTTGGGAAGCTATTAGACCCTCCTCTATTACGCTTATTTCGTTTATAAAGCTTTGTGCTTTTAAGACAAAGTCTTTCCCGAAATGTTTGATGAGCAAATCCTCATAATCTGTTGCCAAAATTGCTGTTCCTTCAAGTCCCAAAGCTTTTGTTACAATTACGTCATCTCCTATTTTAGCCCCTTTTGAGGTTATGTATTTTCCTTTTCTAGCAATTCCAATTGCTGTTGTGCTTATTACAGGTTTATTTACTGCTTGAGTTACTTCAGTATGCCCTCCTAAAACTTCAATTCCTATCATTTTAGAAGCTTTGTCAATTTCCTGCATTATATTTTTAAGCATTTGTTCCTCTGTGCCCTCTGGAAGAAGTATTGTGGTGAGTATGCCAATAGGTTCTGCGCCGCAGGCTGCAAGGTCATTGCAGGATATTATGACAGATAAAAAGCCGCTCAATTTATCTGCTGCTGTAATTGGGTCTGTGGAAAGAACTGCTACGTATTCACCAAAATCGATTATGCTGGAGTCTTCTCCTAACTGGGAGTGAACTAAGACTTCTTTTCTTTTTGTGCCAAGATAAGGGAAAATGGACCTTTTCATCACTTCTACAGGAATTTTCCCTATTTCTAGCTTCATTTTGTCACATCCTTTTTTCTTGATATTTAGAGCGAACAATTTCATATTACCACAATTTTTGCTTTTTTTAAATATTCCCTATGGACAACTTGAAGAGAATGTGGTAATATATAAAAAAAGCCTTTAAGCAGTCCTGTGAGGCTGGCAAGGTCTTATAAAAAGAAGTACCAGAAACCTTCTTGCCAGTGCAAGAAGGTTTTTTTGGAGGTTGTAGGATGAGAGTAAAAGCAGAGATAATGGACGAAAAAGCTATAGATAGAGCTTTGATAAGAATAGCTCACGAGATTGTTGAAAGAAATAAAGGGATAGAGGATGTAGTTTTAGTAGGCATTAAGACAAGAGGAGTACCTCTAGCTAAGAGAATTGCGAGGTACATCTCTAGAATAGAAGGGAAAGAACCTCCAGTGGGGTCTCTTGATATTACGCTGTATCGGGATGACCTCACCACAGACCTTGAACAGCCTGTAGTAAAGAAGAAAGATATTGGAGTGGATGTAGCCAATAAAATAGTGGTTTTGGTAGACGACGTGATATACACAGGCAGGACTGTGAGGGCTGCAATGGATGCCATAATTGACCTGGGGCGACCCAAAGCAATACAGCTTGCTGAGCTTGTGGACAGAGGTCACAGGGAACTTCCTATAAGGCCTGACTATGTTGGGAAGAATGTTCCGACATCTAGAAGCGAGATAATTCAAGTGATGCTGGAAGAAGTGGATGGAGTGAATAAAGTAGTTATAACTGAAAAGTAGCACCTTTAATTTAGCCCAGCGAGGCTAAGAAGGGAGAATATAGATCTATTCTCCCTGAGTGTTAAACTTGACGAGGGGAGGATTTTTTGTGCCTAAAATTAAATTCTTGATTTTTACAAAAAAGTATATTTTAAGAAATAAGAGTAGTTCCATTTCACTTTTTTGTGAAATGGGGACTACTCTTTTTTTAAAGGAGGGAAAAGGTCATGCTCAAAAAGGACCTTCTGGGGATTAAAGACCTTACAAGAGAAGAAATACTGGAAATTCTGGATTTGGCCTTTGAGATGAAAAAGCTGTTAAACGGTGAAAAGTATTCCCAAGCCTTAAGAGGAAAAACTGTGGTGACAATCTTCTTCGAGCCCAGCACAAGGACAAGGCTGTCTTTTGAAATGGCTGCCAAATACCTAGGAGCCCATTATGGAAATATAGAGGTGGCTACCAGCAGTGTGGTAAAGGGAGAGTCCCTCATAGATACTATAAGGACAGTTGAAAGAATGAAAGCAGATGTGATAGTGACAAGGCACAATATGAGTGGAACTCCTCACCTTCTTGCGAAATACACAAATGCTTCCATCATAAACGGAGGGGATGGCATAAATGAACATCCAACACAGGCGCTTTTGGATATGATGACTATAAAGGAGAAAAAAGGGGATTTTAAAGGATTAAAAGTTGCTATAATAGGTGATATTATGCACAGCAGGGTGGCAAGGTCTAACATATGGGGGCTTAAGAAATTGGGAGCAGAAGTGAAAGTGGCGGGACCTTCCACACTAATGCCTCCTCAGATAGAGAAAATGGGGGTCAAAGTCTGCTATAACGCTGAAGAGGCTATAAAGGATGCAGATGTTGTGATGGGATTGAGAATTCAATTGGAAAGGCAAAAAAGCGGGCTATTTCCTTCAATTGAGGAGTACAGGGAGTATTTCGGAATAAATGAGGAGAGAATGAGACTGGCAAAACCTGACGCTATTTTGATGCACCCAGGTCCTATCAACAGGAATGTGGAGGTTACCTCAGGTGCTGCAAATGCTAGTTACTCCGTAATAGAGGAGCAGGTAACAAACGGGGTGGCTGTGAGGATGGCACTTTTGAAAATTCTGTGTGAGAGGAGGAATTAGAAATGAGGATCGTGATAAAAAATGGAATTGTGATTGATGGTTTTGGCGGTGAAGAAAAAGCCGACATCTTTATAAATTACGGCATAATAAAGGGGATTGACAAGAATATCGATGTTTCCGATGCTATAGTGATTGACGCTGAAGGCAAATATGTGCTTCCAGGTTTTGTAGACATGCACACCCACCTAAGACAGCCGGGTTTTGAGGAAAAGGAGACCATAAAGACAGGAACAGAGTCGGCTGCAGCAGGGGGCTTTACTACTGTCGCCTGTATGCCTAATACCAATCCTCCTATAGACAGCGAAGTAGTCGTAGAGTATGTGAAGGCTGTGGCTCAAAGAGAAGGAGTAGTGAAGGTACTGCCTATAGGGGCTATGACAAAGGGGATGAAAGGCGAAGAAATAACTGAAATGGCAAAGCTGAAAAAGGCTGGAGTCGTTGCTTTATCTGATGACGGCTTCCCGATAATGAGCGCGGGAATTATGAAAAGGGTTATGACTTATGGCAAAATGTATGACCTCCTTATGATAACTCACTGCGAGGACAAGACGTTGAGCGGAGAAGGAGTTATGAACAGCGGGATAATTGCTACAATGCTGGGGCTTAAAGGAATACCGAGGGAAGCGGAAGAAGTGATGCTTGCAAGAAATATAATACTGGCAAAGGCGACAGGTGCGAAGCTTCACATTGCCCATGTTTCCACTAAAGGCAGTGTAGAGCTCATAAGAAGGGCAAAAGAGGAAGGGGTAAGTATAACAGCAGAAGTTACTCCTCACCATCTTACCCTCACAGATGAGGCAGTCTACAATTACGATACCAATACAAAAGTTTTCCCGCCCTTGAGGACTAGGGAAGATGTAGAGGCTTTGATAGAAGGGTTGAAGGACGGCACTATAGATGCGATCGCTACAGACCACGCTCCTCATACTAAAGACGATAAAAAAGTTCCCTATGACATGGCTCCTTTTGGAATATCAGGTCTTGAAACGGCGTTTTCTGTTATAAACACTTTTCTGGTACAGACAGGTATAATCACTATGAAAGCCTTAGTGAATTACATGAGTATGAATCCTGCAAGGATACTGGGAATATCCAATGGAATAAGGGTAGGAGCTACTGCGGATATTGTGATTGTTAATCCCCATGAAGAATATACCGTGGATAAAGAAAAATTCAAGTCAAAGGGCAAAAACACCCCTTATCACGGGATGAAATTAAAAGGAGTTGTGGAATACACAATAGTGGAAGGGCAAATAAGGTATCAGAAAAACAAGAAATTTGAAAAGGTCGAGATATGACTTTGATGGAAAGAAGGGGAAATATGTTTGTGGACAGGCTGATAGAAAGTGTCAAGGTCAAAAAAACCCATGTGGTTGTGGGACTTGACCCGCGAATTGAGATGATTCCGGATTTTATAAAAGAAGAGGCGTTTAGGAGAAAGGGAAATGGGGTAGAAGGAATTGCAGAAGCCATGTACCTTTTCAACAAAGGGATAATTGATGCTGTGTATGACCTTATTCCTGCTGTGAAAATTCAAGTTGCCTTTTATGAGGCTTATGGGATAGAGGGCTTTAAAGCTTTTTTCAGAACTGCGGAGTATGCTAAAAGTCTAGGCCTTATAGTGATAGCAGATGTGAAAAGAGGGGATATACAGGACGTTGCTAAAATGTATTCGAAGGCGTATCTTCAGAACCCTTTGTTTGATGCAATCACTGTAAATCCCTATATGGGTGAGGACAGCATGGTACCCTATTTAGAAGATGTGGAGAAGTTTGGCAAGGGCATATTTGTCCTTGTCAAGACTTCTAATAGGAGTTCAAAGGACGTACAGGATATTGAAACTAAAAAAGGCAGCTATGTGTACCAGGAAGTAGCAAAAATGATAAGCAGGCTCTCAAAAATGACAGTCGGTAAATACGGGTACAGTTCCATAGGGGCTGTGGTAGGTGCAACATATCCTTTTGAAGCGAAAATACTAAGAGAAGAGATGCCG
Organism: Caldanaerobacter subterraneus; assembly: GCF_004345675.1. Classification (GTDB taxonomy): domain Bacteria; phylum Bacillota; class Thermoanaerobacteria; order Thermoanaerobacterales; family Thermoanaerobacteraceae; genus Thermoanaerobacter; species Thermoanaerobacter subterraneus. The sequence continues at coordinate 7,314 of NZ_SLWU01000021.1, read as the reverse complement.
CGGTGTTATTTTTTGGTACCAGGATATGGAGCACAGGGGGCAACAGCCGAGGATGTAGTAAATTGCTTTGATGAAGAAGGATATGGAGCGATAATAAATTCATCTAGAGGTGTAATATATGCCTACAGGAGCGATTTTTGGAAAGAGGCCTATTCGGAATATGAGTATGGTCAGGCGGCAAGAGAAGAAGTGATTTTGATGACGGGCATGATCAACAATGCCCTTGTAAAAAGAAAATACATTGCCAGTTGAGGTGGAAGATGAAGGCAAGAGTATTGTCCAATAGAGGAATAGCATCTAGCGTCTATGAAATGACATTTGAGTGGAAAGGAAAAAAACCTCATCCAGGGCAGTTTCTAATGATAGACTGCCAGGGAAAGACCTTTTTAAAAAGGCCGTTTAGTGTGAATGACTTTGAAGAGGAGAAAATGACAATTCTCTATCAAGTAAGGGGAGAAGGCACAAAAAATTTGTCTCAGATGAAAGAGGGAGATATTCTTGAAATAACTGGCCCTCATGGCAATGGATTTGAGATTTTGGAAGGAAAGAGAGTTCTTATAGTGGGCGGAGGAGTAGGAATTGCTCCCCTTTTGTACCTTGCTAAGAAAGTAAAGGCACAGAAGCTGTACATCGCTCTAGGCTTTAAAAGAGAAACTTTTCTTGTGGAAAAATTTGAGGGGTTAGGGGAAGTTGTAGTGACTACAGAAGAAGGAAGTACGGGAAGAAAAGGATTGGTAACTTCTGTAGTTGAGGAAATGATAGGAGAAGTGGATATAGTATACGGATGTGGACCAAAGCCCATGTTAAAAGCTCTTCAGGAAATTTCGATGAAGGCAAACGTCTTATGCCAAATTTCTTTAGAAGAGAAAATGGCCTGTGGTATTGGGGCCTGCCTTGGATGTGCGTGCAAGGTCAGAGAAGATAAAGGCTTTTCTTACAAGAGAGTTTGCAGAGATGGGCCGGTTTTCTGGGCAGAGGAGGTGCTATTTTGAACCTATCGGTTGAGATTGGAAAGATAAAGCTTAAAAACCCTGTGATTACTGCCTCAGGAACTTTTGGTTTTGGCAGGGAGTACAGTGAATACATCGACCTTAATAAATTAGGAGCGATAGTTGTAAAAGGACTTACTGTAAAGCCAAGGGAAGGCAATCCTCCGCCCAGGTTGTTTGAGACCGCTTCTGGGATTTTAAACAGCATAGGCCTTCAAAATCCGGGAGTAGATGCGTTTATTGAAAGGGAACTTCCTTTTTTGAAAAGTTTCGATGTTCCAGTGATTGTAAATATTGCTGGGGAAACGGTTGAGGAATTTGTGTATATGGCAGAAAAACTTGATATTGAAGGGATAGAAGGGATTGAAATTAACGTTTCCTGCCCCAACGTGAAAAAAGGCGGAATGGCTTTTGGTGTAAATCCAGATGATATTTTTGACATTACAAGAAAGGTTAGAAAGGCTACCAGTAAGACTGTCATAGTGAAGTTAACCCCAAATGTAACAGACATAAAAGTTTGCGCAAAGGCTGCGGAAAAAGGAGGAGCAGATGCTATATCTTTGATTAACACGGTGGCAGGAATGGCTGTGGACATCGATAAAAGGAGGCCTGTTTTTGAGAATGTAATTGGGGGTCTATCCGGGCCTGCTATAAAGCCTATTGCTCTTAAAATGGTGTACGAAGTAGTCACAGTTGTGAGCATTCCTGTGATAGGCATGGGAGGAATAATGAACTACAAAGATGCTTTGGAATTTTTAATTGTAGGTGCAAGAGCTATTGCAGTGGGAACTTGTAATTTTGTAAATCCTTACTGTACTGTTGAGATTATTGATGGAATAAAAAAGTACATGGAAGAAAACGAAATTGAAGACATAAATGAAATTATTGGAAGTATAAAAATTTAAAGAGGGGATTTGGAAATGGAAAAAGAAAAGGTTTTGGAAATTTTTGAAAAACTAGAAGTTATAAATAAAGGGCATTTTCTGCTGAGTTCTGGGAAACACAGTGATACGTACCTTCAATGTGCAAAGATATTTCAATATCCTAACTGTAGTGAAATTTTTAGCAGGGAATTGGCAGAGAAGTTCAAAGGATACAGAATAGATGTGGTAATAGGCCCTGCGATTGGAGGCATTATATTGGCGTATGAGGTTGCGCGGCAAATCGGTGTAAGAGCTTTATTTGCGGAAAGAGAAGACAATGTTATGAAGTTGAGAAGAGGATTTGAGATAAGTAAAGGAGAAAGAGTATTGGTGGTAGAAGATGTAGTGACAACAGGAGGTTCTGTAAAAGAGGTAATAGAATTGGTCAGATCTTTAGGAGGAGAAGTGATAGGAGTAGGAACTATTGTTGATAGAAGCGATGGGAAAATAGATTTTGGTGTGCCTTTTGAGTCAATTGTAAAGTTACAGATTAAAACTTATGAAAAAGAGGAATGCCCTCTTTGTAAAGAGGGTATTCCTCTGGTAAAGCCAGGAAGCAGAAAGCTTTAGGGCACTAACATCCTTATAACTTTCATCGTTTCAGGGCCCACAATGCCGTCTACTTTAAGGCCGTTGTCTTGCTGAAATTTCATGACGGCCTTTTTTGTTCGGGGGCCAAATATGCCGTCTATGGGGCCAGGGTCATAGCCTAAACTCTGAAGAATCATCTGAAGTTCTAGCACATCGTACCCTGCTAATCCTTCGTACAGAAGGCGAGAACCCAATTCTTGTCTTTCCATTTTTTCACCTCATCTATGCACTTTCCCTCTTTACAGGGTATGCATAAGATGAGGGGAGTGTTCCTTTAAAATACCTGAAGTATAAGGCACTTAAGATATTGGGTTTCTTCGGAAGCCAGCAGTATTGGGTGGTCTTTTGCCTGTGTCCTTTGTTCCACAAGTCTTATGGTCCTTTTAGCGTCAGAAGCTGCTTCTTTTACTGTATTTAAAAACATATCGGGTCTTATGTGCTGAGAACAGGAACAGGTGATGAGAAATCCCCCTTCTCTTATGATTTTTAAAGCTCTTAAGTTTATCTCTTTGTATCCTCTTAAAGCGTCTTTAACTGTTTCTTTGCTCTTTGTAAAGGCAGGAGGGTCCAGTATTACTGTGTCAAATTTTTTCTTTTCTCTGTCGTACCTTCTCAAAAGGTCAAAGGCGTTCTCTCTTATAAACTCAGCCCTTTGTTGATAGCCGTTTAGTTCTACGTTCTTTTTTGCCATTTCAAGTGCTTCTTCAGATATATCCACTATTTCTACCCTTTTTGCTCCATAGTGAAGAGCGTGAACGGCAAAAGAACCCGTATGGCTAAAACAATCCAGTACTTCGGCCCCTTTTACATAATTTTGAATTGCTCTTCTATTTTCTTTTTGGTCCAAAAAATAACCTGTCTTCTGTCCATTTTCCATATCAACCCAAAATTTAATGCCATTTTCTTTGAACTGCTGTACAGGGTCAAACTTTCCGTATAAAAATCCTTTTTGCTGAGGTAGGCCTTCAATTTCCCTCACGTTGACATCATTTCTTTCAAATATGCCTTTGGGATTTAATATTTCTACGAGGAGTTTCACTATCGTTTCTTTGTATTTGTCTATACCCAGTGAAAGAGTTTGTATGACAAGATAATCTCCAAATTTGTCTACAATCAATGCTGGTAGAAAATCCCCTTCTCCAAATACAACTCGACACGAATTAAGATCTTCCATCACTTTTTTTCTGTATTCCCATGCTCTTTTAATTCGCCTTCTAAAAAATTCTTCGCCTATTTCCTCTTCAGGGTCTCTTGTGAGAATTCGCACGGATATCATCGATTTTAAGTTTATGTATCCTTTTCCAATAAATTCTTTTTTATGAGTGAGCACATTTACAATATCTCCAGGGATGTAATCTCCCTCAATCCTGTCTATCTCAGTTCTGTATACCCAAGGATGTCCATCTAATATTCGCTTTATATTCATGTTTCTTAAGATTACGTCTGCCATAGCACCTCTCCTTACGGTTTTTGATAAGTTTTTTATACCACAGATGTCTTGATTTTGCAATTGTATATTGACATGGCAAAGAAAGCAGGATTAATATTTAGAGGGGTGATGAGTATGCAGGAGATACTAGGCAAAATAAGAAGAGCGGTGCAGGACTTTGAGATGATACAGGAGGGAGATGCTATAGCTGTCGGAGTGTCTGGAGGTAAAGACAGCATCACGCTTCTTTACGGATTACATCTTCTCAAAAGATTTTATCCAATAAAGTTCGAGGTAATGGGACTCATGCTATCTTTAGGGTTTGAGAATTTCGACCCCACTCCTATAAAAAACTTCTGTGAAGAAAAGGGTATTCCTTTTTTTGTTAAGCATACCGAAATAAAGAAAATCGTGTTTGACTACAGGAAAGAGAAAAATCCCTGCTCTTTATGCGCAAATCTAAGGCGAGGTGCTCTGAATGACTTTGCAAAGGAGAAGGGTTGCAACAAAGTGGCTCTGGCACATCATTATGATGACTTGATAGTTACTTTTATGATGAATTTGTTTTACAATGGAAGACTTCACACTTTTGAACCTGTCACGTTTTTGGACAGGTCTAAAATTACACTAATAAGGCCTTTGATTTATGTGAGAGAGAAGGAAGTGAGAAGTGCAGTGAAAAAAAACAACCTACCTGTTGTGGAAAATCCGTGTCCTATGGCAGGGAATACTACTCGCCACTCAATTGAGAATTTGATTAGAAATTTAGAAAAAGAAATCCCTGAATTGGGCAAGAGAATTTTTACGGCCATAAAAAAAGATGTTTTTCAATTGAAAAATTGAGTAAAAAAAAGCTATGTGCAAAAATTGCGCAGGTTTTTT
>NZ_SLWU01000020.1 GCF_004345675.1 Caldanaerobacter subterraneus | reverse complement strand
TGGAGTTTTAAAGAAAATTTTATCCAGATATATACAGCCCCTGCTTTCGGTACTAAGAAAACAGGGGCTAAAATTTTGCTTTGTCAACAAACTGAATCTCCGGCTTTGCCGGAGATTTTATATTTAATCATATAACTGTGGGGTAAAAGCATATATTAGGAATGAGAATGAGGGACATAGCCAAAAGGAGGGAATAAAGTGGAAGGCTACGACATCTATAGAGACATTGCTGAGAGAACTCAGGGAGACATCTACATAGGAGTTGTTGGCCCTGTTAGAACAGGCAAGTCGACTTTTATTAAGCGTTTTATGGACATATTAGTGCTTCCTAACCTAGAAGAAGCTCCTTTAAAAGAAAGAATAAGGGATGAACTTCCTCAGAGCGCTGCTGGCAAAACAATTATGACTACAGAACCCAAGTTTGTTCCAGAAAAAGCAGTGGAAATAACTATAAACGAAAACACTAAGTTTAAAGTAAGGCTTGTGGATTGCGTTGGATACATGGTAAAAGGAGCGCTAGGCTACATGGAAGGAGACAAACCCAGGATGGTTTCTACCCCTTGGTATGACTACGAAATACCTTTTGAAGAGGCAGCGGAGATAGGGACAAGGAAAGTAATAAGCGACCATTCTACTATAGGGTTAGTAGTTACCACGGACGGAAGTATTACAGAAATACCGAGAGAAAATTACGTTCCTGCCGAGGAAAGGGTTATAAAAGAATTAAAAGAGCTAAACAAACCTTTTATAATTCTTCTCAATACCACTCATCCGCAGAATACAGAAACAATGAATTTAGCAAGTGAACTGGAGAAAAAGTACGATACACCTGTGATTGTAGTCAATGTGATGCAGATGGAGATTAAGGATATTTACAAAATTTTGGAAAAAGTGCTTTTTGAATTTCCAATCAGGGAAATTGCCATTGACCTTCCTACATGGGTGGATGCTCTTGATAAAAACCACTGGTTTAAAGAAAATGTGCTTTCTACGGTAAAAGAGAGCGTAAAAGATTTGTATAGGCTAAGAGATATTTCAAATCTTGTAGGCGGTCTTAAAGCAAATGAAAACTTTTCAGAGGTGTTTATAAAAAAGATTGCTCCCGGAGAGGGAAGCGCCAATATTGAGATTAAAACCCATGAAGGCTTATTTTTCAAAATTTTAAGTGATGAAAGCGGGCTTACAATCAAAAATGACAAAGAATTGATGAGTGTTATAAAAGAACTGGCACATGCAAAAAGACAGTACGATAGAATAAAAGAGGCATTTTTAAAGGCACAAGAGACAGGAGTAGGGGTAGTTCCTGCGAGTTTAGAGGAGATGAAATTTGAAAAGCCTGAAATAGTGAGGCAAGGTGGAAGATTTGCGGTAAGGCTTAAAGCTTCTGCACCTTCCTATCATATTTTCCGCACAGATATAACAGCAGAAGTGACACCTGTAGTAGGTACAGAAAAGCAAAGCGAAGACTTTGTAAAATACATAACAGAGCAGTTTGAAAATGCCCCAGAAAAAATCTGGGAATCCAACATATTTGGAAAGACATTGAGCGATCTTGTAAAAGAAGGTATGCAAAACAAAGTAAGTGCAATTCCTGAAAATTTAAGTCATAAATTGAGAGATACGTTGGAGAGAGTAGTGAATGACAGTGGCGGAGGAATAATATTCATAATCATCTAAACAAAAAGACCACTTACGTGTGAGTAAGTGGTCTTTTTTTCACTGGTCTGAGTGGGGGGACTTGAACCCCCGGCCTCCAGAACCCCATTCTGGCGCGCTACCAGCTGCGCCACACCCAGACATTCTCTGGTCTACCTTTATTTTAGCTGAAAATGAGGAAAAAATCAAGAGTTTATTTTTTCTGGCCCGTGTCAAGATTTTGTAGGTAAAAATTTTTTGTGGACAACCTTACCGCTAAAAATTTATAAGTTTAAATTAGTGATTTATATATATATTACTATTTATGTTAAATTATTACTTTGACAAAGCGTAAAGATCTTTTCTCCTTTTTCTTGCTTTTTAATGTAAAATAATGGAACTATACTCCTTCCGAGGAACCACATAAGGCCAAGGCTTCTTGTTGTAGATGAAATAGGATATTTGCCTTTAGACAACCTTGGAGCAAATCTCTTTTTTCAGCTGATAAGTGCACGGTATGAGAGAGGGAGCATAATACTTACAAGCAATAAAGGATTTGGGGAATGGGGTGAACTAATGGGGGATCCGGTTCTTGCAACTGCGGCTTTGGACAGATTGCTGCACCATGCTCATATAATCAACATAAGAGGTAACAGCTATCGTTTAAAGGATAGATTAAAGACTGGTCTTTACGGTAGTCCAAACATTAAAGCTTAATTAAAAAAACGCAGGGTGGGTCAATTTAAAACCGTTGAAAATGGGTCAATTTTAATCCGCTATTGACACTTTCAAATTATTAACCCCTTCACTTATCGCCGGGTTGTTATTTATTATATCATGCTTAAATGTTATGAATCCGCATAATTTTCAAGGTAGCGAAGGTCTTTTATTATAATCTTTTTTCCATCTATCTCAATTAAACCTTCTTTTTTCAACTTATTTAGTCCTTTTGTAACAGTTACTCTATCACATCCTATTAAATTAGCAATATCCTCATGGGTTAAAGGGATGTCTATTATATAACCTTTTTCTATTTTCTTACCTTCCTGATAAAACACTCTAATTAGAAAATCGCATAGTCTTCCCATTGAATCTTTGAAAATCAAATCACTCATTTGCATAGTAACAATTCTGAATTTTCTGCTCATGCTATGAGCAATATATTTATACATCGTAGGATTTGTTTTCAGCATAGAATTTAATTTATCTTCAAAAATAATAGATATTTCACTATCTTTTATAGCTTGACCTTCAATTAAATCAAATCCTCCTCCTAAATAAGAAAATTCCCCAAATATCTCCCCTGGCTGCAACAAATAAAGAACTTTTATCTTCCCATTTTTATTTGAAATAAATTGCTTTATCAACCCTTTCGTTATTATGGCAATATATGTTTTGTCACAATCAATTGTTATAGTTTCATTTTTCAAAAAACTCTTTTTATATCCCTCTATAGCTATATTAAGGAAAAATTTTCTCATATCTTTCTGTCGATTTATATCAAACATTTCGTTATATACCGAACTTATAGTCATCCCCTTTCAGCTCCTCATTTCTTTTCTGTTTGGAACAATAAAAATTACACCAACAATTTTGCTATTTTTACAATATGTGTAATTAAAAAGTTAACCTTTAAAATTAATTATACTATCTTTAAAATTGCATTTCTATATTTTGACCTTTATAGGTTTTCTATATCTAAATATCTAAAAGGCATGGAGCATAAAAATCTCCATGCCTAACATAGTTTCATCTCTTTAATAAAAATGTTCTCCAGTCACCTGTTTCGATATAAATATGAGGTTCTCTTTTTATGTCTTTTTTATATACATAAACATCAATATACTCTTTTTCGCCATTCTCATAAAATACTTCTCTTTTTTCTCTTAAATACATAATTTCATGCTTATCTCCAAAATATAACTCTAACTCATCAATACTTGACAAAACATTGCCATCATCATAGAAAGTAATAATCTCCCCCCATATTTTTTCTTTCCCTTCAATTAAAGCAGGACAACTTTCCCGTATCAGGTGATAGAGATTGCCGTAAGTATATCCTTTCTTTATCTCTTTAACTTTATCTTTTAAATATTTGTTGTAATTTTCAAAACCTCTCATTAAAGTTCCATATACAAATAGTTTTTTCACTTCTCCCAAATAACTGCTATCTACTTTTTTTACAACTTTTTACAATTACTTTTATAGCAGTTTCTATAGCTTTAACCATATCCCCTAAAGACATGGAAGGAGTAGAAGGCTTATTCAAAACTTGCACTGGCAAATAAGGTATGTGAATAAAGCCCGCTTTAATGTTTAATTTGTTTTTGTGAATGTAATTTAGAATTCCATACATTAGATGATTGCACACATACGTACCTGCTGTATTGGAAATTGATGCCGGTATATTTTCTTTCTTTATCTCTTCCACTATCTCTTTTATTGGAATAGTGGCAAAATAAGCTGGAGCTCCTTCAGGGTCAATCGGTGTATCAATTGGCTGCTGTCCTATATTATCTGGAATTCTAGCATCATCGATATTGATGGCTACTCTCTCCACACTTATATCATATCGTCCTCCAGCTTGTCCAATACTTAAAACTGCATCCGGATTAACTTCCTTTATTTTTTCTATTGCCTTCTCAACAGAGAGATAAAAAACAGTAGGAACTTGAATCTTAACTATCTCCGCACCTTCTATATTATCTTTTAAGTTTTTTAATACTTCATAAGAAGGATTAATACTTTCCCCACCAAAAGGATCAAAAGCTGTTACAAGTATTTTCATTACCACATCACCCTTTCATAAAAATATTAAAATGCCCAAACATACATTAGTACTATGTGAATAATGAGCATGGCAATAGCTACAGGAACTTGATATTTTATAACTCCATATTTCTTATCTTCCATTTCCAATATTGCAGTCGGAACTATGTTAAAATTTGCCGCCATTGGTGTCATTAAAGTTCCACAATATCCTGCTGTCATACCTAAGGCCGCTACTATCACAGGATTCCCTCCTTGAGCTATTACAAAAGGAATTCCGATACCTGCTGTAATAACTGCAAAAGCTGCAAAAGCATTGCCCATTATCATGGTAAATAAAGCCATTCCTACGCAATAAGCAATTACTCCTAAAAGTATATTACCTTGAGGAATGACAGTCTTTATTCCACTTGCAATCACATCGCCTACTCCTGCAGCGGTAAAAATAGCCCCTAGAGCAGCAAGCAATTGTGGTAAAATGCTTACAGGTCCTACTACTTCAAGTAACCTCCTACCATCATCAGCCATTTCTTTAACTTTCCCTTTCGTAATAACTAATGCCAAAATTGCAGCTACTACAGTTGATATCCAAAAAGCCACAAGAGAACCCAGTTGTTTAGTCCATATTTGGGCAACAATAAACGCAACAATACCAAGAGCCAAGGCTGGAACAAAGATTAAATTGCCAATTTTTTGTGACATTTGTTGTTTAAATTCTGAGGTTGATTCGTCAAATTTTCCAATTTTGACTAACCGAAATGCAGATAACAGAGTCAATATAATAACCATGTATCCTGTATAGATATCAGGTATATAAATGTTTTTATTACCCCACAATAAGCCTATTCGGCTAAATGTAAAAATTATTCCTAATAATCCCCAAAATAAAGCAGTAGGAATTTTTGAAGGATGACTTTTTTCTTTTAGTGTAGCATACACCGAGTAAAAACAAACTATGCCCATCATAATGTATAGGATTTCAGTTAAAGCATCCTTAAGCATCAACACTCCTCCTTCCTAAGCATTCTGCCTATTTTCTTTTTTAGGCCTTGTTTTTATTCCATATTTTTGGTCAAATTTTCTGTCATAATAGAAAAACTGCAAACTACCAACTACCATTATTATTAACGCGATAGGTATTGACGCTTTTGCAATATCTATAGCTTCTACAGTATAGTTTAATTCTTTTAATACGCCAACAATTAACAAAACTCCTCCTGCTGCAACAAAAGCATTCTGCCCAAAGAAATTGCCATAGTTTTCTACTGCAGCTTCTAATCCCTTAATTGTTTCATGGTCTTCGCTTTTTATTTCGCCATATCTATTCATTGCTGCCCCTTCTGCCATAGGTAGTATCAAAGGTCGTATAAATTGTACATGTCCGCCAAGCCTTAAGCCGAACATCGCTGATAATGTTCTAAGTACTAGATATAAAGCAGTTACTTTCCCCACTGTAGCTGCTTTTATTTTCCCTATTACATATGCAGCTCTTTCACGGAGGCCATACCTTTCAAGGATTCCAATTACAGGCAATGAGACAATAAATATAGACATATACCTATTCTCTACAAAAGCTTTCCCTAAAATTTCTACAATTTTAGGAAAAGGCAATCCTGCCACCAGGCCAGTCACAATACCAGCAATTAAAACCACTGCTAAAGTATCGAGCTTTAAGATAAATCCCACAATAATGATTAAAATACCAATTAACTTAATCATAAACTACCCCCTTTAAAATGGATTTATTTTTTTATAATTATATCAACAATACATAAATAAAACTGTAGTCACGGCTACAATTTGCCCGTGTCAAGATTTTGTAGGTAAAAAATTTTTTGTAGCCGACCTCACCGCTAATAACCTATAAGCTTGATTAGTAATTTATATATATTCCATTTATGTTAAATTATTACTTTAACAAAAACACAAATATCTTTTCTTTCTTTGCTTTTCTTAATGTAAAATAATAGAACTATACTCCTTCCTCAAATATCTACTGCCAAACCTTTGTGCTCGTGTTATTTCCTTTAAAATGTATTTTATCCATGGCTTGCTCGCAGATGGACCTTCCAGTATATGTCTCTTCGTCATACCACAGGACCTCTAGCAAGTTCTTCTGCAAGTGATAGGGATTTAGTCTATATTCTGCTTCGTTTTCCTTTACTATTTTCATTAAAATCTTGAACCAAAAGCAGGATTATACCCACTACACTATGTGTCGAATATCTAATAATATATCGGACCTTACCTTCCTTTTGTTTTGATTTTTGGTTTTTTCCCGGTGAGGTCTTTTTTTCTACATTAATACCTCATTTTTTCTGCTTTGTCACGTACTGAAATTTCACACTATCAAGCAAATGTGCGAAAAAGCACATTAAGAAATGTGTAGTGCACACTGAAATGGAAAATTAGCCTATCAATTTAGTAGAATTAAAACAGTAAAAGAGCAGAAGAGATGGCACAAAAATTGCAAAGGGTACAATGTAGAATAAAGATGAGGGGGTAATGATTATGTACAGAGTGGATATAAATAGCGATATTGGAGAGAGTTTTGGAGCTTATAAAATAGGAATGGATGAAGAGGTAGTCAAATATATTTCTTCTGCCAATATTGCATGTGGCTTTCATGCAGGAGATCCAATGGTAATGGCTTTGACTGTTGACCGTTGCTTAAAAAATGTGGTTTCAATAGGGGCACATCCTGGTTTTCCTGATTTGCTAGGGTTTGGAAGGAGAAATTTGGACGCTTCTTCAGAAGAAATAAAAAATTACGTTATATATCAAATAGGAGCATTACAGGCTTTTGCTGCAATCAGAGGTACAAAATTACAGCATGTAAAGGCTCATGGAGCTCTTTATAACATGGCAGCAGTGGATGAAAAAATTGCCATGGCAATTGCAGAAGCTATAGCTTCTGTAGACAGAAATTTAATATGTGTTGGAATGGCAAATACAGCGATGGAAAGAGCAGCAGAGAAGGTTGGATTGAGATTTGCATATGAGGTCTTTGCAGATAGAAATATAAATCCAGATGGCACTCTAGTTTCTAGAAAACATCCCAATGCCATAATCCACGATGAAGAATTGGCTTGCAAGAGAGTCTTGAGGATGGTAAAGGAAGGGGGTTGTGAGGCAATAGATGGGACTTTGGTAAAAGTAAAGGTTGACACTATATGTGTACACGGTGATAATCCGCAGGCTGTGGAGTTTGCAAAAAAGATAAGGGAAACTTTAGAAGAAAACGGAGTAGACATACTTCCAATGGGCGAATTTGTATAAAGTGAGGAGTTGATATAGATGTACGAAAAACCCCGAATATTGCCTTTTGGCGACAAAGGAATTGTAGTTGAGTTTGGAAATGAAATAACCGTCGAATGCAATGAAAAAGTTGTAAATCTTTATCGAATATTAAAGAAAGAGAGTAGACAAGGAATAATTTCTATGATTCCCACATATAGGTCTCTCCTTGTAAAGTACAATCCTTTACAGATTTCCTACAATGAGCTGATAAAATATGTTTCAGAAAAAATGGATAAAGAAGTAGAAATAAAAGAGGAATTTAAACCGCAGGTGTACGAAATACCAGTGGTATACGGGGGAGAATTTGGGCCTGACCTTGAATTTGTAGCTAAACACAATAATTTATCTATTGAAGAAGTAATAGCAATTCACAGCGCTCCACTTTACAGAATTTATATGGTAGGTTTTACTATGGGATTTGCATATTTAGGTGGAATGTCCGAAAAAATTGCTACACCGCGCCTTGAGACTCCTCGCACAGAAATAAAGGCAGGGTCCGTGGGGATTGCTGGGAATCAGACTGGGATTTATCCTCTTTCGAGTCCGGGAGGATGGCGAATAATAGGGAAAACTCCTGTGAGATTGTACGATCAGGAGAGAGAAAAGCCAATTTTATTTGAGGCAGGAAACTATATAAAGTTCATTCCCGTCTCTGAAGAGGAATATTACAAGATAGAAAAAGAAATACAAGAGGGTAAATATCAACTGCGCATTTACGAATATCTAAATCATAATCTGAGTGGGTGATAAAATGGAATGTTTTAAAGTATTAGAGCCGGGATTATTTACTACTATTCAAGATTTAGGTAGGTTTGGCTATGAGAGCCAGGGAGTTCCTACTTCTGGAGCAATGGACGAATTTGCTTTTAGGATAGCTAACAGACTTTTAGAAAATGAAGAAAATGATGCGTGTTTGGAAATTACTCTTGTGGGACCTACTTTAGAAGCATTAACTGATACTTTTGTAGCTGTGACAGGAGCAGAGATGCAACCTATGGTAAACGGTATACCAAGACCTATGTGGTCTTCTTTTCCTGTGCGAAAAGGGGATATTTTATCTTTTTCTCCTATTAAGTCAGGCTTAAGGTCATACCTTGCTGTTAAAGGCGGATTCAAAGGGGACTACGTGATGGGAAGTGTTTCTACGTATACCCGGGGTAAATTAGGAGGTATCAAGGGCAGGCGCTTAGAAAAAGGCGACATACTAGAAAAGAATCCTTCTCCTCAGGTGTTACTGCAGACAAGGAAAGTGCGTGAAGAGTACATTCCCTCTTACTCTTCTGAAGAGGAGGTAAGAGTGATATTAGGACCTCAGGATGATTATTTTGAAGAAGAAACTATAAAAGTGTTTTTAAGCTCGTCTTATGTCATCAGCAAAGATTCAGACAGAATGGGGTACAGATTAGAAGGACCTTTTCTTAAGGCGAAAGAGAGGTACGATATTATCTCAGACGGGCTTTTACCCGGAGCAGTCCAAGTACCTGCGAATGGCCAACCGATTGTAATTTTGAAAGATGCCCAGACTACGGGTGGATATACTAAAATCGCTACGGTTATTTCTCCAGATCTATCAAAAATAGCTCAGTTAAAACCAGGGGATAGAATTAGATTCAGGGTAATAACTTTGGAGGAGGCTCACAGGGCTTTGGAAGAGATAGAAAAATTAATAGAGAAGATAAAAACTTCCGCAAAAGAGATAAAGTACTTCACAGTAAGGGTGGATGAGGAAACTTTTGATGTGAGTGTAGAACCTTTTTGAGGAGTGAAATGAATGACAAAGGAAAATAGCGTGAAAAAGTTTAACATAATCCAAGAATGGTGCAAAGGCTGTGGGATCTGTGTGGAATTTTGCCCCAGAAAAGTTTTAGAGATAAAGAATGGCAAAGTCCATTTAATTGACGATGAAAAATGCATAAAATGCGGAATATGTGAAATGTACTGCCCTGATTATGCCATTTATGTTGAGGAGGAAGAGGGATAATTTGGTAGAGTGTTAGTAGGGAAGATTTTTAAAAAGCATGAGAAGATATTATAAAAAATAAGGTAAAAATTATGGTTAAAAATTTGGAAGTGGAATATGACAGGAAGGTATGAACAGATGCACTTAAGATTTATTTCTTCAATTTGAAGATGGTAATATCAATTGACAAAATTTCGGGATCTGGTTATTATGAAAGGGGTCCCGAAATTTTATTTTATAAAAACTGGGCAGGAGGAAGAAAAAATGAAGGAGATAAGCGTTGCTCATCTTGTAAAATCTGAGGACTTAAACCACCATGGTACGCTTTTTGCTGGAAGAATTGCGGAGTGGTTTGTGGAAGCCTGTTTTATAGCTGCTTGCGACCTCATAAAAAAGCCTGAAAATATAGTGTGTCTAAAGATACACGGGTTGGAATTTAGAAAGAGTGCTACAAAAGGGGATATAATAAAGATAAAGGCGAAGGTGGTTCTGACAGGAAGGTCCAGCATAAAAACTTACGCAAAAGTATACAAAAACGATGAAGAAGAACCTATACTTGAAGGTTTTGCTACATTCATTCATGTAGATGAAGAAGGGAAACCAGTACCTCACAACGTTGTACTGCCTGAGCCGGAAAATGAGGAAGAAATGAGATTAAGAGAAATAGCTGCTCAGCTAAGATAAAAAAGGAGGGGCGGACTTCTCACCCCTCCTTTGGCTATTAGAGGCTTAAGGTGTGTAGAGGTGGAAAGATGGTTTACGAGAGAAAATCTCTCCTTTTTACCATACTTACCACCTCCTGCACCCTTTGCCTACCTTCCACTTTAATAATTACAACAAAGGTCAGGGAAAGTCAAAGTCAAATAAATGAATTTGTTTGCGATTTTCCAGCAAAATTATTGAAAAACTACAGAAAATCTCTATTTTTCTTCTGTTTTCGCTTATTTACTCTTTCTTAATTGTATGTACAAAAATTTTATAATCCTTAAAAAATTATTGAAAAAGCGCAAGTTTAAGTGATATAATATTCATGGACAACGTTTTATGTGGGAAAATAAATAGAAGGGATGGGGATAGATGAAGACAATTATAAACACTGATGCTGCTCCAAAGGCTATAGGACCCTATTCACAGGCAGTTTTAGTAGATGGATTTTTATACACCGCAGGACAAATAGCTATTGACCCTGCCACAGGAGAAATGGTAGAGGCTGACATTGAAAAGCAGACAGAAAGAGTTTTGGAAAATATACGGGCCATCTTAAGAGCTGCAGGTATGGATTTTAACAACGTTATAAAGACCACTGTATTTGTCACAAATATGGCTGACTTTGCAAAGATTAATGAAATTTACGGAAGGTATTTTAAAGACAATCCTCCGGCCCGTTCACTGGTCGAAGTAAAAAGTCTGCCAAAAGGTGCTTTAATAGAGATAGAGGTAGTTGCTCATAAGTAAGAAACTGTTTTTCTGTCTTTTTAAACTGCTATTAAACGATTACAGGCTGGGGATAAAAATTTTAGGAGGGATTTCTGTGTACGATGATTTGACGAGAATGGCTGAGCCTTATAAGATCAAAATGGTGGAGCCGTTGAAAATTACCACGAGGGAAGAGAGAATAAGGCTTATCAAAGAAGCCGGGTATAACTTGTTTTTATTAAAATCTGACGACGTGTACATTGACCTTTTGACTGATAGCGGCACTGCTGCGATGAGCGATTATCAATGGGCAGGTATGATGCTGGGGGATGAATCTTACGCAGGAAGCAGAAACTATCAGCATTTGTGCGAAGTTGTTCAAGATATTTTTGGCTATAAGTACGTTGTGCCAACCCATCAAGGGCGCGGAGCCGAAAAGGTGTTGTTTCCTCTTCTCATAAAGAAGGGACAGTATGTACTTGGTAACATGCATTTTGATACCACAAAGGCCCATATTGAGCTAGCAGGCGGAATTGGTATAGACATGGTGATAAAGGAAGCTGAGGACACAGAAAACTACCATCCTTTTAAAGGAAATTTTGATGTTGAAGCTTTGGAAAATTTCATAAAAGAAAAAGGTGCTGAAAACATAGCTTTTATTTTAGCAACGGTGACCTGCAACAGTGCGGGTGGACAGCCTGTTTCAATGGAAAACATAAAAGAAGTGAGGAGAATTGCTGATAAGTACGGTATCAGGCTTTTCTTTGATGCAGCAAGATTTGCAGAGAATGCCTATTTCATAAAACAGAGAGAAAAAGGCTATGAAAACAAATCCATTAAAGAAATAGTAAGAGAAATGTTCTCCTACGGCGATGGCTTCACAATGTCTGCCAAAAAAGATGCGCTGGTAAACATTGGCGGCCTCATTGCCATAAAAGACGATGAAGAGCTCTTTACAAAGGTCAAGACGATGTTAATACCCATGGAGGGTTTTGTAACGTATGGCGGGCTCGCTGGGAGAGACATGGAGGCTATGGCGAGAGGCTTAGAAGAAGTTCTTGATGAAAATTACCTTGCTTGGAGAATAAATCAGGTAAAATATTTGGGGGACAAGTTGAGAGAGGCAGGCATACCGATTCAGTACCCGACTGGCGGTCATGCTGTATTTATAGATGGCAAAAAGTTTTTGCCTCACGTGCCTCAGGATCAATTTCCTTCCCACGCAATTTGCGTAGAACTTTATATAGAAGCAGGAATTAGGGCTGTAGAAGTAGGTGCTCTTCTAGCAGGAAGGGACCCAGAGACAGGTCAAAACAGGCTTCCAAAACTTGATTTTGTCCGACTTACCATTCCTAGGAGAGTTTACACGAACAGTCACATGGACGTGGTAGCAGAAGCAGTGAAGAGGGTATATGCTAGAAGAGACCAAATAAAGGGTTATAGGTTTGTATATGAACCTCCAATTTTGAGACATTTCACTGCTAGATTAGAGCCTGTAGAATGAGGATGGCGTTTGCCATCTTCTTTTTTTGTGATAAAATGAAAGAAGGAAAGTAGAGAAATTTATAGAATATTTATTGATAGGTGAGAAATTGTGAGGAGAAATATAATAAAAATATTAGCTTTTATGGTTATTTTAGCATATGCAGGAAAATCTGTGGTCAGCGTTTACACTGAAAAGAAAGACACTGCAACTGTTACGTACGGAAATGTCATTTTGGGTTTTAATACAAAAGCTTACATAATTAAAGATGAGATGATAATCAAAGCTCCTTTTGATGGCAGAGTGGAAAAACTGGTGAAGGAAGGGGAAAGAGTTTCAAAAGGGCGCGCTATTTTGAAAATATATTCTTCTTCCTTTGATGAGGAAAAGTTAAGACAGCTGGAAGCAGTGGAGAGTGAATTAAAAAAGCAGGATACAAATATCCCCTTTTACAAAGACCTTCAAAAGATTGATGAGATGATAAAAAAAGAGCAGGATAATTACAAGGAGGCTTTGAAAAAAGATGCGGAGCTTGCAAAGAAAATTTTAAGGAGAATAGATAGTTTAAAGGCTAAGAAAGAAGAGATTTTGAAAAAAGGGCCTCTAGTGCTTCAAAACATTGAAAGTTTGAAGGAGCAAAAGGAATACCTTGAGAAGTACATATCTGACAACACTGTTACCATAAATTCTCCTGAGGCTGGAATTATAAGCTACACTTTTGAAGGAGTGGAGGACATTTTAAACACAAAGAACATGTTTGATTTAAAAATACCAAAGCTTTCTAATTTGGTTTTCGAAAATAAAGAGGTGAGTGGGGAAGTCAAAGAAGGACAACCTGTTGTTAAAATAGTAGATAATTTTGACTGGTATTTAGCTGTGATTTTAGAGGATAAACAGGCAAGTCTTCTTAAGGAAGAGAGCGGAATAAAAATTTTATTTTCTGATTATCCCAATGAAATGCGGGGAAGAGTTATAAAAGTCTACAAGGGTGACGATAAATTATATGTAGGTATAATAAAGATGATAGATGAATATCCTGATTTTTACAAAAAGTCGAAGGTAGATGTAGAGATAAAATTGAAAGAGTGTTGGGGGTTGAAAATACCTGTTTCAGCGATTGTTGTTGAAAATGGGAAAGAAGGCGTGTGGGTGCTTAAAGATAGGACTTCTAAACCTGTGTTTAAAGAGATAGAGATTGAAATTTCTGATGGAAGCTATGCTATTGTAAAGGGGTTGAAGATTTACGATAGAGTTTTGCTCAAAAAAGAGAGGAATAGGGGGGATTAAAAACGAGCATCTGTGAAAATGTAAAAAGAATAAAAGAAACCATTGCGGAACATGCGCTAAAAGTTGGAAGAGACCCTCAAGAGATACTGATTGTGGCAGCTACAAAAACTTTTGGGGTAGATGCTATTAAAGAGGCCATTTCCTGCGGAATTACTGCTATTGGCGAAAATAGAGTGCAGGAGCTTATGGAGAAATATCCGCATCTTAAAGGGCAGGTAGATTTTCACTTTATAGGTCATCTTCAGACAAATAAGGTGAAGTACATTGTAGACAAGGTAAAGCTGATTCATTCGCTGGACAGAGAAAAACTGGCGGAAGAAATTGATAAAAGGGCGAAACAAAAGGGGATTATAATGGATTGTCTCATTGAGGTAAACATAGGAGGTGAAGATACTAAGTTTGGCGTTTCGCCGGAAGAGATGCATAACTTAGTGAAAAAATTGGAAAAATATGATAATATAAGGATAAAAGGACTTATGACGATTGCTCCTTATCTTCCTCCAGAAGAAGTGAGGCCATATTTTAAAAGGATGAGAGAACTTTTTGAGGATTTAAAAAGAATTAATCAGAGGAATGTAGAAGCTCAGTATCTCTCAATGGGGATGTCGAATGACTACTGGGTGGCAGTGGAAGAGGGAGCTAACATAGTCAGGATTGGCACCGCCATTTTTGGAGAAAGACGATAAAAGCGGAGGGGTTAAAATGTCTTCGAAGGTAATAGATAAGATAATGAGTTTTTTGGGAATTGAAGAAGAGGAGGAAATTCAAACTCCTCAGCCTGTGGTATCTTTCGACAGAAGACCTAAAGTGGTCAACATCCACACCAATCCTCAAATAAAGGTATTGATATCTAAGCCAGAGAAATTTGAACAGGTGCTTTCTATATGCAATGAACTTAAAAGCAAGAAGCCTGTGATTGTGGATTTGCAGAAAATGGATAAAAGTGAGGCTCAAAGGGTGGTAGACTTTTTGAGTGGAGCTGTTTATGCCCTTAACGGAGAAATTACTAAAATATCGGGCTATATATTTTTAGTGGCTCCAGAGAATTTTGATGTAACAGGCGATATAAAAGAAGAAGTTAATGCGCTCTACAATTTAAACTAGATAGTGAGGAGGATGAATTTTGCCTACAAACTACGTGATTTTAACAGCCTTAAACTACTTTTTTGAAGTGATAACATGGCTTATCCTCATAAGAGTCATCCTTTCTCTTCTGAGGATGGAGAACATGTCAAACCCGATCTCGCGGTTTGTAATTGTGACTACAGAACCGCTTTTAGAGCCTTTTAGAAGGCTTCAATTCATGTCATCTTTTGGAAGGAATTTGATGATAGATTTTTCTCCTGTCTTTGCTATTTTGGTCATTCAGTACGTGGTGAGACCTTTGGTTTTTCAGCTAGTATTGTGGCTGATGAGGTGAAAGATGGAAAAGGATTATGCGATAGCTCGCATGGAGGATGCTTTTAAGGGTTGTTTGAAATCAAAAAGGTTGCAGTATACCGACTTTTTGACGCTGTCTGAGCAGAAACAGTTTGAGAAACTTGCTTTAAAATACAAAAATGAAGGGCTTAAATATTTTTTAGAAGGAGGATATCCTTCTGCCGAAAGGAAAATTGGTGCTGTATACCCTGATTTTTTGGAATTTCAAAAAGAAGAGTTGCCTCTTAAAGCTTTGAGGATAGAAGGGAGAAGTAATTTTTCTCACAGAGATGTATTGGGCTCCATTCTGGGGCTTGGGGTGAAAAGAGGAAAGATTGGAGATATAATTGTTAATGAAAGCAAGTGTGATGTGATTTTAAAGGAAGAGATGAGGGATTTTTTGCTCTTTAATTTAACTAAAATAGGGAGAGAAAGTGTGGAAGTCCATGAAATTGAGCTTTCAGATGTGATGCAGCCGGAGATTAAATACAAGGACATTTTTTCTACTGTGGCATCGCTCAGGGTAGATAGCGTTGCCGCCTCTGGCTTTGGCATTTCGCGCACCAAAGCTTCAGAGCTCATAAAAAGCGGGCTTTTGCAGGTAAATTGGGAAGCTGTAGAAGACCCTTCATTTCACGTTGGGGAAGGGGATGTGATTTCTTTAAGGGGGTTTGGCAGGATAAAATTGCAAGAAATAAAGGGGAATACTAAAAAAGGTAGAATTTCTATACATATTTTGAGGTATCTGTGACAACTAAAGAGAAAGGAGGGATATTAATGCTGACCCCAATGGATATACATAATAAGGAGTTTAGGAGGTCTTTTCGCGGCTATAACGAAGAAGAGGTGGATGAGTTTCTGGACAAAGTAATGGAAGATTATGAAATGCTCTACAGAGAAAATGCTGAGCTTAAAGAGAGAATAAATATAATGAATGAAAAGCTTCAAAGTTATATAAATATGGAAACAACTTTGAACAATACTTTGATAGTGGCTCAGAATACGGCAGAAGAATTAAAGAGAAATGCGGAAAAAGAAGCACAACTTATCATACAAAATGCTCATCAGACTGCTGAAAAGATACTGGAGCAAGCCAATCAAGAAGTCGTAAAGATAAGAATGGAGCTTGAAAGGTATAGAAAGCAACTTAACATCTTTAAAGCGAAGTTTAAAGCGCTTTTAGAAGCTCAGTTGGAGGCAATACTTTCTATAGACGAGAAAGAATTACTGCCTGATGGGGAAGAGGTGGAGGATGTCACAGAAAATGCCCAGTAGGCTGGGAGTTGTAGGGATACTCGTTTACGACAGAGAAAAGGTGGCAGATAAAGTAAATCACATACTGAGTGAGTATGGCCATATCATTGTAGGGAGGATGGGGATACCCTATAGGGATAGAGGTGTATCTGTCATCGCACTTATTGTGGACGGTACAACTGATGAAATAGGGGCCATGACGGGGAAATTAGGGAGGCTTCCAGGGGTTAAGGTTAAATCAGCCCTCACTGCCTAGATTTTAATTGTATTGACTTAATGGAGGATGTGTTATATAATTTGAGTAAAAATAATATCGGGAAAAGCTATGAAGAGGACGAGTAGGTAGAAGCGGCTTTCAGAGAGTTGGCGGTTGGTGCGAGCCAATAAGTTCGTTTCTACTGAAAATCCCCTCGGAGCTGCAGGCTGAACTTGTAAGTAGGCTGGGCCGGATTTTCCGTTATCTAAAATGAGGGATTAAGGCAAAGCTTTGCTTTGTCTTAATAATTAGGGTGGTACCGCGAACTTCTCGTCCCTGACGAGAAGTTTTCTTTTTAGTAGGAAAAATCTTAAAGAGGAGGTAGCGAGAGTGGATTACAACAAGACTTTAAACCTGCCAAAAACGGATTTTCCAATGAAGGCAAACCTTCCAGTAAGAGAGCCAGAGATATTGAAAAAATGGGAAGAAATGGACATATATCGCAGAGTTTTAGAGAAAAACAAAGGAAAAGAGAAGTACATTTTGCACGATGGTCCGCCTTATGCCAATGGGGATATACACATAGGGACTGCCATGAACAAAGTTTTAAAGGACATAGTAGTGAAATATAAAACCATGAGAGGGTATGATTCTCCTTATGTGCCAGGGTGGGATACTCACGGACTTCCAATTGAGCAACAGGTGATAAAAATTTTGGGAGTAAAAAGGCATGAGATGAATCCTGTAGAGTTCAGAAAAGTGTGTAAAGACTTTGCTTTTTCTCAGATTGAAAGGCAGAGGCAGCAGTTTAAGAGATTGGGGGTAAGAGGGGATTGGGAAAAGCCCTACCTTACTCTTGACCCGGAATATGAGGCTAAGCAGATAGAAGTGTTTGGAGAAATGGCAAAAAGGGGCTATATATACAAAGGGTTAAAGCCTGTTTACTGGTGCCCGAGCTGTGAGACAGCTTTAGCAGAGGCAGAAATTGAGTATTTTGATGAGACTTCGGACTCTATATACGTAAAATTTAGGGTAAGGGATGACCTTGGTAAATTCAAAGGGATTGTTGGAGATTTGAGTAAAGTATACTTTGTGATTTGGACTACTACTACATGGACCATTCCTGCTAACTTGGCTATTGCTTTGAATCCCGAGTTTGACTATTCTCTTACAAAATTTGGAGATGAAGTGTATATCATAGCAAAGGACATGATAGAAGAGGTGAGAAAAGAGACGGGCTTGGGAGATTACGAGATACTGGCTACTTTTAAAGGCAAAGAACTGGAAGGAATGAAAGCAGTACATCCAATTTATAACAGAGATTCCATAGTTGTGCTTGGGGAACATGTGACTCTGGATGCGGGTACTGGATGCGTTCACACAGCTCCGGGCCATGGTGAAGAGGATTTCCTCGTAGGTCAAGAATATGGGCTTGAAGCTTTAAACCCCATAGATGAAAAGGGGTATTTCACAGATAAGGCGCCCGGATATGAGGGGCTTTATTACGCTGAGGCAAATAAGGTTATAAAGGAAGACCTGAGAAAGGCAAATGCGCTTTTGGCAGAGAAAAAGATCACCCACTCATATCCTCACTGCTGGAGGTGTAAAAGTCCTATACTCTTTAGAGCAACAGAGCAGTGGTTTGCTTCCGTAGAAGGCTTTAGAGAAGAAGCATTAAAGGCTATAAAGGAAGTTAACTGGTACCCTGCGTGGGGAGAAGAGCGCATCACAAACATGGTAAGGGATAGAAAAGACTGGTGCATATCTAGGCAGAGGGTATGGGGGGTTCCAATACCAATTTTCTACTGTGAAAATTGCGGCAAACCCTTGATAAACGATGAGACTATAAATGCAGTAAAGGAACTTTTTAGGCAAAAAGGTTCTGATGCTTGGTTTGAAATGTCAGCAGAGGAAATACTGCCTGAAGGGATAAAATGTGAATGCGGATCTACCAAGTTTAGGAAAGAGACAGACATAATGGACGTATGGTTTGATTCCGGTTCCAGCCATGCGGCCGTTTTAGAGACTCACCCTGACTTGAAATGGCCTGCAGAGCTCTATTTGGAGGGTTCTGACCAGCACAGAGGATGGTTCCAGTCTTCCCTTTTGACAGCTGTGGCAACGCGTGGCAAAGCTCCTTACAAGAATGTGCTAACTCACGGCTTTGTGGTGGACGGAGAAGGCCGAAAGATGTCTAAGTCATTGGGAAACGTAGTGGACCCCGCAGAAGTGATTCAAGAATACGGGGCTGACGTCTTGAGGCTTTGGGTGGTATCTGCCGATTACACTGCAGACATGAGGACTTCTCCTGAGATACTAAAGCAGATAGCAGAGGTGTACAGAAAAATCCGCAACACTGCTAGATTTTTGCTTGGAAATCTTTACGACTTTGACCCTGATAAAGACATGCTGCCTTACGAAGAGCTTTTAGAGATAGACAAATGGTCTTTATACAGGCTTAACAGGCTGGTCAAGCAGCTCACGGAGTCTTTTGATAAATACGAATTTTACGACTTTTTCCACCCTGTCCACAACTTCTGTGTTGTAGACATGAGTAGCTTATATTTGGATATTTTGAAAGACAGGCTGTACACTTACCCAGCTAAATCAAAGGAGAGAAAAGCTGCGCAGACGACTCTGTATATCATCCTGGACACTCTGGTAAAGCTTATGGCGCCGGTTCTCGCTTTTACCTCAGAGGAAATATGGTGGCACATGAAGCATGACAGAAATAACAACTTTGAAAGCGTGCAGTTGGCAGACTGGCCGCAGGTAAAAGAGGAGTATGACAACCCTTATATCATAGAAAAATGGGAAAAGCTCTTTGACATAAGAAAAGACATTTCAAAAGCTTTAGAGATAGCGAGAAGCGAAAAGAAAATAGGGCACTCTCTGGATGCCCAGGTGGATATTTATCCTTCTTCAGAGCTATACGAGTTCTTTAAAGGCTTTGAGGATTTGCAGTACGTATTTATAGTTTCAAAGGTGGTATTGCATGACCCACAGGAGGTTGCGCCAGAGAATGCTTATGTAAGCGAGGATTATGACCTTAAAATAACGGTTACCCGCGCGCCAGGTGAAAAATGCGAGCGCTGCTGGATGTACAGCGAGACAGTTGGAACTATAAAAGAACATCCTACTATCTGTGCAAGATGTGCTTCTCACATTGAGGAGCAGTTAAAGGTATAGAAAGGGGATTCCCCTTTCTATACTTATATTTTTGATAGGAGGGGAAAGAAGTGAATTTGTTAATTAAAAATGTAAACCTTCTTTCCATGGAGGAAGATAAGGTATTAGAGGGCGTGAATGTGTATGTCGAGGGAGATACTATAAAGCACATAGGAGAGTTGCTCCCTGATGTTAAAGTAGACGTAGTCATTGAGGGAAAAGATAAGCTTGCAATGCCGGGACTTATAAACGCTCATACACATCTAGGGATGTCTTTGTTTAGAAATTATGCAAATGATGTACCTCTTTTTGACTGGCTTACAAAGTACATATGGCCGCTTGAAGCAAGGCTTACTGCAGAGGATGTTTACTGGGGCTCCCTTCTTAGCATGATAGAGATGATTTACTCAGGTACTACTACTTACTGTGATATGTACTTTTTTATGGAGGAAGTAGCAAAAGCTACAGAAGAAATAGGCATAAGAGGCGTGATTTCCAGGGGAATTATAGAAGAACAGGATGCCAAAGTTAATGAAGAGAAGCTAAAGGATACGGAAAATTTGTATAACGCTTGGAATGGCAAGGCTGAGGGCAGAATCAAAGTGATGGTAGGACCTCACGCACCTTACACCTGTGGACCAACTTATTTGAAAGAAATTTTGGACCTTGCCAAGAGATTAGGTATGGGGATTCACATTCATGTGTCAGAGACAAAGAGGGAAGTAGAAGAAAGCCTTGAAAAGTACGGTAAAACCCCTGTACAGCATTTAAAGGATTTGGGAATTTTTGAAGTGCCTACTGTAGCTGCTCACTGTGTACACCTTACAGATGAAGATATTGAGGTATTAAAAGAGATGAAAGTCTCTCCTGTGTACAATCCCACCAGCAATTTAAAGCTGGCAAGTGGATTTGCTCCTGTAGAGAAAATGTTAAAAAAAGGGATAAATGTTGCTCTTGGAACTGACGGTCCTGCCAGCAACAACAATTTAAACATGTTTGAAGAGATTCATTTCGCGGCCACCATCAACAAAGCCTTAAATGAGGATGCTCTGTCTGTACCTGCTTTTGAAGCTTTAAAGATGGCCACAGTGAGTGGAGCAAGAGCGCTTTTATGGGAAAGAGAGATAGGCACTATTGAGGTTGGGAAAAAGGCAGATGTAATTCTCATAGACCTTAATAAACCTCATTTACATCCCAAGAACGACTTAATCTCTGCTTTAGCCTATTCTGTTCAGGGTTCAGATGTAGATACAGTTATAGTAAATGGCAAAGTGATAATGGAAAAAAGGGAGATAAAAACTGTGGACGTAGAGAGGGTTTACTACGAAGTGGAGAAAAGGGCTCAAAATTTGATAAGAGGAGAAATCAGTTGACAGCCCCTTTCTCTTGTGATATGATGGATTTAGTGGGAATATTCATACAAAAACGGGGTGAAAAACGTGCTTTTAAAATATGAGAGAGAACAAATAGTAGAGTACGGCAAAAAGCTCATAGATACAAATCTCACCAGAGGTACAGGGGGAAATTTAAGTGTTTATGACTATAAAAGTGGACTTATGGCTATAACTCCTTCGGGAATGGACTATTATGAATTAAAAGCTGAAGACATATTGGTGATGGATTTAGAGGGAAAAGTTGTAGAAGGGACAAAGGTTCCTTCTACTGAATACGAGATGCACAGGATTTTTTATGTAAGAAGAGATGACATAAAAGCAATCATACATACCCATCCTGTTTATACCACGACCCTGGCCTGCCTTAACTGGGACCTTCCCCCTATCCACTACCTCATAGCTTTAGCGGGGCCCGATGTAAAATGCGCAAAATATGCCACTTTTGGCACTAAAGAACTTGCCGAGAACGCTTTTGAGGCAATGAAAGGCAGAAAAGCTGTTTTGCTAGCTAATCACGGGCTTCTAGTTGGTGCTGAAGACCTTCCGAATGCCTTCAATATAAGTATACAGATCGAGTATGTAGCAGAACTTTACTATAGAGCAAAATCTATAGGCGAACCTGTGCTTTTATCTTCTGAAGAGATGGAGCTTATGATGGAGAAGTTTAAAACTTATGGGCAGGTAAGAAAATAAAAAATTTAAAAGGAAGTGAAAAAGTGAAAGCCCTTTATTTTGACGGAAAGCTTAAGCTAAAAGACCTTCCAAAGCCTGAAATAAAAGAAGGAGAATCGTTGATAAAGGTTTTACTGGCTTCTGTGTGTAACACTGATATAGAGATAATGAAAGGGTATAAAAATTTTAAAGGAGTACTTGGGCACGAATTCGTAGGAATTGTTGAAGATTCTTCTAATCCGCAATTGATTGGTAAAAGAGTGGTTGCGGATATCAACATAGCTTGTGGTGAGTGCGACCTGTGCAAGGAAGGGCTTTTCCATCACTGCAGAAATAGAAAGGTCTTGGGTATATTCGAAAAGGATGGAGCTTTTGCGGAGTATATTACGCTTCCTAATCGCAATCTTTTCATTGTGCCTGATAGCATTAAAGATGAAGAAGCTGTTTTTACTGAGCCTTTGGCGGCTGCCTTAGAAATTCTTGAGATGTATCATATAAAACCTACTGATAAAGTTGTAGTCATAGGTGATGGCAAACTTTCTCAGTTTATAACGCAGGTGGTAGCTCTTACAGGATGTGACCTTTATGTGGTCGGTAAACATGAGGAAAAACTTGAGCACCTCAAAAATAAAGCTAATACTCTTCTTTTGGAAGAAGTTGAAAGGCTTGAGACTAAAAGCGTGTTTGACGTCGCTATAGAATGTACTGGCAATGAGGACGGATTGAAACTTGCTCAGCAGCTGGTTAAACCTACTGGCACAGTTATTTTGAAGAGCACATACAATGCTTATGCTACTTTGAATCCCACTGATTGGGTGGTGAATGAGATAAAATTGATAGGTACAAGGTGCGGTCCTATGGCGTCTGCCTTGAGGCTTCTTGAAAAGAGGTTTGTCACTACTGATTACCTCATAAGCGGTTTTTATAAGTTAGAGCAGTATGAAGAGGCTTTTTCTCCAAAAAATACTTTTAAGGCAGTTTTTGACTTAAGAGGTTAGGAGGAGTTGGAATGAAGGAGATTAAGACAATGGAATTTAGAGATGGCGTGCTTTATCTGATAGACCAGAGGAAACTTCCCTTAAGTTATGAATTTTTTGAATGCAGAACTTATCAGGATGTAGACTTTGCTATAAAAGACATGGTAGTAAGGGGTGCTCCGGCGATAGGAGCAGCTGCAGCTTATGGCGTGGTACTCGCAGCTCAGCAGTTTATGAAAGAAGAGAAGGAAAATTTTTTAAAAAACATGGAAAATGCTCTAAATGTGCTTTCAAAGTCCAGGCCTACAGCTGTGAACCTCACCTGGGCTATTGGCAGGATGAGGGGTGTTTTAGAAAAGGTAAAGGATTTGAGTGTTTCAGATATATACGAGGCGTTAAAAGAAGAAGCCAATAAGATTTACTTTGAGGATTTAGAGACAAATAAAAAGATGGCTAAGATTGGAAATGAAGTGATAAAGCCAAACGCAGTCATACTGACTCACTGCAACACAGGAGCTTTGGCCACAGTTGGCTATGGCACAGCTTTAGGGGTCATAAGAGAAGCCCATTACAGCGGAAAGAATATTTTTGTATACGCTGATGAGACAAGGCCCAGGCTTCAGGGGGCGAAATTGACAGCTTGGGAACTTGTCCAAGAGGGAATACCGGCTAAATTAATTGCTGACAGTGTAGCTGCTACTCTCATAAGAGATGGAAAGATTGACATCATACTCGTGGGGGCAGACAGAATAGCCCTAAACGGAGATACTGCTAATAAAATCGGTACCTTCATGCTCTCTGTTGTGGCAAAAGTGTACAATGTTCCTTTTTATGTGGTGGCACCTACCAGCACCATCGATTTTAACATAGAGACTGGAGCCGAAATAGTCATAGAAGAAAGAAGTCCTGAAGAGGTAACACATATAAATGGTGTGAGAATTGCACCTGAAGGCATAGATGTGTACAACCCCGCTTTTGATGTTACGCCCCATGAAAATATCACTGGTATAATCACAGAAAAGGGCATAATAAGGCCGCCTTTTAGAGAGAACATATTGAAATTGAGGTGAGGGTTAGGACATGACGTTAAGCGATAAGGAAATAATTGTGAAAGATTTGACATTTCGCTACAAAGAGCAAAAGGACAGAAATGCTATAGAGGGGATTAACTTAGAAGTAGAGAAGGGTGAGTTTATTGTGATAATGGGTCCCAGCGGTGCAGGGAAGTCTACTCTGGCTCAATGTTTAAATGGCCTTATTCCGCATTTTACGAAGGGACACTACAGTGGAGAAGTTGTGGTAAGAGGTATAAAGGTGAAAGAGACGCCTGTCAGCAAAATGGCGAAAGAGATTGGGCTTGTTTTTCAGGATTTTGAGGCACAGCTTTTTTCTACTAATACAAAACTCGAAATAGCTTTTGGACCCGAAAATTTTGGAGTTCCTAGAGAAGAAATTGAGGAAATAATAAGGAGAGTTTTAAAAATTGTAAACCTAGAAGGGCTAGAGGACAGACCTCCTTCTACCTTATCAGGTGGGCAAAAGCAAAGGCTCGCGATAGGGTCAGTTCTAGCTTGTATGCCCAGCATACTTTGTATGGATGAGCCCACTACTGATTTAGACCCTATAGGTAAAATTGGAGTTTTTAATATAGCAAAACAGCTTCATGAAGAAAAAGAGTTAACCCTCATAATAATAGAGCACGAGACAGAAGAAGCTTTAAATGCGGACAGGATAATTTTGATGGAAAAAGGTAAGATAATAAAAGATGGCAAACCAAGAGAAGTTTTAAAAGAAGTAGATTTGATGGAAAAAATAGGGTTAATGCCGTTGCAGATTCCTAAGTATTTTTCACAGGTTTCTAATCTTGAAAAAGCAGACCTTCCTCTAACTTATGAGGAAGGGGTGCAGAAGTTTAAAGAGTTGGGGCTTCAAATTGATGAAGGTAAATATCAAGAAATTCTAAGAAGAGAAGATGAGAGAGAAAAAAGCTATGGAGATGTAATCATACAAGCTAAAGATGTAGAATATGTCTATTCCAATGGTACGAAAGCTTTGGATGGAATCAATCTGGAGATTAGAGAAGGGGAATTCATAGCTCTTTTAGGACACAATGGGAGTGGAAAAACTACTCTAGCAAAGCATTTTAATTGTCTTTTAAAACCCACAAGAGGCAGTGTTATTGTATATGGAAAAGATACTAAAAATTCAAATGTGTATGAAATAGGAAATTATGTGGGATACGCTTTTCAAAATCCGGACCATCAGATTTTTGCAGATACTGTGTACGATGAAATTGCTTTTGGACCCCGCATGAGAGGCTGTACTGAAGAGGAAGTTAAAGAGAGAGTAGCAGAAGCTTTAAAGGCAGTGGACATGGAGGGGTTTGAAAAAGAAGATCCTTTTGCTCTGTCTAAAGGAGAGAGGCAGAGGATTGCTGTTGCCTCCATTTTAGCAGCAAGACCTAAAGTTATCATATTAGATGAACCTACTACTGGTTTGGACTACAAAGAGCAAAAGAGGATGATGGAACTTGTAAAAAGGCTTAACGAAAGCGGACATACTATAATAATGATAACCCACACCATGTGGATTGTCGCAGAGTATGCTCACAAAGTAGCAGTTATGAGGGATGGAAAAATTGAAATGTACGGAAAAGTAAGGGATGTGTTCAAGGAGGAAGAAAGGCTTTTAGAGCTTTCTCTGAAGCCCCCTTCAATAGTGAGTTTGAGCAACAGGCTTGGTAAGACATTCCTTTCTGTAGAAGAAATGGTCAGCTGTACAAAGAGGTGAAAGCTTTATGGAGATGTTTCTTTACATGGATAAAGATAGTATTTTACATAAATTAGACCCTAGGACAAAAATATTTATCATGTTAATAAGCTTTGCAATAGCTTTAATGTTTAGCTCTTTATCTTTGCTCCTTATCCTTTCTTTTCTGGTCATATTATATGGAGCTTTAGGGAAAGTTCTCAGCAATTTAAAAAGGATACGAGTAATTTTGATAATGATTGCCATAATGTCAGTTATACTTTGGGCTTTAACTTATCCGGGGACTACAAGGCTTTGGGGGCCTGTTACGAAAGAAGGAATTATATATGGAATCGCTATAGGAATAAAATTTGATGTAATGATAATAGCAGGCATGATATTTTTAAGCTCCACAAAAATTGAAGAAATATCTTTAGGTTTAGTAAAACTTGGCATACCTTATAGACCTGCTTTTGCGTTTTCTACTGCTGTGAGATTAGTTCCTATGATAGTTTCTACCAGTTACATAATAACGCAAGCACAAAAATCAAGAGGATTGGACCTGGATACAGGAAACATTTTACAAAGAATAAAAAAATACATTCCTCTTTTAATACCTGTTCTTATCTCTGTAATCAGGCAGGCAAATATATTGGCTATGGCTTTAGAGTCGAAAGGATTTGGATACAGTGATAAAAGGACAAGCTATCTAGAAATAAAATTTGAAGTTAGGGATTATGCCTTTTTGGCAGTAGCTCTATTGATTTTGATTGTCGCAGTGTATTTTAAATTTAAATACAGGCTGTAGGAGGCGAAATTTTTATGGAGAAAGCTATCATAGGTGGTACGGGAGTGTATGACGTAGCAGAGAAAGTAGTTCAAAAAAAGGTTGAAACGAAATACGGAACAGTAGAGGTGGACGTGGTTACAGTAGAAGGAGAAGATATAGTTTTTTTAGCACGCCATGGGAAAGAGCATGGTGTTCCCCCGCATTTGGTGAACTATAGAGCAAATATAATGGCTTTAAAGCAGCTTGGAGTGAAGTACATATATGCTACGGCTGCTGTCGGTTCTTTAAACGAAAATTACCCTCCTGGAAGCGTAGTTATTCTAAAAGATTTTATAGATTTCACAAAATCCAGGCCCTTGACTTTTTTTGAGGGAGAAGATGAGATAGTAAGGCATGTAGACATGAGTGATCCTTATTGTGTAAATTTGAGAGGAAAATTTATAGAAGCGGCAAAAAAGGAGGGGCTTACTGTAAAAGGAGAAGCTGTATATGTATGTACGGAAGGGCCCAGATTTGAGACAGCTTCTGAGATAAAGGCTTATAAGATGCTGGGAGCTGATGTAGTAGGTATGACAAATGTTCCTGAGGTAGTCTTAGCTAAAGAATTGGGAATGTGCTATGCAGCCGTCGGTATAATCACAAACTGGGCTACAGGCCTTATAGCGGCAAGTTCAGGTCCAGTGAGTCTTAGAGAGATTACAAGTGCAATAGAGATAAACAAGGAAAAGGTGATAAGAACCTTTATAAGGGTATTTACTGAAGAAACCTTAGACCAGGAGCACTGCAACTGTGCCAATTCAGTAATTGAATTATAAAATTACAGGGAAGAGGGGGGATTAAGCCAAAGAGTATTCTTTTTATAATTCTCTAAAATTAAAATTTTGAAAAAGGGGGAAATGGGTGTGAAGGAAGTTTTAAGTATGTGGAGGCACACCAAGATGGTGGTACTGGTAGCTTTGAGCGCAGGAATTTATGCAGCTGTGCTAATACCTTTTAAAGGCCTTGTGTTAATTCCAGGAATAACGGAAATAAGACCTGCCAACACTTTACCTCCTGTCTTGGGCCTTCTCTTTGGTCCAGCAGGAGCTTGGGGCTCAGCCATCGGCAATCTTATAGGAGACTTTTTTGGTACTTTGGGTATTGGCAGTATTTTTGGTTTTATAGGTAATTTCATGCAGGCTTACATACCTTACAGGCTATGGAGAAATTTGGGGCTTTTAAAGGCAGATGACTTAGAACCCAATCTAAATTCTGGAAGAAAAATCTTTGCTTATACTGTAGTTGCTCTTTTAGGTTCTTTTGCCTGTGCCCTTACCATAGGCTGGGGACTGGATTTGCTTAAAATGGTTCCCTTTGCAGCTTTAGCTTCTATAATAGCTGTAAATAACTCCATACCCTCAATAGTACTGGGGATTCCTCTTCTCATGATACTTTATCCCAGAGTTAAAAAATGGAATTTACTCTGGACAGATATAATGGAAGAAGATGAAATATCAAAGCCTGACGCAAAAGCAAGGATCGCTGCTCTCATAACATCACTAGCAATATTGGTTGGCCTTTTTGGAGGATTGATGGCAGCAGTGGCTGGAGGACAATCACTTTTTGCAGCAGGTTTTGCGGGAGGAAAAGCAGGACTTGCCAGTGTGGGCTTTATA
Organism: Caldanaerobacter subterraneus; assembly: GCF_004345675.1. Classification (GTDB taxonomy): domain Bacteria; phylum Bacillota; class Thermoanaerobacteria; order Thermoanaerobacterales; family Thermoanaerobacteraceae; genus Thermoanaerobacter; species Thermoanaerobacter subterraneus. Next base: position 18,129 of record NZ_SLWU01000020.1, on the reverse strand, counting down.
GCAGGTTTTTCAACTATCATCTTTATACTGGCGAGTCTTCTATAATGATACCAGCAGGGTGTACCTAAAAAGGTACGCCCTGTAAGTTTTAACAAAGGAGTGAGGGGTGTGAAAAAAGAGTTTAGATTTGATACAAAGGCGATTCACGGCGAAGAGCTTAAGAAAAATCCTGAAAACGCATTGAATCCCCCTATTTTTCAAACCACTACTTTTGTCTTTGAAGATTTGGACCATGTTGAGAAGGTAATGTCTTTTGAGTCTCAAGACTATGTTTACACACGCGGCAACAATCCCACCCTGAGGCTGTTTGAAAACAGAATGGCAGAGCTGGAGTACGGGAAGGGAGCTGTAGCATTTTCATCGGGAATGGCGGCAATAAGTTCTGTGCTCTTTTCTCTTTTAAGGCCTAATGACAAAGTTTTAGCAAACAAAACTCTGTACGGCTCAAGCTACAACGTGATAACTAACCTTTTGCCCAAATACGGGGTTAAATATAAACTCATAGACATGACAAGTTTAGAAGAGTTAAAAGAGAATTTAGATGATACCGTGAAGGTGATTTACTTTGAAACTCCCTCCAATCCTGATTTGTCAATAATAGACATAGAAGAAGTGAGTAAGATAGCCTATCAAAGAGGTATAAAAGTAGTGGTAGACAACACTTTTGCCACACCTTGTTTTCAAAATCCTCTTCTTTTGGGAGCCGATGTGGTAGTACATAGTGCTACTAAGTATATATGCGGGCATGGGGATGCGCTAGGAGGAGTTGCTATTTCAAAAGATGAAGCCTATATTCACTATTTAAAATTCGACTACATGTGCGAGTTTGGAGGGATTATGAGCCCTTTTAACGCTTGGCTTATGTTAAGGGGTATAAAGACTTTAGGGCTCAGGATGAGGCAGCATGAGAAGAATGCCATGGAGGTCGCAAAATTTTTGAGTAGGCATCCCAAAGTGAAAAATGTTTTGTACCCTGGTCTTGAATCCTTTAAAGGACATGGAATTGCAAAAAAGCAGATGAGAGGATTTGGAGCTATAATAAGTTTTGAGATAGAGGGTGGAAGGAAAGAATTAGAAGAATTCATAAAAGGGTTGAAACTTTGCCAGCTGGCGGTGAGTCTGGGGGACGCAGAGACATTGGTGGAAGTTCCTTCTATTATGACCCACAGAGGATATCCAAAGGAAAAACTAGAAGATTTTGGATTTAAAGAAAATACCGTGAGGATTTCAGTAGGGCTTGAAGATTACAACGACATAATAGAGGATTTAGAAGATGCCTTGAAGAGAATTTAACACTCAAGAGGTGATTTTATGCCAATTGTCAATTTGAGCTTACAGGTATTGCCTTTAGTCCCAGAAGAGAAAGTGTATCCAATTGTGGATAAAGTGATAAAATATATAAAAAGCACTGGCGTGAATTTTATGGTGGGACCCATGGAAACTACTATGGAAGGAGAGCTAGATATCCTTCTTGATATTGTAAAAAAAGCTCAAAAGATATGCGAAGAGGAAGGTGCGAATAGGGTCATCTCCATTATAAAGCTTGATTACAGGTCTTCAGGAGTAACTATGGAAGAAAAAATAAAAAACTATATTGACAAATGATTTAACACGTTATAAAATTAAAACAAAATAATTTCTGATGAAACCCTATGACCGGGAAGAGTAGATACCGGCGTTTAGTCAAAGCGAGCTCGGGAGGGTGGGAGCCGAGTACTGTAGCCGGTATTGAATGGGCCCGCGAGGGGAACTGCGAAATCAAAGTAGCAGTCTCCGGTGAGCCTACCGTTAAAAAGGCAGGGTATCGAGAGCAATCTCCGTACCCGAAAGAGTGGTCCTGTGTTAAAAAGGTGGCACAAGCATTTCATCCTTTTGGTGAAATGCTTTTTTTGTAAATACAGGACAAATTGGGTGGCACCGCGGTCACTCCGCCCCAATGGGCGGAGTGACTTTTTTAATTTTCAGGAGGTGATAGAGTGGTAAATATTTCTAAAGAAGATTTTTATGCCTATAAAAAAATGGGATACACTTTCCCAGTATATGAGGAAATAAATGGTGATGAAATCACGCCAATAAACATTTTTTATAGTCTTTCTGGTAAACACAAATTTTTATTGGAAAGTGCAAATGGAGGGAGTCACTGGGGTAGATATTCTTTTATAGGAAAGGACCCTTATTTGTCAGTTTTAAGCTATGGAAGGGATATAAAAATTATCACAACAGAAGAAGAATCGAATAAAAGAGGTTTAGCACTGGAAGAGGTAAAAAACTTTCTGCAGATTAATTATAACCCATTAGGGCTTAACATTCCTTTTACAGGAGGTGCGGTAGGCTATGTATCTTATGATGCGATAAGGCTTTATGAAAAATTGCCAGAAAAAAATCCTGATGAAATAAATATACCGGATGTATACTTCATGTTTTACAAGAGTTTCATCTGCTATGACCATTTTAAGCATGAAGTCTACATTGTCTACAATGTATTTGCTAATGAGGATACCGAGTATGAGGAAGTTTTGCAAAAGATTAATGAGCTTTTAAATGAGATAAAGTCAAATAAAATAGAGTTTCACGACCTTTCGCTTCAAGAAGAAAAAGTGATAACTTACAACTTCACAAAAGAAGAGTTTTGTCAAATTGTTGAAAGAGCCAAAAAATACATTGAAAAAGGAGACATATTTCAAGTGGTGTTATCCCAGAGGCTAAAGGCAAAGACAAATTCAGATCCTTTTGAGATTTACAGGAGGTTGCGTTCAAAGAATCCATCTCCCTATCTTTTCTATATCGACTTTGGCGATTTTCAGCTTCTGGGTTCTTCTCCTGAAAGCCTTGTGAGAGTCTTTCAGGACAAAGTGACCACAAATCCTATAGCAGGCACAAGACGAAGGGGAAAAGATGAAAAAGAGGATTTAAAAAACAAAGAAGAACTTTTGAAGGATGAAAAAGAAAGGGCAGAGCATGTGATGTTGGTTGACTTAGGGAGAAACGACATAGGAAAGGTCAGTGAATTTGGAAGTGTTAAAGTGGAGCGCTTTATGGAGGTGGATTTTTACTCTCATGTAATGCACATTGTATCAACTGTTTCTGGAAAATTAAAAAAAGGATTTACCGCTTTTGATGCCCTTATAGCTTGTCTTCCTGCAGGCACAGTTTCTGGAGCGCCAAAGATAAGAGCGATGGAAATAATAGAGGAATTAGAAAATGTAAAAAGGTCCTTTTACGCAGGGGCTGTTGGCTATTTTTCCTATAACGGCAATATGGATATGTGCATAGCAATAAGGACTATTCTCATAAAAGAAAATACTGCTTATCTTCAAGCAGGAGCAGGTATTGTGTATGACTCAATTCCTGAGATGGAATACTATGAAATTTTAAATAAAGTGATGGTACTTAAGGAGGTTCTTTGATGGTTTTGATTATAGATAATTACGACTCTTTTACCTATAATCTCTATCAATACGTAGGAGAAATGAAAGAGGAGGTCATGGTGGTGAGAAATGATGAAATAACAGTGGAAGAGGTTGCAAAACTAAATCCTAATAAAATTATATTATCGCCAGGACCAGGAAGACCGGAAAATGCAGGAATATGCGTCGAATTGATTAAAAATTTGGGTCAAAAAGTTCCAATGTTAGGGATATGTCTTGGACATCAGGCTATTGGATACGCGTACGGAGCGAAAATTGTAAAAGCAGATAGGATAATGCATGGAAAAATTTCTCTTATCTTTCACAATGGCAGAGGAATATTTAAAAATATAAAAAATCCAATTGAAGGAATGAGATACCATTCGCTGGTTATTGATAGAAATACTTTACCTGAAGAGTTGGAAATAACAGCTCAGACGGAGGAAGGGGTGATTATGGGGGTAAGGCATAGAAAATACCCTGTGTATGGTTTACAGTTTCATCCAGAGTCTATTTTGACAGAACAAGGAAAGGAGATATTGAGAAATTTTTTGGAGGTGTTTTAAATGTTGCAGGAGGCGATTAAAAAAATTGTATTAAAAGAAAATCTTGATGAAAAAGAAGCTTACGAAGTTATGGGAGAAATTATGAGTGGGAATGGCACTCCTTCTTTAATAGGAGGTCTATTGATAGGGCTTAGATTAAAAGGGGAAAGTGTGGAAGAGATAACAGGTTTTGCAAAAGCCATGAGGGACAATGCAGTAAAACTGCAATTGGATGCTGACTACGTCATTGATACCTGTGGTACAGGTGGGGACGGGGGAAAGACTTTTAATATTTCCACTGCTGTAGCTATAATTGCCTCTGCTGCGGGTGTAAAAGTTGCAAAACATGGCAACAGAGCTGTTTCGAGCAAGAGCGGCAGTGCTGATGTTTTGAGGGAATTGGGATTTAATATAGAAGCTGAACCCATGTATACAAAGAAAATGATAGAGGAAAAAGGAATGGGATTTCTCTTTGCACCTTTATACCATAGGGCGATGAAGAACGTACTTCCAATAAGAAAAGAATTGGGAACGAGGACAGTTTTTAACTTGCTGGGGCCTTTGACAAATCCTGCACCTATAAAAGGACAGGTATTAGGGGTGTATGATAGAAATCTAACTCATCCGATAGCGGAAGTGCTTCTTAAGCTTGGAATAGAAAGAGCGATGGTAGTGCACGGATTTGATGGGCTTGATGAAATAACTACTACGGCTCCAACCTATGTTAGTGAAGTAAAAGAAGGAGAAATCTTTGATTACGTAATAGACCCTTTAGACTTTGATATTCCTTATTCCAAGCCTGAAGACCTGAAAGGAGAAGGACCGAGGGAGAATGCAGAAATAATTATTGACATATTAAAAGGTCAAAAAGGACCTCGAAGAGATATAGTGGTTTTAAACACCGCAGCGGCTTTATACGTGGGCAAGTTGGTTGAAAACTTAAAAGAAGGTGTTGAACTTGCGGAAAGGCTTCTTAATAGCGGTTTGGCTTATGAGAAGTTTTTGGAGATTTTAGACTACCAGAGGAGGAATATTTCATGATTCTAGAGGAAATTGTGAATTTTAAAAAAGAAGAAGTGAGGAAGAAAAAAGAGTTAAAGTCTTACAACGAATTGCTAAATGTCAGCGCAGTATACAGAGGAGATTTTAAAAATTCTCTGAACAAAGGAAAGGTGGCAATTATAGGGGAGATAAAGAGAGCTTCTCCTTCCAAAGGGATTATAAGAGAAGAATTTGACCTTGTAGAAATTGCAAAGACCTACGAAAAGGCAGAAGTTGATGCCATATCTGTCTTGACAGAGAAAAGATTTTTTAAAGGCGAAGATGGCTACATTCCTCAGATAAAGAAGTTAACCACAAAGCCTGTTTTGAGGAAAGACTTTGTAATAGATGAGTATCAGATTTACGAGTCAAAATTTCTAGGGGCAGATGCAGTCTTATTGATTGTGGCTATTTTGGAAGATAAGCTTAAGGGTTTTTGCGATATAGCAAAACAAATTGGGCTTGATGTGCTTGTCGAGGTTCACGAGGAGGAAGAACTTGAGACTGCGCTAAAGGCAGGATGCGATATCATAGGGATAAATAATAGGGACTTGAAGACTTTTAAAGTTGACATAAAAACAACGGAAAGACTTATAAAAAACATTCCTAAAGATAAGATAGTAGTATCTGAAAGTGGCATAAAAACTCCAGAGGATGTATTGTATTTATCTTCCCTTGGGGTTAAGGCGGTTTTGATAGGTGAAAGCTTCATGAAAATGGATGAGGGAGGAATAAAGGAGTTTGTGAAAAAAGTGAGGGGAGGATAAAGTGGTAAAAGTAAAAATTTGCGGTTTAAGAAGGCTTGAAGATATCTATTATGCAAATCAGTTACAGCCAGATTTTATAGGTTTTGTATTTTCTGAGAGCAAAAGAAGAGTTGATTTGAAAGAGGCATTGGAATTTATAAAAAGGCTCAGAGAAGGGATTAAAAAGGTAGGAGTTTTTGTAAATGAACCCGTTGAGAAGGTCATGGAAATAGCTGAAAAATTAAAGCTAGATGTCTTGCAGTTTCACGGCGATGAGACACAGGAGTATATAGACAATTTTAAAAATTTCATTGTCTGGAAGGCTATAAGAATAAGAAGCAAAGTTGACCTAAAAAAGACAGAGGAATTTAAGGTGGATGCCTTTTTGTTTGACTCATTCTCCGAGAAAGGATATGGAGGTACAGGAGAGGCATTTGATTGGAATATCCTTAAAGCATACAAAAGAGAAATACCGGTTGTTTTGTCAGGAGGGCTTAAGGAGGAAAATGTTGAAGAGGCGATAAAACTAGTAAGACCTTACGCCGTCGATGTGTCGAGTGGCGTTGAGGTTGGGGGATATAAGGACTTTAATAAAATGAAGTCATTTATTGAGAAAGTGAGGGGTGTTGTATGAAAGGTAGGTTTGGAAGGTTTGGAGGGCAGTATGTGCCGGAGACAGTTATGAATGCTCTTATAGAGTTAGAGAGAGAATTTGAAGAGGCAAAGAAGGACGAAAAATTCATGGAGGAGTACAGATATTATCTTAAAGAATACTCAGGAAGGCCTACGCCTTTGTATTATGCAGAAAATCTCACTAAAAGGCTGGGTGGCGCGAAAATTTATCTAAAAAGAGAAGACCTCAACCACACAGGAGCTCACAAGATAAACAACGTATTGGGACAGGTGCTTTTGGCAAAGCGAATGGGCAAAAAGAGAATTATAGCTGAAACAGGAGCAGGACAGCACGGAGTTGCTACTGCTACAGCTGCTGCTATGTTTGGAATGGAATGCGAAATATTCATGGGAGAAGAAGATATAAAAAGGCAGGCACTAAATGTGTTTAGGATGAAACTTTTAGGGGCAAAAGTGACAGCTGTTACTTCAGGTACAAGGACATTGAAAGATGCAGTGAATGAGGCCATAAGGGATTGGGTCACTAATATAGAAACTACCTTCTATGTGATTGGCTCTGTGGTAGGACCTCATCCATATCCCACTATGGTAAGAGATTTTCAGCGAGTTATAGGGGATGAGACGAAAGAGCAAATCCTTGAAAAAGAAGGTCGACTTCCTGATTATGTGGTTGCCTGCGTGGGAGGAGGCAGTAATGCCATGGGAATATTCTATCCTTTTATTGAAGATAAGGAAGTGAAGTTGATAGGGGTAGAAGCGGCAGGAGAAGGTATAGAGACAGGGAAACACGCTTCAGCAATGGCAAAAGGTTCAGTTGGGGTGCTCCACGGCATGATGACCTATCTCCTTCAGGATGAGGAGGGGAAAATTCTACCTGTTCATTCGATATCGGCAGGGCTTGATTATCCAGGAGTGGGGCCAGAACACGCTTATTTGAAGGAGATAGGAAGGGCAGAGTACGTGTATGCTACAGATGAAGAGGCTTTGGCAGCCTTTATGGACCTGTCTCAGACAGAAGGGATAATACCAGCGCTAGAAAGTGCACATGCGCTGGCTTATGCTATGAAATTGGCTAAGAAATTGGATGAAGACAAGATAATTGTAGTAAATCTTTCTGGAAGAGGGGACAAAGATGTAAATACCGTCGCAAAAGTAATGGGGGTGGAATTGTGAATAGAATTGATAGAAGGTTTGATGACCTCAAAAAAGAAGGTAAAAAAGCCCTTATAACTTTCATTACTGCCGGAGACCCAGACATTGATACAACTTATGATATAGTTTTAGCCCTTGAAGAAGCAGGAGCGGATATAATTGAACTTGGTATACCCTATTCTGACCCCTTGGCCGATGGGCCGACAATCCAAGCTTCTTCCCAGAGAGCTTTGGCTAAGGGAATAAAAATTAAAGATATAATGGATTTGGTAATGAGAATAAGAGAAAAGAGCGACATTCCTATTGTCTATCTTGTTTATTACAACTCTGTCTTCAAATACGGCATAGAGAAGTTTTTGGAGGATTCGAAAAACGCAGGAGTTGATGGACTCATTATTCCCGACCTCCCTTTGGAGGAGAGGAAAGAAGTCTTGGATGTAGCTGATAAGTACGAAATTTATTTAATACCTCTGGTAGCTCCTACTTCAAAGGAGAGAATAAAGGCAATTACTGAAAACGGTAAGGGATTTGTATACTGCGTGACTCTGACTGGAGTTACGGGAGCGAGAGAGGAAATTGCAACAGACCTTGAGGAATACATGAGGCTGGTATCTTCATATACTAGCATGCCAAAGGCTTTAGGGTTTGGCATATCAGGACCCGAAATGGCAAGAAAGCTTAAAAGTTTGAGCGATGGAATTGTGGTAGGAAGCGCTATTGTAGAAAGAATTGCTAAGGGGTATAATAGATGTGAAATGTTAAAAGAGGTAAAGGAATTTGTGTCAAGCTTAAGAGAAGTCTTGTGAAAGGTGATAAGTATGGAATTTAAAATAGTGGGAAATAAAGATAAAAAGCCGAGTGTAAAAATAGGGGAGGTAACCGTTGGAGAGGAGAAACTTATAATTGCAGGCCCTTGTGCAGTGGAAAGTGAAGAAATGCTTGTAAAGACAGCCGAAAAGGTCAAAAGCTGTGGAGCCAATGCATTAAGGGGCGGGGCTTATAAGCCTCGCACATCTCCCTATTCCTTTCAAGGTTTGGGCATTGAAGGGCTCAAACTCTTGAGAAAAGTAGGAGATGTTTTTAAACTCCCTATTGTGACAGAGGTTTTAGATGTGAGGGATGTGGAGATTGTTCAAGAATACGCAGATGTTTTGCAGATCGGTTCAAGGAATATGCAAAATTTTCCACTTCTAAAAGAGGTAGGGAAGACTAAAAAAACTGTCCTTTTAAAGAGAGGGTTTTCTGCAACTTATGAAGAATGGCTTTATGCAGCGGAATACATTGCAATTGAAGGGAATACCAGCATCATTTTGTGTGAAAGGGGTATAAGGACGTTTGAAACTTATACAAGAAATACCTTGGATATAGCAGCAGTTCCTGTAATCCATGAACTTTCAAATCTTCCTATTATTGTAGATGTAAGTCACGGTACAGGGAAGAGAAGCTTAATTATCCCAATGGCAAAGGCAGCCCTCTGTGCTGGTGCTGACGGAATAATGGTAGAAGTGCATCCTGATCCTGAAAAAGCTTTGTCAGATGGTGAGCAGTCTCTCAATTTTCTTGAATTTGAAAATTTAATGAGAGAAATAAAAAGGTGTTGACATTTGAAGGAAATGAGGCTATAATTTAAGTATCAGATAATGATTATCCATAGAAAATAATTTTAGAAAGCAGGGATAATATGGTAGAGGTAGGCAAAAAAGCCCCTGATTTTGTGCTTCCAGATGCTGATGGTAGACAGGTATCTCTTTCAGATTTTCTTGGGAAAAATGTAGTGCTGTACTTTTACCCAAAGGACAATACTCCAGGGTGCACCAAAGAGGCAGTTGCTTTTAGGGACAGTATAAAGACTATAGAGGATAAAAATGCGGTTGTCATCGGAATAAGCTTGGATGACGAGGCTTCTCACAGAAAGTTTATTGAAAAGTACAGTCTTCCATTTGTACTTTTAAGTGACAAAGAGGCAAAAGTATCAACTGAATATGGAGTGTACAAAGAGAAGAATATGTACGGTAAAAAGAAAATGGGGATAGAGAGGTCTACATTTATAATAGATTCAAAAGGGATTGTGAGAAAGATATTTAGAAAGGTAAAAGTGGATGGGCATGTGGATCAAGTTTTAAAAGCGCTTGATGAAATAAAAGAGGGAGTGTAAAAAGCTCCCTCTTTACACTTTATCTAGAGCCTGTTTAAAGTCTCTTATCACATCTTCTATTTCCTCAATTCCGACAGACACCCTTATGAGTCCTTCTGAAATTCCAAGAGCTTTTAATTCTTCTTTGCTCAAAGCCCTGTGGGAAGTGGACTTCGGATGTGTTATCATGGTTTGAACTCCTGCCAGTGATGGAGCAAATTTTATAAGTTTGAGCTCCTGCATGAATCTATTTACAGATTGTTCACCACCGTCAATTTCAAAGCTCAACATGCCTCCAAATTCATCCTTAAAAAGCTTTTTGGCGATGCTGTAATCAGGGTGAGAAGGCAGTCCTGGATAGAAGACCTTTTTCACTTTTGGATGGCTTTCTAAAAATTCGGCCAATCGCATTGCGTTTTTGCAGTGCTCTCTCATCCTTAAAAACAGTGTTTTAGCACCTCTTAAAGTGAGCCATGCGTCAAAAGGACTCATAGAGCCTCCAAAATTGTGGACTATTCTCCTTGTGCGGAAAATAAATTCTTTATTTCCTGCTATAAGTCCTCCTATTACATCACTGTGTCCGTTTATGTATTTTGTGGCGCTATGTATTACAGCATAAGCGCCGACTTCTAAAGGCCTTATCAGGTAAGGAGTTGTAAAAGTATTGTCTACTATAAGTTTTAATCCGTGCCTTTTTGCTATTTTTACAACTTCTTCAACGTCAAATACTCTTATCAAAGGATTTGTCATGATTTCCATGTATATGACTTTTGTATTTGGCTTGATAGCCTTTTCTACAGATTCTAAGTCTGAAAAATCCACCAAACTTATTTCCATTCCCAATCTCTTAAACTCCAAATTAAAAAGGCTGTTTGTTCCTCCGTATATGTCTTTTGCCGCGATTATGTGGTCTCCTGAATTTACTTCTGCCAGGAGAGCTGAGGAAATTGCTGCCATCCCTGAAGCACAGGCTTGCCCTGCCTCTGCTCCTTCTAAATTTGCAATTAATTCTTCTACAGCAGTTTGGTTTGGGTTTCCAAGCCTTGTGTACATATACCTTGAAGGATTGCCGTCTAAGTAATCATAAACTTCTTCAAGAGTATCAAAAGTAAATACAGAAGTTTGATATATAGGGAGAGTTTTGGGTTTTGGAGGAATTTTTTCATCCACATAATTTCCAATATGAACTACTTTTGTTTTGAAATGAAGTTCCATATTATCACCCTCAATTTTCAGATTTTAACTCTATCATAATATGGGAAAAATTAAAAGTCAATAACCCTTTCTTTGTGATGGATTTTGTTGTAAACTATTAAAAAGAAGGATTAATGCATATTAATTAAATTAAGAAATTTGAGTAAAAGGAGGAAATAGCAGTTGAATGATAAAGAGGAAAAAAGAGACAAGGATAATCTGCTTTTAATCGTTATAAAAAAGCAACTTGACCAGATGGCTGAGCTTATGGAGAAAATGAAAATAGCTGACTATGTAGAGCTTATGCAAAGTCCTTATAGGCTTTTGTGGCTAAATTTTATAGGGGGAGTTGCGAGAGGTTTTGGAATAGCAGTCGGTTTTACAATACTTGGCGCAATTATCATATATATCTTACAAAAATTAGTTGTATTAAACCTGCCTCTAATAGGGAATATTATAGCTGATATAGTTAAGATTGTACAGCAAAAATTGTACTGACAGGAGCTGATTATAGTGGATAATGAAAAATTGATGCATTTTAAAAATTTACTTCTTAAGGAGAAAAACAAGGTGTTATCTACCATACACAGGATGAACTTAAACGATGGGATAGGGGGAATTGCTCAGAGGGAATACTATCAGGAGCTTTCTCTTTTGGACAATCATCCAGCTGATATGGCTTCAGAGGTTTACGAAGTAGAAAAAAATTACGCTTTAAAAGACAATGAAAAAAATATACTGCGCCAGATAGAAGATGCACTTCAAAAAATAGAAAATGGGAATTATGGAATTTGTGAGAATTGTGGGCAACCCATAGAGGAAGAAAGACTTGAGGCTATTCCCTATACTACTTTATGCTCCTCCTGTGCAAAAGAAAAGGACTTAAGCTTAAAGGATTTGAAAAATTCAAGACCCAATGAGGAAAAAGTCATAAAATACCCCTTTGGATGGGGATACAAGGACAAAAAAGGAGAGATACAGTTTGATGCTGAAGACTCCTTTCAAGAAGTTGCAAGGTTTAATAAGACAAAAAGCGGTTCTGACCATTACGAAGAGGTATACGACGAAGAAAATGCAGGGTATGTAGAGGAGACGGACAAGATAAGCAACGAAGATTATAAAAAGACTTTGTAAAAGGCACTTAAAAAGAGTATAAGTGCCTTTTACTCTCCTATTATCTTTACCAGTACTCTTTTTTTCCTTTTTCCATCAAATTCTCCGTAAAAAATTTGTTCCCACGGCCCTAAATCTAGTTTCCCATCTGTTATTGCCACGACAACTTCTCTTCCCATAATAGTTCTTTTTAGATGGGCATCGGCATTGTCTTCATAGGTGTTGTGATAGTACTGCTCATAAGGCTTTTCAGGAGCCAGTTTTTCTAAAAAATTTTCAAAGTCTTTATGTAATCCTGGTTCGTCGTCATTTATAAAGACACTGGCAGTTATGTGCATGGCATTGCAGAGAAGAAGACCTTCTTTTATTCCGCTTTCTCTTACGCATTCTTCCACGAGAGGAGTGATATTGATAAACTCTCTTCTTTTTTTGGTTTCAAACCAGAGTTCTTTTCTATAGCTTTTCACCTTCCGACTCCCCTTTCAGAAGTTTTGTCTACAGGATATATTTTACCATAGTTTTGTTGCTTTTTTGAAAAAAGGAGTTTTGAAATTGAAGGAGAAATTTTTAAATGATAAAAATGTAGGGGAGGAAAAGAAAATGGATTTTAAAATATTGAAAGAAAAACTAACTCAATCGAATTTGACGGTTGTGCTGACAGGAGCAGGGATATCGAAAGAAAGTGGGATACCTACTTTTAGAGGAGAAGATGGGCTATGGAAGAAGTACAATCCAGAAGAACTTGCAACGCCATGGGCTTTTCAAAGAAATCCTGTTCTTGTTTGGGAGTGGTATGATTATAGAAGAAAGATAATTTCTAAAGCGAAACCCAATAAATGTCATCTGCTCATTGCAGAGTTTGAGGAAAGGTTTAAAAATGTAAGAGTAATTACGCAAAATGTAGATGGCTTACATGAGGCAGCAGGGTCTACAAATGTGATAGAACTTCATGGGAATATATAGAAAGTAAAATGCACAAAATGTGACTTCAGAGGCATAAATAGAGAAGTGCCTTTAAGCAAAATACCTCCTGAGTGCCCGAAATGCGGATCTATTGTAAGACCAGATGTGGTCTGGTTTGGTGAACCTCTCCCATCTGATAAGCTTACAGAGGCTATGGAGCTGTCACAAAGAGCAGACCTTTTTATTGTGATTGGTACATCTTTAATGGTGCAGCCTGCAGCTTCTCTTCCTTTTCTGGCCCTTGAAAGAGGAGCTTTTGTAGTAGAGGTAAGTCCTGAAGAGACTCCACTTTCAAGGAAAGCACATCTTTTTTTCCAAATGGGAGCGGTTGAATTTGCCATGAAATTTGAAGAGAAGGAGGGATAAAAAATAAAAGGGCACACATTTATGTGCCACTGAACTTCTTGAGGTGATTGATAAGCTTTTTCTTTTCTTTTTCAGGAATTTTGTCCCAATTATTTGATACTATTGCAAACCTCTCATTAAGATAAATAACCTGGGGTGGAAGGAATGATTCCTCTTTATAGCCTGCTACATACGAATGCCTTTTTCCCATAATTTCCACCAGCCACAAGCTCACGCCGTACTTTGATTTTATTAAGTCTGAGAGCCTGGTAAATTCTTCGATCAATAGCTTCTTAGAAGTAGAGGTCTCTTTCTCCATTCTGTATCCTCCTGTAATACTCCATGAGCTTTGAAAATACTTCTGCGGGAACTCTTTCTTTGATTTCTTCAATTTCTTTCTGTATTACTTGTTCACCGGCTATTTTTGTTTCCTCGCTTGCAAAATCGTCCAGCCATTCTCTAAAAGTGAGTACGGCGTTTAGCTTGCAGAAAACAGCTTCTCTTCCTGTTTTTAAAAGGGTCATTATGTGTTTGCCTGTTCTTCCACATCTGTAACCTGCTGTGCAGAAACTTGTTATATACCCCATTTTTGCCCGTTCTCTTATCAATTCGTCCAGGCTTCTGGTATCCCCTAGCAGGAACTGCTGTCTCTCTGCTTCCTGCTCGGTGTACCTGTCAGAGTAGGCGCCTATTCCAATTTTTGTAGAAGCATCCGTTTGAGTGACTATGCCCATGGAGAGAATTTCATCCCTTAAGTGAGCAGGTTCTCTGGCGGTTAGAATCATACCAGTATAAGGTACAGAAAGCCTTATGACAGCTATTAACTTTTTGAAATCTTCATCAGATACTTTGTATTTTGATTCTTGAGCAAAAGGTGTATTAGCAGCAGGTTCTAACCTTGGGAAAGATATGGTATGAGGTCCTATGCCAAAAAATTTCTCTAGATTTCTTGCGTGATATAAAAGACCCATTACTTCAAATCTCCAGTCATAAAGTCCAAAGAGCACTCCCAAAGCTACATCGTCAACTCCTGCTTCCAGTGCTCGGTGGTGACAGTACAATCTCCACTGATAATGGGATTTTATGGTTCCTTCTGGGTGTAGCTTTTTATAGGTCTCATGATGATAGGTTTCTTGGAAAACCTGATAGGTTCCTATTCCTACATCCCGAAGCATTTCTAATTCTTCTATAGACATGGGGGCGGCGTTTACATTTACTCTTCTTATCTGCCCATATCCATTTTTTGTTTTAACTTTGACTTCATATATAGTTCTTATTGTATCTGCAATATATTTAGCATCTGTAGTAGGATGCTCACCATATACTGCAATTAAACGCTTATGGCCTATTTCTCCTGCTAGAACTTCTGCTTCTCTTCTTACTTCTTCTAATGTTAACCTTCTTCTTTTGATGACTGTATTTTCTCTCCTAAATCCGCAGTAGACGCAATTATTTACACACAGGTTGCTGCAATAAAGGGGCGCAAAGGTTACAATTCTGCTGTCATAAACTTTTTTCTTGATTTTTGCTGCTGCATCAAAAATTTCTTGCCATAGTTCAGGATCTTTAACATTGAGAAGAGCAGCCGTTTCATCAGGTTCAAGAATTTCTATTTCTAGTGACTTTTGAATTATTTCTCTTATCCTCTGCTTATCAGGATTCTGGTTTTTCCTCAGTTTTTCCCATATTTCTTCGTCGTCAATGAAGTCTCTTCCGTTTTCAAGATATCTGGTGATTTGTTCCTCTTTGATTACTCCTTCCATCCATTTTTTCTCTTTTTCACTAAGCACAACAGCCATTTTTAAATTTCCTCCTTCCCTTGCCCTCAGAGTACCTCCTTGGGCTCAGCATTTCAATTACATTATACAATAGGATTGTTAAATTTTCAACAAAAATGATGAATATAATTATTGTCCTATGAAATCTTACTAAGTACAAAAAATAGAATTGCTTTTGCTTTTAAGTTAATATATCATAAGAATAGACCCACTCTATAAGTGACCTACTCCCGAGCATTTTTATTTTCCTCCAATCCTCCCAAGGTGAATTTTGCTGGGAGTGGGTCAATTGTACATTATTAACCACATAATAAAAGTACAAAAAATTGCTTATATAGCAATTGGTGGGGGTTGGATAATAATACTAAATGTTGTCTTTTTGAGAAAGAGTGGTGAGAAAGTATAAATGACCATATATGATTTTGAAGACTATATCGATGAAATAATTTTAGATAGAGGTTACGATTACTATGTTGGAGGAAACATAATAGACCTTTATAATTCCGGAAAAAATGAATATATTTTTAAAATTCAAGGTAGTGATGACTATGAGGTTATGGTAAAACTAGATGACAATGGGGAAATTCTCTATTCAGAATGTAATTGCCCCTATGATTATGGTCCTATTTGTAAACATCAGGTAGCAGCTTTTTATAAACTGGTGGAGATTTTTAGCAGTCAAAATGAAGCTTCAAATGTACAGAAAAGAGCTAAAGAACAGCAGGATATAAAAGAAGTATTAGACAATCTTTCAAAAGAAGAGTTAATAGATATTATAATGGATTTAATAGGAGACGATGAAACTTTAAAAAATAGGATCGTCTTAAGATATTCAAAGGTTGACAGTAAACAAGAACTTATAAGGTGCAGAAAACTAATAAATTCTATTGTTAGGAAATATAAGGGCAGAGATGGTTTTATTTCCTATAATGAAACATATGATTTTGTAAGTGAAATGGAAGATTTATTGTGGAAAGCCAGAGATACTGAAGATATATTCTTAGCATTGGATATTGCATTTTTAGTACTTGAAGAAGCGATACAGGCTTTTGAATACGCAGATGATTCGGGTGGAAGTATAGATTTGTTGGTATCAGACGCCATAGAAGTTATAGGAGACATAGTATTCCGGAGCGAAAACTTAGATATAAATTTAAAAAAGGAAATATTTAGTAGGTTATTGACATTAAGTGAAAGTAAAATTTTTGATGGATGGGAAAGTTACAGAATTGATATACTTTGGCTTTGTGCTGACTTTGTTGACATAGAGGAACTGAGAGATAAACTGGTGTCGAAAATAGAATATCTTGTAAGTAATTGGTCTACCGAGAATCGCTATGGAAAATATATTACTGAAAAATTACTTCAAATTCTTTATGTGATAAAAGAGAGATATGGGAGTAGAGAAGAAGCAGAACAATTCGTACAAGAACATCTTGAATTTGACTTTTTTAAAGAAGTGTTTATTCAAAAGTGTTTTAGAGAAAAAGAGTATGAGAAAGTCATAGAGTTAGCTTTAAAGTGGGAGGAACAAGACAGGCAATATCCTGGTTTAGTATCAAAATGGAAAAAGATGAGATATGAAGCCTATAAAAAGCTTTCATTAAAAGAAGAACAAATGAAATTGGCAAAAGAGCTTTTGTTTGATGGAAATTTTGAATACTATCGAGAACTAAAGGAATTAATTACTGGCGATAGAGCAGAGTTTTACAATAATTTAAAACAAGAATTAAAGAACTATAAGGGATGGCATGGGAAAGATATTTATCTTAAGGTCATATTAGAAGAAAATGACTTGGATGAGCTTATGGAGTTTGTAAAAGAAAACCCAACAAGAATAGAAGAATATGCAGATAAGCTAAAAGATAAGTTTAAAGATGAAGTTATTGAAGTGTACAAAAAATATATAAAACTTGCTGCAAGCTCTTCATCAAATAGAAAAGACTATCAAAAAGTATGTGGAATACTTAAAAGATATAAAAAAATAGCAGGAGAGCAAAGCCAAAAAGAAATTATAAATGAGCTAATGAGGTTGTATAAAAAAAGACCAGCATTTATTGATGAACTTAGCAAAATTAAGTAAGGCAGGACCAAAGAGACTCTTCATTAAAATAATGGGAAAAATATAAGGGGTATTATTTATGGGGAGAACTAAGCAGAAAGTAAGATATAAACTTAATAGTGGTGGGATTAAGAGCTTAAGTGATGAAGAAATTAAGGTTATACTCCGCGCGGCAGATGAACTGATTGGAACAGGTGGACGCAGTATGCTGGCAAAGATCCTTAAGGGTTCAAAAGATAAAAAAGTTTTAAAGTATGGTTTGAACAAATGTCCTTCTTATGGATATTACTGTGAACTTACGAGGGAGGAAATAACCAAACGGATTGACTGGATGATAAAGTCAGGCTATCTTAAAATTGAGTACAGTGGGAGACTTCCAGTGCTTATCTTTACGGAGAAAGGTTGGGAAATTGAACGTGAAACTTATGCAAATGAATTGTTAAATAAACTCACAGAGATTTTGGAAGATCAAGATTATAGTTTTGTTTATGAATTAAAAGATAGAAACCGAGGGATGATACTTCTTTTAATCGAAAAAATCAAGAATACGAAGAATGCCAGGTTTATACCCCTATTGAAAGAATGGAAGAGAATAGAATATAAAAAGGTTCAAACAGAGCTTCAAAAAGCAATTAATTATTTAATGGAAGTTGGATTTTGAGAAATTTTGTGATATAATTACTTTAACCTATTCTATTCTAAAAATTAAATACTCAAGTGCTAGGGGAGCCAAAAATGGCTGAGAGGGGATTCGTTCCCGACCCTTAGAACCTGACCAGGGTAATGCCTGCGAAGGGAAGCACGTTTTACGAAATTTGTAAAAAGTGCTCACCTTTTCAGGTGGGCATATTTTATTATTAAAAACTTCAAGGAGGTCAAAACAGTTGAAATTAGTAGTAAAAAATGATATAATTTTAATTAGGTGATGATGAATGTTATTAACTATAAAAAAGGTTAAAGAGCTGTATGATATAAGCAGAATTACATTAATAAACTGGGAAAAGGAAGGATTAATA
>NZ_SLWU01000019.1 GCF_004345675.1 Caldanaerobacter subterraneus | reverse complement strand
GAAATGTTAATATAAGCCATGAGATGCTCTTGTTGTGATGAGAAAATTAAAGAAAAACTAAGATATTAAGAGAAAATAAAAGATAATAGAGGGAGGCGAGAATATGAAACTTATATATCAAATAGGGAGATTCGCAAAAGATTTTATGGAAATGAGGGAGTTTAACTTTAAAGACAAAAGTTATAAAGAATTACTTTCAAGTTTTGCTATAAAAAGAGCGTTTCAAGAAGAGGGCTTTCAAACTGAAACTGCAAAAGTTGTTTTAATCTATCCTACGAGTCTTTTGCTTAATGAAACGGTCATCGATTGGCTTTTGAAGGATAAAGAAGGCAACCAGTATAGGGAATTAAACAAATTTAAAGAAAAAATTAGTGGTATAACTTCGAACGCGTTGGAAGAATATCTTTCAAGTCCTTATGATTTTTTTAGAATGCATCCCTATTCCAAAATTGCGGAGGATTTTCTAGTTATTTACTCTATTGGAGAATATAAACTTTTTGGTAAACCTGTAAAGTTTAATTGTTCCTATGATGATATAGTTTTACAAATTTTTAGTGACATGGCTATAAGGTATTTAAATGAATACAACAAAGATAATGGAGCAATAGAGTTTTATATTGACATATCTAGCGGACAAAATATGTATATTTCAGCATTGTTGGAAGCAGTGAGGCATTTTTCAGTATTTTCTGGCCTTTTAAATTGGCTTAAAAAAGAAAAAAGACCCAAAATATTTTTAGCGTTTTCAGATCCCATTTTATCAGAGTTAGAAAAAACTTATAAAATACATATCGAGGAATTGCGCTTTAGAACTTTCTTTTCTTCTCCTATTAAGAAAAAAGAGATTGAAGATTTTAACTTAGCGCGAAGAATAGCAAATGGGGAAAAGGAATTAAAAAATATTCTTCAAAAGCTATTTGAAAATTTTCTTATTTGCTTTTCTGCTATTAAGAATAATACGCCGCTTGTTTTGTATTATCGCAATTTTGATGTTCGGGAAGATGTAATTTCGTTTTTAAAAAATTTTTTGGAAATGTTAAAGCAAAAACTTTCAAGGTCATGGAATAGTTCCCCAGGTCTTTCAAAAGCTGATTATTTAAATACGATTCTGTCTTTAGGATTTTATGCGGGAATTTTAGAGGTTTTAGAGGCTAGGGGCATATCAAAATATGACTATGAAAAAGGAGTTGCACTAGAGGAGATAAAGCAGCTCTTTGCCTCTGAAGAGAATTCTATTTATGAACTGTTTGAGCTGGGAACACATGTTTCAATTTTAGGAAAGGAAATTCGCAATTTATGTTACGGAGGAAAAGAGAAATCTATTTTAAATCAAGCTACAGAAGAGTGGAATAAAGTTTATAACTTTATAGATGAAGGGGAACCCAGCTCCTTTGAGGACAGAAATTTTTTGGCCCATGCAGGCTTTGAGAGAAATGTCACAGAAGTAAGGAAAAAAGAGGGGAAATTGTATCTAAGATATGATAAAAATCTCGAGAAAAAATTTTTAGATTGTTTAAAAAAACATGTGTAAGTTTTATGTGAGAAGGTGAAAATATGAGAAATTATGAGTGTAAATTGCAAATAGTGACGCCAATAATAATGGGTAGCGCAAGAAAAAATTCGCTTGAACTGAGAGAGCAATCTATTAACGGTATTCTGAGGTGGTGGTTCAGATTTTATGGAGGCTTAAAATATCAAGATCTTCAGGACCTGCAAAAAAGGGAAAGTGAAGTTTTTGGTTCCACGAACAGAGCCAAAAGATTTTATATAAGGATACTTCAAAAGCCCCAAAGTACTGAAAAAGCATATTTGTGTATGAATGATAGAAGAAAAAAAGGAGAAAATGGCGCTGTAGCAAATTACAATGAAAGGGTAAGAACTTCTTATGCTCCTAATCAAGAGTTTATTTTAAATTTTAGATTTATGCCACATTTTCTAAAAGAATATGAAAAAGATCTCAAAAATTCAATATTGTGCTTAAGTTTATTTGGTGGTATTGGTGCCAGGTGGAGAAGGGGATTTGGGAGTATAGTTGTTGAAGAGTTTATCCTTTGTGGTGAAGAATTAGAGGATATTAAAAAAGAGATAAACGAAAAATTGATGGAGTTGAATATACAAAGAGATGTTTCAAAAATAAAGCCTTTACAAGAATTTATTAATTTTACCAATACAAAGATATTTCTAATTAAACCCAAAAATAAATTTTGGGATTCTTATGAAAGTGCTATGAATGACTTGCGTGATAATTTCTATAGAGCTCTAAAACATGAGTTAAAAACTTCAGAGGTTTCTTATTCTCCTAAAGGAAGCAAAAGAAAAACTTCGCCTTTAATAATACAAATCAAGAAAAATGCAAAAAATCATTACTTTGGAGTAATTTTGGTATGGCAAGAGTGGCCTCAGAAGAAACCAGTGGAAGATTTTTTAACAAAGTTAAAAAAATACGAATTTATAGAAGTCAATCCCCCAGGAGTGTGAAAGTGTATGATAAAGTTTAAAATTACCCCTTACGATGTGTTTTTCTTTGGCTCAGGAAGGCCTTTTAATGTGGGCGATGTAGTGTACTCCATTTTTCCTCATCCTCACACGCTTGCAGGAGCTATTTGTGCAAAAATCCATGCACATACAAAAATTGACACATCGAAGATTTTGAGAAGTATTTATGGCCCTTTTATTGAAAAAGGCGGAAAGCTCTATTTCCCTAAACCCAGTAATATTTTGGGGGAGAGAAAAAAAGAAGAAATCGAAAATATATTTCATGCTCGCCCTTATGAATTAAACACTAAACTTTTTAGGAAAGAAAATACTAATGCTGAATCTAACATTAGAACATTTCCGGTGTATATGGGTAAAGAGGATATAGGAACTTTTCCGGCTTTTATTTCTATAGAAGGGCTTAGGAAGTGGCTTAAAGGAGAGAAAATAGAAATACATGAAATACTTCAGTATAAAGAAATTTTCACAAAAGAAGAAAGAGTTGGAATCAAAATGGATAGCACAGTGAATGCAGTAGGGGGAGAAGAAGACGCACTTTATAGAATAGAATTTATGAGATTAAAGGAAAATGTAAGTCTTGTTGTATGGATAGAATTTGATTTTGAAGCTGAAGAGATTAAGAAAACAGGTTTTTCAGATGAAAATAAATTGATGGAAATTTTTAATCAACCGCCAAGAGCTTTAAAAATAGGAGGTGAGATGAAAAACGCCTTCTATGAAGTGGGGAGAGAAAATTTTCTGGAATTTTTGAGAGAAAATTTAGGAGTTTCACAAATGGTAAAAGTAAGACCTGGAGATATTGTAAAGGTTTTATTTCTGACCCCTGGAGTTTTTCCTGATTTTAAATTTTCCGTGGAAGGATTTGAAGTGTTTTCACTGGCTCTAGATAAATACACAATTCTAGGGAGGTACTCACCCAAATTAAAAATAAGGAAGACTGTGAGGGCTTTCCCAAGTGGCACGGTGATGTGGTTAAAAGCAAAGAGGGATATGCTTTTGGTGAATCCAGCTTTCATATTACATGAAGATGGTGGTTACTCTTTTAAAATTCCGAATGGTGAGCAGGACTTTATTGGTTCCAATCTAATTCTAATTGGCAAGGAGGAGGTAAAAAATGTATAAAGAGAGCGCTTTAATAACGTTTTACGCTGAAACGCCTGTTCATATGGGCGCAGGGCAGAGCGTATCTTATGTGGACCTGCCAGTCCAGAGGGAAAGACATACTGCTTTCCCAATTTTCTGGTCCAGCGGAATCAAAGGAGTTATAAGGGATACTTGCTACAGGATTTGGAGGGATAGAGACAAAGTAAATCTTATTTTTGGTCCAGAGGAAGATTCCGATTTTTCTAGTTGTATAAGCATTACAGATGCAAAGATTTTACTCTATCCAGTTCGTTCTGTCAGAGGCGTGTTTGCATGGATTACCTGTCCTTTTGTATTGAAGAGATTTAAAGATGAATTGGAAAGTGCAGGAATAAATGAAGTTAATAAAAATTTCGAAGTGATTGATAATTTACACTTAAAAGATGGAGAGGCAGTGATTCCAAAAGAAAGTATTTCAGTTTTAGAGATAAATGATAAACAAGTGGCTTTTGAAGAATTTGTATTTTCTATAAAAAACACGTCGCAAAATATTTCAGAAGTTGTCAAGTTTATAAAGAATTTGCTTCCTAAAACTTTCCTTACAACAGATATTGAAAAACATTTTGCCATTGTGTCAGATGATACCTTCAGAGATTTTGTAAATTATGCCGTTGAGGTGAGGACAAGAGTGAGAATTGACCAAAAGACAGGGACGGTGAAGGAGGGAGCATTGTTTACTGAGGAACTCATACCCTCTGAGAGCGTATTTTATTCACTTTTATTTATTAGTGACCCTTATTTTGGAATAGATGATGAATTTTATAGCTGCCTTCTTGAAGTGAAAGAAAAGACCCAGGGAAAACTTAACTGGGAAGAAGCAAAGAATAAGATTGAGAAAAAAGAATGGCTGGAAAAGGTAAAAAATAAAGAATTTTATCTTAAAAAAGCTTGGGAAGGGAATTATTTTAACTCTGCAGAAGTTTTAGATAATTTGCATGAAATATTAAATGGAACTATTCTCCAGCTTGGGGGAGATGAAACTACGGGAAAAGGGTTTATGAGAGTAAAGATTTATCCATAAATCTCTAAAAGGGAGGATAAGAAAGATGGTTGAAGGTTTGAAAGTTAAAACCCTCGAGCAAGAAAGAGCGAATTTTTGCCTTGAAGAAGTAAAAAATTTACCCAAAGAAAAAGATAAAAGAGACAAATACAAGGCAAATGCCAGAAGGTTGCCAGCTTTTATCGTTTCAAATGGTTTGATTTCCACCCTTGCTTTTTACAAATCCAAAGAGGAAACTAAGCCAGTATATTATACGCTAAACAAGTGGTTGCAAAAAAGAGGATACATATCAAAGGATAAGGATGCTTTTGATGAACTTGTGAACAAAGATTTTCAAATTCTGCGATTAGCTACTACAGAAATTTTAGCCTTAGCAAATTGGCTAAAGAGAACGGTTGAAATTGAAATACAGGAAGAAAAAGCTAATTCGCTTGGAGAGAGGGAGGGACAATGATAAAAAGTTTTTCGGATTTGGTAGGAGTTGTGTACAAAGATGATTCTAAGATTGCTTGGGATAAGTGTGAAAATTTTTCTCTAGCATCTTCAAAGCTAATAAGAAGGGAATTAATCGAAAGCGGGAAAGAAGGAGCCAAAAATGCATTTCTAACTAGCCTTGCCAGCTACTCCATGAAGAGTTTAAATTTTGATGCTTATCTTTCCAAAGTTAATCTTCAAGTTGAAGACCTTTCTAAGCAAGGCTACCAACCAATTTTAAGACAATACAAGATTACAACTGCTTCCAGATTGGTAATAGGTTTAGGTGCAGAACATCCTTTAGAAACTTCTCTTACAATACATCATCTATTTGGAATACCTTATATTCCTGGTACTGCTTTAAAAGGTGTTTGTAGGATGGTAAGTTTTTGGGATATAGCAATAGAAGAAGCAAGGGGTGAAGAGATAGAAGAAGGAGAAATTGAGAATTTACAAAAGGAGCTTTATGAAGGTTTGATTTTTGATAGATCTTCTTCTGAAGATAAAGGGAAAGAAGATTCACCAAAAAGAGTTTTACATAAATTGCTTTTTGGTACCCAGGATTTTAAAGGATTGCTTCTTTTCCTTGATGCTTTTCCGGTTATCAATAATAATGCTTCGCTTTTCGATGTTGATGTAATAAATGTACATTATAAAAGTTATTACGGCGATGATACAGGGAAAACGGCACCAGGCGATTGGGAAAACCCTATTCCTATACCTTTTCTGACCGTGAAGGAGAATACTAGTTTTCAGTTTAGTGTGCTTTTTGACAGAGTCCGTTTTGAAGAACTCATAAAAGAAAAAATTCCACCGGAAGTGAAAGGGGCAATAGATTTTTTGAACGATTGCACCCGCTTACAAAAGTTGGTAGAAAACTGGATAAAGAAAGCTCTTACTGAATTTGGTATAGGTGCAAAGACAAGATTAGGATATGGATATTTCAAAATCCTCTGAAATATGCTAAATTATAAATAAAGGTGTCTTGTGTGAAAGGGCATACTAAGCTACTTTCAAACACACCTTTATACGCTGTAAATTATCTTTTAAAAACATAAAATTTCACACAAGGCAGGGATAGCTTATGCAGTCTAATAAAATAATAGTTCTAGAAGACAGACTAAAAAGATTTTATGAAGTCTTGCAGAAAAGGCAAAAAGACTTTGTCGTCTTTGTGGATGATGTGACGAACGAGCACAATTTTTCAGCCATATTAAGAACCTGTGATGCCGTAGGGGTAATGAGAGTGTATTACTTTTCTGAAGCAAAAAAGGGCATAGAAATAAATGAAGCGGTGTCAATGGCAGCAAACAGGTGGCTCTTTATTGAAAGGGTTTATGACAGAGAAAAGGCGATAAAGGAGCTAAAAGAAAGGGAAAATTTGCAGGTTGTTGTCACTTGGCTGGATGAGTCCTCAAAAGATTTCCGGGAAATAGATTATACAAAGCCTACTTTATTGGTGGTTGGGAATGAACTAAAAGGCGTGTCGGAGGATATATTAAATCTTGCGGATGAAAGAATTGTTATACCTATGATGGGTATGGTGCAAAGCCTGAATGTATCTGTGGCGACAGGCATAATACTTTATGAGGCTTTAAGGCAGAGGCTTGATAAAGGCATGTATTTAAAGCCAACCCTTTCAGAAAAGGAAATTGAAGAAATTATAATGAAGTGGAATAATGACATAATCGCTAGGAGAAAAGAAAGGAGAAAATAAGAGTGCGAAGAGGGGAAGTGCTTGCTCTTTCCGCAGGTGCCCTGTGGGGAACGACAGGTCTTTTTGTCAGGATGATAGTTAAATTGGGTTTTACTACCGCTGATGTGGCTTTTCTGCGCATGTTTTTTGGGGCCTTACTTGCTTTTTCTATTATTGCAGTATTGAGGCAATCTTTTTCATTACCTCTGTGGTCGTGGAAGTATTTGCTTGGGACGGGCATTTTGAGCCTTACTCTCTTTAACTGGTCTTATTTTCAAGCAATTAAGCTTACTACACTTCCTATAGCTGTAGCTCTTCTTTACACTGCTCCCGCTTTTGTAGTGGTCCTTGCGCGAATTTTTTACGGAGAAAGGATAACTTTAAGAAAAAGTATAGCCCTAATCCTTACTCTTACAGGAGTTTTACTGGTTTCAGGCGCTTTAAGGTCTTTCATTACCGGTGAAGAAATATCGTGGCTTGGCGTTTTGTACGGGCTTTTATCAGCAGTTGGCTATGGTTTGTACACTATTTTTGCAAAGCCACTTTCAGGGCATATACCACCAGAGAGGATTGCAGCCTTTACCTTTTTGATTGCAACTATTGCTCTTGTCCCGATTTCTTCTGTATTAGCAAAGCCTTCCATCTTTTTTAATACCCATGTGATTCTTCTAGGGTTTTTATTTGGTGCCTTTTCTACTGCACTTCCGTATTTTCTTTACACTCGAGCTCTTACTTTTATGGAGGCAGGAAGAGCAGCGATATTTACCACTATGGAGCCTGTTGTGGCAACTTTAATTGGAGTTTTTGTATTAAAAGAGCCTTTTAATTTATTTGAATTTTTAGGGATAACTTGTATTATAAGTGCTGTTATTTTGCTAAGTTTAAGTGATAAAGTCTCTACCCCAAACATTGATAATTAATCGCAAAAAGTAGTTGTTTAATTTTTTTAATATGCTATACTGAAGTCAAAGTAATCAAAACAAGGGGGAAGTGCCGTGAGGATGATAGACCTTTCCCACTTCATCGAAGAGGGTATGCCTCAATACCCTGGTCAGCCGGAAATTAAGGTAGAAAGACTTGTTGAAGTAGAAAAGGACGGGTACCAACTTACAGAGCTGAAATATGTCGTACATTTAGGAACTCATTGCGATGCGCCGGCTCACTTCATAGAAAAAGGAGACACAATTGAAAAACTTCCTGTTGACTTTTATTCAGGAGAAGCTGTTATAGTAGATGTGCCTCATTTGCCAGATAGATTGATGAGGCCAGAACTTTTGGAAGGTGTAGATTTAAAAGAGGGAGATATAGTCATTTTCCGCACAGGAATGAGCAAATACTGGAGAGAAGAGGCTTATATAAAAGAATTTCCATACCTCACAGAAGAGCTCGCCCATTTTTTGGTAGACAAAAAGGTAAAGGCAATAGGGCTAGATACTATATCTCCTGACCCTGTGGAAACAGAAGATTTCCCTGTTCACCACGTTCTATTAGGGAACAAAGTGGGAATAATAGAAAATCTGACAAATTTAGAAGCTATAGATAAAAAGAGATTTTTATTCATAGCGCTGCCTCTTAAAATAAAGGGTTCTGACGGTAGCCCTGTAAGGGCTGTAGCTATACTCGAATGAGCATTGGAGGGAATTGAATGGGGAAAGTGAAAGAAGTGATGCCTGTAAAACTTTTTTGCGGCTTTATATACAAAGAAGAGGATGTAGTAGAGGAAGCGATAAAGAGCTTAAAGGAAAAATGGGGAGAAATAGACCTCGAGGCCGGTCCTTTTCACTTTGACTTTACGGATTATTACGAAGAAGAGATGGGTAAAGATTTAAAAAAGCGCTTTGTATCCTTTGAAAAACTTCTTAGTCCAGATGAATCGTATGAATGGAAGCTATTCACAAATTCTGTAGAAGAAATTTTTTCTAAGGAGGGAAAAAGAAAAGTCAATATAGACCCTGGTTACATAGACATGGCCAAAGTAGTGCTTTTTTCGACGAAAAACTTCTACCACAGGATATACCTTGGGAAAGGCATCTTTGCAGAGGTGACCCTTTACTATACAAAAGGCAAATATGAATTTCTTCCCTGGACATATCCGGATTATAAGACAAAAGAGTACACAGAGTTTTTCTTAAAATTAAGAGAAATTTATTCCCTCCAAATAAAGAATGAGGGGAGATGATGATGAAAAGTAAAGACCTTTTTATAAGGTATGACAAAAATCCTATACTTACAAAGGATGATATTCCCTATGATGCAAATGCAGTGTTTAATCCAGGAGTAATAGAATTTGACGGCTATGTCTATCTTTTATGCCGAGTAGAGACCAAAGACGGATTTTCTCATCTTACACTTTGCAAAAGCAGGGACGGCCTTACAAATTGGGAGATACCAGATAAGCCCACTCTCTTGCCAGATGAAAATTACAGTGAGGAGATGTGGGGGCTTGAGGACCCTAGGATTGTGTACTTAGAGGACATGGGAAAGTACGCCATAACTTATGTTTCTTTTTCTCCAGGTGGTCCTGTAATATCATTAATGCTTACAGAGGACTTTAAAAGATTTGAAAGGAAAGGAGTTTTGGTGCCGCCAGAAGACAAAGACGGCTGCCTTTTCCCCAAAAAATTTAAAGACGGATATGCCCTTATACATAGGCCAATAATTAGAGGAGAGGGACACATCTGGATTTCCTTTTCTCATGACCTAACCTACTGGGGCAAGCACCAGATTTTGCTGCCAGCAAGGCCGGGAATGTGGGACTGCCACAGAGTAGGATTAGGAGCACCTCCTATTGAAACTGAAGAAGGATGGCTGATTATTTATCACGGAATAAGGTATACTGCTTCAACTGCCGTTTATAGAGTAGGGCTTGCACTTTTGGATCTAGAACAGCCTCAAAAGGTCATAAGAAGAAGTAGAGAATGGGTTTTTGCTCCCGAGGAAGAGTACGAGAGGATTGGAAATGCTGTAAATATTGTATTTCCGACAGGGGCGATATATAAAAAGGAAGAGGAAAAATTAATTGTTTATTATGGTGCAGCAGATACTAGTATAGGAGTAGCTTTTGGAAATATGAAAGAAATTCTTGATTTCTTAAAAAATGAAAAGAGCTAGTTTTTACTTATTGTTTTTTTAAGAAGACGCTGAAGGATTGTTACTGACTATATGAGCATATCTCTGGCTCTGGTGAGCTGGTAGGCCATATACCCTGTCGAAAAGAGAAGCAGGAGAGAGAGTAACGGTGGAACTGTTATAAAAAGGCGTGCAACCTCAGGAGATTTTCCTGTAGCCTTTATGGTTTCCAACAGCACAGTCTGGTAGTCGACCAGGACCCTGTATCCAAAGCGCAGCCACATGGTCGATACTGCGAAAGATACAGGTACTATTAGCATTGCCAGGCTGTAGCCTACAGCTCGCCTTTTTTTGAGGGCATTGAGGCCAAGGAGTATGGGCACCACAAAGACCAACGAAAAAGCTGCTCCCAGAAATGGAGGGGAAAGGGCTATGAACAAGGCTGATGTGAAGGTGAAAAACCGAATCCCAATATTCAGAGGAGTCAGGGCGTTCATGAAATCGAAGTAGGCGGCGTTGGCGTATCGCAGGTAGGAATAGACCTGATCCTTTATTTCGCTTTTTTTGAAGTTCAATTTTTTCTCCAGCTCTCTGCCTTTTTTTACCAGAGCCTCGTAGACTCTTTTCTGTTCGTCGCTTTTTATCCCACTCGGATCGAAATTCCGGTAGCGTTCTTTGGCCTTTTCAACTTCATTTTTTATCTTATCAAGGTGGTATGCAGGGATATCGGTGAGCTTTGTCCATTTTTCGATAGAAATGAGTGTTTCAAATACTTCGTTTGCCAAAGTATCTCCTCCCAATCTTCCAAATTTTTTATTGCAATTTATTATATCATAGAAAAATTTTGTTGGAAAGTATACTGATAATTTCCTATCTAAATGGTGAAGCAAAATACATGATAGATTTTATGAAAACGCCATTGGAAGGCTTAAATTCCAAATAAAAACCATAACAACGGATGTGATTCTTTAACTGAGATTTCAGAAAATTTCCAAATGAATATATTGACAAATATTTAACAATCATTGAAAAAAAGACAGAACTATGATATATTTATTATATCCAGATTTAAATTAATGAAAAGGAGGGGTGTTATGGCGGAAAATAGAGAGACTTGGGGAACTAAACTAGGACTTATACTTGCTATGGCCGGGAACGCCATAGGTCTCGGCAACTTTTGGAGATTCCCTTACCAGGCTGCCAAAAACGGCGGCGGCGCATTCATGCTACCCTATTTTGCTGCACTGTTAGTCCTTGGTATACCCCTCATGTATGTTGAGTGGATGCAGGGCCGCTACGGCGGTAAGTACGGGCATGGGACCGTTGGCTGCATGACCTACTTGCAGGCCAAAGAAAAGCTCGGGCATTCCTCTGCAGCAATAATAGGTGCCCTAGCTGGTATGCTGGTGTTTTCAGTGACGACCCTTGTAAACGCATACTATACCCAGATCATTGGGTGGACCCTTGGCTACAGCTACCTGTCCCTGACCGGCGGCTACATGGATGCGAGTAAATCTACCGGTGAGATCTTCGTGAACTATATCCAGAATCCAGTCATGTCGATTACATTTTGGGTGATAGCGCTCGCTCTTCTGGCGTTTGCTCTCAGTCGCGGTGTCCAGAAGGGTATCGAGGCATGGGCCAAGGTAATGATGCTGCTGCTCTACGTGCTCGGCTTCATTTTGATCATAAGGGCGCTGACCCTCGGTTCGCCTATAAATCCCGACTGGTCGCCGATTAAAGGCCTCGACTACCTCTGGACTCCGAAGTGGAACGAACTGAATTGGCAATCGGCTTTGGCTGCTGCAGGCCAGATATTCTTCACGCTGTCCCTTGGTATGGGCATCATCCAGAACTACGCTTCTTATCTCAAGCCTGATGAAGACATTGTTCTTTCCGCTACGACCACGGTATTCCTGAACGAATTTGCTGAAGTCATCCTGGGCGGCACCATAGCCATTCCGATAGCCTACACCTTCCTCGGCCCTGAAGGTATAGCAGCCGGTGTCGGGCTTTCCTTCATCGCTCTTCCCAACGTGTTCCGTATGATGGCGGGTGGCCAATTTTTCGGTGCCTTATGGTTCCTGGTACTGTTTTTCGCAGGCTTCACGTCGGCTATAGCGATGTACAACTACCTGATAGCCATGCTCGAAGAGGACTTAAATATACCGAGAAAGGTCGGGGCTATACTGGTATTCGGGTTCTATATCCTGGTAGGTCTGCCGTCGGCCTTAGAACCCATTTTAACCAAGACTAGTGAACTGGTCTTCCTCACCGAACTCGACAACTGGGTGGGTAGTTACTTCCTGGTAGTCGTGGGCCTTATTGAAGCTCTGGTGGTGGGCTGGTTGTTCGGCGAAAAGAACGCGCTCGAAGAGATGAACAGAGGCAGCTACTGGAAGGTGTCCTCAGGGTTTTTCAACCTGATGATCAAATTCGTTACGCCGCTTTCGATCGTGATACTGCTCATATTCTCCACGAAGAGCTATATACAGAACGGTTATTTCAAGTGGGTACCCAGCTTTGTCGAAAAAATGCCGGAGCTTGTTCCCTGGGTCCAGGGTGCGCGGGTACTGCTCCTGGCAATACTTGTCATAGGTTTTGCTGAAGCCTACTACACCATTCAGAGGAAATACGGCAGCGCTCAGACACAAAAAGGCGCGAAAGCCTAAAAGGAGGCGTAAGCATGTCCGGAAGCGCATTGTTTTTCATGGTCCTCGCCTGGGCCGTAATACTGGGAGGAGTATATTATACCCTGAGCAACCTTTTAAAACACCAAGCGAAATAAAAAAGGCTGCGGATTTTCCGCAGCCTCAGACTGTGGATAAAGTGTAAGGGATCCACTTATAATAAGAGGGTCCCTCAATTTTTATGGCATAGCGAATTAAACAAAAGAGAAGAGACAATAGCAAAACACAATTAAATTTTAAATTATCCACAAGTAGTTGTGAATATGTTGATAACTTGTTGTTGGAAATTAAAGAAGTAAGAGAAGTGAATTATATCTTCTATGTATATCTTCTATGAAAGAATTTACACACAAGAAGGATGTGGATAATTTTTGTGGTATAATTTAGGTGTACAGACTGGAGAAAGGGGGATACCCGCAATGCGGGTATATTGGCTATGAAGTTTTGTTCCTTGAGGTCAGGAAGTAGTGGAAACGCTATTTACATAAATCATAAAGATGTACATATACTTGTTGATGCGGGTTTAAGTGGCAGAACAATTGAAAAAGCTTTATTAAACATAGGGGTAAATCCAAGAAGTCTATCTGCCATTCTTATAACTCATGAACATAAAGACCATATTCTAGGAGCCGGTGTACTTTCTAGAAGATACAATATACCTATATATGCCAATAAGGCCACATGGGAAGCAATGGAGAAGGATATAAAAGAAGTTCCAGAAAAAAACAAGCTTTATTTTACTACAGGAGAAGAATTTGAAATTGGTTGTGTAAAGATAATGCCTTTTAAAAAACCCCATGATGCTGCAGAACCAGTGGGTTTTTCGTTTAAAGCAGGTAGCAAAAAAATTTCCATTGCAACTGATTTGGGCTATATGACAAGAGGTGTTGCAAGCAATCTTATAGATTCAGATATTGTGCTTTTAGAAGCAAATCATGACATACAAATGCTTATTAATGGTTCATATCCTTGGCCTCTTAAAGCAAGGATTTTATCTAATTTAGGACATCTTTCTAATGATGCTGCTGCAGATGCTCTCATGAAGCTGTTCAAAATGAAAGCTATAGGGATAGCTTTTTTAGGCCATTTGAGCCAAAATAATAATAGGCCTGAGCTTGCCTTTACTACTGTAACGAATATGCTTAAAAAATCGGGAGTTAAATTTGAAGTGCGTATGGCGTTAAGAAATATTGAAAGCGATGTAGTGGAAATATAAAAATGCGGCAAAGTACGAAACTTTGCCGCGTTTTTACTATTGTTGCTGTCCATGGTATACCTGGAGCTTTAAATTTTCGATATTAATTTTTTGTTTAGTAAACGTAAACCGCTCTTGATTTTTTGAATTTAATGTGATAAAATGTATTCTATACATGGATTGATGTCCATAAAACAAAGACATGGAGGTGGAATGATGGGAGAGGACGGGAAGCTCTACATAGTAAGGGAGGAAATTCTTTCTGATTCAATCAAAAAAACCATAAAGGTGAAAGAACTTTTGGAGTCAGGGAAAGCCAAGACAATAAATGAAGCGGTAAAACAGGTGGGCATATCAAGAAGTGCTTTTTACAAGTACAGGGATTATGTATTTCCCTTTTCTAAGTTCAGCAAAGGAAAAATTATAACTTTTTCCATGGTCTTGGAGCACATGCCTGGGGTGCTCTCTTCCATTCTCGATGTGGTTGCCAAAGAAAGGGGAAATGTGGTCACAATAAATCAGAGCATTCCTTCTATGGGAGTGGCGAGTGTCACAATCTCTATTGATACACAGTACATGGAAACAAGTATAGAGGATTTCATAGAAGAGCTTTCAAAACAGCCAGGAGTTAGAAAAATAGAAGTTTTGGGAGAATAAGGAGGAAGAATATGAAAATTGGACTGATGGGACTAGGTACTGTAGGAACAGGTGTAGTTCACTTGATAGATCAGAATGGAAGAAATATTGAAAAAAAGATAGGCGAAAAAATTGAGATAAAGAAAATACTTGTAAAAGACCCCAATAAAAAAAGAACTCCTCTTGCAAAAGGGAAGATAACTTTTAACGCAGAAGATATTTTGGAAGACGAGGAAATAGATGTTGTGGTAGAAGTGATGGGGAAAGAGCATCCCGCTTTAGAATATATAACAAAAGCATTACAAAAAGGCAAACATGTGGTAACTGCCAATAAAGAAGTCATAGCAAAGCACGGAAAAGACCTCATAAAGCTTGCTACAGAAAAGAAAGTGCACCTTCTTTATGAAGCCTCCGTAGGAGGCGGAATTCCCATCATAAGGCCTTTGAAGCAGTGCCTTGCTGCGAATAAAATATACGAGATAAAAGGAATTTTAAACGGTACTACCAATTACATTTTGACGGAAATGAAAGAAAAAGGCCTTGACTTCGATGATGTTTTAAAAGATGCGCAGCAAAAAGGGTATGCAGAGGCAGACCCCACAGACGATATAGAAGGTTTTGATGCGGCGAGAAAGCTTGCCATTTTGTGCATGCTGGCTTTTAACAAATTTGTTCTTCCAGAGAAAATCTACACAAAAGGGATAAGTTTTATTTCTAAATCAGATATACAGTATGCAGAAGAGATGGGTTATACCATAAAGCTTCTGGCCTATGCCAGAATTGACGAGAAAGAACGCTTAGAAGCCTGGGTTCATCCCGTCATGATAAGAAAGACCAACCCTTTAAACGGAGTCAATGGCGTTTTCAATGCAATACTTGTGGATGGAAATGCGGTAGGAGAAGTTATGTTTTACGGGCAGGGCGCCGGCATGATGCCTACTGCCAGCGCAGTGGTTGCCGACATAATGGATGTGAAAAATCACATAGTAATACAAAATGGATGTGAAGAGGTAGACTTAATACCTATTGAAGATACTTTTTCTAAATACTATATAAGGCTTATCGCTTTTGACAGGCCTGGTGTCATGAGCAAAATCACAGGAGTTTTGGGAAAAAAAGGGATAAGCCTTCTTTCAGTAGTTCAAAAAGGGTCTTTGGGAGAGACAGCGGAAATTGTATTGGTGACTCACATTGCAAATACAGGTAAGGTTTTGGAAGCTTTAAAGGAGATAGAGGAGCTAAAGGAAGTAGAAAAAATAGAAAGTGTGATAAAAGTGAGGGAAGATTAAAATGGCGTACGAAGGAATTATAAAAGCTTATAGAGAGTTTTTGCCTCCCATAAAGGATGAAAATATTGTCACGTTAAAAGAGGGCAACACACCTTTAATTGAAGCTTTTAACCTCCAAAGAAAATATTTGCCGGGTATAAGGGTGTATCTAAAATACGAAGGGCTAAATCCCACAGGTTCTTTTAAGGACAGGGGAATGACGGTAGCGGTATCTCAAGCAAAGCAAGAAGGGTCTAATGCAGTTGTTTGCGCCTCAACAGGCAACACTTCTGCTTCTGCAGCAGCCTATGCAGCAAAAGCAGGCCTTAAAAGTGTGGTATTAATTCCTGGCGGTAAAATTGCTCTGGGGAAACTCGCACAGGCAATTGCTTATGGGGCAGAAGTTATTGCAATAGATGGAAATTTTGATGATGCCCTGAGATTGGTAAGAGAAATTTCACAGAAATTTCCAATTACGCTGGTAAATTCTATAAACCCCTATCGCCTGGAAGGTCAAAAAACGGCAGCTTTTGAAATATGTGATGCTTTGGGAGAAGTACCAGACTATGTCTCTCTTCCTGTGGGCAACGCAGGAAATATAACTGCTTACTGGATGGGATTTAAAGAATACTACCGGAAAGGGAAGATAAAAAAGCTTCCCAAAATGTTTGGGTTTCAGGCGGCAGGAGCGGCTCCTATTGTGGAAGGAAGAGTAATAGAAAATCCCGAGACGATTGCCACGGCTATAAGAATTGGCAATCCTGCCAGCTGGCAGAAGGCAGTGGCTGCAAGGGATGAGTCGGGGGGGATAATTGACAAAGTTACGGATGAGGAAATACTTGAGGCTTATTCAATTTTGGCAAAAACAGAGGGGATTTTTGCAGAGCCAGCCTCTGCAGCCTCCATAGCGGGTGTGATAAAGAAGTACAAAGAAGGATTTTTTAAAGAAGGAGATTCTGTGGTGTGTATCCTTACTGGGAATGGTTTAAAAGACCCTGATACTGCTGTTAAACTAGGGGGAGAGGTAAAGAGGATACAGCCAAATCTAAAGGAATTGGAGGAAGTTTTGTATGGATAGTGACATGTCAGGCGGAATGGTAAAAGTGATGGTGCCGGCATCTACGGCTAATTTGGGCCCGGGTTTTGATGTGCTGGGTGTGGCTTTGAACCTTTATACAGAGGTTTCGATGGAGTTCATAAAAGATGGTCTGGAGATTTTTGTAGAAGGGGAAGGGGTAGAAGATATAGAAAATGACCAAAATAATCTGGTCTATAAATCGGCAGAAGTGATTTTTAAAAAAATAGGGGTTTTTAATAAAGGGTTGAGGATAAAAATAAAAAATGAAATTCCACTGGGAAGGGGATTAGGGAGCAGTGCAGCAGCCATTGTAGGCGGGCTACTAGCTGCAAACGAATTGACAGGAAGAGTATTGAAAAGAGAAGAAATACTCAATTTGGCGGCTTCAATAGAAGGACATGCGGACAATGTCACAGCCGCTTTAAATGGAGGGTTGAATGTATCTATTTTTGATAAAAATAAAGTTTATTATGCAAGAAAAGCCTTGGAGGATGACATAGATTTTTTAGCCTTTGTACCTCAGGAAATGGTAAGGACAGAAATTGCAAGAAAAGTCTTGCCTGAAAAAGTGGACTTTAAGGATGCTGTATTTAACACGGGAAGGACGGCTTTTTTAGTGAGCGTATTGATTGAGAAAAAGTATGAACTTTTAAAAATTGCCACCCAAGACATGCTTCACCAAAAGTATAGAGCTAAGCTCGTTCCTTTCATGGAGGAATGCTTTGAAAAAGCATTGTTGGCAGGTGCTTATGCTGCTTTTTTAAGCGGTGCAGGTCCGACCATTATGGCCATCTCTTCCCCGGAAAACTCTGAGAGGGTTTTAAAGGAAGTTGGAAAAGTATATGAAGAAAGAGGGCTTTTGTACAGGGCCTACAGGTTAAAATGCGAAAACAGTGGAGCACAAGTTTTAAAAGCGCCTTCATTTGTTTGAGGCGCTTATTTTTATATAATGTGCTATAATAAACTGAGAAGAATTTTGTTGAGAAATGGAGGTTTTGAAGGAATGAGAAAATTTTCTATTAGAATTTTTACACTTCTGCTCATCTTCTTCTTAGCATTTACATCCTACACTTATGCCGAAGTATCTACGCAAGACCAGGACTTTTACAACGAATTAGCAGATATTGGAGCTATAATGAAATACATAACTGATAACTACATTGACAATGTCACCTATGAACAATTGAAAGAGGCTGCTTTAAAAGGAATTTTTAGCAGTCTCGACGAATACAGTACATACTTTACAAAAGAAGAATTTTCTCAATTTGAAAGGGGCACTTCTGGAACTTTTAGCGGCACAGGGATGGTGCTTATTGAAAAAGATGGGAAAATTGTTGTAGATTCAGTGATTGAAGATTCTCCTGCTGCAAAGGCTGGTGTGAAGAGCGGTTACATCATAAAAGCAGTTGACGGCAAAAGCGTGGAAGGGATGAAATTGACAGATGTAGTAAACATGATACTGGGAGACCCCGGCACAAAGGTGAAAATCACTTTTGACGTAGGAGGTACTCTTAAAGAAATCGAACTTATAAGACAGGTCATTCACATCAACCCTGTCTCTTACAAACTCCTTGAAGAGGGAATCGGGTACATAAAAATAACAGAATTTAATGAAAATACTACAGCCAATTTGGCAAAAGCTTTACTTTTTATGGATAAAAACAACGTTAAAAAGCTTGTTCTCGATTTAAGAAACAATCCTGGAGGGCTTCTCACTGAAGTGGTGAGCGCTGCAAACTTTTTTGTGCCACAGGGCATTGTTGTTACAATAGAAAGGAGAAATGGAGAAAAAGATGATTATTACTCATACCTGACTAAGCCTAAATATAAACTAGCTGTTCTTGTCAATAAAGGCACTGCCTCTGCTGCGGAAATACTGGCGGGAGCAATACAGGACACAAAGGTAGGATTTTTGGTGGGAGAAAATACATATGGAAAAGGGACTGTTCAGTCAGTAGTACCTTTGGAGGACGGCAGTGGCTTCAAACTTACAATTGCCCGTTACAAACTTCCTTCAGGAAGGTATATTGGAAAAGAAGGTTTAACTCCTGATGTCTATGTGAAAAATGTGCAGTACACTGCTGATATAAAATTTGCCGGAGAATTGAAGATTGGCTCAAGGGGAAATGAAGTTAAAATATTGCAAAAATATCTCAATTTGCTCAAATTTAATGCCGGACCGGAAGATGGCATATTTGGACCTAAAACAGCAAATGCTGTAAAAGAACTTCAGAAAAAAGCAGGGCTTTCCCCAACAGGTGTATTTGACAAGAACACGTACAATGCCCTTTTAAAAATGATAGACAGCTTAAATAACAAAGATGCTGTCCTTGAAAAAGCTTTGGAGCTTTTGAGAAACATGTAGGAGTGATGCGCATTTGAAAATACTGCTTGCACCGGATTCTTTCAAAGGAAGTTTATCTTCAAAAGAAGTATGCCATGCTATGGAAAATGGCATAAAAAGAGTTATTGACGCAGAAATAATATCTATTCCAATTGCAGATGGAGGAGAAGGAACAGTTGAAGCACTAGTTTACGCTGTTGGAGGAGAGATAATAAGATCAGATGTCACTGGCCCTTTAGGGGAAAAGGTTGAGGCTTTTTACGGGATTTTGAAAGATGGCACAGCTGTCATTGAAATGGCTGCCTGTGCCGGTTTATACCTTGTTCCTGAAGAAAAGAGAAACCCCCTAAAGACGACAACTTACGGAGTGGGAGAGCTTATAAAACTTGCTTTAGATAAAGGATGCCGCAAATTTATAATAGGAATAGGTGGGAGTGCCACAAATGACAGCGGGGTTGGAATGGCTCAGGCACTGGGAGTAAAATTTTTAGATAAAGATGGCAATGAAATAGGCTTTGGAGGGGGGCAGCTTCACAAAATTGAAAAGATAGACATAAGCTCTATTGATAAAAGAATATATGAAAGTGAATTTATTGTGGCATCAGATGTTGACAATCCTTTATGCGGTGAAAAAGGGGCATCTTATGTTTATGGTCCTCAAAAAGGCGCAACGCCTGAGATGATAAAAATACTAGATGAAAACTTAAAGCACTTAGCTTATGAGGCTAAAAAAGTTATTGGTAAGGACTACTCAGAAGTGCCCGGAGCAGGAGCTGCAGGAGGATTGGGTTTTGGGTTGATGGCTTTTTTAAACGCCAAACTAAAAAGAGGGATTGAAATAATAATAGAGACTGCCAGACTGGAAGAAAAAATAAAAGAAGTAGACTTAGTCATAACAGGAGAAGGCAATACAGACTTTCAGACAGCCTTTGGGAAGGCTCCAGCAGGCATTGCCAAACTTGCGAAAAAATATAATAAGCCTGTGATTATCCTCTCGGGCGGTTTAGGGAAAGACTATAAAAGTTTGTACGACATAGGTGTAACTGCTCTTTTTAGTATAACTAATAGACCTATGTCTTTAGAAGAAGCTATGAAAAACGTTTATCAGCTTATATCAGACAGAATAGAAGATATTGTAAGGACTTTTCTTGCTTCAATAAAGAGGTAAAATGTATTATTAAAACTAAAATTTTTGCCTATCATCTAAAAAGGTCACAGTCAAAACCTGTGGCCTTTTTAATTTTTGTAAAATGCAGGAAATCCTGCACGCCAAAAAATTAATAAATAAAAAATTTTAATTTTCCAAAGAAGGAAAATCATGATTTATGTAGAATAATATTGAATGTAGAGTTACTGTTTACAGTACTTTCTCTGAATTTCAAACTTTAACAAAGGAAATACCAGGAACAAATGTCAGTTTATTCATTATAATATACATAAACATTTCTGAACGAGTTCCCTTAAAAAACCGATTAATAATATTAAAATTTAACTTTAAAACAAAAAAAGAAACACAAGATAAGCAATAAAACTTAGGAATGTGAAAAAAGGAGGTGGAAAAGAGGTAAAAAGCTTAAAGAAGTCTAATCATTTTAGGTTAATTAAAGAGGGAAAAGGGGGATTAGTGTGAAAAGGTTGATGGTATTTTTTATAGCTTTTGTACTATTATTTACTTTTGCTGCACCGCAATTTGGATTTGGTGATACATTGAAATCTGAAGAACTTCCTTTTACTGTTGTTTTTGTAGATGAAACATTGCCAAATAACGCTTCAGAGATTATTAGAGAACTTGGAGGGGAAGTTATTTACGAAATTCCGGAAATTGGAGTCATACAGGCAAAAGCTCCTGCATCTTTTGTGAAAAAGGCAGTAAAACATCCCTCAATTTTAGTAGTTACTCCTTCCCTGATAACAGAATTACCGGAAATAAAAAGTATTCCTTTAGAAATGGACGGTGTAAATCTAGAAAAAGCTGTGTATTACAATATGTATCAGTGGGATATAAAGCGTGTTACAAACAATGGAAAGAGTTTTGAATTGGGTACAGGCAATCATGAAGTAGTGGTAGGAATTATCGATTCTGGTATTGATTTAAATCATCCAGATATACAAGCTAATTTGCTTCCAGGGTCAAAAAATTTTGTACCAAAGGGCGGCATTTACGGAGTTGACCTCTCAGAAACAGGTAATTTGTATGATGTACAGGATAGAAATGGCCATGGAACTCATGTAGCCGGAACCATAGCCGGAAACGGAGTAATTTTGGGAGTGGCGCCTGATGTCGGAATCAGAGCTTATCGCGTTTTTGGTGCAGAAGGCGGGGCTTATAATGTTTGGATTATAAAGGCTTTAATTGCTGCAGCAAATGACGGGGTTAATGTGATTAATATGAGCCTTGGCGGAATATACATAAAAGGACAGGTTTGGTGGACTGACCCTGATACAGGTGAAAGGATAAAGCTTGGAAATGATGTAGCTGATTATGTTGCCTACATGAGGGCAGCCAAATATGCCGAAAAGAAAGGAGCATTGATTGTCGTTGCAGCAGGTAATGATGGATTAAATGCTACAAATAGAAAAGAAGTTATAGACTATGCAAATGAAAAATATGGTCCATATGGATATGAATTTAAAGGTGCGGGTTTTTATACGCCAGCTTCTCTGCCAAATGTTGTAACTGTATCTGCTACAGGGCCCAATGACGAATTGGCTATGTATTCCAACTATGGTGCTGGCTTTGTGGATGTAGCTGCGCCGGGAGGCAACTTGGAATTATATTACAAATATCTGAACGAAGGAAGATTTGATGAATATATAAACCAACGTTTATACACTAAGGAATTTAATTTAAGCTCTGTGCCAATTGTTCAGTATCAGTACAATGACAAAGGTCAAATAATAGGGTATACTTATGTAAGGCCCGGATACAGCTGGTATGTTGGTACTTCAATGGCAACTCCAAAAGCTTCTGCAGTGGCGGCGTTGCTTTTTGCTAAACATAAAGATGCGAGTCCTTCACAAGTAAAAGTTATGTTGCAAAATTCAGCTGAAAAGATTGGGAAACCAGGAAAAGATATATATTTTGGATATGGCCTTGTTAATGCCTATAGGGCACTGACAATGTATTAATTGAATAACAGTCTGGCGGCTCCTTAAGACAGTGTCTTAAGGAGCCGTTTATATTTAAAGCTTTTGTCCTCACTTCACGGACACATGTATTTTTCACTTGCATTTTTCACTTTATTGATTTATCATATTAAATATACACCGAGTGGTGGGGAGTGAGAAAATGGAAGATATGCTACTTATGACGCCAGGGCCGACAATGGTGCCAGAAGAAGTGAAGAGAATTGCAGGTATGCAGCCTTTTCATCACAGGACAGAAGAATTTTATCAATTGTTTTCTAGACTTAACGAAAATTTAAAGAAAATATTTCAAACAAAAAATGAAGTTATAACTTTAACTTCTTCAGGAACGGGCGGAATGGAAGCCGTTGTAGCTAATCTTTTCTCTGCAGGAGATAAAGTTTTAGTTGCAAGTATAGGATATTTTGGAGAAAGATTTTATGATATAGCAAAGGCGTATGGGCTTGACGCTGAAATTTATGACTTTGGCTGGGGAAATGAAGTAGATTTAAATATATTAGAAGATAAACTTAAAAGATGGAATTACAAAGCCCTTTTAGTTACACACAATGAGACCTCAACAGGAGTGACAAATGATATAGAAAATATAGCAAAAATTGCAAATAGGTACAATGTTCCCGTGATAGTAGATGCGGTAAGTTCATTGGGGGGAATACCACTTAAAATGGATGAATGGGGTATTGACGCTGTCATTACTTGCTCCCAGAAATGCTTAATGTCACCTCCTGGCTTGAGCTTCATCGCCTTAAGTGACAGGGCGTGGGAAATGACTAAAACATCCAATCTTCCAAAATACTATTTTGACCTTATAAAAGCGAGAGAAGGAGTATTAAAGCCTAAGCCTGATACGCCTGCAACTCCTGCTGTATCCACAATAATGGCTGTAGCAAAGGCGACAGATATGCTTTTAGAAAAAGGATTAGATAATGTATACAAAAAACAATCCGAGTATGGCAAAAAAGTTAGAAAATATGTAAAGGGATTGGGTTTAGAACTCCTTCCTAAAGAAGAAGTAGCTTCTGATTTAATTACTGCTATAAAAGTTCCAGAAAGGTACAAAGCATCAGATATAATAAACTATATAAAGGAAAAGCACAGGGTTTTAATCACAGGGGGACAGGGGCCTTTAAAAGGCAAGATTATTAGAATTGGCCACATGGGTTATCTGACAGATGAAATGTTAGATAAAGCATTATATGCCCTAAAAGATGCCATATCCTCACTGTGAATTGAAGAAAGGGGAGGGAAAGGATTTTGAAGATAATTGTCACAGAAAAAATTTCAGAAAATGGTATCGATTATCTTAAAAAATACGCTGATGTTGACGTAAAGACCAATATTTCTAGGGAAGAGCTTTTAGAGGTTATAAAAGATTACGACGCCATAATAGTTAGAAGTGCCACCAAAGTAGACAGAGAACTTATAGAAAAGGGAGAGAAGCTGAAAGTCATAGGCAGAGCTGGTAATGGTGTTGACAATATTGATGTTGACGCGGCAACAGAAAAAGGCATTCTAGTTGTAAATACTCCTGCAGGAAATACTATTGCCGCTGCTGAGCTCACTATTGGCCTTATGCTTGCCATTGCCAGAAATATACCACAGGCATACCATGCAGCTTTAAACGGAGATTTCAGAAGGGATAGGTTTAAAGGAGTAGAGCTAAACGGTAAAACGGTTGGTATAATAGGATTAGGTAGAATTGGTTCTTTGGTTGCATCTCGCCTTGCGGCCTTCAATATGAGAGTGATTGCCTATGACCCCTACATGCCAGATGAGAGATTTGAAAAGTGCGGTGTCAAGAGAGTTACATTGGATGAGCTATTAGAGCAATCGGATTTCATCACTATTCACATTCCCAAGACTGAAGAGACAAAAAAGATGATAGGAGAAAAAGAATTTAAAAAAATGAAAAAAGGTGTGAGAATAGTAAATGCTGCAAGAGGTGGCATTATAGACGAAAAAGCGCTTTACAACGCTATAAAAGAAGGTATAGTGGCAGCTGTGGGGCTGGATGTTTTAGAAGTAGAGCCAAAGTATAATGTGGAGCATCAGGATTTTCACAATCCTTTGTTAGAACTTCCCAATGTGGTTTTTACTCCTCATTTAGGGGCTTCTACTTATGAGGCGCAGGAAAATATCAGCATAGCAATTGCGCAGGAAGTCATATCAGCGTTAAATGGCAATCTCTATGGCAACATAGTAAATCTTCCCGGACTTAAATCAGATGAATTTTCTCAGTTAAAACCTTACATGAAATTGGCAGAAGTGCTGGGAGCCCTTTATTACCAGATAAATGAAACACCTGCAAAATTAATTGAAGTCATATACAGAGGAGAAGTTGCAAAAAGCAATACAGAAATTGTTACCTTGTATGCTATTAAAGGATTTTTAAAGCCTATATTAGAGGAAGATGTAAGTGTTGTGAATGCAAAGTTAAGAGCAAAAGAAATGGGCATAGAAATTGTAGAGGGAAAAATTGAAGAGATAGACCACTATTCAAGCCTTGTCATTTTAAAAATTACAGATACTAATGGCAAAAGGACACAATTTGCTGGAACAACATACGGAGAAGAATTGAGAATTGTGGAGTATATGGGGCACAAAGTGAATTTTGAGCCTACAGAGTACATGCTTTTTGTCAAGAATAAAGACGTGCCGGGAGTTATAGGCCACATAGGAAATGTATTAGGAGATTTTGGCATAAATATTTCTACTATGCAGGTAAGCCCCAATAAAAATGACGGTACAGCCCTTATGCTTGTAAGCACCGATAAAGAAATTCCAGAGGAGGCCGTGGAATCTTTAAACAAACTAAATAGCATAATTAAAGCAAAAGCGGTAAAAGGGTTGGTGTAAAATAATCTTGGGTTAGGGTGATATCAGTGAGCAATAGCTACATGGTAAAAAAACTTAATGAGGTAATTAAGTCATTAAATGAGCGTGAATTATCTGAGGTAATTGATTTTGCTGAATATCTTAAAAAAAAGAAAAAGGAACTTTTAAAAAGGTTCAATGAATGGGAAAAAGGACTTGATTTAGAAGAAATTGACATAGAGGAAGAAAAAATGTTAGAACAATTGAATGAGGATGAGGAAGATTATGTAACACTTGAGGAAACGAAAAGAATACTGGGAATAGATGACAATGAAGTTTGAGTACAGAATTATCGTAAATAAGAAAGTATTAAAAGAATTAGAAAACACAATAGAAAAACTGTCGAGAGAGTTATTAAAGCTATAGAAAAATTACCGTTTGAAGGTGATGTTAAAAAATTAAAAACTTCTAAAAAAGAAAAATTATACAGACTAAGGGTAGGAGATTATAGGATAATTTTTGAAATTGATAATTAAGGGGATGTGTACAAATAATAAAGGAGCAAGGTTATTCTTGCTCCTTTAAATATTGTAAGGTATTCTTTTTCTCCCCTCAAAATAATAAAGCCTCTTTATACCGAATTCTTTTACATAGTTATAGGCTTTTTCAAATTCATATCCCACATGTTCAGGATAGTGGGCATCGGAATTTACTACAACAGGGATATTGTATTTCTTAATCATCGCCATTATCTCTTTTGAAGGATAAATTTCTCCAACAGGTTTTCTCAATCCCGCAGTTGAAACCTCAATCACTATGCTAGTTTTAGAGATTTCTTCAATATTTCTTTCTATCTTTTCAAAAACTTTATAATTGGGTCTAAATCCAAAAATTTTCACGAGGTCAATGTGCCCT
Source organism: Caldanaerobacter subterraneus (assembly GCF_004345675.1). GTDB lineage: Bacteria > Bacillota > Thermoanaerobacteria > Thermoanaerobacterales > Thermoanaerobacteraceae > Thermoanaerobacter > Thermoanaerobacter subterraneus. The sequence continues at coordinate 25,776 of NZ_SLWU01000019.1, read as the reverse complement.
ATTATGTCAAAAAGTCCTGTCTTGGCCATTTTCTCAATTATATTAAAATATTCCAAATATACTTCATCAACATTTCTCCTGTGCCATTCCTGTATTGATTCTTCAAGGTCTATTCCCCAATCGTCAATCCAGTGAACAGAGCCTATTATAAAGTCCCACGGGTAAGGAGGTAGGAAATCCCTTATTTCTTTTTCCTTTCCCGGAAAATAATCGGCTTCAATTCCCAGCTTGACTGGAAGCCCCATTTGTTTTGCTTCTTTGATAAGTTCCACGTAATCTTCAATGCTTTGGTCCATGTAAGTTTTTATCCACTCTGTTCTGAATCCATCGCTTTTGTAAGCCTTAAAACCTTCTTTAAACCTGTGACCGTGTTCAGAGATACCTATTTCTTTTAAACCTCTTTTTAAACCTTGATTTACAAATTCTTTGAGCCACTCAATAGTAAATGGTCCGTTTTCTATGTGTACATGGTAATCTGCTGCCATAAAACCACTTCCTTTCTTATCTCTTTAGTGCCATTATAATATTTTGAAAAAAGGAAATCAATTTGTGGTATAATAAAATAAATATTAAACGAATTTGTTTAAAAAAGTCTGTGTGAGAATTTTAAAGAAGTCTGTTTGGTAGAGTTACAATCATATTATACGTGAGGTGTGTACAATGAAAGAACAAAAAACTACTATAGAACTGGAAATTCCCAAGCAGCTTTTTGTCGAAATAGATGCTTTTTCCTCTTTTGTATCACTTGATAAAGTATTAAAAGAAGCTCTTGCAATTGGTTTATATGTAGAAAAGGTAATAAGTTTAGGTAAAGCTGCAGAATTAGCAGGTTATAGTCTAATAGATTTTATAGAGCTTTTAAAGAACAAAGGGATTCCAGTAAAAAATTACTCTAAAGAAGATTATGAATTGGATTTACGTATAATGGAAAAGTATGAAGGGAATGAAAAAAGTGAAAATAGTGTGTAACACTAGTCCTTTAATTTTTCTTAATAGCATAGATAAGTTAGACCTTTTAGAGAAGCTTTTTTCTGAAGTATACATTCCAAATTCTGTATATGATGAAATTAGAAAGAAAGGAGAAAAAGAAAAAATCCTTGTTAACATTAATCATTTATTGCAAAAAGGCAAATATAGATTGTATGTAGTAAAAAATCAAATGGCGGTGCTATCTATGTTAGGAAGACTCCACCGTGGAGAAGTGGAGGTGATGGTTTCTTATCTAGAATTAAATGCAGATTTTGCCTTATTAGATGATTTATTAGCAAGAAATAAAGCACAATCGATGGGAATAAATACAATTGGAACTTTAGGTCTTCTTCTTTTAGGATTTAAAAAAGGTTACGTCAACAATTTAATGAGCTTAATAGACCAATTGATATTAAAAGGATTTTGGATATCAGAAGATGTATATGGAAAAATAATGGAAACTGTTGAAAGACTTAAGTAGGGGCTTTACTTTTCCACCCAAATCCTATATAATGAGAGAGTATGTATGGGTTATGAGGTGTCTTTCAATGGATAAAGATAAAGTTTTAAAACAGAAAAGCACACCAAAAATTTTTTATTAAAGGGGTACAAGTCTCTATTTTTCTCAAAAATAGAGATTTTTTTATGTGTTAAAAGAGCTAAAAAATTATTATCAAAAAACGATATACTCATCAAGAGGTGAAAAAAGATGGCAAAGTATATTTTTGTAACAGGAGGAGTAGTCTCCTCTTTAGGTAAAGGCATAACTGCTGCATCATTAGGAAGGCTACTAAAAAGCCGCGGGCTGTCTGTTGCTATGCAGAAATTTGACCCGTATATAAACATAGACCCTGGGACAATGAGCCCTTATCAGCATGGAGAAGTATTTGTAACAGAGGACGGAGCAGAAACGGACTTGGACCTGGGACATTATGAAAGATTCATAGATGTGAATCTCACAAAAAACAGCAATGTCACTGCAGGCAAAGTATACTGGTCTGTTATCACAAAAGAGAGAAAAGGAGATTATCTCGGCGCTACTGTTCAGGTAATACCACACATTACTGATGAAATAAAAGAAAGAGTGTACAGAGTAGCAAAAGAAAAAAATGTAGATGTGGTTATAACAGAAATTGGTGGGACAGTGGGGGACATAGAAAGCCTTCCTTTCTTGGAGGCAATAAGGCAGGTGGCTATTGAACAGGGAAGAGAAAATGTTATGTTCATTCACGTAACCCTTGTTCCACATCTGGGTAACACTGGAGAGCTAAAGACAAAGCCTACACAGCACAGCGTAAAAGAATTAAGGTCCATAGGTATTCAGCCGGACATGATAGTCTGCAGAACTGAGCTTCCCCTTCCTCAAGAATTGAGAGAAAAAATTGCTCTATTCTGCAATGTAAGTGTAGAAGCAGTGATTGAGAATAGAGATGTAGAATCGATCTATCAAGTTCCTCTGGAACTTGAAAGGCAGAAAGTAGACGAATATGTGATAAAAAGGCTGAATTTACCCCTTGGGCAGTCTGATTTAAAAGAGTGGAGAGAATACGTTGAAAAAGAGAAAAATCCTGAACATCAGGTAGAGGTAGCACTTGTAGGCAAATATGTTGATTTACATGATGCATATATAAGCGTTGTAGAAGCTTTAAAACATGCAGGGGTTTATCACAAAACAGCTGTCAACATCCGATGGGTTAATGCAGAAAAAGTAAATGACAAAACAGTTGATGAACTTTTAAAAGGGGCAGATGGAATACTTGTTCCCGGCGGCTTTGGAGACAGAGGAATAGAAGGGAAGATAAGGGCTATTCAGTATGCAAGGGAAAATAAGATTCCCTATCTGGGGCTGTGTCTTGGAATGCAATGTGCGGTCATAGAATTTGCGAGGAATATGGCAGGGCTTAAAGGGGCCAATTCCACCGAATTTGACCCCAATACCCCTCATCCTGTAATTGACCTCATGCCCGAACAAAAAGACATAGATGAAAAAGGAGGTACAATGAGACTAGGGGTGTATCCTTGCAAAGTCATTGAAGGTACAAAGGCTTACGAGGCTTACAAAGATGAGCTTGTCTATGAAAGGCACAGGCACAGGTATGAATTTAACAACCAGTACAGAGAACTTTTAACCTCAAAAGGACTTGTCATCTCTGGCCTTTCTCCTGATGAAAGGCTTGTTGAAATAATAGAGCTAAAAGACCATCCTTATTTTGTAGCAACTCAATTCCATCCAGAGTTTAAATCAAGGCCTTTAAAACCCCACCCTCTTTTCAGAGATTTTGTAAAGGCAATGCTTAACTTAAAAATAAATAATGCAGAGTAAAGGCTGGACTCCCCAGCCTTTAAATTTTCCTTGAATAATCAAATCAAAAACGATATAATACATTTAGAGATTAATTTTAAGATTAATCTATGGGGTGATACAAATGGAAAAAGTTATTGGAATAGACAAATTAAGGCCCAAATTAGGGGAATATTTAAAAGAAGTCGAAAAAGGGGATGTAATAATTGTTTCTTCCCGATCTGAGCCAAAGGGAGTGCTAATTAGTTATTCTATGTACAATCAATTAAAAGAGTTTGAAAAAAAAGCAAAACAGCTGGAAATCATGCAAATCTTAAATGAATTTAGAGATAAAGCAGAAAAAGCAGGACTGTCTGAAGAGGACGTAGAAAAAGAGATAAAGGAAGTAAGAAAATGAGAGCAGTAATTGATACGAATGTATTAATTTCCGGTATTATCAGTAAAAAAAGCTATCCTGCAAAAATAATTAATTATTGGATTTTGAATAAATTTGACCCTGTAGTAAGCCCAGAAATTGTAGAAGAATACGCAGAAGTTTTAACAAGGGATAAATTTTCTGCCCTAGGGACTGTTTCAATGCGCCTTGATTTTTTAAATAAGTTCCTCTCTCTTGATTGGGTTTTGCTCGTTTATCCAAAAGAAAAATTTAACATAATAGAGGAAGATTCGAAGGACAATATTTTTCTAGAATGTGCTTTTGAAGGTAGATGCGACTTTATAGTCTCAGGAGACCACCATTTACTCAAACTGAAAGAGTATAAAGGCATAAAAATAATAACAGCGGAGGAATTTGTAAATCTACTCGCATAATGTAGAATTTTTTTAGTTTTTGTAACCATATTGTAATGCTTTTGAAATAAAGCTGTAACATAGGTAGCCTACAATGGAGTTAGAATAAAAAACAAAAGAGGAGGGGAGTAATTGAGAAGAAAAATAAAATATTTTTTTGGATTTATTCTGGGAAGCTTTTTTCTAATCCACAGCATAGCTTCTGTGTATGGCGCTGAAGTGTACAATGTTAACGGCAAAAATGTCTACTACAATTACCCGCCCATAACAATCGTGATAAACGGCGAGAAACAGAGCCCTCCAATGAAGCCTCTCATGTTTGATGACAGAGTATTTGTTCCCGTGAGATTCGTATCAGAAAAAATGGGTGCCAAAGTTGATTATGACAATACAAAAGTCACAATTACCTACATGGGAGACAAAATTACCCTCTACTTTTACAAAGACACGGCATATATAAATGATAAGCCCATTAAACTGGACGCTTCAGTCAAATTAATAAATTACGGCTATACATACGTACCTCTGAGGTTTATCGGGGAAGCTTTAAAAAATGACGTTAACTGGGATGGTAAGACAAAAACTGTATATATAACTTCAAAAGAGCAAAAAATTTCAATGGACGTGGTAGTAAATGGAGATAGAGTGAATGTGCGAACGGGTCCTGATACAAAGTATGATGTCATAACAACAGTAAGCAAAGGGGAAGTACTGAAAGCCTTAGCAAAATTAGGAGATTGGTATAAAGTTCAATTAAAAGACAATAAAGCGGGCTGGATTGCGGGGTGGCTGGTAATTCCAAAAGACCAGGCGCAGCAGTCTTCTCAGAATCCCCCCAAAGAAGAAAATAGTCCTAATACCACTTCTTCACAGCAGAAGGATGCTTCTTTGCCCAAATATTACACTGTTGAAGATATAAAATTTAACAAACAAGGCGATTTGAAACAGGTAGTCATCTCTACAAATTCTTCGGCTTACAAAGTGACAAAAGACTCAGCGAAAAGCGCTATTCTTGTAAATTTGGACAACACGGTTTTGAAAGAAAGTTTTCCAGCAATGACACTTGACGATGATGTAGTAAGAGGTATTATCCCAAGCCAGGTATCATCTACAGCTGTTCAAATAGCAATTACACTTAATAAAGATGCCAATTACGATTTAGTAACGCAAAATGGCAAATTGATAATAAACATAATTCCAAGTGTACAAAACGTTCAAAACCCTCTTCCACCTGCTGATACTCCAAAGCTTTCTCTACCGCCTCTGATGGTGAGTGGAAGCGTAGTAAACATAAGAACTGGTCCTGGAACTCAGTACGATATTATAACACAGGTAAATAGAGGAGAAATTTTAGAAGCATTAAATAAATCAGGAGACTGGTATAACGTTCGCCTTAAAGACGGTACAGTAGGTTGGATTTCAGCTCTATACGTTACGGTTTACGATAAAGCGGAAAAGAAAGATTACGTGGTAGGAGCAGACAGGCGTACAGGTACCACACCTTCTAGAGGAGATATAGGCCAGGCGCTTTCCATATTGCCTTATGCTGGAAAAGGCGTGTGGTACAGCATATACACTACTCCACCTACAGCGTCAGATATAAGCCTTTTTGCGGCTTCCAACATAACTCACATTTATCTTGAAGTTGCAACCTCCATATCAGGATTTCCTGATAAGTGGAAGGCATGGCTAGACAGTGTGCTTCCAGCAGCTCACAGAGCAGGCATAAAAGTTATAGCTTGGCTTTACACTGACCTAAAAAATCCCTCTTATGACGCTGACCTGACAGTACAGGTAGCGACATACGTTACCCCCAGCGGCCATACAGTGGATGCTGTTGCAGCAGATATTGAAGAGTTGCCTCAAAAAGACCCAGTAAAAGCTGCTCAGATAGTTGAGGACTATGCGAAAAAAGTGAGAAGTAAACTACCTTCAAATGTATCCTTTATAGCAATCACTTTCCCGCCTCAGTATAGGCCAAGTTATCCTTATGCCACAATGGCAAAATACTTTGATGCAATAGCTCTTATGGACTACTGGAACATATCGAACAGAACTTATACTTATGATGATGCAAAAAGCTTTGTAATGGACTCTGTAAATATTGTAAGGACATTGGCTGGAGATGATGTTCACATAGAAGTGATATTGCAGGGCTATGCAGAAAAAGGCTTAAGCCTTCCAACTTTAGAGGAGCTAAGAGGAGGAATTGACGGAGCAAGAGAAGCAAATGCAATAGGATATTCTGTCTACAAATGGAACACCCTCACTGATGAACACAAAAACTTATTTGCAAATTATTAAGGAGTAGCTTTTTGGCTACTCCTTAAATAATTTTATCCAGCAATACTGCTAACTCTTCTCTAGTCAATGTCTTTTCAGGCGATTTAAACATATTTTTATCAAGACTATTTAAATCAAAAAACTTCTTTATAACATCAAATGCTTCTTCCCAGGTGACAGGTTTTTGAGGCCTAAAAGTATTGTCCTCATATCCCTTCATAATTTCGTTATTCACTACATTTACTACAGCTTTGTAATACCACGCATTTTTAGGCACATCTTTAAAATACACTTCTCTTTCTAAAACTTTTTTCTCCTTCAAAAAGATTTTATTTATCAAAGAAGCAAATTCTGCCCTTGTGACAGGTTTCTCAGGTTTAAAAGACCCGTCTTCATATCCTGCGAAAATTCCCTTCACTATTGCGCTTAAAATATCTTTTTCAAACTGCCTTCCTTTAATATCCCAAAAAGGGATAAAATTTATGCCGTGACTTAATTTGTTAATTTTTTCCACTATATCCTGGCCTGTATCAGAATCCCGAACAGTGATTCTTTTAAGCTTCATTATGTTATCCCCGTAATAATTTACTCCTTCCTGTATTCTAAATGCCATCTCAAAGCCCACTTTTCTCGCTATTTCATCGCTTATCTTATTTCCTGCCCCAAAGGGATATGCCAGGCATATAGGTGCTCTTCCTATTTTTTCTTTAATTATCTCTCTTGAGCGCAAAAAGTCTGTATAAAGCCTTTGCTTATATTCTTCCATTGTTTCAAGATGTCCATTTATTATCACAGGTCCCATCACCTTAGGAATTTTCTTGAAGCCATTTGATCTGTAGTCGTGAAGGTCATAAGTATGGCTTTCAATCTCTATAACTCCACTATCTGCCATTTCTTTTGCCTGTTTCCACGTAAAATGGGGCACAGATACACTTGGCTTTTGTTTATTTACCTCATCTGGCACATAACTCACTATGATGTTTATAGCTGCTTTCATACCCAGCTTTTTAAGTACAGGATAAGCATAAGTATAATTACTCAAGTACCCGTCGTCAAAAGTTATTACAATAGGCTTAGGAGGTAAAGGCTTATTATAAAGCACAAAATCTCTTAGCTCTTCTAAAGTTATAGTATGATATCCCGCTGCTTTCAAATAAAGCATTTGCTTTTCAAATCTTTCAGGGTCAACTATCACTCCTCCGTATTTTTTTGAATCAAAAGTTCCTTCCTTTTGAAGGTGATGATACATCAAAACGGGTACAAAAGGCCTGTTTGACTGTGCTTTTAGCTCTATTGTTGGTACTGATACTGCAAGAACCAATGCAACTGCTACTACAAAAAAAATTAACCTTTTCCTCATACTCTTCAACCTCTCCACAAATTTATCACCAATATATCACAAGATTATCACAAATATGTTACAGAAATATTAAAAAAATATTAAATCGAATTTAGGAAAGAGGAAAAATTGACTAAATGGCGAATAATATATTATCAGTACCATCTGTTGACGAGGAAATAAATAATGTTAAACCAATATTACAGAAATATTACAAATTGGTAACAATTATTGACTCGCAGTAGGGGGGATGATATAATATAATCAGGTTGCGTATCCAGTAGCGTACCAATATCTCTAAAATGTACTTACATAGGTAAAAATTTTTGAAAGGCGCAAGCCTTTCAAAAACAAAAATAAAAAACCCTTTTCAAAATTAAAGTACAAGGAGGAGGATTAACTGTATGAAGAGCCTCAAAAAGTTAATAGCGTTCGCCGTAAGCTTCGCATTGGTGTTCAGCGCTATGGCAGTAGGCTTCGCAGCAACAACGCCGTTCACCGATGTGAAGGATGATGCGTCTTACGCATCAGCAGTGGCTCGACTGGTGGCTCTTGATATTACAAAGGGTGTTGGGGATGGCAAATTTGGAGTAGACCAACCAGTTACAAGAGCCCAAATGGTAACATTCGTCAACAGAATGCTGGGCTATGAAGGCTTGGCAGAAATGGCAAAAGCAGAAAAATCAGTATTCAAAGATGTACCACAGAATTACTGGGCAGTAGGTCACATCAATCTCGCTTACAAGATGGGATTAGCTAAAGGTGTAGGCGATGGCAAATTCGATCCAAATGGACAATTAACTTATGCACAAGCATTAGCATTTGTGTTGAGAGCTTTAAATTACAAGAATCTTGAATGGCCTTACGGATATATTGCTCAGGCACAAAAATTAGGATTAACAGCAGGTATAAATGTAGGATACAATGACATAATTAAGCGTGGAGACTTGGCAATAGTATTAGATAGAGCTTTGGATTGCACAGTTGTAAGTTATGATGCAAGCGGGAACATTGTAGTAGATCCTAATACAGGATTGCCAAAGGGACAAACATTGTTGGCATCAGGTTTAACATATCTTGGATATACCCAAATAACAGGTGTAGTTACAAATGTAACTGCAACACAGGCTACAGTGGGTTCAACGACTGTTAATGTTGGTTCTGTTGACTTTAAGTCATTAATAGGACAAAATGTAACGGTCTATGTGAAAAACGGTACTGCACTTATAGCGGTTCCAACTGGCAATACAATAATCACAACAACACAAATTACTAATGATACAGTAGCGGGAACGATATACTATGTTGCATCTGATAATACAGTAAAAACAATACCTGTAGCAGATAATAATGTAGTGATATACAATGGCCAAACTCTTACGACAAAGCTTTCTGATTCTACTACATTGGAATATGTAAAAGGTTCATCAGCAACCTTAATTGACAATAACAATGATGGCAAGGTTGAGTATATCATTGCAACTAAATATGCTGCTCCTGAAAAGATTAGATTTATTGACGCGACAAATAAAGTAGTATATGCTAATGGCACATATAATTTAGGTGCAGCAAATGTAACTTATACAATAACAAAGAATGGTAAGGCAGCTACTTTTGCTGACTTAGCAGTTGGAGATGTAATCCAAGTAGCAGCATCACCTAACAATTTAATATACAATATATTAGCTTCCAGCAACACAGTAACAGGGAAAGTAGTAGAAGTAAAACCATTAACTCAGACTATTAAGTTGGATAATGGTGCAGAATATGGATTTGCTACAGGTGCCCAAGTAAACACCAGCAATTTTACTCCCGGTAACACCTATACATTATACCTTGATCCTAATGGCAAGATATATGATGCAAAAGCCGTTACAACAACATATGCAGCTAATTATGCATATGTAGTTGCTAAAGGTTCTACAACAGACGCATTTGGTAATACAACATATAAATTCAAGATTGTAAAACCAGATGGGACAACAGCAGTATATGATTTAGTAAATAATGTAACAGCATATGATGGTACTGTACAAACTGATGTATACCAAAACATTTATAGTGTAGTAGATATAAACTCTCCGATAATCTATGATGTAAATGCAAATGGTCAATTTACAAATATAAAGAAAATAGACTTAACTGTAACAGGTACTGCTGCTGTGAATCAGACTAACAAAACATTAACAATCAATAATACAACTTACTATGTAACAGATAGTACAGTAATTTATCAAGTATATGACACTACTGTAAAACCGATCAAATTTGCTGACATTGGTACAGGTGATAAAAAAGTTAAACTTTCCACAACAGGCTTATTCAACCAAGTACAGTATTTGGAAGTCAATGATGTAATAACTCCGATAACAACTGCAACAGTTGGTGTGTACAAAGGATATGCATTAGTTGCTGGTGGTTACAAACTCTATGTAAATGTCAATGGAACAGATACTGCTTATACTGTATTGACCACTACAACACCTACATTTGTATACGGCGATATTATCACCTTTAGTGTTGATTCTCAAGGAAATGCCTATAATATAGCTCTTGCTCCTGCTGCAAATACAGTAAGTGGCGAAGTATATGCAATAAGCAATGCATTTATTAACATTGCCGGAACTGTAAAACCAATAGATCCAGCAGTTAAGGTATTTAAGCTTGTGAAAGATACAAGTGGCAATGTAACGGGTGTAACAGCAGCAAGCTTCGGTGAAATAGTACCACAACAGACAGATATAACAGGTGCAGTTGTTATAAATGGTTCAAATGTAAAAGCATACGCGGATCCAACAAGCGGAAAAGTTACTATTATAGTAATTCAATAAGTAGTTTAAAAAGAGTCCTCCTCCTTGGAGGACTCTTTTATTGCTCTAACAGGCTTTACGCCTGTTTTTATTTTTGGTTCTTTGTCAATAGTTGGGGTGGGTATTTTTTCTGAATGCCCACCTATAAATTTTCTTACGTTATATGATAATATTTGTAATTATTGGTTGCAATGAAAGATATAGCTAGAAATGTGAGCAGGTATTTACCTATGCTTTTTTGTCGAAGCTCTATAATATCCTTAAATATTCTCGTTGCTAAAAACACTGTTATATCAAGCATTGCAATATAATATCCTTTTCCTGAATCGGTAAAAATTTCTATAGCCGTATGCAAGTCTTTTTAGTACTTTAATTTTATTGTTATAGCCTTCTGTTACAGAATTGGTGTAAGGTATATCAAAGGCATTTGTTATTTCTTCAAACCAACGGTTAAATACCTGTATGCATCTTTTAAATTCATCAATTCTGCTTTCTTTAGTTAATTGCATCCATCTTTTTAGTTCTATTTTTGCTTCCTTTGAATTTTTGCATTTTAACACTCTATTACTAAATTCTTCTTTTAAAAAGTGTGCCATTCTTAAGTCGTCACTGTACCAAAACATTATTTCCAGCTTTTCTTTTTGTTCGGGCGTTAAGGTATCATATTTTGCAAGAAGCAGCTTACGGCTTCTTTTAAAATATCTCCTTTTATCTCTTGCTAGCTCTTTTTGCACTCTTTTCCTTACATTTTCTATCGCCCAATATACGTACCTTGTAAAGTGAAATTTGTCTATTGCTATCTTAGCTCCTTTGAAATATGTTTTTACTGTTAATAAAAAAGGTTTCCACATGTCTATAATAACCCACTTCACTTTCTTCCTGTCTTTAAATCTTTTGAAATATTCACTTAGATCTTCTTGTTTTCTGTCTTTTAAAATATCTAGTATTTTTCCTCCTTTTGGATCGACAATAATACAATGATATTTCCTGCCTCCAGAGTTTCCTTTAAATTCATCTATACTGATAACTTCAGGCAATATCTTATAATCAGGTTCCACTCCTACTGTATCTAAAAGTCTCATCACTGTCGTGATTGATACTCCTGTAACTTCAGATATCTCTTTCATGCTTTGTTGTTTTTTCAGTTGTTGTAGTATGTAAATAGATAGTCTGTTGGTCATTCTATGGTAACGTGGTAAATAGTCTAAATGTTCATAGAATCTTTTACCACAGTGTTTACAAACATATCTCCTCTTCTTTAGTACTATCACTGTTGGTTTCCCGAATAATGGCACATCTTTTATTCTTTGTACTCTATAATCAATGAATCTTAGACGTTGTTGCCCCGCACCTTGGACAAATATGTGGTTTCTGTTTCATCTTAATATGTAGCTCTATTCTGTTGTCATTCTCTATTATATCTTCCCAAATTATATCTTCAGATTTTAAGAAATTTGTGATATAATTACCTTGCACTTATTCTGATGCCTCCTTTTGTTGGGTTGTTTTTAACCACTTCTATTATAGCAGGCATTCAGAATAAGTGCTCTCTTTTTTATAGATTTCTTTTTCCCCACCCCAACATTTATTATAGAACCTTATTTTTTGCCTATTGACAAATCAAAATCGGTAGTATATAATCAAAATTAAGCAAAATCATTCATATTTGAGCGGAAATAAATTGAACGGATGTGAATGAATATGAGTGTATCTGATAAGATGTTTGGAGAGGAAAGGCGTCTTAAAATTGCGGAGATTATAAGTAAGGATAAAAGTATAAGCGTGGCAGAGCTCAGTAAAATCTTTAACGTTTCTGAGTCTACAATAAGAAGAGATTTGCATGTGCTGGAGGAAAAGGGTTTCATACAGAGGACTCACGGTGGAGCTATTTTAAAAACTGGTACTCACTATGAGCCAGCCTTTTTTGAAAAGGAAGAGGTGGAGCTTGAAGCAAAGAGAAAAATAGGAAAAATTGCTGCATCCCTCATTGAAGAAGGGGATACTATTCTTTTAGATTCAGGGACAACCACCTTGGAGATTGCGAGAAACTTAAAAAATATGAGGCTTACTGTTGTCACCAATTCTCCTTTAATTGCAATAGAGCTTTCAAAATATGAAGATATTGAGCTAATCGTTACAGGTGGCATACAGAGGTGGAGGACTAGGGCTTTAGTTGGTCCCATTGCAGAGATGGTAATAAGGCAGTTTAAAGTAGACAAGGCTTTTATAGGTACAAATGCTATATCTTTTGAGGATGGGCTTATGACTCCAGATTTGATTGAAGCAAATACTAAAAAAGCGATGATTGAAGTTTCAAGTTTAGTTTATGTAGTGGCAGACCACACTAAGTTTGGCAAAAAGTCTTTTGTAAAATTTGCAGATCTTAAAGATATCACGGCAATAATAACTGATGATGAGATAGATTATGAGGTTGTGAAAAAGTATGAACAGGCAAATGTAGAGATACTAAATTTTGAAAGGGATGAAGATGATGATAACAACAGTGACAGCAAACCCAGCAATTGATAGGACAGTGATTGTGGAAAATTTAAAGCCTGGCAGTGTGAACAGGGTGATTCGCTCAAGAGTTGACGCTGGAGGGAAGGGGATAAATGTAGCAAAAAACTTAAAAAACCTCGGGGATGAGGTAGTTGCCTTGGGCTTTTTAGGTCCCAATGCTAATTATATAATTGACTGTCTTGAAGAGGAAGGAATAAAGAGCGATTTTGTGAGGATAAAAAATGATACGAGGACGAATATAAAGATTTCCGATATTTCAAGAGGAGAAGTGACTGATTTAAATGAGTATGGTCCTGAGGTAAGTGAAGAAGAGATAAAGCTTCTTAAGGAAAGCATATTTAAATATGCAGAAAAATCTAAAGTGCTTGTACTATCGGGAAGCCTACCACTGGGAGTACCTAAGACTTTTTATAAGGAAATAATTAAAGAATTAAAAAACAGCAATTTAAAAATTATTCTTGATGCTGACAATCAAGCTCTTTTGTATGGCATAGAAGAAAGGCCTTTTATGATAAAACCTAATGTGCATGAGTTGGAGGATGTGGTAAGAAAAAGGCTTGAGACTCTAGAAGAAATTATTGAAGAGGGGAAAAAACTAAACAAATTGGGCATAAAAATAGTTGCAATTTCTATGGGAAGCAAGGGAAGCATTGTTATAACTAATGATGCTGTATTTAGAGTGAAACCTCTAAAAGTTGAAGTGAAAGGAACTGTCGGGGCAGGGGACGCATACGTTGCAGGCTTTGCCCATGGGATATATAGAGGACTTTCTCTTGAGGAGACAATAAAAATAGCTGCAGCGTTGTCAACTTCTGTTGTCATGAAAGAGGGTACAAGAGCAGGTACTATTGAAGAAGTAAATGCATTAAAAGACAAGATTGAGATTGAGAGGATAGAAAGGTGAGGAAAATGGAGATAAAAGATGTTTTAGATGAAAAGATGATGGTTTTTGATTTAAAGGCAAAGACAAAGGGAGAAGTACTAGAAGAGCTGGTTAAGGTTTTAAAGGAAAATGATGTAGTAGATGATGAAAAAGGTTTTTTAGAGGTTGTTAAGAAAAGAGAAGAGGAATTTTCTACAGGAATAGGCTATGGAGTAGCAATACCTCATGGGAAGAGTAATCTTGTAAAAAAGCCAGCAATAGTATTTGGGAAGTCTCGCCAAGGAATAGACTATAACTCAATGGATGGCAAACCTGCCCATTTATTTTTCTTGATTGCTGTGCCAGACAATTCAAATGAGCTACACCTTAAAGTTTTGGCTGAGCTTTCAAGGGCTTTGATGCATAAGGAGGTGAGAGAAGCGCTGGAGAAAGCTTCTACACCGGAAGAAGTCATAAAAGCTTTTGAAAATTAAAACTGAAAGAGGGGAGTAAACATGAAGAAAATTGTTGCGGTAACGGCTTGTCCTACAGGTATTGCCCATACCTATATGGCGGCTGAAAACCTTCAAATGGCAGCAAAAGAGATGGGAGTTGACATAAAAGTAGAGACTCAAGGGTCAATAGGTGCAGAAAATGCTCTTACAGAAGAGGACATAAGAGAAGCGGATGCTGTTATAATTGCTGCTTCCACTAAGGTGGACAAATCAAGATTTGCTGGGAAACCTGTTTTAGAAGTTGGCGTGGAAGATGCTATAAAAGATGCAAAAGGGCTTATTGAAAAAGCTTTAAAGATGGAGAAACCTACTGACTATGTGGAGAAAGTACAGGAGATTCACAGAGAAAGAGCTGCTCAGAGAACAGGAGCTTACAAGCACCTCATGACAGGCGTTTCCTACATGATACCTTTTGTAGTTGCAGGCGGTATTTTAATTGCGCTTTCTTTCTTCTGGGGATACAAGGCTTTTGAAGTGGAAGGAACTCTTCCTTGGGCCTTGATGAAGATTGGCGGTGGTTCAGCATTTGCGCTGATGGTACCAATTTTGTCAGGGTATATAGCATTTTCTATAGCAGATAGACCTGGCCTCGTTCCTGGTATGGTAGGTGGTATGCTGGCAGTATCAACAGGTGCCGGATTTTTAGGCGGTATCATTTCGGGATTTTTAGCAGGATATACGGTAGACTATTTGAAGAAGTTAATAAAACTGCCTAGGACTTTAGAAGGTTTAATGCCAGTATTGATATTGCCGGTATTGTCTACTTTAATAGTAGGACTTTTAATGATATATGTGATTGGTTCACCAATGAAAGCTATTATGACATCTTTGACTAACTGGCTTACAGGGATGAGCTCTACAAATGCGGTTATTTTCGGAGCAATATTAGGACTTATGATGGCTTTTGATATGGGTGGTCCTGTTAACAAGACAGCTTATACCTTTGCAACAGGACTTTTGGCCTCCAATGTTTTTACTCCAATGGCAGCAGTTATGGCAGCTGGTATGACACCGCCACTTGGGCTTGCACTTGCAACAGTCTTGTTTAAAGATAGATTTACAAAGGAAGAGATAGAGGCAGGTAAAGCAGCTTGGGTATTGGGAGCATCTTTTATAACAGAAGGTGCTATACCTTTTGCAGCAGCAGACCCATTTAGAGTAATACCTTCTATAATGGTGGGTTCTGCAGTAACAGGTGCACTTTCAATGCTTTTCCACATTGAATTAAGAGCTCCTCACGGAGGCATATTTGTGATACCTATAACTGTTTCAAATCCACTTCTTTATATTGGTGTGATAGCAGTCGGTACAGTTGTAACTGCCTTAATGGTTGCACTTCTTAAAAAGAAAGTAGAATAAAAATTAGGGCAAGCTCTTGTTTGCCCTCATTTTTTTATTTGTTAAAAGGATTTTGCACTCTTACTTTACCAAAATACTGCCCTGAATTTAAATCCTCGCTCCATATTATTTCACAATCAAGATTAACTGCACTGACAATTATCAACGAATCCCAAAAAGAAATCACATAGCGTTGGGAAACTCTAATTGCTTCCAGGATATCTTTAATATCTATCACACTCAATTTCCAACTTCTAAGGTCCGAAATAATTTCTGCAGCTTCTAGTCATAAAAATTGACAAACGGATTTAAATATGTTAGAATTTTCGATAGAATATATACTTTTTTAATTCAAGGGACGATGAACTTATACACAAAGGTTGAAAGCCCCTTGGTGGGATTCGCTCACTGCAAGACTAAAATCAGTCTTGCATAGTTAGACGCCGAAACAATGGTGTGTATAAGTGAGTTAACCAATCAAGAATTAAAAAGTATTCCCCAAAGCATTAGCAGAGGGGATAGAGGGTGTGGGGTTACACCCAGTTAGGCTGAATATAGCCTAACAAAGAATAGTGTTTAATAAAATTTTGAACAGTTTTTAATACTTTAAATACTATTCATAACCTAAATCATCTCTGCTCCACGTGATTTTGCCTTCTGTACCCAGGTCAAAACCTTTTTCTAATATGCTTATATGACGCAGCTTAGCTCTCTCATACAAATCTTCTTTTCTTACTATTTCTTCTAGTGTTTCTGTTAAAAGGCCGGATACTGATGTTTGTCTGTCTATGGCTATATGTTTTATCTTTTGCAATAAATCCTTAGGTAAAGATAGTGTGATATTTTGCATTTCCTTTTTTCGTTTACTTTTTTTCATAAAATTCCCTCCTTCCACGTAATCTAGTATATCACATTTTTACGTGTAACTCAATTGACAAATTGTATTTTCCCTAGCGTATAGATTTTCTTTACTACTGACGGAGTACTACTATATGCATAGTATACATGGTATAATATCTATAAAGTAAATTTGTTGTATGAGTTGAGGAGAGTTGAAAGCATGAAATTTATTAGGAAGGTTGCAAATAGTGATATATTGGCAGATATAATGGAGATTCCGGAAGAATTAAGAGGGAAAAAGGTTGAAATAATTGTCCTACCATACGAAAATATGGAGGATGTAGATTCAAAAGAGCAAAAAAGACGACTGCGAGGAGCATTATCAAAATATAAAAATGAAAAGCTTATAGAAAAAGAGAATGAAGCTTGGGCAAGTGCGGTGATGTAAAACAGTAAAAGTAAAAGAGGCAAGCAGTAACTTGCCTCTTTTACTCTATATCAATTCTTCTTTTTTTTGGCTTGCTCGGATGGAGTTTTGGCATTGTGATTTTGAGTATTCCATTTTCAAATTTAGCTGTGGTCCTTTCAGGGTCCACTTCTGCGGGTAACTCAATTCTCCTCGCGAAGCTTCCATAATATCTTTCTCTGATGTAATAGTTTTTGTCCTCTTTTTCTTCGTCTACTGAAGTCTGCCCTTTTATTTCCAATATGTTGTCGTAAACATTTATTTCTATATCTTTTTTGTCAACTCCGGGAAGTTCAGCGGTTGCGATTATTTCTGTTTCTGATTCTACTATGTCTACTCTTGGCCTTGAAAACAGACCGGATAGGGAAGGGAAATTTATGTCAAAGATGCTGGGCAGGTTTCTTATATTGATGTCAAAGGGCCAGTCCCACCAGTCTCTTCCTCTTCTCATTAAGCTCATTTTACATCACCTCCATATTTTTCTATTATTTATTATAGCACATTGATAAATTTTTGCAATTATTAGGATTCACAAAAACTTCACATTTAATTCTTATTTTTATATTCTTTTTGTGGTAAAATTTATGAGGGCATGTAGAAAAGATATGAGGAAGTGGTGGAATGAGGCCGGATGAAAAAGAGGTAGGCAAGTTGTACTTTTCTGTTATGGTTCTTTTCATAACTTTGGGATATCTGGTTCAAAAAGCGTCATTGTACATAGGGATATTGATTACTGAAATTCTATTTGTGTTAATTCCTGTAATTGCTTATCTCTTAATTAAGCGCTATGATGTAAAATATGTGCTAAGGTTAAATCCTTTAAAAAGTGAATTTGTCCTCCTTCTTGTACTCATTGCTGTTGCTTCCTGGGGTGTGTCAGGATTTCTGGCAGTTCTGACAAATTATTTTCTTTCAAAGCTGGGGAAAGTTCCTGTGATGCAGATTCCTCCTGCTCAGGACCTTAATGAACTTATTATTCAATTAATAATTTTTGGGCTGGTGGCAGCCTGCTGTGAGGAAATTTTTATGAGAGGCCTTGTAATGAGAAGCTTTGAAATGAGAGGATCCATAAAGAGCGTTGTTATTACAGCAATTTTATTTGCCATGCTTCATTTGAATGTGCAAAATTTTTTAAGCATATTGTTTTTGGGAACTATACTGGGGTATGTGGTTTACAGGACGGATTCTATATTTGCTGGAATGATAGTGCATTTTACAAATAATGCTATTTCAACTATTTTGTCTTACTTTATTTCTCAGTCAGGTATGGCTAATGTATCAGGTGTGGAAAGAATAAGCATACCTTTTTCGGCGGTTTTATTCTACGGTGTCATTGCAGTTTTTTCAGGGATGATTCTTTATGCTCTTTTGAGAAGACTTACTGCTATGACTACACCGTATGTGATAAGAGGAGGTACAGGGGTAAAAGAGGATGTAAAAGTCTTTTTATACTGGCCTTTTTTCTTTTCTATTTTAATATTTGTGTATAGAGTCACGTGGCAAATGGTAAAAATAGCCCAATAAAAGGTGTTGACCTTTGTGAGATAATAGGGTAGAATATAAGTAAATACGGATGCAATCGGTTTCATATAGGTGGTGATGAGAATGAATGTTACAATTAAGGATGTAGCGAAAAGAGCTAATGTAGCGCCTTCTACGGTTTCCAGGGTTATTGCGGACAGCCCTCGCATTAGCAAGGAGACAAAGGAAAGAGTCTGGAAGGCAATGGAAGAACTGGGGTACTACCCAAATGCCATTGCCAGAAGCCTTGCCAGCAAGGTGACAAATACTCTAGGGCTTATTATGCCCCGTTCAACAGAAGAAGCTTTTTCCAACCCCTTTTTCCCTGAGGTCATGAGGGGTATAAGTGTTGTAGCTCACAGGGAAAAATATGATTTGCTTTTGTCAACCTCCGGGAATAAAGAAGAGGAAAAAGAAGCGGTTATCAGGATGGTAAAAGGGAAAAGGGTGGATGGGATAATTCTTTTGTCCTCAAGAACTACAGATGAGCTGATACCGTGGTTAAGGGATGAAAAATTTCCTTTTGTGGTGATAGGCAAACCTCTTGATGCTAGAGGTGTTTACTGGGTTGACAATGACAATATAGGTGCTTCCAAGCTTGCCACAAATTACTTGATAAAGCATGGGCACAGGGAAATTGCTTTTATAAGCGGTTCGCTGGAGTATGTGGTGAGTTTGGATAGGTTGGATGGTTATAAGCTGGCTCTTGAAGAAAATGGGTTGACTTTTAAGAGGGAGCTGGTGGAGCAGGAGGAATTTTCTGAAGACGGCGGATACAGGGCTATGATGAAAATACTTGAGAGGGCAAAGCCCACAGGAGTAGTTGTCACAGACGATGTGATGGCTTTTGGCGTGATAAGAGCTGCTATTGACAAGGGATTTAGAGTGCCGGAGGATATTTCTATAGTAGGCTTTAACAATATTCCTTTGTCTGCTTTTGCCAATCCACCTCTCACGACGATAGATATATCCACTTTTGAGCTGGGGATAAAATCAGCAGAACTTCTAATTGCAAGGTTAAAGCAAAAGGAGATTGAATCGGACCATATAATTGTGCCAGTAAAGCTTATAGAGAGAAAATCTTGTGTTTCCAGATAGAGGTGAAATTTTATGAGTAAAAAGCTGGCTGAAAATCTAGATATATATGAGAAAGAAATAGAAAAATTGAAAAATGAAATTGTAAAGAGGTTTAGCCCGGAAAGAATAATTTTATTTGGATCTTGCGCTGAAGGAGAAGAAAATTTAGAAAGTGATATAGATTTGTGTATTATTATAAGTACAGAAAATAAAAGGGAAATGAAAATGAAGATATATGAAATAGAGCACGATATTCCAATAGATGTAGTAGTTTATACCCCTGAAGAGTGGGAAGAACACGTGCAACACAAACAAAGTTTTGCCCACCTTATTAACACTAAAGGGGTTGTATTATATGACAGAGGAAAAATATTATCAAGAATGGTTTAAGAAAGCAGAGCAAGACTTAAAAGCAGCAAAGATTCTTTTAGAATTTGATGATATGTATGATACGGTAGCTTTTCATTGCCAACAGGCAGCAGAGAAGTATTTAAAAGGCTACTTAATATATCAAGGAACGTCTATTAGAAAAACACACGATTTGACTGTTTTATGTAAAATGTGTGCCGTGTATGATGAGGGCTTCATGAATTTTTTTGATGATTGCAAATTTTTAACTGTTTTTTATAACGAGGTCAGATATCCATTATATGAAGTGAATGAAAAAATAACAAAAAATGAAGCAGAAAAGGCTTTTAGTGCGGCAAATAAAATTAAAGAATTTATTTTGGATCAAGTTAAATGAAAAAGGAGAAGACTTATACAAAGAAGTAAATCTTCTCCTTTATTTTTTGTTTTCTTCTAGAAATTTTTCTCCTACCTCGTATATGTTGCCAGCTCCTATTGTGAGGACTAAGTCACCTTCTTCTGTGTTTTCTTTTAGATATTCTACAATTGAGTCAAAATCCTTTATATAAAGGACGTCCTTTCCTCTTTTGAAGATCAAATCTACTAAATCTTTTGAAGATACTTCTCCTGTGTCTTTTTCTCTTGCGGCATATATGTCGGTTATTATTATTTTGTCAGCAGCATCAAAAGATTCTGCAAAGTCAGAGAGCAAAGCTTTTGTCCTTGAATAGGTGTGGGGCTGGAATATGGCTATTATCCTTTTGTGAGGATAATTTTTCGCGGTTTCAAGGGTTGCACGTATTTCTGCAGGGTGATGAGCGTAATCATCTACAACTGTAACCCCTTTTACTACTCCTTTGACTTCAAATCTTCTGTGGGTGCCTTTAAATTCTTTTATATATTCTTTAGCCTTTTCTGTGTCAACTCCTAGAAGGTAAGTTACAGCAAGAGAAGCGAGGGCATTGTATATATTGTGCTTGCCAGGAATGGAGAGCTTAAAATGCCCCATAAATTTTCCTCTGTAGTAAGCATTAAAACTTGCACAGCCTTTTTCATCGTAAATTATATCTTTTGCCTGCCAGTCGCTTTCTTCGTTAATGCCGTATGTTACGATGTTTTTGTCTAAGCCTTTTATCACATGCATTGTATTTGCATCGTCTTTGCAGGCTACTACAAAGCCATCTAGAGGAACAAGGCTTGCAAATTGTCTGAAGGATTGTTTTATATTGTCAATGTTTTTGAAGTAGTCCAAGTGGTCTGAGTCTACGTTTAGTATTACAGCTATGTAGGGATAAAACTTGAGGAAGCTATCTGTGTACTCACAGGCTTCTGTGACGAAATATTCGCTTTTTCCTACCCTCACATTTCCGCCTATTGCATCTATTTCTCCTCCAACCAAGACCGTTGGGTCATAGCCTGCTCTGTCAAGTATTACTGAAATGAGAGAGGTTGTGGTGGTTTTTCCATGGCTTCCTGCAACAGCAACACCAAATTTGTATTTTTTCATTATAAGGCCTAGAAGTGTGGCTCTGTCTATGATAGGAATGCCCAGTTCTCTTGCTTTTTGGTATTCTACATTGTCATCGTGTATTGCAGCTGTGTAAACCACCAAGTCGGATCCTATTACACTCTCTGCCATGTGCGGGATGTTTATCCTGGCACCTTCTTTTTTTAGCCTTTCAATCAGGTGGGAGTTTTTTATGTCTGAACCTGTTACTATATGCCCTTCGTTTAATAATATGTGGGCTAACCCGCTCATGCTTATACCGCCAATTCCAATAAAATGAATTCTTTTAAATTTTTCAAGATCTATTTCCATAAAATGCACCTCTCGTTTCTACTTCATATTATTGCCATCGTATGGTTAGAATATGCTGGAGACCTTTTTGCTGTCACTGTTTTATAAAAAAATTATACCACATGTTGCAGAAAAGTGAACTTTTAAATATAATTTTAGTATAAAAGTTTGTGAATTGGAGGTAAGTTGATGGAAAAGTATAAAAGGTATGAGAGGCTTGTGGCTCTTCTCAAATTTTTTACTGACAATCCCAACAAATTGGTAAACCTCGAGCAGTTTATGGATATGTTTAATATAGCTAAGTCTTCGGCTTCAGAAGATATAGATATTTTAGAAGAGATATTAGAAAAATTTGATATGGGGAAATTGATGACTTTTCCGGGGGCTGGCGGAGGAGTCAAGTATATCCCTGTTTCAAGTTTAAAAAGCTATGTACCTTTTGTGAAAGAGGTATGTGAAAAGCTTAAAGACCCTTCAAGGATAATTCCAGGGGGTTTTCTGTACACAGCTGATTTGATTTATTCTCCCCCCATTGTGAGTAAAATTGCTGAGGTTTTAGTGTATCCCTTTATTGAAAAAGAGATTGACGCTGTTGTTACTGTGGAGACAAAAGGGATACCTATTGCCCTCATGTGCGCAAGGGTTTTGAATGTGCCACTGGTGATAGTGAGGAAAGACAGCCGTGTGACAGAGGGATCATTTGTGTCCATAAATTATGTGTCAGGCTCTCAAAGGCATATAAGGTCTATGTCGTTGGCAAGAAGGGCTCTTGACAAGGGAGCAAAAGTCCTTTTGGTGGACGATTTTATGAAGGCAGGAGGCACTTTAAAGGGGATGACAGAGCTTATGGAAGAATTTGATGCTCATGTTGTGGGGGCAGGAGTGATGATTGCGACAGAGGAACCTAGGGAGAAGTTGATAGACAATTACATCTCTATTTTTGTGTTAAAAAATGTGGAGGAAGATAAGAATACTGTAGAGATAGAGATAAGCGACTGGATTTTAAAATAAAAATTTTTTATTTCATGAAGGAAATTTTAAGTTTTTGGCGAATATATTAAAGAGAGGAATAAGCCTGGTTCTTGCGGAGATTGCAAGAAAAAGATAGCAGTCAATGAAGCGAGCAGGGCAGTTCCTAATTCAACATAGGTGCATGCTTCAGGAAGGTGGTGAACTCAATGAAGATTACAGACGTAAGGGTGAGGAAATTAAACGACGAAGGCAGGATGAAAGCAGTTGTTTCTGTGACCTTTGACAACGAATTTGTGGTGCACGACATCAAAGTTATAGAAGGGCAAAATGGCTTGTTTATTGCTATGCCTAGCCGTAAAACTCCTGAAGGGGAGTTTAAAGATATCGCTCACCCTATAAACTCAGATACGAGGAATAAGTTGCAGAAGGCTATCCTTGAAGAATACGAGAAAGCAAAAGGAAACAATTCTAACAAGGAATAAAAAGGAGCTTGTCTCCTTTTTATTTTTTTGTTGAACTTTGCGGGAATTATAGTTAAAATAGTATAGGGTGGAATAGTAGATTTTTTATAGAAGGTGGGTAAAGTGGAAGAGCTAGTAAGTGTGATTCTGGCGGCTGGGTTAGGGAAACGAATGAAGTCAAAGTATCCAAAGGTTGTTCACAAAGTGTGTGGCAAGCCAATGGTAAAATGGGTAGTGGAGGCTAGTAAGAAAGCAGGCAGCAAGGAAGTAATCGTTGTAGTGGGGCACGGCCGGGAAATGGTAGAGGAAGTGCTTGGGGATGAGGTGAAGTACGCATACCAGAAAGTTCAGCTTGGAACAGGTCATGCTGTGATGATGGCAGAAGAGTTTTTGCCTCTTGAGGGAATGGTTTTAATACTCACAGGGGATACTCCTCTTATCACTTCTGACACCTTGAGAAAGCTTGTAGAGTATCACATCAGCGAAGGAAATGATGTTACTATTTTATCTTCTATTTTTGACGACCCTACAGGCTATGGAAGGATAATAAGGGATGAAAGTGGAAACGTTGTAAAGATTGTGGAAGAAAAGGACGCAAGCGAAGAAGAAAAAAGAGTAAAAGAGATAAATTCGGGGATGTACGTTGTGGATATCGCGAAATTGAGAGCTGCTTTAAAGGAGATAACTAATGATAACGCTCAAGGAGAATACTATTTGACAGATGCTGTAGAGATTATAAGGAATATGGGAGGAAAAATTGGTGCTGTAGTTGGGGAGTCAGAAGAGATAATAGGAGTAAATTCCCGAGTTCAGCTCTCTGTTGCGGAAAAGGTGATGAGAAGGAGAATAAATGAAAAGCACATGGAAAATGGAGTAACGATAATAGACCCAGACAGCACTTATATAGATGCAGAAGTTGAAATTGGACGGGATACAGTTATCTTGCCTGGAACTATTCTGCAGGGTAAGACTAAGATAGGGGAAGACTGTGAAATAGGGCCTAATTCGAGGATTGTGGACTCTACCATTGGAAATGGATGTAGTGTCACGTATTCGGTAGTGCTCTCATCAAGTGTGGGCAACAATGTTAAAATAGGGCCTTTCGCCCACATAAGGCCTGAATCTGTTATAAAAAATAATGTCAAGATTGGCGATTTTGTTGAGATAAAGAAGTCTGTGATTGATGAGGGGAGCAAAGTGCCTCACCTCACTTATGTAGGAGATGCAGAGCTTGGGAAGAATGTCAACATGGGTTGCGGTTCGATCACTGTAAATTATGACGGAAAGCAGAAGCACAAGACCATTATAGGAGACAATGTGTTTGTGGGTTGCAATGTCAACCTTGTAGCACCTGTGAAAATTGGCAATAATGCGTATATTGCTGCGGGGTCTACTATTACAGAAGATGTGCCTGAAGGAGCCCTCGCCATTGCGAGGAGCAGACAGACCAATAAAGAGGGCTGGGTAGAGGAAAGAATAAAAAAAGGGAGGCTTTAGTGTAAAAATGGCGAGGTATACTAACTCACTTAAGATTTTTACGGGAAATTCAAATCCTAAGCTGGCCAGTGAAATAGCTGAACACTTGGGTCTTAAACTGGCAGATTCAGAAGTTGGCACATTTAGCGATGGAGAAATAAGTGTGAGAATAGGGGAGAGCGTAAGGGGAGCAAGCGTTTTTGTGATTCAGTCGACTTGTGCTCCTGTGAACAACAATTTGATGGAGCTTCTCATAATGATTGACGCTTTCAAAAGAGCTTCAGCTGCTGAGATTAACGCAGTCATACCTTATTACGGATACGCAAGGCAGGACAGGAAGGCAAAAGCTAGAGACCCTATAACTGCTAAACTGGTAGCTGACCTCATCACAGCAGCAGGAGCCCACAGAGTAGTCACGATGGACTTGCACGCTCCTCAGATTCAAGGGTATTTTAACATTCCTGTAGACCATCTATTAGGTGGGCCTATTCTTGCCAAGTACTTCATGGATAAGGAATTGGGAGATGATGTGGTGGTTGTGTCTCCTGACCATGGAAGTGTGACAAGGGCCAGGTATTTTGCAGAAAAATTAAATGCTCCTCTGGCCATCATTGACAAGAGAAGGCCAAAAGCAAATGTAGCCGAGGTTATGAATATAATTGGCGATGTCAAGGGTAAAAAAGCGATACTTGTAGACGACCTAATTGACACTGCAGGAACGCTTGTACAGGCGGCAGAAGCCCTTTTAGACCACGGAGCAGTGGAGATTTACGCCTGTGCAACACATGGTGTGCTTTCAGGTCCTGCCATTGAAAGGCTTAAAGAATCTCCTATCAAGGAAGTTGTCATAACCGATACCATTCCTCTCCCTGAAGAGAAGAAAATTGACAAGATAAAAGTAAGGTCAGTTGCGCCGCTTTTTGCAGAGGCAATTTTGAGAATACACGAAGGGATGTCTGTCAGCAAGCTTTTCACTTAAGGCACTTTATGTGCCTTTCAGACTGTTGACAAAATATCGGGAACCCGTTATTATGAGAAGGGTTCCTTGTTTTTTATGAAGCAAAAGAGGAGAGGAGAAGGAAGATGTTAT
>NZ_SLWU01000018.1 GCF_004345675.1 Caldanaerobacter subterraneus | reverse complement strand
GTAAGTTCTTAAACTTACACTCTGTATTTTATCAGGAGGTACTTATTTTTTCAAAGTCCATTCTCCCTTATTTTTTATTCATTACAGGAATGCTCCATTCTTGCTAAATACCCTTAATTTCGCCATTAACTTTAATCCTTCTCTACTCCACCCTAATGGGGCGTTAAAATAAAATTGTGTTTGGGGTACAATAAAATCACAAGGAGGTTGGTTATAATGGATAAAAATGCTAAACAAGTATTGCTCAGAACAAGATCCATCTCGTCCAGCATTGAAAAAGCTTTTAGAAGATTTGCTTGATTGACACATAGCATCGATATTCAACAACTTTTCCAGTTACGCTACTTCTCCCATACACAAAATTCTTGACAAGTCTCCTCTGTAATATCCATTCCTTTGTTTAATAAATCGTCAAAAATGTCTACCACTTCTTTAGTGAAATTTAGAGCATTTTGTAGTATAATATCCTCAAAGATATGTTTTTTCACAAGAGACACCCCTTTCTGTGATGTTTTGTTTCCAAGTTCTATTTTATCACAGGGGCTGTCTCTTGTTTTTTTCACTCAAAAAATCCTACGATAATTTTACACTATGGAGGCGTTTATTTTTCTTTTGAGCTTTTATTGAATTGTTTTAGAAAGTCTTTTGAGATTTGTTATAATTATGATGAGAAAGAACTACTACATAAGTCCTTAGAAAGTTCAGAGATAAATATATAATGTTCAAAAAGATATCTTTAGTCGTATTACTCTTTGTTGCCTTTTCAATATTAATTCCCCTTTCAGCGCAAGCAGCAAACATAACAATTACAATTAACGTGCAAAACGTAGTTTTTGAACAAAAGCCTATTATAAAAAATAATATAGCCTTAGTTCCTATGTGAGCATTTTTCGAGGCATTAAGTGCGAAGGTAAACTGGAAAGAAAAAACTAAAACGGTTACAGCTTTTCGAGGCAAAATTACTGTACAGCTTATAATTGGTCATAAAATTGCAAAAGTTAATGGAAAAAATTACGAGCTTATTGTAGCGCCACAACTTATAAATGGTAGTACATACGTACCTTTAAGATTTGTTGGTGAGGTTTTTGGATACAAAGTAATATATGAGAATGGACACATAATAATCACATCCAATCAAAAAACAACTGAAAGTTTAACAACTACATTCAAAAATACAGTTACCGAAACTAAACCAGAAGTTGGTCTACTCCAAAGAGTAAACCGATTTTTAAGAAGCAGATTCTAAAATTTGATTTTTTATTTCTTCCAATTTATACCTTTCATTCATGTATATAGAGATAAACACATCCACCACTTCAGGATGAAATTGAGTCCCTTTCTTTCTTAAAATTTCATTAACCGCTTCTTCAATACTCATTCCTATCAACAATTTCAAATATGCTTTTACCAATTAATTCTTGAGGTGTATAGTTTAAATACCTCACCACTCTCGAATTTACAAACTCAATGGCAAAATTCTTGTCAGTCACCCATAAAATATCCCTTATGTTTTCCACTAACAGGCGATATTTCCTCTTTGAAAGCTTCAGTTCACGGGTTAAAGCTTCTAGCTACTCATAGGAAGCCTCTAGCTCAGCATTAAATTCCTGTAATTCTTCGTTTTGCCTTATCAAATTATCTGTCTGTTCTTTTAACCTCTCATAGGCTTGAGCTAATTGCTGGGTCATGAAGTTAAAATTTTTGGAAAGTTCTTCAAATTCATTAGAAGATTTGATGTCCAACCGATAACTAAAGTCCCCATTAGATATCTTCTTTACTCCTTCTTGCAATTTTTCAATAGGCTCCGACAATTTCCTAGATAAAAAACCCGATAAACCCATTGAAATTAGCAAAATCAAACTTCCGACAAATAGACTGTTTTCAAAACCTGAAAGAAAATGCACCAGAGATAAAAAATAGGCAAACAGTGCAACCCCAAATAAAACAATAAAAAGCTTTTTTCTGTACTCTTTCCTAAACATGTTCTCCTCCATCTCTTTTCTTATGTGAAAATGACATCCCTAGTATTTATTTCGGTCCAAACAACCCTGATCTTAAGCCTATTTGAGGCAATACGCAGGAGAGCTCGCTTATTGTTTTTTATAAATTGTCAGAATTTTTTTGATTTTTTTCAAAAAATTGACATATGATGAAACAAGAGGTAGAATTTTATCAGATTATGTCGAATTTAAAGAGAGGAAGAGGGGTTGATTTTAAGTGCTAGACGAATCCAATAAAAAATACCACTTTATAAAACTTCTTGTAACTGGGCTAAAAAAGTATCATCACACTACCTATTTACATAGCGTTAGAGTATCTCATCTTACATATCTAATTTCTCAAAAATGGGGATTACCTAAAGAAGAGCAAATTTACAATGCTATGGGAGGATTACTCCATGACATAGGTAAAAAATTAATTCCTATTTCTCTCCTTGAAAAGCCTGCTCCCTTGTCTGAACTGGAGTATGAGATTATGAGAGAACACCCTATTGACGGAGCAGAAATGTTAAAGCTTTTCCCTCCATTAGAAGAGTTAGTACCTGCCGTCCTCTATCATCACGAACGATTAGATGGTTCAGGATACCCTTTTGGTACAAATATTATTCCTTTGAGTGCACAAATAATAGGTGTTTGTGATTCTTTTGATGCCATGACTACTGAAAGACCATACAATAAAAAAAGACTGAAAAGCATCACAGAAGCTATTGCTGAGCTAAAAAGTCAACCCCAAAAATATAACTATAAAGTTGTTGAAGCTTTAGAAGAAATTTTAAAAGAAAGGTCAGACGTGAGGTATAAAAATATTTAACTTGGATTCGGCAAGTGAATTTACGAAATGCCCAAATAAAGCCATTTGAGGGTTAAATTAAGTAAAAAATTTTTTACAAAAAATATATAGAGATCCTCCCCTTTTTCTGATAAAGAAGGGAGAATCTCATATAATATGAGTTTAGTACTTAATTTTACAGGTTCTATAATAAATGTTGGGGTAGATAAAGAATATACCGTAAAATATAGCACTTATTCTAAATGCTTGCTATAACCGAATGAGCAATAAAATTAAAGGCAGGCATTCAGAAAATACCCACCTCAACTATTGACAAAGAGCCAATAAAAAAAGACAGGCTTTGAGCTTGCCTTTCGTAAGTTTCTGCCCTTTATAAAGGGAAAATTGTGAGAAAAATTTTTCAACCCATATAGTAATTTAAAAACAAACAAGAAGCGATAATTTCCGCCCCAATATCTTGCCGTGTGTCAACCCATATAGTAATCTAAAATAGACTTGTGCATAATTTGAAAGCCTTCATTTAAGCCACTTCCGAGGTGTACTTTTTTGCTATCACTTTTAAATTTTTTTATCTTTTATGTGGGATTTCCTCCCTTTTTTGTCGAATTATTATATATCCGCCATAAAATACTTATAAGGAGGAAATCCCACATGTATCAGCTTCAATTACTCTTAAATATACCTGAGCTCTTTACTTCTCACTTTAAAATTAACTTCTATTCTTCTATGTTTGAAAATCTTGATCCATCTTCAATACCTGAATTCCCTTCCTCTAGCCCTGGCCGTAAAGGGTATTCTCATCATACAATGTTTAGAGCTTTTATCGTTATGCAGGCTGAAAGATTCGGTGAAATTACTGACCTCGCAGACTACCTTCGCAATAATCTTATTATTGCTCATCTTTGTGGCATCGATATTACTAAGCCTCTCCCTTCTTACTGGACTTTCCGCCGCTTTATTAATTGAGTTTGCCCATGATTATTTGACCACTATCTTTAAAAATCAGGTTAATATCCTCAAATATTTGGGCGTTATCTCTGGTGAGTTTGTTTCTATGGATTCTACTCATATTAAAGGTAACACTAATTCAACAGCTCTTATATCCCTAAAGCCAATTCTACTGCTACCTTAGCCAAGATAGTTAGAGGATCTACTAAAGGCAGGGAAACATCTTCTTCTCCTAAAACTAATGAAATCTCGGTGCAACCAGCTATTATAACCTGTGCTCCTCTCCTAATCAGTTCTTGAGCTGCTTCTTTTAATAACCTCCTCGGTTTCTCTCCCAAATTGCCTGCCTTTATTCCTTCTTCACCGTATATAGCTTCCATAGTCTTCTTTTCATCCCCTGCTAAAACACTAATACCAAACTTTTTAAAAGCCTTATGGTAAAGGTTGCTTTTTATAGTTCCCGAAGTAGCTAACAAGCCCACGCATTCTGCATAAGGATAGTTATTTCTTACATAACGGGCTGTTTCTTCAATCATATTTATAATAGGGATATCTACCTCTCTTTTTAAATAGTCTAAGAAATAATGAGCTGTGTTACAAGGAATTACTATAAAATCAGCCCCTGCTTTCACTAAATTCTTCGCTGTCGCTATAAGCTCAGGAGTAGGATCAGGACCTCCATATAAAATAGCTTTGGTACGATCTGGTATCTGAGGATTACAATCGATTATAATCCTCAAATGTTCCTGGTCTACTTTAGCAGGAGTAAATTCAACAATTCTACGAAATAAATCTACAGTAGCCATCGGCCCTAATCCTCCCAGAATCCCAACTATCTTTCTCTTTTTTCCCATAAAAAATCCCCCTCCTTAATTTGGTCCTGTCAAAAGTGTTTACTTTGAAATCCGTTCAAACGGTTATTGATAAGGCTTAAATGATATTAAGCTTATCAACTTTAGTTTTGTTAGATTTTTACTTTTTTACTTTTATTCTTTTAAACTCATATTTCTGCATGATTGCATTTTGCTAAGGCTAAGTTGAATGACTAATCTCCTCATGAATTAAAGTACGGAGATTATAATTTGATTAGAGGATGAAAATCATTTGTTTGAATAAAATTTTTCATATAACTTATGAAACTCCAATTAATATAGCTATTTTTTAGGTAACGCTGGTTTTAATGTTTTTGATAATTTATCTTGGATTCGGCAAGTGAATTTACGAAATGCCCAAATAAAGCCATTTAAGGGCTAAATTAAGTGAAAAATTTTTTACAAAAAATATATATAGAGATTCTCCTTTTTTTGATAAAATTTAAGTCTCAAACAAAAACATTAACAGAAAGGAGAATCTCCATAATATGAGTTTAACACTTAATCTTACAAAAGAAAAGGGGTCTTCAAAATACATTTTGCCAGCAACTTTTGACAATTTGACAGTATCAAACAATGTAGCTTTCACATACATCCAAGCATTTAAAGAAAAAATCGGCTTTAATAAAATTCTTTCCAGCATATTATCCTTTAAAAAAGCACCAAATGCTGTCTTTCAACCAACCAAGATTATTGACTTTATGATTGATTCTGTAATTCAAGGGAATACTCGCTTTCTTCACATGGACCAACTAAGATATGATAATGCATACACAGAAATTAAAAGACATAAAGTTTCCAGCGAAAAAGTATACAGAGACTTAATTAAAGCTATGCCTGAAAGCTCTCTTGAAAAATTAAGACTTACTAACAAAACTTTGCTTTCCCTGCAATCTAAAGGAACAAAACGTGAAGTCATTATGAATTTTGATGATACAGTCTGCACTATATTTGGGGAGCAGGAAGGTGCTTCAGTAGGTTATAATCCTTAGCAAATTTATTAATCAGCTCCTGCTAGTAATTCCTTTCCTCGGATGGAAATTTACCCCCCATTTATCAACTAGTACAGCCACCATGGTGTTCCCAAACACATTGACAGCAGTCTTACCCATATCCATAAACCGATCTATGGCAAACAACATCCCTATGGACTCTAGTGGCAATCCTAAAGTGTTCAAAATTACGGACACCACTACCAAGGAAGCAGCCGGAACATTAGCCGTACTTTGAATTTGTGCTCAATCAAATCCTAGTAGCTCAGGCTATTACCCTTATAAGAGAACAGAAGAAAGCTAGGGTGATTATAATGGTTACCAATCTTAAAAATCTGTTTTATACAAAACATTATTTCTTGACAAGCCCCCGAAGAACCTGCAAGAAAAATGGATATCAAAGCGAAAAAAGATAAAGCTTATAAAGCAATGAAAATACTTAGCGACAGCTAAATATTTCAGGCAGTAAAAACTTTTAAAAAACAAAGCTATTCCAATAAAACAACTTTTATTACTAGTTGATTTACAATAACTGTAAAAACCCTAATGTAGAGGATGAACAAAAGCCTACCAACAGCACATCCTTAACACTAGGGACCGGAAGGCAGTACAATGAATTGAGCGTTGATACTGAGAACTTTATACAAACTTTTTAACCTGGATACATATTTCTTTAACAGATTTTTACGCTTCATCTAAAATTTAACCACTAGTAAATTGTTCAATGATGGGAGGCAAAATATATGGCTGATTTAACATTTCTTCAGTAATAAAACTCATTTTACTTGCCATAAGGTTCAAGATATCTTTTATATTTTCCTCAATCTTTTCTTGAGTAACTACCTCCTTAAAATAAAGCTCACCAATCAGCTCAAGTATAAGCGTATCTATTTCTTCTATAGATAATTTCGTAATTTTAGCGATTTTATCTATTTCCATTCCCTCTTCTAACAGCTCTCTAGCTACCGCCAGTCTGCCTGCTTTTTCTCCTCCTTCTAATATTTTTCTGTACGTCTCTGTATCTCCAAATATAAGCTTGTTTATCTCTTCTGTTGATAGTTCCATAGCTTTAACAATTTTATTCCCTTCTATTCCTTTAATAATCTTTTAGCTATTATTAACCTATTTTCTCTTTCCTTTTTTTAGTATTTTCCTACATATCTCAGATTCTTCAAACACAAGCATATTTATTTCTTCCTCTGGTAGGTTTGTAATTTTAGCAATTTTTTTATTTCCATCTTTTCTTCTAGCAACTTTTTAGCTATTTCCAATTTCTGCCTTAACTTTAGTCTGAGGGCGTCTAGCTCTGCAAACTTTGGGAGTAAATCCAAGAGTGGCAGCAAGGTCTTCAAATGTGGGGTTCCATAGAGGCTTTTTGTTTTCACCAGTGCCCAGTATTACAGTTTTCATTCTATCGGTAAGGACTACGTCGCTTACTCCGCCGAAATATTCAAATCCGTGTATCAGACAGCGGATAAAAGTGCGAACGTCACATCGGTTTGTGAATTCCACATATATTGCTCTGGAATAACCAAGCACCATGACAAAAGAGATAGAGCTTGCGTACTTCTCCGGTTTCCTCATCAATGTAGGTATATCACCCCAGTCAACCTGAGCCTGCTGACCGGGTTTGGTTTCATAACGGCATACGGTGGAAAGCTGTTTTGGAGGTCTAAATTGCCTTACATAGTCTCTTAAGATGGTGCGACCACCAGTGTAACCTTCTTCTTTGATTCTCTCATAAATAACTTCACAATCAAAGGGATAGTGTCTTTGTATGGATCAAGTTTTGAACCTCTTCTAGGATGCGGTTTTTTTCAGGAATACCTTCTGCTCTAAGATATTTTCTTACTGTATTTCTGGAATGACCTGTTTCTCGTGCGATTGCACGAATACTCTTGCCTTTTGCTTTTAATTCGTATAACATGATAATAGACCCACTCCCTATCTAACATTTATTTCCCTCCGATCCTCTGAGATGATAGATTTAGATCAAAGGGGTATTTCGACAGGGGGTGGGTCAATTCCTTCTCGTTACCCCTGGGTCAATTATACAGCTGCGGTAACACAGGTGATGCTCCAAAACTCAAAAGTGCGTTTGCATTATCATTCATCACAACATAATTTGTGATGACATGTATAAGTGGCACTTTCCCTTTTACGTCGTTCAAGAGTTTTTACAATTTCATCAATCATAAAATTTTCTCTTTTCTTTTAAAAAAAGTTTGTGTTACAGTATAAATTACAGCAGTCAAAAATATTGTTGTTATGGTGGGAGTTAGATACCATTTTAATAATGAAGTACCGTTATATACCATGTAATTATACGTAATAATTCCAATGATAGATGATACAACTGCAGGAATATTAAGGTACCCACTTTCTTCATATTTTAATATAAAGAAGCCTACAAAAACTACTGTGTATACTGGAATAAATACACTACCGATAGCATATAAAAAGTTTTGATATTTATCAATTGGGAATAGATATGCTGCTATGATACCTATCAGCGAATAAATTATTAATAGCTCTTTTTTACTGAGCCTTGTTTTAATAACTGCCATTGTAGATATCGCAGCAGAGTATACATCCATAAAAGTAGTCGTCACTGTTGATAAAAGTATTATTAGCAATGGTACAAACCCAGTTTTTATTGATGCAAAATATGAAATTATATCTTTTCCTTCCGTTTTCAATGAAACAAAAAGACCTATAAAATACATAAAACAGCTTGCAATAAAATAACCTAAAAATGTATATATAAAGCTAGATTTTCTATTTTCACTGTTGATCGTATAATCTCCTACTAAAGGCAGCCATGATACAGGCATAGCAACGGCAAGTTCGATTGCATCTACAAAACTTATATTACCTGTTGGTGTTAAAATTTTCCCGCCCTTTAAAAATACTACAACACCAATAGTCAATATAAACAACAATATTACTGCAATGTTATTTACCCAGTATGCTTCACTTTCAAAAAATAGTGACCATAATAAAACAGATGTGCCTGCAAAAAGTATTCCTACACCAACAGACATACCAATGGCACCATTAAAAGCTTTTGCTGATTGTATAATCATGACTGCTGTCCATCCAATCAATTGTAGAATGTTTAGTGCTCCTAAAAAAATTGTACCTTTATTGCCCAAAACAACTTTTGTTGATTTTATTGCTGGCAACTTAAGGATGTATGACATAAGCCCCCCAAGCGAGAAAAATAATGTACCAATGATATGGCCTATTAAAATAGCCAACAAGCCTTTAGTTAAACCTAGAGGTGCAAATAGCGAACCTGTATAGATTTCAGCAATTGAGATTGCTGCACCTGCCCATATTAGAAAAAGGGTAAAATTTTTAATTTTCATGATTCACACCCGCCTTTCTAAAGTAAGTTTATGAGATAAACTTCTTATATTTTCCTAAAACCAATACTACTACATATCCTATCACCGAGCCTATTGTACTTGAAAGGGAAAATGGAATGACAAACATAAAAACCGCACCGGAACTTCCCAGTATATACTTAGCTATAGGATAAGAAAGCAAAGCCCCTATAATGCCTGTACCTATAACTTCTCCTATAGAGGCAAAATAAAACTTACGTGTAAATCTATAAAGATATCCAGCAATGAACGCACCAACCATTCCTCCTGGAAATGCCAAAAGCGATCCAACGCCAAGGATGTTCCTCAATAGTCCTATAATAAAAGCTACTTCTAACGCTCCCCAAGGGCCCAAAAAAACTGCTGAAATAACATTAATAGCATGTTGAACAGGTGTAACTTTGGCAACACCTACACTAAACCATACATATTGAGAAGTCAAGGTGCCTATAGCAATAATAAGTGCCATAAAAACCATACGATGTATTTTATTCATACTTCCACCTTCCTATCTTTTTCTATTATCTCCGGCGTGAGATTATATATCTCATCAAAAAATGTCACTTTAAAACTGCCGGGCCCTTTGACATTGCTGCTTTGAGCGGCTCTTTCACCTGCTATTCCAAAAGCTACAAAAGCTTCTATTGTGGTTTCAAAATAATCTTCACATACTCCGCAGAAGCTCGCTACTACAGAGGTAAGCATACAACCTGTGCCGGTGATTCTTTTTTCATTTCAAATTCCTCCTATCGTTTATCGCTTTTGCTA
This sequence comes from Caldanaerobacter subterraneus, assembly GCF_004345675.1. Classification (GTDB taxonomy): domain Bacteria; phylum Bacillota; class Thermoanaerobacteria; order Thermoanaerobacterales; family Thermoanaerobacteraceae; genus Thermoanaerobacter; species Thermoanaerobacter subterraneus. Next base: position 50,744 of record NZ_SLWU01000018.1, on the reverse strand, counting down.
TAACCTCCAAAAGTTTTCTTGTATTGTTTTCTATATCCCCATAAAATACAGCTGAAACTGAAGATATCCCGTCTACTCCCGACTTTAACATGACTTCATAAGCATTATCCTTCGTTATACCTCCTATTGCAACGACTGGAATAGTAACAGCCTCTTTTATCCTTTTCAGCCCTTCTATTCCAATGGCTTCCGCTTCCGGCTTTGTAGGAGTCTTAAACACTGCTCCTACCCCTAAATAATCCGCTCCATCCCTTTGTGCTTTTAAAGCTTCCTCCACTGTCCTCGCTGATACCCCTACTATTTTATGAGGACCTATCATTCTCCTTACAACATCTGCTGGCAAATCCTCCTGTCCAACGTGAACTCCATCTGCATCTACTGCCAAAGCTATATCCACTCTGTCGTTAATAATGAGAGGAATTTTATTTCTTTTTGTCACTTCTTTAACTTTAAGAGCAATTTCATAAAATTCCCTACTTGATATATCTTTTTCTCTCAGTTGAATTATTGTTGCACCGCCTTTTATTGCTAGTTCTACTGCGTCAGCAATATCCATATCCTTTATGTAAGACCTATCCGTTATAGCATAAAGGGTTAAGTCCATATCTCACACCTTCCTTATTTCTATATTCCAAAAATGGTTAGTGGGACCTACTCCATGCCCTATGGCCAATGAATGTTTTATAGCCCCTGCATGACAGGGTCCAGCACAGCATTTTTTACATTGTAATCTTTTAATCCTTTTGCAATCATCTTAATTATGTCTTCATTAGACACCATACCTATCTTCACTGCACAGGGATACAAATCCTCAAAAATTGCCCTCATTTGCAGATACACCATATCAGGACTTATATCCTCAATTCCTAAAACCCCCATGGTATTTTGCGCTGTTATTGAAGTAATGACACTCATGCCGTATACTCCATGGGCTGAAAAAGTCTTTAAATCTGCTTGAATTCCTGCTCCTCCCCCAGAGTCAGAACCGGCAATTGTAAGAGCTAACTTCCATATGACCACCTCCAAAATAATAAAATGAGCCCACCTGTTCAGGTGAGCACTTTTTACAGACTCAATAAAACGTGCTTCCCTTCGCAGGCATTACCCTGGTCAAGTTCTAAGGGTCGGGAACGAATCCCCTCTCAGCCATTTCTGGCTCCCCTAGCACTTGAGTATTTAATTTTTCAATTACAGCTTTATTTTTATTATATCATAAAGATTAAAAAAATTGAATTCCTACAATTTCCACGTCCGTGTCAAGGTTTCGCAGGTAAAATTTTTTAAAAAATGGTTCTATAATAAATGTTGGGGTGGATGAAAAACATCCTACAAAAAAAGAGCGCACTTATTCTGAATGCCTGCTATAATAGAAGTGGTTAAAACAACCCAACAAAAGGAAGCATCAGAATAAGTGCAAAGTAATTATATCACAAATCTTTTAAAATCTGAAGATATAATTTGGGAAAACATTATAGGAAATGACGATAGAATAGAGTTTCACATCAAAATGAAGCAAAAGCCTCACGTTTGTCCAATTTCCTTATAGTAACTCTGTAACAGAAGGTTATAATAACAAAATCATATATGAAAAACTAAGAGGTAGGCATTCAGAAAAATACCCACCCCAACTATTGACAAAGAGCCACTATATTTTATGGAGGCGACACCCGGATTCGAACCGGGGAATCGGGGTTTTGCAGACCCCTGCCTTACCGCTTGGCTATGTCGCCTTATGGAGCGGGCAACGAGACTCGAACTCGCGACCCTCACCTTGGCAAGGTGATGCTCTGCCAACTGAGCTATGCCCGCTTGGATGGTGCCCCGAAGTGGAATCGAACCACTGACACAGGGATTTTCAGTCCCTTGCTCTACCTACTGAGCTATCGGGGCAGGATGGCGACCCAGAAGGGACTTGAACCCTCGGCCTCCAGCGTGACAGGCTGGCGCTCTAACCAGCTGAGCTACTGGGCCATGGTGGTCGCGATAGGACTTGAACCTATGACCCCCTGCTTGTAAGGCAGGTGCTCTCCCAGCTGAGCTACACGACCAATTTTGCTCCATGCAAGTAATAGTATACATAAAAAACTCTCAATAGTCAACACCCAATTTCATAAATCAGCATCAATTTTCCGCTTCTTTTAAAAGCTCCTCAAGTCTTTCTCTAGTTATAAAATACTTTTTGCCGCAGAAATGGCACACAGTCTCAATACCTTGTTCTTCTTTAATAAGTTTTTGTATCTCTTCTTTCCCTAAGGCAAGAATAGCACTCTCGAATCTTTCCTGTGAACAGTCGCACTCGTATTTTAGCGGTATTTTCTCTAAAAATTTTACTTCTTCCTCTTCAAAAATAGAGGTCAAAATATCTTCCGGAGTCTTCCCCTGCCTCAAAAGGTCTGTTACAGAGGTAATTTGACCAATAGCCTTTTCAAGCTTTAATATTACCTCTTCTTTTACATCGGGAAGGAGCTGAAGTATAAACCCTCCCGCTGTCAGCACATCCCCTTCCTTCCCCACTAAAACTCCTAATCCTACAGCAGAGGGAATCTGCTCAGAAGTGTAAAAGTAATAGGCTATGTCATCTCCAATTTCTCCTGTCTGGATCTCCACCGTCCCTATGTAAGGCTCTTTCAAACCTATATCCTTTATCACAGTCACATAACCTTTTTTACCAACAGCCCTTCCCACATCTAACTTTCCTTTTTCACTCAAAGGCAAATCGACAAAAGGATTTCCCACATATCCTTTTACAATACCTGGAAAATTGGATACGACCACAATACTGCCTATCGGTCCATCCCCTTTTATGACAAGAGTGACTTTATCCTTCTCTCCTTTCATCATAGTCCTCATCATCGCAACAGCTGTAAGGCTTCTGCCCAAAGCTGCACAGGCAGTAGGCGTAAGACTGTGAATCTCTTTTGCCCTATTTACTGTATCTTTTGAGAGAGCTGCAAAAGCCAGCACATTGTCCTCATAAGCAGTCGCTTTTACGATATAGTCACCCATTTTGTAAACCTCCACCTTTTATATATCAAAAAACCCTAACATATACATGTTAGGGTTTAAAATTCGGCAGTTACAGCTTTCTTACCTTAGAAGCCTGTGGGCCTTTAGCCGCCTGAACTACCTCAAATTCTACCGCCTGTCCTTCCTCTAACGTCTTAAAGCCCTCGCCTTCAATCGCGGAGTAGTGCACAAATACGTCTGTGCCATCCTCTCTCTCAATAAAACCATAGCCTTTCTCGGCATTAAACCATTTAACTTTACCTCTTACCATTTACATCTTCCTCCAAACTAATAAATGATTTACCTATTTATCATAACACCAAAACTTCAAAAAGTCAAACTTTTTTTCAACTTTTTATTAAATTCCATATATTTCTAAGTGCGTAGCTAGCTTTCTCCCTTATCACCACGTCAGCTTTATAGTCATAAGGGGTCTCTGTAGCATTTATTATTATTAAGCCGTCCACCATCCCAGGTAAAAAATTCACAGGGGCGACGACCAGCGAAGAACCTATGACTATCAAAAGATCACTTTCCTGCACCTCTTTCAGAGCTAAATCAAAGGCATGAGGCATTGGGTCCCCAAAAAGAACCACATCTGGTCTTAGCATTCCTCCACAGCGGTCGCAACGGGGAGGTATCTCTTCTTTTGCCACTTTTTCTTCCAAAAGTTCAAAACTCACCTTCTCCCCGCATCTTAAACAACTTCCTTCTCTCGTATTTCCATGAACTTCGTAAACTTTTTTTGAGCCCGCCTTTTGATGAAGGTTATCTATATTCTGCGTAATTACCCCCGCAATTATTCCTTCCTTCTCCATTTCACTCAATATATAATGAGCTTCATTTGGCTCTGCATTTCTCATAGAGGACAAAATTTTAAAGCCCACCCTGTAAAACTCCTCAGGTGAATTGAACAAAACTTTTGTGGACAAAACTTCTGTAGGGTCCATATTTTCCCATAAGCCTGTACCAGGACTTCTAAAATCAGGAATTCCGCTTTCCGTAGAAATTCCTGCACCTGTTAAGACCATAGTCTTTTGAGAGGATTTTATAAGTTCCGCCGCTTTTTTAAACAAATTCTTGCTGTCCATAAAAAACAATCCCCCCTTTCAAGTATCAGTATATCACATCTTATTGTTCTTTTTCATTTTTTCTTTAATTTTTCTCTTCACTAAAACTCCTATTTTGCCTGTTTCTTGAGCTGAGAGATTAGGCCATCCAACTTCCCTCACCTTTTCCAGAAGTCCTAGCTCTTTTGCTGCTTCCCACTTCAAAAGCTCAAACAAAAACCTATCTTCCATACCTTCACCCCTTCTTTGTCGATAATCTCCTCTAATTAGCTTTCCCGAAACTTACGTAAAATAAAAAATCCGGGAAGACCCGGATTAAACTGCTATAACTTCTTTTACTTCTGGAATTTCCTCTTTAATTGCTCTTTCAATACCCTCTTTTAGCGTCAAAGTAGCAAAAGGGCAACCTCCACAGGCTCCAGTCAATTTCACTTTTACAACACCGTCTTCGGTGACATCTACAAGCTCTACATCTCCTCCATCTGCCTGAAGTGAAGGTTTTATAAGGTTTAATATCTCTTCTACTCTCTCTCTCACCTAAATCCCTCCTTTAAAACTTTCCTTCTAATTTTCTACCAATAATTTTAGCCACTTCCTCTAAAAATATTTTATCCTTATCATCAAAAGCAGCCAAGTCATCACTGTCAATGTCTATTTCTCCTATTATTTCTCCATTAGCCCAAATTGGAACTACTATTTCAGATTTTGTCTCAAGGCTGCAGGCTAAATAATTATCTTCTTTAGTCACATCATCAACTATTATAGTGCTTTTCTCAGCTACAGCCCTTCCACAAACTCCCTGTCCCACTTTTATTCTAACATGCTCTGTAGGCCTGCCAATATAAGGTCCTATCACTAATTCCCCGTCTTTCATGAAATAAAAACCCGTCCAATTGTAATAGGGCACATTTTCGGATAAAATTCGCACAACTTCCTTGTAAAATGTATCCATATCAGTTATGTCTCTTGCTTTTGCCTTAATTTCGTCAATCAACCTTTCAAAAACCTTTTGCTTTTCCATAGCTACAACTCCCTTGTAAAAATTTTGTCAATATAATTTTACCATAAAACCTATCAAAAACAAAAACTCAATCGTAATACTGCCTGTTAGGGTCATTCAAAACTCTTTTAATCATCCAGTAAGCCAGTATTAATATAAATGGAGTAGCCACCTGCGTCATAGTAAACAATCCAATACCCCATTCTTCATTTAAATATACAGGCCACACAAGAGGTACGTCTTTTACAGTCTCCTCAAACACTCCTCTTAAAAGCTGGTAATAAAAGATAAAAGACCAAAACTGATAACCGTCAGGCATGTGCTTTTTCTGCACGTAAAAATACCTTATGAGAAGAAAAGCTCCTATAGCTACACCAACGAGCTGGGCTGGCCATCTGCCGAAGAAAAACTCTGTCGGCCTTCCCAAAACCTCATGGTTAAATATGTTGCCCACTCTCACCAGCATATTTCCCAAAGCCAGCCCAACTACAGCGAAATCTTCCAGAGGATTTATTCTAACTCCCTTTTTTCGGCAATAATAAAGACCTGCCAAAAAGCCGCCAAGTACTGCACCATGCCATGAAAGCCCACCTTCGTAAATTTTAAAAACCTGTACAGGGTCTTTAACAAACCACTCAGGATAGTTGGCAAGCACAAACATGAGTCTTGCTCCAATAACCCCAAATATCACAACTATCATTAAAAGGTTTAACAAAAAATCCTCATCGTAATTCAATTTCGTCGCCTGCTTATAAAGGTAGTATCCTCCTACCGCAATAGAAATAGCCATAAAAATTCCATACCAGTGAACGGCAATAGGTCCGAATTTAAAAGCATATGGGCTCAATGAAGGAATGTCCATTATCGCTACCTCCAACTTCGATTTTCATTGTATAATACCATTTTACAGCATTTCAACAGCATGTCAAGAGGATTGATTTTTTCAAAGTTTTCTAGTATATTTGGAAAATAGAAAAACAGCTAATATTTCAAAGTAGGGGGCAATGGCATTGGCAACAGGTGCAAAATACTATCACTCCTGCATAAACTGCGGAGGAATAAACACGGACACAAGAAATGAAAAAGGCTTACCTTGTGAGGTGTGCTTGCCGTTTGAAGATGGAGATATCCTAAAAGGTTTGAAACTCAACAACAGTCTTAAAGGATATGAAAAATACTGGAATTTAAATCAACAATACAAGGAATTTGAAGAATTTTTCTTTTCAAAAATAAACAAAAAGCCCACCGGGTATCAAAGATTCTGGGCAAAGCGGCTTTTACTCTCAAAAAGCTTTACACTCGTTGCTCCAACTGGAGTCGGCAAAACTACATTTGGACTAATTTCAGCTCTTTGGATTGCAAAAAAAGGCGGTAAAGTAGCTCTCGTTTTCCCCACGGTCTCACTGGTAGAACAGGCAGCAAAGAGGTTGATTGAATTTTCTAAAGAAGATGAAGATGTGAATATTCTCTTTTATACGTCTTCGCTGAAAAAAAAGGAAAGGGAAAAATTTGAAAAAAACTTTTCTGAAGGAAACTACGACATACTGGTAATCTCATCCCAGTTCATATCCAAAAGAAAAGAGCAGCTTTCTCAAAAAGTTTTTGACCTCGTATTTGTGGATGACGTAGATGCAGTTTTGAAATCATCGAAAAATATTGACACACTTCTTAATATGATAGGAATCTCACAAAAAGCGATAGACTCAACTTTAGACAATCTAAAAAAAGGTAACAATTCCGATAAAATTCAAATTGAAGAAAAAGCTCCAAAAGGAAGGTTAATCGTCTCTTCTGCCACCGCAAAACCAAAAGGCATAAAACCCCTTTTATTTAGAGAACTTTTGGGTTTTGAAATCGGAAGATTTACTACCAGTGCACGGAATATAACAAACGTGAGAATAAAAGAAAAATCGCTAGAAAAATTGCTCTATATAATTAACCTCTTAAAAGACGGAATCCTGCTCTTTGTACCCACAGAAGAAGAAGGGAAAGAAATTGCAAACTATTTAGAAGAACATGGAGTAAAATTAGGTAAAACATGGGAAGATTTTGAGAAATCTTTTGAAAAATTTAAGGAGGGAAGCCTACAGCTTCTATGTGGCATATACTCTTACTACGGAAAATTAGTAAGGGGAATTGACTTGCCTTTAAGGATCAAATTTGCAGTATTTTGGGGAACTCCCTCTTTTAAATTCAGCACAAAGTTAGAAAATGCTCCCAGATTTATTCTAGAAAGAAATTTTCAGGATTATTTAGAAAACAACCCAAAATTGAAGGCCTACTTCAAAGACCTGCAGAGGCTTTCAACAGAAAAGCTCAGAAAATCTGTAGAAAAATACATATCACCTGAAACCTGGGAAAAACTCATACAGAAAAACTTCCCCACTACAAAATTTGATAAAGAGAAAAATCTCATAGTAATACCTGATGTGTACACATACATCCAGGCTTCTGGAAGGACTTCGAGAATATTCGGTACATCTCTCACCAAAGGAATTTCCATACTCTTTGAGGAAGACGATTCCTTATTTGAACTTTTAAAGGCAAGACTTCTCTACCTCACCGAGGAAGAGTGGACAGAAGAAGGTGAAATTGAGCATTTAGTGAAAGAAGCAGAAGAAACTAGAAAAGCCATTTCAACAGACAGCTCTTCTAAAGACATGAAATCTAGAATGATAATCGTCGAATCTCCTACAAAGGCCCAAACTATTTCAAAATTTTTAGAAAAATCTTCTACAAGAAGATACGGGTCTTTAATGGTACACGAGTCAATAACACAGGAAGGTATTTTGCTTTTAACTGCATCAAAAGGACATTTGTATGATTTGGAGACAAAAACAGGGCTGCACGGCGTGGAGATAAATGATGGCAGATTCATTCCTTACTACAACTCCATAAAGCGTTGTAGTTCCTGCGGAGCTCAGTTTACAGATGAACTACCCCGTTGCCCCTACTGCAATTCAGACAAGATTGATGATAAGAAAAAAATTTTAGAAGCTTTAAGGGACATCGCGATGGAAGTAGATGAAGTGATAATTGCCACAGACCCAGACGTGGAAGGCGAAAAAATTGGGTGGGATATCTCCCAATATATAAAACCGGTAAATAAAAACGTTCAGCGCATTGAAATGCACGAAATTACAAAATTTGGCTTCGATAAGGCCATAAGAAATCGGAGAAACTGTGATGTGAATCTTGTAAAGTCGCAAATTGTGAGGAGAATCGAAGATAGATGGGTAGGATTTGAACTGAGCTTGCGGCTTCAGAAAAATTTTCAAAACTCTAATTTATCTGCAGGAAGAGTGCAAAGCACCGTTCTCGGGTGGATTTTAGAAAAAGAAATAGAACACAGTAAAAGCAAAAAAACTGTAACTCAGTTCACACTGGATAATGGATTTAAATTTGAAGTAGATGGAAAAATAGATGTAGACGAGGTAGAAGTGGAGATAGTAGAAGAAAAAGAACAGGCGCTTTCTCCCTTACCACCTTTTAATACTCCTTCTTTGTTGACAGCTGCTTCTCAGCAATTTAAACTGCCTGTGCAGCAGATAATGGAAATACTCCAGACGCTTTTTGAGCTAGGCTTTATAACTTATCACAGAACAGACTCCACCAGAATTTCTTCTACAGGACAGAAAATAGCGCGGTCATACCTTGAGAAAATAGGTAAAATTACCCTTTTGTCTGAAAGAGAATGGGGTAAAGAAGGAGCTCATGAGGCCATAAGACCGGTAAAACCGATATCTCCAGAAGAATTATCTGAATTCATCACAGAAAAAATAGCTGCCTATTTAAGTCCCATGCACATAAAAGTGTATTCTTTGATATTCAATAGATTCATGGCAAGCCAAATGACATCCCCTGTCGTGATAAATCAAAAAATTTTGATTAAGAATGGTTCTTTTCAGGTAGAAAGGGAGGTGCCAGTAAAATTACAAGAAGAAGGATGGAATATTTTTAACCCAATAACAGTCTATACACCCTTTGAAGAGAAAAAATACTCAGTAGTTTCTAAGAGGACTTACACTACTCACACAGTTCCCCTTTTCACACAAGCTTCTTTGATTGAAGAAATGCAAAAAAGAAATATAGGCAGGCCCTCCACATATGCAAAAATAGTAGATATACTTTTCAAAAGGAAGTATATAATTGAGGACGTTTATAAAAGGCTTAGAACCACTGCTTTGGGAAGAAAGGTCTATTCGTACTTGTCAGAAAGATATATGAACTACATAAACGAAGAAACTACCCGCCAATTGGAAAAGCTCATGGAATCAGTCGAAACAGGAGAAAAAGATTACCAGAGTGTTTTAAAAAACTTATATGAAGAATTAAACGAGATTCTAATAAAAAATTAAAAACTTTGGCACCAAAACAGCAAAAAATAGAAAAACGGTCCTTTGATAGGACCGTCAAAGTCTTAATTTTACTATGGTGGGGTCAACAGGAGTCGAACCTGTGACCTCTGCGATGTGAGCGCAGCGCTCTGACCAGCTGAGCTATGACCCCACCGCTTCTTTATTTATTATAATACAATTTCAAAGCACATGCAAGGAGATTTTATTTGGCAAGTTCATATATTGCGTGAGCGTAAATTTTTGCGTTTAATATCAGGTCTTCAATTTCTATGTACTCATCAGCCTGATGAGCCAGCTCTGGTTTTCCTGGGAAAACAGGACCAAAAGCTACAGTATTCGGCATTTCTTTGGCATAAGTTCCACCACCTATAGCCAAAAGCTCTGCTTTCTGTCCCGTCTGCTCTTCATAAACCTTACTTAAAATCTTTATCAAGGGATGATCAGGTGGGAAATACAAAGGCGGCTGGTGCAGCATATCCTCTATTCTCATACCCTGACCTTTTATCTTCTCCTCAAAAATGTTCATCCAGTCTTCATACTTGTGCTTGACAGGATATCTTATATTCAATCCCAATACTCCCTTGTCCTCATCTATCGAAACAGTTCCCACATTAAAGGTGAGCTCTCCTGTCTCATCTTTTAGGTATATTCCAAAAGTTTTGCCATTAGTCTCCATGCCAACATTCGTCGCAAAGAAGTGTATAAAGTCCTTCACATCGCTTTCATCTAAATTTATTCTATCCAAAAAGAGGAATAGTTGCATTATTGCGTTTTTCCCGAGATGTGGAAGGCTTCCATGGGCAGGTATCCCAAAAGACTTTATTACTAAATCGCCTTCCTTCTCCTCAAATTTAAGGTCATACCCCGTTTCTCTTACAAAAGCTTCTAATTCATTCAAAATCTCTTTCTTGGTATTTTCCTCTTCAACCTTAAGCCTCGCCTCACAGTAACCGGGGACCACATTGGGCCTTTCTCCACCTTTGATGTATTTTACCACTATTCTACTTGGCTTTTTATTAAAATCTTTGACCACATTGAACATTGTTATTCCTTTTTCTGCATGTATAATCGGGTACTGTGCATCAGGAGTAAAGCCCATTGTGGGAGCTTCATCGTGTTCCAGATAATATTTTATCTCATGGGACCCTGTTTCTTCATTAGTCCCGAAAATAATCCTCACTCTTTTCGAAAGCTTAAGGCCTGCATCTTTTATGGCTTTTAGGCCATATAAAGCAGCGATTATTGGCCCTTTGTCGTCCACAGTACCTCTCCCATATATCTTTCCGTCGTGTATCTCAGCTCCATAGGGCGGATATGTCCACCCATCCCCTTCAGGCACTACATCCAGGTGCCCCAGCACTGCAATCATTTCTTCTCCTTCACCGTACTCTGCATACCCTATATAGCCGTCCAGGTTCTTAGTTTTAAATCCCAACCTTTCTGCAATTTCAAGCGCTTTCTCTAGCGCTCTTGCAACGCCTTCTCCGTACGGCATACCTGGTTTCGGTTCATCCTGCACGCTTTTTATTCTGACTAATTCCTGAACGGATTTTATGATTTCATCCCTCATGCTGTCTATGTAAGAGTTTAAATCCATAAAAATCCCCCCAACAAATTGGTAATTTACATATCTATTATATACTCAAACTTAAATGTTTTCAACATTTTTTACCGCGCACCTATTTTCTGGTCAATTACTTTCCAGAAAGAGGGGGTTTCAAAACCAATCCTCCACACACATATTCCATGGAGATTATACCTTTTTGCCACTTCTATTTTTTCTGCCAATGTATATGAATTCTCAAACCAAACCTCCCTTGTGGTACCGGTTATTTTGTCATAGTAAGTATAGTAGGGTTCTTGGTACTTATCACTCCATTTTATCTCAATCCCCTGAAGTTTTGCCTTTGTCATGATTTCTTTGGTAGGCCTTGAGAAACCTCCGCTTTTGCTTGCAGGCCAGTCATAGCCATAAGTAGCAACCCCAAGGCATATCTGCTCAGGCTTAAACCCTTCATTGAGGGCATCCTTTACATTATACTCTACCCACTGTTCCGGTGAAACAGGACCAGGAGGAGTAGAAGCATTATGCCTGTCATAAGTCATCAATGTAACGTGGTCCACCAAATGCGCTAGTTCTCTATAATCGTATATTCCGGATATTTCTTTTGGCACTTGATAGTGAGGTATAACTGATATGTCCAATATTTTTCCTTCTTTTTTGACAAGAGGCTTTAACTTAGCCACAAAGGCCGTCAGATAATCCTTGTCCTTTACATAATTCTTTTCTCCATGAGGTATGAACTCAAAGTCTATGTTGTACCCGTCAAAATCGTGCTTTTTTAGAAGAACTACCAATTGAGAGATGACTTTGTCGCGAATATTGGGGTCTAAAAGCACTTCATCCTTGCTATTGGCAACATTCACCAGGGGAACTACTTTTATACCCTGTTTTTTGGCGTAGTTTAAGGCCTGCGGATTAGTAGAGTCCTTTACTGTCCCATCTCCCTCAACTGTTAGCCAAAGCGGTGAAAGCGTATCTATGTATTTGGAATATCTCACTAGAGACTGATAAGAATTGTCATACCCTTGAGAATCCATGTAAAATCCCACAACTTGCAATTTCTTACCCTTAACCCCAGCAAAAGGCTTAAAAAACTGTTTTTGTGTCCCACTCTTGCATCCATTTAAAAAAATCAAACTGACCACTATAAAAATTACCAAAATTGTCATTATGAGATTTTTTCTCTTCATAAAAAGGCATAACCTCCTCACTTTTGTGATTCGGTTATATATTTTGCAAGAAGTGAAAATTTTATGTATAAAAAACTAAGTATAACCTTTCGTCAAAGTTTCATCTAATCTTGCAATTTCTTAAATTAAAAAGGGGTACTATCATACCCCTACAGTTTGTTGACAAAGTCTTTCTTATTTAAGTGGCATTTTGTGTTAATGCTCCAGAGTTGCAAAGCGACTAAACTAAGGCTCACTTTTCGGGCTCAGGCGGGGTACCGGCCAATTCGCCTTTCAGGCTCAGGTGGCCGCTCGCTTTGCTCGCCCCGCCTTCGCTCCTCAAGTTCGCCAAGTTTAGTTACCGCTTTGACAACAAGTCGCATTTACACACAAAATGCCACTTCTTTATTTTGTCAACAGTCTGAAGGGGTACTATCATACCCCTAGTTTTTCTCTCAAAGGCTTAGCTAGAGTAAAAATCCTTTCATTTGTATATTCATCGTAATACTTAAGGTCACGGGGGATTTCATGCCTTGGGGTTAAGTCTTTAATTCCTTTCAGAGCCACAAAAAAAGTCCACAAATCGCTAAAAGAGGGGATGTAATCGGCATAGGGAATTACAAAAGGAAATACTTCTTTGAGAATCTCATAGATGTGGCAAAAGCCGACATTTTTAACTTTCGAAAAAGCTGATGTCCCCTGCACTACCACAGTAGCTTTTTCGCCTAAAATTTCATAAAGCCTTTTATAAAAGTCTAACTGGTGAACACTCCTAGCAGGCCCATCTAAATCATCTGTTACATCTACTATAGCTACATCAAAGGGTTCGCCTCTATAATTTTTTATAAATTCTGCTACATCTTGATATACAAGTCTCACACGCTTGTCATCAATAGGTGTTTTACCCAAGTGTTTCTGACAGAGGGCAACTACTTCTTTATCTATATCAACACCTATTACCTCTTTTACTGTCGGGTATTTTAAAACTTCTCTTACGCTCTTCCCCTCTCCTACCCCGCATATCAAAACTCTCTTAGGAGAAGGGTGAACACGCATAGCTGGATGCACCAAAAGTTCATGGTATATAAATTCATCTGATTCTGTTGACTGAAGGCTGCCGTCTAAAAATAAACTCTTTCCCCAAGTTTCAAGTTCTACAATGTCTATCTTCTGATACGGTGACTGATGTTCCATAATAACAGACTTTACTTTGTAAACTCTATAGCCTCCTTCCACATCTGGCTCCCAGTAAAACTCTTTAGATGAGTCCAATCCCCACTTTCCATTTAGATTTTTCAACCCCACTCCCACCTCCAATTTTAATATCACGCCTTAAAATATTATACCATATTGAAAAGTATTCGCCAAACAGCTCCAGGAATTATTGCCTTATAATTCCATAAATTAAGCATGAAAAAAACCAAGTCACCAGAATAAAGCTGAAAAAATTCTGGCACCAAAATGGCATCAAAACAGCAAAAAAAGTAAAAAAAAAAACGGGCTCTCGTGAGCCCTGAAAGCCTTCATTTTCATATGGTGGGGTCAACAGGACTTGAACCTGTGGCCTCTACGATGTCAACGTAGCGCTCTAACCAGCTGAGCTATGACCCCATCATCTGTCTGTTTTTATTATAATACAATCTCTTAAGATATGCAACTCCCTAATTGACAAAACTATTGTCATATAGATTTTTTGTGTTGTATCATACTCTTAAAAGCAACACATTCTGAAAGGAGGAAAAAAGATGGGGAAAAAGCTCTACATAGGGACATCCGGTTGGGCATACTCCCACTGGAAAGAAATTTTTTATCCTTCTAACCTTCCTTATGAAGAAAGGCTTAGCTTTTATTCAAAGCATTTTCTGAGCGCTGAAGTAAATTCTTCTTTCTACCACTTACCTCAAGAAAAAACTTTGATGAAATGGTATACCTCTACTCCTGAAGGTTTCATCTTTTCTGTAAAAGCCTCCCGCCACATAACTCACTTAAAAAAACTTTGTGATGTGGAAGAAGCGTGGAACAATTTCAAAAAAAGGATAGACCTGTTGAAGGACAAGTTAGGACCTATTCTCCTGCAATTCCCTCCAAGTTTTAAAAAAGACCAAGAAAATGTAGAAAAAATCATAAACTTTTTAAGAGGGAAAGAAAACTACAAATTTGCCTTGGAATTCAGGCATAAAAGCTGGCTTGATGAAGAAGTCTATGACCTTATGAGGAAATTGAAAGTCGCCTGGGTAATAGCAGATTCCTCCCGGTATCCTAAGGCAAAAGTTGTCACAGCAGATTTTGCTTACATTAGAATGCATGGGCCTGAAGCTTTGTTCAGTTCCTCCTATTCAGAAGAAGAACTTGAGGAATTGGCAAAAGACATAGAAGAATATTTAAAAAATTGCGATGAAATTTACGTGTATTTCAACAATGACGTCAACGGCTGCGCAATTCAAAATGCCAAAACTTTAATAAAACTCACGGCACATATGCTTTGAGAAATTTAGCTTTTCCTTTAACTTTGTATTTATCTACAAAAGCGGGTATGACAATAGTTTCTCCTGCCTTTACTACTTTTGTCCCTTCTTCCCACTCTACCTCTAATATGCCTTCCACAGAAGTAAGAGTTTCAAATCTGTCATAAGTTTCAAACTCCATTTTTTCAGCCAGTTCAATTATCTCAACGTTAAAATATGGGGATTCAACTGCTCTTGCAATACGCCCTCCTTTTATTTCTTCAAACATAGGCACTATCTTATCTGATTTGAGTTCAAAATCTATTACATCAAGTGCTTTATCTACATGGAGCTCTCTTTTTCTGCCTTTTTCGTCCACTCTGTTGTAGTCATAGACCCTGTAGGTCAAATCGGAATTCTGCTGAATTTCGCATATCAAAATGCCTTCGCCTATCGCATGTACCATCCCAGCAGGAATGTAGACAACATCTCCCGCCTTGACTTCTACTTCTTTTAGACATTCTTCTAGTCTTTCCTCTTCTAAAAGTTTTATAAATTCTTCTCTTGTGGTACCTTCTTTTAGACCACAGACCAATTTGGCACCCGGCCTAGCATCTATTATGTACCACATCTCTGTCTTACCCGAATCACCATTTTCGTACTTGTAGGCGTATTCGTCATCAGGGTGAACTTGAACTGAGAGTTTATCCTGCGCATCTATGATTTTTATGAGGAGAGGAAACCTTTCGTATTTTTTCCCCTTCCCATAGAGACTTTCAGCAAATTCCAACGCCACATCGCTTATCTTTTTCCCGTCAAATTCTCCTCCATCAATTACACTAACTGCCGTCCTATTGTCAGACACTGTCCAGAGTTCCCCTATTTTTTTGCCTTCAGGAATATCAAACCCAAACCTCTCTTTTAAAGCAGTTCCTCCCCATATTCTCTCCATAAATATTGGCTTAAACTTAAGAGGTTCCATAAAATATCTCTCCTTTCTAAATAGATAATAGTAAAGTGGCATTTTCAAATGCCACTTTACTATGCAATCTCCAGAGCAATCTTAACCATGTCCATGAAAGTTTTCTGCCTCTCCTCAGCTGAGGTCGCTTCACCTGTAACCAAACTGTCGCTTACAGTAAGTATAGTAAGAGCATCAACCCCATACTTGGCAGCCAAAGTGTAAAGCCCCGCTGTCTCCATTTCTACAGCCAACACTCCAAATTTTGCCCAAAGCCTCCAGCTCTCTGGGTCGTCATGGTAGAAAGTATCTGTAGTAAGTATATTTCCAACTTTTGGCTCTATCCCCATTTCAACAGCCTTGTCATAGGCTTTTTTCAAAAGCTTAAAACTTGCCGTAGGAGCGTAATCCATTCCATTAAAACGTATTTTATTTATAGCAGAGTCAGTTGAGGCGCTCATAGCAATCACAATATCTCTTATCTTTATGTCTGGCTGTAATGAACCGCATGTACCTATTCTTATCAAGTTTTTCACGCCGTAACTTGTTATAAGTTCATTCACATAAATGGATATAGAAGGCACCCCCATTCCTGTTCCTTGCACTGACACTCTTTTCCCCTTGTAATATCCGGTGAAGCCGTACATACCTCTGACTTCATTGTAGCACTTTGCATCTTCCAGTAAATTTTCTGCTATATATTTAGCCCTCAATGGGTCTCCCGGAAGCAGTACTGTTTCGGCAATGTCTCCTTCTTTTGCTCCAATATGTATGCTCATGTATTTCCTCCTCTCTATGAGTTTCGCTAAATATAATATTAACAAAAAAACGTTTTTAAATCAAACAAAAAGTAAAAAACGACAAAAACCCCTTTAACAAACTATTCACAATTTTTGTGCTGGCAAAATAGTGGCAAATAAAAAATCCCGTCCCCGGGAAAGCAGAATTTTTCAGCATGTGAGCAAGTCCGTAAGCCGAGTTCTGTTTTAGATGGCCATCTATCTAGGGTATCAGTTGCCTGATACCTCTAGCGGCTTAACCCGAGGGAAATGGCGGGCCACCTACTCCCTCCTATTTGCCTTGCTCCGGGTGGGGTTTACCTAGCCAGCCGGTCGCCCGGCTGCTGGTGCGCTCTTACCGCACCGTTGCACCCTTACCCGACGCCTTTGAAAGCGTCAGGCGGTCTACATTTCTGTGGCACTTTCCTTGGAGTCGCCTCCACCGGGTGTTACCCGGCACCCTGCCCTGTGGAGCTCGGACTTTCCTCGTGCGAGGCAAATGCCTCGCCCGCGGCCATCCGACTTACTCACATGCATTGTATATCATTTTTTATATCAGACAATGATATATTACCACAGGCTTTTGCTATTGTCAAGCCTTACTTAAAGGCATGTAAAAGGGTCTTTTTGAACTTCACTTACAAAGACCTCTATTTCATGCCCTTGTTTTTGAGTTTCATCAATCAAGTATTCTGCGATAAACCTCACTGCTATGTTTTCTGTGGCAAAATGGCCAGCATCAATCAAAGCTAAACCGAGGTGCTGGGCTTCTACCGCATCGTGATAGCCTATATCGGCAGTTATTAAAACATCCGCTCCTTTCATAACAGCCTTATGAATTAGGCTTGCACCACTTCCACCGCATACAGCAACTTTTTTAACTCTTCTTTCTAAATCGCCAACCACCTTGAGAGATTCAGCTTTAAGCTTTGCTTTGACCTTTAAGGCTAATTCTTTCAAAGTCGTCTCTTCAATGACTCCTATTCTTCCAAGTCCGTACTCTTCCCTGAGATTTGCCAGTGAATAAACGTCATAAGCAACTTCTTCATAGGGATGGACTCTTAGCATGGCGTTTATCACTTTATCCAAATATTTTTGTGGAACTACTGTTTCCAGTCTTATTTCTTCTACCTTTTCTAACTTCCCTACTTCCCCAATAAATGGGTCGGCTCCCTCCATAGGTTTGAAAGTGCCTGTGCCTTCTACCTGAAAAGTGGAATCGCTGTAATTTCCTATAAAACCTGCTCCTGCGCTGCACATGGCATTCCGCACTACATCTTCATATCCCTTGGGCACGTACACAACGACTTTTTTATAATCTTCTGAATATGTGACATCTAGAACTTCTCTTTCGTAAATCCCCAATATATTGCACAAGATGTCATTCATGCCATTTGGTGCTATATCAAAAGAAGTATGAGCTGCATAAAGGGAAATCTCATGTTTGATAAGTTTCATGACAAGCATGCCGACTGGCGTATCGGATCTGACAGATTTTATAGACTTAAAAATCAGCGGATGATGAGTCACAATCATATCTACTTTTTTCTCTATAGCTTCTTCAACAACTTCATGAGTGGCATCAAGTGCTACTAGTATCTTCGAAACATCCTGTAAAGGGTCTCCTACAATTAACCCCACATTGTCCCAATCCTGGGCAAATTTGCGCGGCGCAAGCCTATCCATTATAGAAACTATTGTTTGGCATTTCACTGCCATCGCCCAACACCTCAAGCTTTTTTATTTTCTCTTCTAAGCCTTTTCTCTTTGGATCTCCAGGTGGAATTTTATTCAAAATCCTTCGAATTTTTTGTATCTTGTAAAGCAAAAACTCTTTAAGAAGGGGATGATTTTTTTCTACGAGTTTTGGCCCTATTTCGTAATATACGTCATTTTCAATCTTTTGTCTACCATGTTCTGCTATTATAATCTCATAAAACTTGCCTCTTTCTTTTACTAAATCTTCCTCAGAAATTTTATAGCCGTTCTGAACTAGATATCTCCTTAATTTATCAGCATCCCTCATTGGCTGAAAAATGAATTTTTTTATAGTTTGTGCTATCTCTTTCCCTTCTGTGAGGATTTTTATTATCAAAAGCCCACCCATACCTGCAATAATCGCAACTTCCACCTCTCCAGGTGTGAGCACCTTTAATCCGTCCCCTAATCTGGTCTCTATAAACATCTCTAAGTTTTTATTTTTTATATTGTCAATCGCCTTCTGAAGGGAACCGCAATTTAAATCAGTTGCTATAACGTATTTAGCAATTTTATTCTCAACAAGATAAATGGGTATAAACCCATGGTCAGTGCCAATATCAGCTACTCTTACCTCTGGCGGAATGTATTTAGTGATAGCTTTTAGACGCTCTGGAAGTCTCATACAATCCTCCAAAACAAAAAAATAAAAAGCATTTGACAACCTCAAATGCTTTTTTTATCGAGATGGTGGGCCTTCAGGGATTCGAACCCCGGACCAATCGGTTATGAGCCGACCGCTCTGCCAGCTGAGCTAAAGGCCCAAAAAGTGGCTCCTCAGGTAGGATTCGAACCTACAACCTGCCGGTTAACAGCCGGCTGCTCTACCCTTGAGCTACTGAGGAATACGCTAATATTAATTATAATGATTTTTGCGAGATTGTCAAGAAGCCATCATCAATCGAGAAAATCTTTTAATTTTTTGGACCTTGAAGGATGCCTCAATTTTCTCAAAGCTTTTGCTTCAATCTGCCTTATTCTCTCTCTTGTGACGTTAAATTCTTTGCCAACTTCTTCAAGAGTTCTAGCTCGTCCATCGTCAAGTCCAAACCTTAACCGCAATACCTTCTCCTCCCTAGGAGTCAGCGTATCTAAAACATCCATGAGTTGCTCTTTCAGCATGGTGTAAGCTGCAGCTTCTGCAGGAGCCGGAGCATCTTCATCAGGTATGAAATCTCCCAAGTGACTGTCTTCCTCTTCACCTATAGGAGTCTCAAGAGAAACTGGTTCTTGAGCTATTTTGAGAATTTCTCTGACTTTTTCTTCAGGCATTCCCATTTCTTTTGCCAATTCTTCAGGGGTAGGTTCACGGCCTAATTCCTGGAGCAATTGCCTTTGCACCCTTATCAATTTGTTTATAGTTTCTACCATGTGCACAGGAATTCTTATCGTCCTAGCTTGATCAGCTATAGCTCTAGTTATAGCCTGTCTGATCCACCATGTAGCATAGGTGCTGAATTTATACCCTTTTCTGTAGTCAAATTTTTCTACGGCCTTCAAAAGCCCGAGATTACCCTCTTGTATCAAGTCTAAAAAGAGCATGCCACGCCCTACGTACCTTTTTGCAATGCTTACCACCAACCTCAAATTAGCTTCTATCAGGCGCTTTTTCGCTTCTTCATCTCCCTGCTCTATTCTTTTTGCCAATTCAATTTCTTCTTCTGGAGTGAGTAGAGGTATCTTGCCGATTTCTTTGAGGTACATCCTCACAGGGTCATCTATGCTGACTCCCTCAGGAAGAGAGAGGTCGTCCAAATTGAGGTCCTCTTCTGATATTTCTTCCTGTCGGGGTTCATCTCCTACTATTTCTATTCCCATATCTTCAAAAGTGTCATATACTTTTTCGATTTGGTCAGGATTTAAATCTATATCCTCAAGGGAGTCCATTATTTCATTGTAAGTGAGCATTCCGGTTTTTTTCCCTTTATTTATAAGTTCATTAATGGCTTCTCTTGCTAATTCTTCATTGTTACTCATAGATTTCCCCTCCCTATGGGTTTCTCTCTTTCTGCCCATCTTTTATCTTAAGCATCTCCTTTTCACAATTTTGAAGTTTAATAAGAAGCTCTCTCTCTTTTTCTACATCCCCCAGAAGATGAGCATTTAATATCTCTTTTCTTATCTCTTCTCTCTTTCTTGCAAGATTATTTAGCAAAATCTTCTGCAGGATGTCATCCACCATTTGCGAAAGGTCCTCCGCTTCAAAAAGGGCTTTTACTATATCGTTAAAATCTGAAATTAAGTTATCTTCCTCCTGAATAAGGTATACTATATCTTTTATTTGAACCTGTTTTCCTCCCTCTAAACTCGATACTATTTCCTCAAAGATAGGTTTTAACTTGGAGTCCTCCAACATATCCGGTTTAATTACACCTTTTATCTTGTGATACAAATTATTATCGTGTAAAAGCAATGCAATTAAGTACTTTTCTGGTGATATTTTACTGCTACTGTATATATTATGCCTTATATTGCCAGTCCTATACATAAATTTTTGTTTTTTTTCGGTTTCCCTCTTGACAAATCGGTCAACCTCTGTTCTAACAGCATTTTCAGGTATTTGAGCAGTTTTAGCAGCAGCTGAAATATAAACTTCTCTTTTCACTTCGTCAGAAATTTTTGCTATTTCACTTGCAATTTTTTTAACATATATTATTCTATCTTCAACTTTTTCAAAGTCAAGACCTTTTTTGAAAATTTTCGACTTAAACTCTATCAAACTTTCAGCATTTTCAACAAGCCTTTTAAAGGCTTCACTTCCTTCTTTTTTAATAAATTCGTCAGGGTCTTTCCCTTCAGGTATGCTCAGCACTTTTATATTTATATTCAATTTTTCTAGAATGTCAAGTCCCCTCAACGTAGCATTAACCCCAGCTTCATCAGCATCATAAGCAATCACGACATTTTTCTTGTATCTTTTTATAAGCCTTGCCTGATCTTCAGTCAAAGCGGTCCCCAAAGACGCAACAGCACAGTCAATACCTGCCTGATGCAGAGAAATTGCATCCATATATCCTTCCACTATTATAAACTTGTCATCTTGGGTTTTTTTCGCAAAGTTTATAGCAAAAAGAGTCTTGCCTTTTTTAAAGATTTCAGTCTCAGGTGTATTAAGATATTTAGGCAAAGAATCATCCAGGGCTCGTCCCCCAAATCCTACTACATTGCCCCTTACATCGATGATAGGAAACATGACCCTATCTTTAAACCTGTCATAGTATTTGCCACTTTTATAAACCACAAGTCCTGCTTTGCTTAAAAAATTTTCTTTATATCCTTTTCCTTTTAAGAAATTAAGGAGGTCATCATTTGAGGGAGCATACCCTATGCCAAATTTTTTTATTGTAGTGCTGCTAAGTCCTCTACTCTTTAAGTATTCTAAAGCTTTGACTCCTTCTTCTGAAAAGAGTTTCCGATGAAAAAACAAAGCAGCTATTTTATTTACTCTGTATATTTCCTCAATTATCTTCTTCCTCTTGGCCTCTTCTTCACTTAAATCTACTTCTTCTAGAGGAATCCCTGCTCTTTCAGCCAAAAATTCAATAGCCTCTTTAAAGCTTAAATTTTCAATATCCATTATAAAGGTCACTACATTGCCACTGGCATTGCAACCAAAACAATGGTATACCTGTTTAGTAGGGCTTACCATAAAAGATGGCGTCTTCTCCCTGTGAAAAGGGCAGAGTCCCCGAAATTCCTTTCCAGCTCTTTTGAGCTCTACATAGTCAGAAATCACATCTACAATGTCATTGGCCTCTATCACCTTTTCAATGGACTCTCTCGTATAAGCCATCAATATCACCTAATTATTCTATTCGACAGAAATTGTTAAATTCCTCTTTTTATGACGTCCAATATATATTCGACAAAAAATTAAAAAATCCTTCTTTTATAAGTCAAAAATATTTTGCTCAAACCACGGGCTAGGCAGAAAAATTTCCTTGTACTTTAAAAGAGCGTATTTATCTGTCATTCCCGCAATATAGTCAGCTACAGCCCTCTCTCTTCCATAAATTTCGGCAAGTCTTACAAACTCTTTAGGCATTTTATCTACATTGTCATAGAAATAATAAAAAAGCTGCTCAACAACTCTTTTGGCTTTTTCTTCATCTCTTTTGGCTTTCGAGCCAATATATACCTTTTCGAACAGAAAAGCCCTTAACTGATATGTCGCCTCATATATCTCCTTGCTCATGGAAACCTCTGGTTTCCCCATGCTGTTATAAATGACATCCCTCACCATTGTGTCTATCCTCTTGCCATGCTTATCCCCCAAAATAGCTATCAAATCCTTCGGCAAATCCTCTGGTTTTAGTACTCTCCCTCTTATAGCATCGTCTATATCGTGATTTATATATGCTATCTTATCAGAAATCTGCACCACTTGCCCTTCCAAAGTACTGGGTTTTCCTCCAGTAGAATGGTTTAATATCCCATCCTTCACTTCCCAAGTAAGATTAAGCCCCTTTCCGTCATTTTCTAAAACTTCTACCACTCTTATGCTCTGCTCGCTGTGTCTGAATCCACCTTTTAAGAGTTTATTTAGGACTTCTTCTCCAGAATGCCCAAAAGGAGTATGACCCAAATCGTGTCCTAAGGCAATCGCTTCTGTCAAGTCTTCATTCAGTCTTAAAGCCCTCGCTATTGTGCGGGCAATTTGTGCTACCTCCAGTGTGTGAGTTAACCTTGTCCTGTAGTGGTCCCCTTCCGGAGAAATAAAAACCTGTGTCTTATGGCTTAATCTTCTAAAGGCTTTACTGTGAATTATTCTGTCCCTATCTCTTTGAAAATCAGTCCTTATGTCGCACTTTTCTTCTTCTCTGGCTCTTCCACGGCTTTCTCGGCTTTTCGCAGCATATGGAGAAAGGAGCTTGTATTCCAGCTCCTCTGTAATTTCTCTAACTTTCATCCGACCACCTGGCCTTTTTAAATAGTAAAAATAAAAACCCATAAAAGGGTTTTTATCGTTTATCTTGCCATCAATATTGTAAGTATTATCGATAAAACTATAAAAAGTGTAGCACCGATTACTGTAAGCCTTTCTAAAGTACCCTCTAAAGTTTTCGCCTTGTGTTTGCCAAAGAAAGTTTCCGCTCCACCAGCAATTACTCCTGAAATTCCTGCACTTTTCCCTTTTTGAAGGAGCACTATAACTATCAAAAATATGCTAACCAGAACCTGCATAACCATAAGCACTGTCGTCAGCATGTTCACACCGCCTCATTTAAAATTTTTAAGCCCAATAATGCCACAGTATATATTATACAAGTACATCTTTTACAAATCAAGAGGAAATTTAGAAAAGGGGACGCGAAAAGTCCCCTTTAAGCTTTTTTTATTTTCTGATGTTGTAGAAAGCATTTTTTCCAGGATACTGGGCCACGCTTCCCAATGCTTCTTCTATTCTTAATAATTGGTTATATTTTGCAACTCTATCGGTCCTTGCTGGAGCACCTGTTTTGATCTGACCTACATTTGTAGCTACTACTAAATCAGCAATAGTTGTATCTTCCGTCTCTCCTGACCTGTGAGATACGATAGCAGTGTAGCCTGCCCTTTTAGCCATTTCAATGGCATCCAATGTCTCTGTCAGAGTACCTATCTGATTGAGCTTTATGAGTATTGAATTTGCAACTCCCATGTTAATGCCTTTTGAGAGCCTTTCCGTATTCGTCACAAATAGGTCGTCTCCTACTAGCTGCACCTTTTTGCCCAATCTTTCAGTTAAGAGTTTCCATCCGTTCCAGTCTTCCTCTGCAAGTCCATCTTCTATAGAAACAATGGGGTATTTGCTGACGAGCTGCTCCCAGAACTCTATCATTTCCTCAGAAGTTCTCACAATTCCCTCTCCTTCAAAATGGTATTTCCCATCTTCTTTGTACATTTCAGTGGCCGCAGGGTCCAACGCTAAAACTATGTCTTCCCCAGGTACATATCCGGCTTTTTCTATAGCCTCAAGTATTACTTTAATTGCCTCTTCATTCGATGTAAGGTTAGGCGCAAAACCTCCCTCATCGCCAACTGTAGTGCTCAATCCCTTGGAGTGAAGCACATTTTTCAGGCTGTGATAAACTTCTGAACACATCCTTAAAGCCTCTTTAAAATTGGGAGCTCCTACAGGCATAATCATAAACTCTTGTATATCTACATTGTTGTCAGCATGCTTTCCGCCATTTAGTATGTTCATCATTGGAACAGGAAGTATCTTAGCATTTACGCCCCCTAAATACTGGTACAGAGGAAGACCCAGCTCTTCTGCTGCCGCTTTTGCAACTGCCAAAGACACACCTAAAATAGCATTTGCTCCTAACTTGCTTTTATTGGGCGTTCCATCCAGTTCAATCATAGCTTTATCAATTGCTACCTGGTCCTGTGCTTCCATACCAATTAATTCTGGCGCAATAATGTCATTTACATTCTGTACTGCTTTCAATACGCCTTTTCCTAAGTATCTTGACTTATCTCCATCTCTTAACTCAATTGCTTCAAAAGCCCCAGTAGAAGCCCCAGACGGTACAGCAGCTCTTCCCACTGCACCACTGTCTAATTCAACTTCTACCTCAATCGTAGGATTGCCACGAGAATCTAATATTTCCCTCGCATAAATATCAATAATTGATGACATACCACTTCCCCTTTCTATGTAAAATTTAGTAATTCACAATCTTTGCAAAATCCTCAGCCACAAGGCTGGCACCGCCAACCAAAGCTCCGTCTATATCGCTTTCTGCCATGAAACCAGAGATGTTATCAGGTTTCACACTTCCTCCGTACTGTATTCTCACCATTTCAGCCTTATCTTTCCCATAAAGTTCTGCTATTGTATTCCTTATAGCTTTTATAACCTCATTGGCGTCCTGTGGAGTAGCATTTTTACCCGTCCCTATTGCCCAAACAGGCTCATAAGCGATGACTACTTTTGTTATATCTTCCTCAGATACGCCTTTTAAAGCTTCCCTTGTCTGAGTTAAAACTACATCGTAAGTTTTTCCTTCCTCTCTTTGAGAAAGAGATTCTCCTACACAGACGATAGGTTTTAAATCGTGTGAAAGGGCAGACAACACTTTTTTATTCACCATTTCATCTGTCTCTTTAAAATACTGCCTTCTTTCAGAATGGCCAATTACCACATAAGTTACTCCTATTTCTTTTAGCATGACAGGTGAAATTTCTCCTGTGTAAGCCCCCTTTTCTTCCCAGAACATGTTTTGTGCTCCCAGCAATATATTAGTACCTTTTATGACTCTAGCAACTTCTGTCAAATCTACAAAAGGGGGAATTACTACTACTTCGGCTTTTGCATCTTTTACTAGAGGAATCAGCTCTTCTACCAATTTCACTGCCTCTGAAGGGGTCTTATGCATTTTCCAATTTCCTGCAATTATAGGCCTTCTCAAAACAAAACACCCCTTTACTTATCATTCAAAATGTCAATTCCCGGCAAGACTTTCCCCTCTAAAAATTCCAGTGACGCACCGCCTCCAGTTGAAATGTGGGTGACTTTATCAGCATAGCCAAGCTGTTCTATGGCAGCTGCAGAATCTCCTCCTCCTACTATTGTTGTACCTTTGCACTCGCTCAAAGCCTTTGCGATAGCTTTTGTACCTTTGGCAAATTCAGGTATTTCAAAAACTCCCATTGGTCCATTCCATACAACTGTCATGGCATGCTTTATCACTTTTGAATACTCTTCTATTGTTTTAGGCCCAATGTCAACTCCTATCTGGTCTTCTGGCATTTTGTCAATGTCAACCACTTCATAAGGTACCCCGGATTTTAACTCTTTCGCGATAACTGTATCAACAGGAAGCATGAAATTTACGCCCTTCTGCTTTGCTTTTTCCATTATTTCCTTTGCTAGTTCAATTTTATCCTCTTCCAAAAGAGATTTCCCTATTTCGTAGCCCTTCGCCTTAATAAAGGTATAAGCCATTCCACCGCCAATTAACAGGCTGTCCACTTTTTCCAGAAGATTTGTTATAACCCCAATTTTATCAGAAACTTTAGCTCCACCTAAAATCGCCACAAAAGGTCTCTTAGGATTCTCCAACGCTTCTCCCATTATAGAAAGCTCTTTTTCAATTAAAAAACCTGCCACTGCTGGAAGATACTTGGCAACTCCTGCAGTAGAAGCGTGAGCCCTGTGAGCAGTGCCAAAAGCATCATTTACGTATATATCTGCTAAAGATGCAAGCTCTTTTGCAAATTCAGGGTCATTCTTCTCCTCTTCTGCATGGAATCTAACATTTTCCAAAAGGAGAACTTCCCCTTCTTTTAAGGCAGCAGCTTTTACCTTAGCATCTTCTCCAATCACATCCTCTGCCATAATTACAGGCTTTTTCAAAAGCTCAGACAGCCTTTTTGCAACAGGCTTTAAAGAGTAATCCGGATTGAATTTCCCCTTAGGTCTCCCCAGGTGAGATACCAGTATCACTTTTGCGTTGTGATTTATTAAATACTCAATGGTGGGAAGAGCTTCTCTTATGCGCCTGTCATCTGTTATGTTTTTATTTTCATCCATCGGCACGTTAAAATCTACTCTAACTAAAACTCTTTTTCCGCTAACGTCTATGTCTCTCACAGTTTTCTTTTTCACTTCAAAAACCTCCCCTATATTAGGATTTAAAGGTCCGGTCCTTGAAGGACGCGGACCTTTGCCCTGCTACATCCTTTCAGCTATATAAAGAGCCAGGTCAACGACTCTGTTGGAGTAACCCCATTCGTTGTCGTACCAGGAAACTACTTTAACGAGTGTGCCCTCCACTACCATTGTGAGAGGAGCATCCACTATTGAAGACCTGTCGTCTCCCTTGTAGTCCACAGAAACCAATGGGTCCTCAGAGTATCCCAAGATACCTTTCATGTATGTCTCAGAAGCTTCCTTCATAGCAGCGTTTACTTCCTCTACCGTGGTTGGAATTTCTACTTCAACCACCAAATCTACAACTGAAACGTTAGGCGTTGGAACTCTCATTGCAAAACCGTTCATCTTGCCTTTTAACTCAGGAATTACCAAGTGGATGGCCTTTGCCGCACCTGTTGTCGTAGGTATTATTGAAACAGCTGCAGCTCTCGCTCTTCTCAAATCACTGTGAGGAAGATCCAATATTCTCTGGTCATTTGTATAAGAGTGAACTGTTGTCATCATACCTTTTTTAATGCGGAATTTGTCATTCAATACTTTTGCAATAGGAGCCAAGCAGTTTGTCGTACATGATGCGTTTGAAATCACATGGTGATTAGCAGGGTCATACATGTGCTCATTTACACCCATCACAATTGTAACATCCTCATTTTTTGCAGGAGCTGTAATTATCACCTTTTTAGCTCCACCGTGTATGTGCTTTATAGCATCCTCTTTGTTAGTAAATCTTCCTGTAGACTCAATTACAATGTCCACTCCCAAATCTCCCCATGGAAGCTTACCTGGGTCTGTTTCCTTGAATATCTTTATCTCTTTCCCATTTACAATTAGAGAGTCATCAGTGTAAGAAACCTCTCCTTCAAATTTCCCTAAGACAGAGTCGTATTTGAGAAGGTGAGCCAATGTTTTAGCATCTGTCAAATCATTGACAGCCACAAATTCTAAATCAGCATTTTTCTTTAAAGCAGCTCTAAACACATTCCTTCCTATTCTTCCAAAACCGTTAATTCCTACTCTAACACCCATTATGTACTCCTCCTTGTTAGTTTTTTTGTTAAACACCTTATAAGGTGTTTTTACACCATTCTTAAAATTTCAAAAGCAGCTCCTTCATCAGTCACGAGCACCTTAACATTTCCACTTCTGCAGGTGGCTAGAATAGCTTCTGCCTTGCTCTTCCCACCAGAAACTCCTATCAAATGCTTTACTGACTTCAAATCATCAATGGTAAGGAAAATACTAGGTGTTGCGTATACTATTTTTCCTTCTTTATCAAAGTAATATCCCAGGCTTTCTGCCACAGCACCTTTCTCCTTTAAAAAATCCTTTATAGACTGTGGAAGATTTCTCCTGTCAGCCATCACATCAGCTCTACCTATTCCAAAGATGAGGATGTCCGCTTTTTTGAGTATATCAACTACTTCTTTTATATCAGGCTCTTTCATAAGGCTTTCTACCGCTTCTTTGCTTAAATGGTCAGGAACATACAACATCTTATATGTACCGCCAAGTTTTTTAGCGAGTATGGAGGCAATCGTGTTAGCCTGTTTTTCTACTTCCCTCCCTAGACCTCCACGAGCAGGAACTACTACTATCTCTGATTGGGCGTACAATTGAGGCATGCCATTTGCAACTTCCAGCACAGTAGATCCGCCTGTTAAAGCTATGACACTGTCATACCTTATTATTTCCCTAAGGTAATTGGCGGCAGATTTGCCAAGCTCTTTTTTTGTCATCGGGTCTTCTTCTGTATTCCCAGGCACTACTATGACTTTTTCCACTTTTAATTTTTCCTCAAGGACTTTCTCTATGTTATCAAGTCCCTTGAGTTCATGTATAAAATCTTTCAAGCTCTCAATCAATTCTTCGCCTTCTTTAGTGACTGTCATGCCCATTGGATTTATATCTATGAGGCCCTGGGACTTCAGAAAAGAAACCTCTGTGCGTATTATCCTTTCTCCTATGTTTAACTGGTGAGAAAGAGCTCGACGACCTATGGGCTGGTTAAAGTAGATGTTTCTCATTATAGCATACCTTTTTTGGAGAAGTTCCATAAGCTCTGGTACTATTTTCTGTTGCAAGGCTATTATATCCTTCATGTCATTTCCCTCTTCAGGACACTTCCCGTCCCGTTATTCTTTAAATGTCCCACCTTTTATAAAAATAACCTCCACCAACTATTTTATACTAATTTCAAACCTTTTTCAATACAAAAACTTAATATCTTTTTCGCTTAAGAGTTGAAGGGATATTGCATTCCTCCCTATATTTTGCCACAGTTCGCCTAGAAATATTTATATTTTTCTCCCTTAAAATCTCTGCTATTTTCTGGTCGCTTAAGGGGTTCGCAGGGTCTTCCTCCTCTATCAACTTTTTAATCAAATTTTTAACAGTTTCAGCTGAAAACTCTTTTCCATTCTTGCTGGGAAGCCCCGACTGGAAGAAAAACTTGAGCTCAAAAGTCCCTCTTGGAGTTTGGACGTATTTTCCGTTGATAGCTCTGCTGACAGTTGACTCATGTATTCCGAGGATATCCGCAACCTGCTTTTGTGTCAAAGGCTTCAAGTAATTTATCCCTTTATCTAAAAACTCTTTCTGAAGGTCAACTATGGTCTTTACAACTTTATACAGCGTTTCCTTTCTGCTCTCTATGCTTTTTATAAGCCACATAGCTGACTGGAGTTTAGAGGTTATATATTTTTTAGCTTCTTCATCAGAACTTTCTAATATGGAATAATAGTAACTGTTAATCCGTAACCTCGGAATATTCGAATCATTTACTAACACCAAATACTCCCCATCCCTTTTTATCACTTCTACATCAGGAACTATATACCCTTCTGCTTCCGGTGCAAAAACGCTTCCCGGTTTGGGATTTAATTTTTTTATCGCATCTACCGCCTTCTGCACCTCTTTTGCAGACACATTGTAAAGCTTTGCTAAGTAAGAATACCTGCCCTCTGCAATATCTTCTAAATGATTTTCAACAAGGTCTTTTATAATTCCTTTGTAATTGCCCTGTGCAAGAAGCTGAAGTTTCAGACACTCCTGCAAATTGCGGGCACCTACACCAGGGGGGGTCAAAAGATTGCACAACAGCCAATGCCTCCAAAACCTCTTCTTCAGTGCACTCCAGCATCTGTGCAATTTCTCTTACATCTTCTTTTAAATAACCACTGGGAGTTAGGCTAAATATTATATACTCGCATATCTTGCGAATCCTAGTAGGAACAGGTGTTATATGAAGTTGAAAAAGAAGATGATCGCTTAAGGCTGGTTTAGCAGACACAAAATTCTCATAATTGAATTCATCCATTTCCTCATCATCAGAATCCCCGTAGTACATCCTCTCTTCCATTTCCCTTATGCTTTTGGCCAATTCTTTGACATCTACCACGTATATATCTTCTTCAACCTCTTCTCTCTCAAGAAGGGGATTATTCTCCAGTTCCTGCTGTATCAATTCATTTAACTCCAGAGCATTTAACTGCAAAATTTCAATAGCCTGTTTTAGCTCTGGAGTCATTATGAGCTTTTGGGTTTGCTGAAGTTTCAGATCAAATTCCATCCTCATACCCATGCACCCTCAATCCGATCTTATACACAAGGTAATTTAATCCACTAAATAGATGAAGCTTTTTAAAATATTATATCACATTTAAACGTTTAAATAAATAAAAAAAGAAAGGAAAACCTCAATAAATGCGAAAATCTTTGTACTGACCTTTATACTCTAACCATCTCTCCTCCACGTTATCCACTCTTGCCCACCTCAAGCCTGTCTTGATAAAATGTATGAGCTCCTTTATGCTCTCCTCATCCCCTTCTGCTACCACTTCAACACTTCCATCGTACAAATTCTCTGCATAGCCCGTAATTCCAAGAGACGTAGCCTTCTGATACACAGAATACCTGAGCCCCACTCCCTGGACATGTCCAGTTATCCTCAAATGAACAGTCTTTTTCATAACAAAATCCCCTCTCTCAAGTTAATATAAATTTTTCAATAACGTGTTTCACCCCATCTTCCATGTTGGACTTTGTGATAAAGTCTGCTACTTTTTTCACTTCATCAATAGCATTCTCCATAGCCACCCCTAATCCCGCAAATTTAATCATTTCTATGTCATTCTCACTGTCTCCAATAGCTATCATCTCTTCTCTAGAGACTCCAAGATATCCTCCAAGAATTTCCAAAGCCCTTCCTTTGCTGACCCCCTTGTTCATGATTTCAATGTTGTCCACGTAAGAGCTGGTAATCTGCACATCTAACCTCTCAGAAAGCTCACTTCTAATTCTTTTTAATAGGTCTGGATCCTCATTGAAAACTATCACTTTCAAAACCCTGTCTTTAAGTTTTTCCGCTTCTTCCAATGGATTTTCTATTTCTTCGACTTCTACTTTTATTTCTGTTTTCAAAAGGGCATTCCATTCAGCATATCTCTGGAATTTATTTGTAATCTCTGGAGTGTACACTGTGGTATCGCTTATCAACTGAAAATAGGTTCCATATTTTTGACAGGTTCTTATCACCTCTATCATGTTGTTGTAATCTAAAATGCTTTCATAGATAGTGTTGTTATCTGGGTCCCTTATCAAAGCTCCATTGCTTGCAATAATATAAGTTCTAAAACCGATCATATCAGCGTAAGCGTAAGCAGAGGCAAACACTCTTCCCGTCGCAATCACTACATACACTCCCTTTTCTCTTGCCCTGTGGAGCGCCTTAATGTTCTCCTCAGAAATTGTCTTATCGTGCCTTAAAAGCGTATCATCCATATCAATAGCAATTAGCTTATACTGCACTTTTTTCAACTCCTTTTGCTATTCTGTTCAGTTATATTATACCTTATTTCGAAAGTTCAGTCGATACGCCTTTCTAATAAAAACGATTGACATTATTAAAAAATAGGGATATAATAAAAACACGAAATATTAAGAGAGAAAGATTATTTTTTATGGATTGGAGTGATAAATATGGAGGAAATTACTGCTCTTCTAAAGCAAAGAGGACTCAAAGTGACGCCTCAGCGCCTTGCAATTCTTAATTTCTTAATGCATACAAATGAGCATCCCACTGCTGAAACCATTTACAAAAAGCTAGTCTCTGATTTTCCTACAATGAGCCTTGCTACAGTGTACAAGACTTTGGAAGTTTTAAAAAATACAGGGCTAATTCAGGAATTGAATGTAGGAGAAGGCAGTTTCAGATATGACGCAAAGACCACTCCCCATCCTCACATAGTCTGCCTTGGATGCGGCAAGGTAGAAGACTTGGATGAAAGCATTTTTAAAGATTTATTGGAAGAGGTAAAAAAGCACACGGATTACAAAGTTGTGGGACAAAAACTATATTTCTACGGTTACTGTCCCGCATGTCAGAAAAAAATGAACAATTAAAAAGCCCCACTTTAAAAAGTGGGACTTTTTTAATTTGCAGGCGATTCTTCAGTTGAAGTATCCGGTGGCGGTGAAGTATCTGTGGGAGGAACAACTGGGCTTGTAGCCTTAAGGGGGTTGTTTTCCTTAGGGACCTTCTTAGTCCCCTTTTTTATAACCCCATCTACAGGCTTGTAAAGGTCCCTGTACAAAAATTCCTTTTTTACAAGCTTGCCGTTTTCATAAGTCAGCCTGTACACGTTGACTTTGTACCCCGTCTGGGGCTTTACTTCTTCAATCACTTCTCCTTCATGCAGGTTAGGGTCTTCTATGTACTTCACACTTGGCTCATACTTTTCCACGATTTCTGATTGTATATCCACCCATCTTGAAGGATTTTCCACATGTCCATACAGGTTTATTATCAGCCTGTTGCCTTCTATATATGACTCTATGTAAATCGGGTACTGAGTGGAATTTTTAAATTTCAGATCCAGCACATCCCCTGAAATAGTCGCATCCTGTCCCGGCGGAACATAAGCCACAGGGAAGCTGTGGTGATATCTTTCCACAACCGTTATATCCGCCCGCAGCACAGCGTTGTAAAGCGTAGTTGCTACCTGGCATATCCCTCCACCTAAAGCCGGCACCAATTTGTTATCTATTATCACCGGAGCCTCCTTATATCCCCTCTCTATGACCCTCGGTCCAAGGGCTTTGTTCAATGAAAACACTTCTCCTGGCAAAAGAAGAGTTCCGTTTATCGCCCGGGAAGCTACAACAAGGTTATCGCTCCTGTTTACATCCTCTGCGTTAAAAACAGTAGAAAACGTCGAAATCCTGCCGTTAATCGAATCCAGCATACTTTTTGTCACTTGTGGCAGCACTTTTTTAACGGATACTTCTACCTCTACTCTACCAAAAAGTTTATTTTCAATAGCTTTGCTCAACTCATCCACTATATTGCTAAGGGTTTTTTCTTTGTCTACTTTAAACCCCAGCTTCTCTGGTGTTATGCTCTTTACACCTCTTACAATCCTTATAGAAGCATTTTCAGGCTTTTTATCAATTTTCTCTGCTATCCTATCAATAAATTCTTTTAACGGTTTTTCATCATAAGAAAGGGAAAGGTTATAATTTCTCCCTTCTCTTCCTACGGTGTAAATTTCCCTTATCCTATCCAATACATTTCCATTTCTGCCCACCTCATAGGCTTTATTTACCACTTCCTCATAGTTATACTGAAGCCCAATATCCTCCGTCGTAATCTCAAAAGATTGTCCTTCATAAAAAGCTACAATAGAAAACTTGGGAACCTTAAATTTTTCTTTGATAATACTGAGAGCTTCCTCCCTTTCCATCCCCCCTACATTAATTCCTTCTATAAACACACCTTTAGCAATATAGGAAGACGTGAGAAGGACGTAAAAGTAAGCAAAAGCAAAAGATAAGAAAACTGCCAACGCCAAAACAGTTACCAAGTAGAAATAATTGCGCTTTTTATTCTTATTGCTTCCACCCTTTGCCTGCATCCATTTCTCTCCCATTTTTAATTTTGGTCTCTTTTTTTAATATATGACAATTTCTCTTCCAATACAATTAATTATTCCTTAAAAAAATTACAAAAACATTAAATTTTTCTCCCCTTAAAGTAAAGGCAAAACTCCTTTACTGGACACTTGTCGCACTTAGGCTTTCTAGCAGTACATAAATTTCTGCCGTGATATATCAAAAGGTGGTGGGATATTGACCACAAATTTTTCGGTATAATTTCCATGAGCTGTTTCTCAGTTGTCAAAACATCCTTGCTATCTGCCAGCCCTATTCTGTTTGAAACTCTAAATACATGGGTATCCACAGCTATGGCATCTTTTGAGAAGGCATTGCTTAAAACCACATTGGCAGTCTTTCTTCCTACCCCTGGTAAAGCCATTAGTTCTTCCAAAGTATCAGGCACTTTTCCGTTATGCTTTTCTTTCAAAATTCTGCAGGTCTCAAGTATGCTTTTGGACTTATTCCTGTAAAGGCCACACTCCCTTATCTCCTCCTGAAGTTCTTCAGGAGTCAATTTTAAAAAATCCTCTGGAGTCTTGTACTTTTTAAAAAGCCTCTCAGTGATTATATTTACCCTCTTGTCAGTGCACTGAGCAGACAAAATAGTGGCAATCAAAAGCTCAAAAGGATTATTAAACTTAAGACCAGATTTTGCATTTGGATAGATTTTTTTCAAAATCTCTATGACTTTCAGGGCTTCTTCTTTAGATATGCGCACTTTCCTCACCTTTCTAGTTTTTGTAAGGCTTCTGCCATCATCTTTATTGCAAAACCATCTTTTTCTTTATTCAAAGCTTCTTTTATTTCCTCTATAGCTTTATCTCTTTCTTCCAAGTAAGATATAGCCCAGGCACTATATCCCCTCAAAAGAGGGCTCGGAGACTTTAGAAGCTTCTTGATAGGCTCTATGCACTCTTGGTCTTTCGTATTCACACAGGCAATTATTGCATTTCTTATTATAACACTTTTCCCTCTCCAAGAAGAAGCTGTAGGTCCAAAAATTTCCTTAAACTCTTTATTTGACATATTTAAAATCTCGATCAAGTTAGGCCTAGGCAAAAGTTTGGAAGGCGTAAATTCTTCTCTTTTCACTTTTTTGGCTTCCTTATTAAAAGGGCAGACTTCCTGACAGGTATCGCATCCGTATATTCTCCTTCCTAATTTTTTTAAAAATTCCTCTTCTATTTCTCCTTTTTTGACTGTTATAAAGGAAAGACACTTATTTGCATTAACTATATACGGCTTTTCTATAGCTTTTGTAGGACAAGCTTTCATACACAAATCGCAATCGCCACACTTTGACTCCTGAGGAGTATCAGGCTCAAAATATTCGTTTATTAAAATTTCTCCTAAGAAAAGGTATGAACCGTATTCTTCGTTTATTATAAGCCCATTTTTACCAAACCACCCTATCCCTGCGTGATAGGCTATTGCCCTTTCCAAAAGAGGATTGTTGTCCACCAGAGAAACCGTCTTTACATCAGGACATTTTGATTTTACAAACTCACACACTCTTTTCATCTTTTCTTTTAAAACCAAATGATAATCCATTCCCCAGCTGCTTTTTGAGATTATGCCAAAGCTTTTACTAGGAAGTTTTACTTGGTATTCTATATTGTAGGACAAAGCTACAGAAATTATGGTTTTAACTTCTGGCAAAATAAATTCAGGAGAGACCCTCTTATCCGGCATTCTCTCCTCAATAGGGCATTCATAACCTAGACTTTTTCTTTCTTCTAAAAAGCTTTTATATCCTTTAAGGCAATCGGCAGAAGCAAAACCGATCAAGTCAATGCCAACTGCTTTAGCAAAGTCTGTTATTTCCTTTTTGCTTATACAGCTCACTTTTTCTCCCCTTTGTCCTCTTTTTTGTTTGTCAAAAGTTCGTAATAGTACTTCAGTTTATTATAAGCTCTTTCATAAATCTCCTCAAAACTTCTGCCAGTAAGTATTTCCATGCCCTCTTCTACTGTCTTAACGCTGTATATGTGGAAAAGCCCCTTTTCCACCGCTTCTATAACCTCATCTGACAAAACTAAATTGGACACGTTCTGGTAAGGGATTATCACCCCTTGATCTCCTGTCAAGCCTTTCTCCTTGCAAACTTTATAAAAACCTTCTATCTTATGAGTGACTCCTCCAACAGGCTGTATCTCCCCAAACTGGTTTACAGACCCTGTAACTGCTATTCCCTGCTTTATTGGAACATCTGAAAGACTTGACAAAAGCGCATAAAGCTCTGTAGAAGAAGCACTATCCCCTTCTACACCTTCGTAGGACTGTTCAAACACAATTCGGGCAGACAAAGTAAGAGGAAAATCCTTAGCAAACTTGCTTCCCAGATATCCTGTAAGTATCATCACGCCTTTATCGTGAATGCGCCCGCTCATCTTCGACTCTCTTTCAATATTCACAACTCCTTCTTCCCCTGGATAAGTAGTTACAGTTATCTTTGAAGGCTTTCCAAACTCATAATCTCCCAGATCTATAACTGCCAGCCCGTTCACGCATCCTACCCTCTCACCTGTGACCTCCACCAGGTAAATATCTTTTTTGAAATATTCCAGCATCTTCTCTTCTAACTTGTTTACCCTCTTTATCTTCTCTTCTATAGCTTTCTTTACATGTTCTTCCGTTACAACTTCACTTCCCTCCAGGGTTGCCCAAGCGTCCGCCTCATACAGCACCTCTACTATTTCATTAAAACGCGTACTCAACTTGTTTTGGTCTTCAGAAAGCCTTGTGCTATACTCTATTACCCTGGCAACAGCAGTTTTGTCAAAAGGTTTTAGGTTATCTTCAATGCAGTGAGTCTTTATAAAAGAAGATAGCTTCCTTATATTCTCTTCATTTAACTCCATTTCCTCATTAAAGTCCACTTTTACCTTAAAAAGCTTGCTAAAATCTTCATCGTAATTGTACAAAAGATAATAAAGATAAGGAGTGCCTATCAATATAACTTTCACAGAAAGCCTTATGGGTTCAGGCTTTAAAGAAGAAATGGACAAAAACCCGTACTGCGAGGAAATATTTTCAATAATCACTTTTTCCGTCTTTAAAGACCTCTTCAAGGCATCCCAAGCAAAAGGATATGACAGCACATCTTTCGCCTGTAATATCAGATAACCGCCGTTTGCCTTATGCAGAGCTCCTGCTTTTATCTTAGTAAAATCAGTAGTAGCAACTCCAAAATCACTTTCATACTCTATATTCCCCACTAGATTGTTGTAATTGGGATTGTACTCAAACACCACCGGAGCTCCTTCTGTATTGCTATTGTCAACAAACAGGTTTGCCATGTACTTTTTGAGAAATCCTTTTTCCTTTCTTAAGAAAGGAAAGGGAGAAGCTTCTCCATCTATAGCCTTAAAACTATCAATATTTTCTAAAATATCCTTCTTTACACTCTCTAAATAATTGGTGACGCTCTCATACTCGCTATACTTCGCTTTTAATTCATCAATCAGATGACCCACAGCAAAAAGCCCTATATCATTGTCAAGCTTTTTAATTTCTTCTCTCGCCTGCTTGTCTAAAAGCTGTATCTCTTTCCAGACCTGCATAGCCTTTACTTCAAACTCTGCAGCTTTTTTCTCAATCTCTTTCCTCACTTCCTCATCCAACTGCTGAAACTCCTCCTGGTTTATCTGTCTCCCCTCAATCACAGGAATGCTTATAAGTCCTGTGCGGGTATCCCTCAAGACAAATCCGTAGTTTCTCGCTAGTTCATTCAAATTCTCTATCAGCTCATTTTTCTTTTCTTGATACTTTTTTACTATTTCACCTTTTTGCATTTCATAGGAATCCGACTCAAAGGCTTTAGGAATGTCTTTTTGAAGCTGTTCTACAAATTCCTCCATATCCTTCTTAAACTCTTTTCCCAACCCAGCAGGTAACTCTATCGCAATGGGCTGAGAAGGTTTTTCGAAATTGTAGACATAAACCCAGTCATTTGGCTTTTTTTCTTTCTTAGCAATTTCCTTTATGTAAGTAGCAGCAAAACTGGTTCTGCCTGTGCCAGTAATGCCTGTTATAAAAATGTTATAGCCTTTTTGCTTAATTTTTACCCCAAATTCCATCGCTTTTTGCGCTCTGTCCTGCCCTATGATTCCCTCTAGAGCAGGAACCTCATCAGTTGTTTCAAAGTCCAAAATCGCCGGGTCTATGTACCTTTTCAATTTCTCTACTCTCAATTTTTCCATAAAAACACCCCTGAGAATTTTTTATAATAATTATTATTCGACAACAAATCAAATTTTCCTCTTTTGCCACAAAAAATATCATAAAAAAGGCTGAAGATTCCTCTTCAGCCCTCGTCAACGTCTATTTTGCCATCTCTCTCATCCATCTCTTTTTCTGCAAATCTTATCATCTTTTTTACCATATTGCCGCCTATCTTTCCCACTTCTCTTGTAGTCATGTTTTCCCATCCGCGTTTTTCAATATCGTCATCCAGATGCAATTCCTCTGCCACTTCCTGTTTTAAAGAATCCAGCTCATCTTCGGCTTTAGGGTATAATTTTTTTCTTTTACCCATAAAATCCCCCCAAATTTCTTTTGTCTTTATTTTCCCCTAAAGCCTTTGCCAAAATACATGAAAAAACCCGGAAAAATCCGGGTTATGCTTCTTTGATTGCTTCAGTTGGGCAAGAGCTCATTGCATCTCTTACACAGTCTTCGAGGTCAGCTGGAACCTCATCTACAATTACATGGGACTTGCCATCTTCATTCCAGTCAAAAACATCCGGACACATGTCTATGCAAACCCCACAAGCTATGCATTCATCTTGGTCAACATATACTTTCATCACACTTACCTCCCAATTATTATGTAAAATTTTACACATATATTATACCATTGATATCACTTTTCTTCAATAGATTCTGACGTAAAAAAATAAGGCTATTGCTTCAGACAGCAACAGCCAGCAAGTCTTTTAAAAAATTATTGAGCAAATGTATGTCTTTTTGGTCCAGTTCGTTTAGATAAGTATAAAACTTCTTCACATTTTCGAATAAAACCTTGTCTACATCACTCTTAATTCTGTTGTAAAGCGAAGCCCCAAGAACAGTTCCCACAAATAAAATCAAAGAAGAAGTAGGATTGACACAAGCAAGAATATTACTTTCTATGCTTTCAAGAGAAATGCCTGTCATCATTCTGAGTTTTAACAGAAAAGCTGCAATAGCATAGGCACAGAATTCCAGTGGCTTTGAAGCGTGAAACATCTCATGCAATAGCTCCTCTAACGAAGCACTTTTGCCATTTTTTACTCTGTCTATCAGATTATCTCTTAAAATCTTCCATTCGTTATTTTCTACTCTTTCAAACAATTGATAAGCCTTCTCCGTAGGCACAAACCTCACTGTAGACCTGCCCTGGCTTTTCCCTTCTTCTAGGTAGTATTCCGCTTTTACATATTCACCTTTTTCCAATTCTTTTAAAACGTCGTAAGCTGTCCATTTGCTTATTTTCATCTTTTCAGCCACATCGCTATAATGAACTGGTTCTTTCTTTTCCTCATATAACTCAGTTACAGCCTTTAGAAACTCCTTTCTCCTATTTGTCAGCATTTTTGCACCTCATCGTCTAATAAGTTATACCTAATTTATAAGAAATTTCGGCAAAAGTGTCAAGCCTCTTTTTTCACTGCCGTTCTTGCTGCCATCTTTTCCTCCCAAATTTCATCAGCCACTTTGCCCCAATTATCAGCTACTACCCTTAAATCCTCATACAGATTTTCTATGTGAGAGGCTTCGCTTGCTTCTGTGTGTTTTGCTTTTGATTCTCTAACTATCTCTAGAAGTTTCTCAGGATTGTCAATGAGAGGACATGGCCTTAAATGGTTTGAATTAAAAGGCTGCCTTTTCCTGTAAGCCTTCATAATAGGAGACTGCAATGCCTCTAAAAGACTTACTTCGTTTATATTAACATTGGAATAATGTATAAAAGCACAAGGCTCTACTTCTCCTGCTGCATTTATGTGTAAATACCTTCTTCCTCCTGCAATGCATCCACCGCTGTATTCTCCGTCATTCCAGAAGTCAATTGCAAAAAGTTCCTTTGTAGCCCTTATATAATTTATCCTCTCGTACATGTATTTTCTTTGCTCAGGTGTCACCATGAAGCTTATATCTGGGTCTCTGCCTATAGGAATATAAGTAAAATACCAAGCAAAGGCAGCACCTTTATCTATCATCATGTCTACAAATTCATCACTTGAAACTTCCTCTACATTCGTTCTTGTGTATGTAGCTGAATATCCAAAGAGCACTCCATTTTCTCT
The DNA here is from genome assembly GCF_004345675.1 of Caldanaerobacter subterraneus. GTDB lineage: Bacteria > Bacillota > Thermoanaerobacteria > Thermoanaerobacterales > Thermoanaerobacteraceae > Thermoanaerobacter > Thermoanaerobacter subterraneus. Next base: position 10,771 of record NZ_SLWU01000018.1, on the reverse strand, counting down.
CATCAAATCCATTGCCCTCATTACTTTATCAAAAGTCCCCTGACCGCGTATTGCATCGTTTGTCTCTCTGAAGCCATTAATACTTACTGCAAAAGTAATATTGCCAACTCTTTTTACTTCTTTTATCATGTCCTCATCAATCAAAGTTCCATTGGTAAACAAATGGAATACTTGGTTTTTATGTTTTTCAGCAAGTTTTATTATATCTTTCATTCTCAGCGTAGGCTCTCCGCCAGATAGAACTATGAAATATACTCCAAGCTCTTCCGCTTCTGTACATACTCTATCCATCACTTCAAAAGAAAGATTGTGAGGTTTGTACTGTCCTGCCCAACACCCTACGCACCTTAAGTTGCAAGCTTCCGTCGGGTCCATTAAAATTGCCCATGGAATGTTGATATCATATTTCTCCTCCAGTTCTTTTTGCTTTGGAATACCTTTTAGACTGGCATTTATAAAGAAATTGACGCCTATAGTTTTTATAATGTTTTTGTCAATATTTTTAAGAAGTTTCATTGCAAATCTGTACCAATTGCTGTCTTTGTCATCTAAAAATCTCTTCACACTTTCTATTTGCTGTTTATGTTGCGGCATTATTGCAATTTTTGACAGAAGATTAGCTATTTTGTCTAAATTTTTTTCTGGGTCTTTTTCTACATAGTTAATAACAGCACTGACAAGCGAGTCAATTACATTCATCATAACTCCTCCTCTACTTTATTTTTTATTCCAAAAAATCAAATTGACCCAAAAAACCCAAATTCCATTTCAAGCATATTATACCACTTTAAAAATAATATTTCAACTATAATCTATTTTATTTTATGCATATTTTTCTCTTTTATTTGCCTAATTGAACGTCTCCTCCAAAAACTCCAATTACTTTCTCTCCCTTGTAGACAGGAATTGCTATTGTCACGCAAATTTCATTTGTTGCCAAAGAAATGTAAGGCTCTGTTACTGTCACTTCCCCCTCAATAGCCCTCTGAAACCAGGTTCTGTGATACACATTAGATATATCAACTTCAACAGAAATCGCTTTTATATCTCCATTTCCCAGTATTGAAAAAGCCAATTCAAAATTAGGATATCTTTTCACAATATCCATGATTATATCCTTTGCTCTATCTCCAAACAACTCTTCTCCTTTTTCTTCCGCTATTCTTTGCAGTATTTTTTTTGCCTCTTCTACTCTTCTCTTTTGTTCCACTGTAAGCTTTACTGTTCCTGAGAACTTCTTCACTAGATTTTGAAGTTTTTCAGCAAAGCTATCCAGGCGGTTCATCATCTCTCTTAGCTCTTCCATAGAAGACACCTGTTCTTCTGTAGAAGCCAAGGTCTCCTCCGTATTCGCTGCAGTCTCCTGTGTCACTGCTGCAATCTTATGATTTAATTCCGCAATCTCTTTTATTTTTTCGTATTGAGAATTGACAAGATCGTCCACAAAAGCAACTGCCTCCACCACATTTTCACTTGCATTTACAACGCTTTCTAGTTTGTCTTTTACCTGACTTGCATAAGATAAATTTTCCAATACTCCTTTAATCTCTTCCTCCAATTTCACTGAAACTTCTTTTATTTTATCTTGAATGCTTTTTGTGAGAAGCACTATTTCCCCTGCTGCAGAAGCTGACTGCTCTGCAAGTTTTCTCACCTCTTCTGCTACAACCGCAAACCCTTTTCCATGTTCTCCCGCTCTTGCCGCTTCAATTGCTGCATTCAATGCCAGTAAATTTGTCTGGTCAGCAATTTTGTTTACCATTCCGATTATGTCAGTTATTTTATTTGCCCTTTCTCTTAATTCAGATACTTCCTCTATAAGTTTTTTGTTTTTATTAGCACTTTCCTCCATCCTCTTCATTAGTTCTAGCATAATCTCTTCATTTTCTTTAATCTCTTTTTCCATACTAATACTTAAATTCTTTGTCTCTTCAAATTTATTCTTAACCTTTTCATTCAGCTCAAAAGCCTCACTGGCATTTTTAGCTGTCTTCTGTGCAGCTACCGCTTGTTCCTCTGCTCCTTTTGCAATTTCTTCTAAGGCAGTTGAAATTTCTTTTGCAGCAGTAGTAACGTTATCAATTGCAATCATCAATTTTTTTGAACCCACCACTGTTTGCTCTGCGGTCTGCTGAGACTCCATAACAAGCGTTTTAAAATTTTCCAAGAAGCTATTGAGAGATTTAGCCAGTTCTTTTAACTCTTTATCACCTTTTATGTCAATTTTTCTTGACAGGTCCCCTTTTGCAATTGAATCAATTGCCTCCTTCATTTCCCTTAATACCAAAGTTATACGCCTTTTAACTATCCACCAATACAAAAAAGCTACTACTAAAATAATTGCAATAACTCCTGCCATGTAATAAAAAATAGCCATAACAGTCCTCCTCCTCATTTAGTATCTAACTAAAAAATCGGCATTTGTAAAAAATATTAAAGCCCTTTTATTTTTATTTCTACAAAATTATACGATTCCCTTCTTTGTAAAAACAAAAAGGGACACATATAGCCCCTCTTCACACGTCAAGACAGCTGCCACCTATAAATTCTCTTATGATTGAATTAGGCGGAATAGCAAGTTCATCTTCTATTGGATAAAAATAGCTTAAAAATTCCAGCATCTCTTTTGCAATAGAGTAAGCAGGGTCATCTTTGGAAACTTTCTTTAAAAGGGGTTCAGCGTATTTTTTTAATACAGGAAGTTCATAGGGCAAGAAGGAGTTGAACATGACATCCGCTTGCTCCTGATATGGGAAAATCCAGCGTTCTTCTCCTTTCCTCACCCTAGGCCACATATTTATAGTCTCCGCCGCATCTGTAGACCTAAATTGACTGTCCCTAACTATTCGCCTTATAAGCCTTGTCTGAGAAGTTGGAATTCTATTGTGTTCATCTAAATTAAGCTGAGTTATTGCGCTTACATATATTTTATACTTATTGTCTTTCGGAATTTGGATAGTAAGCTTTTCATTAAGTCCATGAATTCCCTCCATAAGGATAATCTGATTTTTCTCAAGTTTAACTTTTCTCCCTACAGGCTCTCTCTCCCCTGTTTTAAAATTAAAAATAGGGATTTCTACTTCTTCACCCTGTATAAGTTTTATCAAATGTTCATTAAAAAGCGGCAAATCTAGGGCATCGATAGATTCGAAGTCGTAATTGCCAAACTCATCCCGAGGAGTAAGCTCTCTTGGAACAAAATAATTGTCCAGAGAAATAGCAAAAGGCTTTAACCCGTTTACCCTGAGCTGTACGCTAAGCCTATGAATGAAAGAAGTTTTCCCTGAAGAAGAAGGTCCAGCAATAAGGACTACTTTTATCATTTTATTTGAAGCGATGTAATCAGCTATTTTTGAAATTTTCTTCTCGTGAAAAGCCTCGGAAACCAGGATTAAATCTCTTGCTCCTCCTCTTTTTATGAGGTCATTTAAAGAAGCCACATAATTTATATCCAATATATGAGCCCATTCTTCTGCCTCTTTAAATATAGAAGCAAGTTTTGGAACATCCACAAATACAGGAAGAGAACGTGGATTGTAGATATCTGGTGCAATCAAAATGACTCCAGGGAAATAAAATCTTATGTCAAATACTTTTAAATACCCTGTTGATGGAACGCAAGGACTGTAGAAAAAGTCAACTGTGCCATCACAGTAATAAACAGGTACTTTCTCTTTATCAGTATCTTTAAAAAGCCTAACTTTTTCCATTAAACCTTCTTTTTCAAAAAGCCTTATGGCTTCTTCTCTAGAAAGCATTTTTCTCTCTATTTTCAAATTCTTATCTATTATTTCCTTCATTTTATCCTTAATCGATGCTACTATCTTATTGTTTATGGAATAACCGTGAATTTCACAGTACAAGCCTTTCCCGAGGGAATGTTCTATTGTAACAGTAGCACCTGGTAGAAGCTCTTTTACAGCCTTTATAAACACAAAAGTAAGACTTCTCCTATATATTCTTGTCCCTTCTTCTACAGTAGTATCCACAAATTCTACTACACTATCCTCAGAAATTGTACAATTCAAATCCCTCAATTCGTTATTCACTTTCGCTGCCACTATTATTCCGTTATAAAGGTGTTCAAAATCTCTAGCAATGTCTTCTAACCTAGTATTTTCAGGGTATTCGTATTCCCTGTCTCTGACGATAATTTTCATAAAAATTCACCTCGACACTATTATACTCCAATTTTATAAAAAAATAAAAGCCCCAAAAAGGGGCTTTTAACTTTACCCACGGAGCCGTACGGCTATGTTTTCATCCCCGCTCTCGCAGGTGGGTACCCTGTCACCAGCTTCTGAAGTCCTGATTTCCCAGGCATTTCATCCACTGATGAACCCGGATTCCCGTATGGGTTGCGTTGGGTGAAAACAAATTAGCCCGCTACAAACCCCACAGGAACTTTTGTTTTTCGTTTACAATTATAGTTTACACCAATTCTCATAAAAATGCAACAAAAATTTAAAAATAACAATGGTATAATAATTAAAAAGAGGTGGTTTTATGAGGTGCAACCTGTGCCCCAGAAAGTGCAATGTGGATAGGTCAGTACAGCGGGGCTTTTGCAATATGCCGTGGCAGGCCAAAATTTCAGATGCTTTTTTGCATTACGGGGAAGAACCTTTTATAAGCGGAAAAAAAGGTTCTGGCACTGTATTCTTTAGTGGCTGCAATTTAAAATGCGTATTTTGTCAAAATTATGAAATAAGTCAGTATCAGTTTGGCACTTTTGTAACAGAGGAAGAACTGGCAGAGATATTTTTAAAGCTTCAATCAAAAGGAGCTCACAACATAAACCTTGTGACACCGACAATTCACGCTTACTCAATAAAAAAGGCTCTTGTTCTTGCAAAAGAAAAGGGACTTAAAATTCCTGTGCTTTACAATACTAATGCCTATGAAAATGTGGAGACTATAAAGATGCTGGAAGGTCTCATTGACATATACTTACCTGACCTTAAATATTATGACGATGAGATAGCTGTGAAATACTCAGAAGCACCTGATTATTTCAAGTACGCTACTCAGGCAATATTGGAAATGGAAAGACAAGTAGGAGTACCAGAATTCGATGAAAATGGGGTTATAAAGAAAGGGCTTGTGATAAGGCATCTGGTAATGCCCGGATATGTAGAGGACACTAAAAAAATTCTTCTGTGGATAAAAGAAAACCTGCCTAGGGGAGTATACGTAAGCCTTATGAGTCAGTACACCCCTTACTACAAGGCAAGAAACTACCCTGAAATAAATCGAAGACTGCATCCTAAAGAATATAAAGAAGCTGTTGAGTTTTTCTTTAAAATTGGACTTAAAAATGGAATCTTTCAAAATTTATAAAAGCTCAAAAAGTCTTTTTATATCCTCTGGGAGAGGAGCATAAACTGAAATCACTTTCTCTTTTAGAGGATGGAAAAAAGTAACTCTATAGGCATGAAGAGCAGGCCTTTCAATGTAGGAAGTAGGTTCCCCATATAAGTCATCCCCCACGATGGGATGTCCTATATAGTTAAGATGCACTCTTATCTGGTGAGTTCTACCGGTAGCAATTTTGATTTTCAAAAGCGAAAATTCCTCTGTCGCTTTTAGCGATTTGTAATAAGTGATAGCCCTATCCCCTTCTTCTGAAACCTCTCTTTCAATTGTCATAAAAGATTTTCTTTTGATGGGCACATCAATAATTCCTTCCCCCTCCAACTTTCCATTCACTATAGCATAGTAAAATTTGCTCATAGGTTTTACAATCTGAAGGTAATATTGCATAAAAGGTTCTTTTGCAAAAATGACAATACCGGAGGTGCCCTTGTCTAATCTGTTAACAGGCCTTATTAGAGTTTTTATACCTTTTTTCTCAAAATAATAGGCAACTCCATTAGCCAGCGTTCCTTCTCTATACCTTCTTGTAGGATGTACTACCATACCTGCAGGCTTATCTACAATCAAAATTTCATCATCCTCATAGCAAATTGAAAGCTCCATCTCCTGAGGCAGTATATCAGAAGAAGTGTCAAAAAGGGAAAGTTCTATCACATCTCCTTCTTTTAAAACCCTCTTTACATTTTCTTTCTCACCATTTACGCGCATCTCTCCATGCCATTTATACATCTTAATCAATCTTGTTGAAAAGCCCTTCCTCTTCAAAAAGCCCTCTAAAGTAAGGCCTTCTGCACTTTTTTCCACAACAAGTTTCATCTTCTCACCATTTTCTTTAAAATTTATGCTATAATCTAAGTAAAACAACTAGTTGGTGATGTTATGAAAAAAATAATAGTGGGTGTAGGTGGAATAGTTATAAAAGAAAATAAAGTACTTCTTGTGCGCCATACTTATGGCAGTTTTAAAGGAAAGTGGATAATACCCGGCGGACACGTGGAGGCCGGAGAAAATATAGATGACGCCATTTTAAGAGAAATAAAAGAAGAAACCTCTATTGATGCAAAAGTAAAAAATATAATTTCTGTAAGGAGCATAATCCTGCCAGATGGCAGTTCGGAAATATACATAGTGTTCCTTTTGGACTACATCTCTGGAACACCAACGCCTGACAATATAGAAAATGACGCTGCCGAATTCTTTGACATAGAAAAAGCCATAAGGGATGAAAAGGTAGTTTACCTTTCCAGATATCTCATTGAAAAAGTGTGGAGAAAAAATTACAATTCTCTCACACTTGACCCTATTTACCCTTTTAACAACTCGAAATTCAAACTCTTTTGCTGAGCCTCTCTTTTAAAGACTTCATCCAGTATATCTGTATCATAGTACACAGCTCCACATTTTTTGCACACATAAGCTGGAACATTTTTGAAAATCTTAGTTTTCTTCCCTTTTACTATTTTATATTCTACCTCTTTTATTTCTATTTCTCCTCCACAAAAACATTTTTCCAATTCCGCTTCACTCCTCAATTTCTCTTTTGTTAGTACTTTTTTATTATACCATATTTTTCGACATTTTTATTAAAAAATTTGCTCTTTTTATGACCCTCAACAAAGTTTTAAAACCTTGAAAAAATTTTTGAAAGGTGCTAGAATTTTATTAGAAATTACAATTTTATACTTAATAAGATATTTTTTGCAATTCAATCACCCTAAAATTGCAAAAATTACTTCTAAATCTAAAAAGGAGGCCTCATAAATGCTTAACCTTGAAAGATTGGGTTTAATCAATTTTAAAAACGTTTACCGAAATTTGCCCGTAGCAAAACTGATAGAAGAAGCTGTAAAAAGAGAGGAAGGAGTACTTGTAAATAACGGCGCCTTTAATGTGTACACTGGAAAATACACAGGTCGATCTCCAAATGACAAGTTCATTGTAGACGAACCAGAAGTCCATGAGGATATATGGTGGGAAAATAACAAGCCTATTTCCGTAGAAAAGTTTGAAAAGCTGTACAATAGGCTTATTGCCTATTTACAAAACAGAGACCTTTTTATTTTCGACGGATTTGTAGGTGCAGACCATCAATATAGAGTCTCCATAAGAGTGATAACAGAATACGCTTATCAAAGTTTAATGGCAAGACAGCTTTTCATACGCCCCACTGAAAAAGAATTACAAAATTTTGTCCCGGAATATACTTTAATCGCAGCACCTCGCTTTAAAGCAATCCCCGAAATTGACGGTGTTAACTCTGAGGCTTTTATCATCTTAAGTTTTACAAAAAAGCTCATAATTATTGGAGGCACCCAGTACGGTGGAGAAATCAAAAAATCCATATTCACCTTAATGAACTACCTTATGCCTAAAAAAGGCGTGCTTTCCATGCATTGTTCTGCTAATATAGGAAAAGACGGTGACACAGCCCTTTTCTTCGGCCTCTCCGGTACAGGAAAGACCACTCTCTCTGCAGACCCTGAAAGATTTTTAATTGGCGATGATGAACACGGTTGGTCTGAAAGAGGGATTTTTAATTTTGAAGGTGGCTGTTATGCTAAGTGCATCAATCTTTCAAGAGAAAAAGAGCCTCAAATATGGGATTCAATAAGGTTTGGCGCAATTCTTGAAAACGTTGTATACGATGAAGCCACAAGGGAACTTGACTACACAAGTGACAAAATCACTGAAAACACGCGAGCAGCATATCCAATTGACTTTATACCTGGGGCAGTTCAAAGCGGGATAGGAGAACATCCTAAGACTATAATATTTTTGACTGCAGATGCGTTTGGAGTACTGCCTCCTATAGCAAAACTCACAAAAGAGCAGGCAATGTACTACTTTCTGTCCGGATATACCAGTAAACTCGCTGGAACAGAAAGGGGAATTACAGAGCCACAAGCCACTTTTTCCACTTGCTTTGGTGCTCCCTTCTTACCTTTACCTCCAATGGTATATGCTAAAATGCTTGGAGAAAAAATTGAAAAATACGACACAAAAGTCTTTTTGGTGAATACTGGATGGTCAGGAGGCCCTTATGGAATTGGAAAGCGAATAAACTTAGAATACACCAGAAAAATGGTATCTGCTGCCTTAAAAGGAGAATTAGATAAAGTAGAATTTACCAAAGACCCTATATTTAATCTTAACATCCCTGCTTCTTGTCCCGGAGTACCTTCTGAAATCTTAAACCCCAGAAATACATGGAAAGATAAAGAAGAGTATGACAAAACGGCGAAAAGACTAGCCCAAAGGTTTATAGAAAATTTTCAAAAATACAAAGACGTAAGTGAAGAAATAAAAAATGCTGGCCCGAAAGGGTAAAAACTATTCTCTCTGCGCATCGCAGAGAGAACTTTTTATTTGCCTTTTACATATTATGAAATTGAACCTGCATAAAGGAGGTCATAAATATGCCTGGCAAACCTGGAAAGCAAAAAAACTCTGAAAGCCAATGGATATGGATTATAATAATAATCTTGATAATACTCCTCTTTGTACCTGGCATAATCATATTTGAAGACCCTAAAGAAGAAAAAGTGTAGACCCTAAAAAGCGGCATTTTGCAATTCAAGCGAAATGCCGCTTTTATTTCCCTTTCAATTTTAAAATCTCTTCCATTCTCTCTTTTAACTTTTTCTCAAAACCTGAATCCGTGGGAATGTAATATCTTCGACCCTTAAGATTTTTGGGCAGGCATTCCATATCAGTGACTTTCTCTTCAAAGTCATGGGCGTATTTGTAACCCTCTCCATACCCCAATTCCTTCATCAACTTTGTAGGGGTATTTCTCAAATGCATGGGAACTGGTTCAGCAAAAGTCTCTTCTGCATCTTTTTTCACCCTGTTGTAAGCTACATAAAGGGCATTGGACTTGGGAGCCAAAGCGAGATATACAGCTGCTTGAGCAAGATTTACACTGCACTCTGGCATGCCTATGTAGTGAGAAGCTTCATAGGCAGCAATAGCTACAGAAAGAGCTTGTGGATCTGCTAGCCCTACATCTTCTGAAGCAAATCTTATCATCCTCCTCGCGATATAGAGGGGGTCCTCCCCTGCTTCCAACATCCTTGCCATCCAATAAAGGGCAGCATCCCAATCGCTATTCCTCAATGACTTATGAAAGGCTGAAATCAAATTATAATGCTCTTCTCCTGCCTTGTCGTAAAGAAGCGCTTTTTTCTGCATCACATCAGAGAGTATTTCATCTGTCACAACTCTTTTCCCGTTCACGACATTAGCTGCCATTACAGCCATCTCCAAAGTATTAAGGGCTACCCTCGCATCCCCATTAGAAAAAAGAGCAATTTTTTCAAGTTTTTCTTCGTCGATTTCTACATTGTAAAGCCCAAGGCCTCTCTCCTCATCTTTTAGCGCCCTTTTTAGAATAATCATTATATCCTTAACATCCAAGGGCTTCATCATAAAAACTTTAGACCTGGACAAAAGAGCTGAATTTACTTCAAAAGACGGATTTTCTGTAGTAGCTCCAATCAGTATTATATTTCCTTTTTCTACATGAGGCAAAAAAGCATCCTGTTGCGCTTTGTTAAATCTGTGAATTTCATCTATAAACACAACAGTTCTCTGCCCGTACATAGCATCTCTTTCAGCTTGGGCCATTATCTCTTTTATTTCTTTTATTCCAGAAAGTACAGCGCTAAAATTGACAAATTTAGAATTTGTCATATTGGCTATAATCATAGCAAGAGTGGTTTTGCCAACGCCAGGTGGACCCCAAAGTATCATAGAAGTTATGCTGTCCTTTTCTATCAGTTCTCTTAGAGCTTTACCCTTTCCCAAAATATGCTCCTGTCCAACAAACTCATCTAAGGTCCTTGGCCTCATTCTATCTGCTAGAGGCCTGTTTTTATCAAACTTGGCATCAAATATAGAAGTTTGCTTATACATGGTTCATCACCGCTAAGCCTTATTTTTATGCTTTTTTCTCCTCTTTTCCTTTAATTTAAATTTTATTGTTATCTTAATAAAATCGTCTTCTAAAAATTCTGCAATCGCAAAATCTTTCCCAACAAATTTAACCGCAGCGTAGGCATAACTGCCAAATTTGTCATACAGCCTTCCTGCACTATAACATCCTCTGGGAACTGTTCCCACACTGTTTGCCACATAGCCGACTTTACCTAAATAAGGCAAAGTAACTGCTATAGCCTCATCATCGTAATCATTGTTATAATCTTTTTCCAATTTCACTATCATGCCCGGCTTTAAAATCTTTGAGCTGTAGTAATTATTTAACCCTGTTATAGCGAAATAAATTGAATCCATATTTTATTCACTCCTCGTATAATATGATTGTAATCCACATTAAAAATTTAATAATAAACACACAAATTAAATCCTTAAAAACCATTTTTACCCTGGTAAAACA
>NZ_SLWU01000017.1 GCF_004345675.1 Caldanaerobacter subterraneus | reverse complement strand
CCTCTTGTTATTTGCTGCATAGTTCAATATTAACATTTAATGGTATTAAATACTTGATTCTGGTTATTAAAAATTATTGTTTTTGGACAGCCTCTATTTTTATTCAAATTAAATTGGCTTTGAGAAGGAGCTTTTCATCATTTAAAATTTCTTCAGGATACCCTATAGCTTCTATTTTATGTTCTTCATTTAGAATTATTATTCTATCTGAAAATTTTTTTGCCATCTCAAGGTCGTGGGTGGCGATGACAAGAGTGGCACCCTTTTGGTTTAATTCTTCTAATTTTGATAAAAGCCACTTTTTTGATCGCGGATCAAGGCCGTTAGTTGGTTCGTCTAAGAGTAAAACTTCAGGGTCTATTACCATTACTGAAGCTAAAGCTACTTTTTTCTTTTCTCCCCCACTTAGTCTGTGAGGAGGTCTATCTTTTAGTTTTTCAATTCCAAAGGAAATGAGAATCTCATTTACTAGTTTTTCTACTTCTTCTTTTTTCATACCCATCTGTAGGGGGGCAAAAGCTATTTCATCAAACACAGTTGTGTTAAAAAGCTGCACGTCAGAGTCTTGAAAGACAAAACCCACTCTTCTTCTAAATTCATATTCGTCAAAGGTTCTTTTATCTCCAATCACTTTTCCAAAAAATCGTATTTGACCTTCATGAGGATAAATTAGTCCATCCATTAGCTTTAAAAGAGTAGATTTTCCACTTCCATTTGCACCCAATATAAACAATTTTTCTTTAAGTTTCACGTCAAAACTTATGTCTATTAAAGCAGGAACTTTTGGGGTGTAAAAGTAAGACACGTTTTTTAGTTCAAAAACTTTATCCAATTTACAAAATCTCCTCCTGTAAAACTTTATAATTTGGCGTTAAATAGGGCTATTATAAAAATCAGATTAGAAGAAATCCAAATGTAATCCCATGGGGTCATTTTAAAAGAAGAGAAGGTTTTGTATTCTCCTCTATAACCTCTTGAGACCATCGCTTTGTACACTTCTTCTGTAAGTTCATTGGATCGTATTAAGATGCTTCCGATGACAGAAGCGACAAATTTCCTGCCATCTCTCCCTTTGATTTTTCCTACGTTTCTGCTTTTACGCGCTAAAAACGTATTTAAAGAGACTTCTAAAAACAAAAAGATATACCTGAAGGCCATCTCAAGAGTTGTGGTAAAAACCTGTGGCAGATGAAAAGATCTGAAGGCCTTTAATATATCTGTCCACTTTGTCGACAGGGACAAAATGTACACAAAAGATAGAGAGACAAATGACCTCATCATGAGTGTAAGAGAAGCTAAGGCGCCTTCTTTTGTGATGTATAAGTTTTTGCCAAAGTAAATTAGAGGACTTCCTTTTTCAAAAAAGTTGAAAGTTGAAGGTAAAAGTATTATTCCTGTAAAAATTATTGAGATAACAGCAACTCTTTTTATATAGGCTTTCAAAGGTATTTTTGAAAGAAAAGCTAGAACTACCGTATAAATAGCAAATACTGAAAGAAAAAGAATGCTCTTTCCAAAGTTAGCTATTACAATGAGAAGTAAAATAGATAAAAGTTTTACTCTTGGATCTAATGACTGCATAAGGCCTTTTTTTGCAGCAATTTCATCAGAATAAAACAAATCTTCAAAAATTCCATAGATGCCTTGAATAGTCTTTTCTAAAAATCTATCCATTTTTCTTCTTAACCCTTCCCATTACTCTTCCTAATATGGCAAATGTTATGAGTATTGCGGCAATGCCTATGACGGCTGAAAATACATAGCCTATCGCCTGTTGAAAGAAATTGGCGTCAAAGCCAGGAATACTGTAATCAGGCAGTATGCCTTTCACCAGTTCTGCAAATTTACTCATGCCTTCAGGCACATATCCTATCATTTCTTTGACTTCATCGAGGCTCCACTCACCCCACGCAGAACCTGAAGCCAGAAGGCCTAAAGGAGTAAGGAGAATAATTATTAAAGCTATGATATAAAGCTTTTTCATCTTTTTTCACCCCTTAGCCTGTAGGAGTACTGGTAGAGTATATTATCTTCTTCTACTTTTTCTAGGTAGTATATAACTAAAGCTGTTACAATAGCTTCTACGAAACCTGCAACAGTGAGATGAGCAAACATCATAGCAGGGATAGATATGTTAAGTTCATAAGGGAAATAAAGGGCTTTTCCTGTAGCTGTGTGGAAAAGCATTGGCTGTATGCCAAGCTCTACTGCTGTTGCAAAAGCTGCTGCATTTATTCCAGCATATGCACCTATTGCGGAGGATAAAACTTTCTTTAATTTAAGGCGCATCATAAGCTTGTAAACTCCGTATCCAACGAAGGGGGCTAGAAAAGCCATATTGAAAGTATTTGCTCCTAAAGCCAGTACCCCTCCATCGCCAAAGAGGAGGGCCTGTATTATAAGGGCTACCGTAACAGAAATGACCGCAGCCCAGGGGCCCAATACTATTGCCAGAAGGGTGGAGCCGATGGCATGGGCTGTTGTACCGCCCGGTATTGGGACGTTGAACATCATGACTGTGAAAGAAAAAGCCGAACCTATTGCCATCGTTGGTATGTCCTTCTTATCAAGCTCTTTATTTACTTCTTTTACGGATTTATAGAGAACAGGAACCATGGCGGCCCCCATTACAGCGCATGTCTGAGGGCTCAAGTACCCGTCAGGTATATGCATAAATCCTCACCTCTCATAAATTTTCACCGGTTGTAGTCATTACAAGCTTTCCATGCTTTACTCCCCTTGTGCTTATTATTTCATCGGCGATCTTCACAATTTCTTTTGCTTTGCCTCTTACTATCATGACTTCTATGCAGTTGTGCTCATCTAGATGTACATGCATAGTGGATATGATGTTTTTATAGTGTTTGTGCTGCATATCTGTGAGTTTATCGTTAATTTCTCTAACCTCATGGTTGAACACATAGGTTATTGTGCCTATTGTCTCAACATCCTCTGCTTCCCACTGATTTTCTACTATGAAATCTCTAATGAGGTCTCTTATGGCTTCGGACCTGTTATTATAATTTTTCTTTTCAATCAGTTCGTCAAACTGTTTTAAAAGCTTTGACTCCATGGAAACGCCAAAGCGCACGATGCCTTCCAGACAAATCCCTCCTTTATGCTGTGCTATTTTCTTAGAAAATAATAGCACTATTTTTTAGAGGAGTCAATTTCAGAAATTAATTTTTCATTAATGTTCTTTTAATGTTGGGGTTATAAAATGAAATTGAAAGTTGATGGTAGGCCATCAACAAAAAATAATGAAAGGGTGGTAAGAATGAGTAAAAAGCTAATAAGCTACATGGTGGCAGGTGCAATGGCATTAGGGTTAATAGGAGGTGCTACTTATCAGGGGATTGCAAAGGCACAGACTTCGCCCTCCACTCCTCCAGCAGTGACAGCAACAAAAGCAGCTACTTCAAATGACCAACAGAATGTAGAAGAGCAGCAACCAGTTTACCAGGGGACAATCAAAGTTGCCAATCCGCAAGACAATGGGAAAGGCAGCGAAGCTGTAAAAGACAATGAAGCACAGGAGAGTGCACAGCTTTCTTCCCTTACCAAAATAACACCTGATGAAGCAAAGGCAGCAGCATTGAAAGTAGTACCAGGAACAGTTGAGAAGGTAAGCCTTGACAATGAAAATGGATACCTTGTGTACAACGTAGAGATTAAGACAAATAGCGGTGTAGTTGATGTAAAAGTCGATGCAGGAAATGGTGCTGTATTGGCACAGGACAAGGGACAGGACAATGAAAAGCATGAAAAAGAAAAAGCTGGAGAAGTTGAAAAAGCAAATACTTCTGACAATGACACTGTACAACTTGAGCAACAGGGAGAAAACTAAAAAGGGGCGGGTTTCCGCCTCTTTTTTACATTGATTGTGATAACGATTTAATATATAATTAAACATAAGTAAAGGGGAGTAGCTTGCCACAGTATGTGGTTTAACCTGTCGTCAGCACGGGAAATTTTCTCCGGCAGGTTAGAAACTCCGGACGGAGTTTTGAGCAAGACCTTTATAGAGGTAAACACTATATAGGTCTTGCTTTTGTATGTTATATTTTACAAAAGGAGGAACTAATAATGAAGGCTTTTATAGAAGGAATATCAAATCTTACTTTAAGCCATGTTGTAATGTTTATAATTGGAGGTATCCTTATATATCTTGCAATAAAAAAGGAATACGAACCAATGTTACTTTTGCCAATAGGTTTTGGCATAATACTTGCCAATATTCCGTTTTCCTCTGCTATAGGGGAGAATGGATTTCTTACCATTCTATACAATGCAGGAATAAAAACAGAACTTTTTCCTATCCTTATTTTTATTGCAGTTGGGGCAATGATAGATTTTTCACCCCTTCTCCAGCAACCTTTCATGATATTTTTTGGCGCTGCAGCCCAACTAGGAATATTTTTAACAATAATTTTTGCCTATATACTGGGTTTTGATTTAAAAGAAGCAGCTTCTATAGGTATAATTGGCGCTGCAGATGGACCTACATCTATTTACGTAGCTAATTTATTTGCACCAAAGCTTTTAGGGCCTATATCAGTTGCAGCTTATTCCTATATGGCCTTAGTTCCAATAATCCAGCCCCCCGTGATAAGGATCCTGACTACTAAGGAAGAACGAAAAATTAGAATGGATTTGCGCATGAATAAAGTTTCAAAAACAGCTAAGATACTTTTTCCAATAGCGGTGACATTTGTTGCAGGAGTTTTAGTACCAAGTAGTGTTCCTCTTGTAGGTTCTTTAATGTTTGGTAACCTAATAAGAGAAAGCGGTGTGGTTGAACGGCTTTCAAAGGCTGCGCAAAATGAACTTGCCAATCTTGTAACACTTTTACTTGGGATAACAATAGGTTCTACTATGACTGCCGACAAATTTTTGACACCTACAACTCTTTTGATATTTGGAATGGGACTTATAGCTTTTATATTTGATACAGCGGGAGGAGTATTGTTTGCAAAGTTTTTAAATTTGTTTTTAAAGAATAAAGTAAATCCAATGGTAGGAGCTGCTGGAATATCGGCTTTTCCAATGTCATCTAGAGTTGTGCAAAAAATGGCCCAAGAAGAAGACCCTACAAATTTTATTTTGATGCAGGCAGCAGGAGCAAATGTCGCAGGCCAAATAGGTTCTATCATAGCAGGAGGTATTGTAATAGCACTTGTTAGTTCTATTGTGTAATTAAAAGTGTTGAGTTTGGACTATAGGGAGGAGGTTTTGCAGACCTCTGACTAGAGGAGTTAAAATTTAAAAGAGGTGGACAAAATGGATTTACTTAATATATTTAGAATCGCTATTGTAGGAATAGGAATGACTTTTTTGATGTTAGTCATATTTTTTGTGCTGATTAAAGTTTTAGTGAAAATATTTGACAACTAGGAAAATGGTGAATTTTTTAATTATAAAGCTGTTGTGATATAATAGATTTGTAAAGTTAGTTGCACATACAGGGGGTTCAAAAATGCCACTTAATGTAGTACTTGTTGAACCTGAGATACCCCAGAATACGGGTAATATTGCAAGAACCTGTGTACTTACAGGAAGCAGACTTCACCTTGTAAAACCTTTGGGTTTTAGTATAGATGAGAAAGATGTAAGAAGGGCAGGGCTTGACTATTGGCCCTTATTGGACCTCACGGTATATGAAAACCTTCAAGAGTTTCTGGAAAAGCATAAAGGGAAGAAGTTTTACCTTGCTACTACAAGAGCAAACAAATACTACCATGAAGTCAAATATGAAGACGAAGCTTTTTTGATTTTTGGAAAAGAAACGACAGGATTGCCTCAGTGGCTCATAGACGAATATTACGAGGACTGTATACGCATACCGATGCACGAGAAAATCCTCTGGAGATCTCTTAATTTGTCTAATTCCGTTGCCATAATAGTATATGAAGCCTTAAAGCAGTTGGGTTTTCCCAATATGAGATGAAATGAGGGAAATTTATGAAAAGAAAGATTATCCATGTTGATATGGACGCTTTCTTTGCGTCCATTGAACAACAGGATAATCCTGAATACAGAGGGAAGCCTGTCATTGTTGGAGGATTATCAGGAAGAGGTGTTGTTTCCACATGTTCTTATGAGGCGCGAAAGTACGGGATTCACTCTGCTATGCCAATGTACATGGCAAAAAAACTGTGCCCTCAGGGCATTTTTTTGCCTGTCAGGAGAAAACGATATGAAGAAGTATCAGAACAGATTTTTAAAATCTTATACGACATAACTCCCTTTGTAGAGCCTGTATCTATAGACGAGGCTTATTTAGATGTTACACATGTTGACAAAAATCCTGAGGATATTGCCCTGGAAATAAAGAAGAGAGTAAAAGATGCGACAGGCCTTACTGTTTCTGTAGGCATTTCTTACAACAAATTTCTTGCAAAGCTTGCCTCTGACTGGAATAAACCAGATGGTTTGATGGTGATAACAGAAGACATGGTACCAGAAATATTAAAGCCCCTTCCTGTTACGAAAGTCCATGGAATAGGCGAAAAATCTGCGGAAAAACTAAGAAGTATAGGGATAGAGACTGTGGAAGATTTATTAAAACTTCCTCAAGAAAATCTTATAGAACTTTTTGGGAAAACAGGGGTAGAGATATACAATCGAATTAGAGGTATTGATGAGAGGCCTGTCGAGACGATGAGGGAGATTAAGTCTATAGGGAAAGAAAAGACTTTGGAAAAAGATACAAAGAATAAAGAACTGCTAATTCAACATCTAAAAGAATTTTCTGAAATTGTATCGGAAGAGCTTATCAAAGAAAGGCTTTACTGCAGGACAGTTACTGTGAAAATAAAAACTGCAGATTTTGCTGTTCACACAAAGAGCAAAACAGTAGATAAATACATAAGATTTAGTGAAGACATTTATGAGGTGGCAAAAGGGATATTAGAAGAGTGGAAATTAGAGCAATATGTTAGACTGATAGGACTTTCTGTGTCTAATTTAAGCCCTGTGAAATATGAGCAATTGTCCTTCTTAGATAAAAGATTGGTTAAAGTAATAAAAGCTGGGAATTTGGCAGAAGAGATAAATAAAAGAATAGGGAAAAAAATAATCAAAAAAGGAAGCGAACTTCTAAAAGATAATAAATAGGCTAAAATGGGGGGGATTGAATTGGAAGCAAAAGAAGAGGAAAGGCGAAATGTAGCAAAAGAAGTCATGGAGATTGCCTGGCCTTCTATAGCTGAGCAAATGCTTGTGATGGCAGTAGGAATGATTTCCACCATATTTGTTGGACGTATAAGTGCGGCTGCCCTTGCCGCTGTAGGGCTTATAAACATGGTTATATTTTTTCTACAAGCAGTCTTTGCAGGATTGTCTACAGGTGTTACAGTGGTTGTGGCTAGACTTGTTGGTGAGGAAGATATTGAAGGGGTTAAGACTGCTACTTCGCAGTCTTTTATAATGGCAGTTTTTTTGACACTTTTATTTACACTTTTAGGATATGCCTTTGACATTCCTATCATAAAAACTCTCTTTGGCAAGATTGAGCCTGAGGTTTTTGAATTTGCTATTTTGTACTACAGAATTGCTCTCATAGGGTTTCCTTTTATGGTCATTGCCTTAATATTGGGAGGTGCATTAAGAGGGGCGGGGGATACAAAAACTCCCATGTATGTGACTGCAGTTGTAAACATAATAAACCTCATTTTAAATGCGCTTTTGGTTTTTGGTGTACCTTATAAAGGTAGGTACCTGATACCTCCTTTTGGTGTTAAAGGTGCGGCTTTTTCTGTGACAGCTGCGCGCATAGTAGGTGGGATACTTCTACCTTATTTAATTTATTCTGGGAAAAACCAGGCGGGAATAGCCATCAGAGGGCCCTTTAAATTAGATTTTGATATGATGAAAAGGATTATAAAAATAGGAGTTCCTGCCTCTTTAGAGCAGCTGGTGATGCAGGGAGGATTTTTAGTAGTTCAGATAATAGTGTCCACAATGGGCACAACAGCTATAGCCGTCTATCAAATAGGAATGAATGCAAACAGCCTTGCGTTTATGCCAATATTTGGTTTTTCAATAGCAGCTACAGCCTTAGTAGGAAGGAGCCTTGGGGCAGAAGAATTTGATATGGCGGAGACTTACGCCAAAGTTTCCAGGAATATTTCTGTTGTAGTAATTTCTGTTATAGGCGTTTTTATGTTTGTGTTTTCCAAACAGCTTGCAGCGCTTTATACTACCGATCCGGAAGTTATAAGAGTGTCTGCTAGCATTTTAAAAATATTTGCAGTAGTAGAGCCCTTTCTTGCAATTATGGTGGTGATGGCGGGAGTATTAAGGGCTGCAGGCGATATATCGTATGTTGTAGTTACTACTGTGGTAGGCCTTTGGCTTTTCAGGATAGTATTGGGTTCTTTTTTAGCTAAAAATTTTGGGATGGACATCTACGGGATATGGATTGGGGTTTTTACCGATTTTATAGTTCGTTCGATAATGTACATTTTTAGGTTTAGAGCAGGAAAGTGGAAGTACATAAAAGTATAAGGGTCCGCTAAAAGTCAGCGGACCTTTTTGCACACAAATTTCTCACATATTTGTAATAATTTTTGTATCATAATTTTCTGCTAGTATATTTACAAACCTTTCGATTAAAGAGGTGGCAATATGAAAAGGAAGTATGCATACGTAATTGTCGCTATCCTTCTAATTGCAGGTATTGCTACATTTTATTTTCTAAACAAAACCAAAACTTCTACTTCTTCACAGATTCCATACGTAACTGTTACTCGAGGAAACATTTCCATGACAATTACCGGTACAGGTAATTTAACAGGAGATGTGAGAGCGATTACTTTAAAAAACGGAGTTGTAAAAAAGGTGTATTTTAATGTAGGCGATTCAGTCAAAAAAGGTGACCTTTTATATGAACTTGAGGACGATAATTTAAATAATCAGCTGGAACAGGCTAAATTAAATCTTGATTTGGCGACTCAACAATTAAATCAGGACACAAAAAATTACAATAGCGCTGTTGCAAAACTTAGCATCACTTCTCCTGTTGACGGAGTAGTAGAAATTTTGGTAAAAGAAGGCCAAGATGTCACTCCAGGTATGCCAGTTGCAGTAGTTAATGTTAATAAATCTAATGGAAGCGAAGAAGGACAACCTTCTGGTAATAGCGGGACTAATGTCACAGCGCAAGTTTCAGGAACTGTGGAAAAAATATATGTTTCATCAGGGCAGAATGTCAGAAAGGGAGAGGTTTTAATTAAGCTTTCTTCAAGCAATATAAGTGATGCTCAAATACAAAGCGACAAAATAAAAGTAATGCAGGCTCAAAATAACTATAATCAAATTTTAAAGCAGATTGAGAGTTTAAAGATTTATTCTCCAATTGATGGGAAAATATTAAGTCAGAACATAAAAGAAGGAGATGTTCTGGGGAATTTTAGCAGTAACGCAGGCAATAATAATCTCAATGCTTCTTACGTGCAGACAGGTTTTGTGCCTGTTTTGGACATTACACAGCTTTCATCTTATGAGAGCCAGCCAGATACAGCAGTAATCGTAGGCAATTCGGGATATATTGTGAACCTTTCCGTTGATGAGACAGATATTAAGAATATAAAAATAGGTCAAAAGGTCCAGCTTACAACTGATGACTTACCAGGAAAGGTATTTAGTGGAACGGTATCTCAAGTATCACAGTTGCCAACTATACAGAATGGCGTTGCATCGTACAATGTAACTATACAGGTAGACCCGAGTGAGGATCTAATGCTTGGTATGTCAATGGATGTAGCTATTACAGTTGCAGAAAAAAACGATGTTTTACTCCTCCCTATACAGGCAGTACAGACGCTGGGAAATAGACAATATGTGATACTTTATACAGATGATATGAAAAATCAAAATCTTTCTGATGCCAATGCCAATAATATGAGGAACTTGTTTAGAAATAATATAAGGTTTATAGAAACAGGAATTCACAACAACAATTTTGTAGAAATAGTAAGTGGACTGCAGGAAGGCGACAGGGTGTTAATTCCTTTGAACTCCTCTTTGGCTAATAGTAACAATAGAAATCCTCAAGGCTTTAATTTTATGATGAGGCCGCAGGGAGGATTCAATAGAAATACTGAAAGGCCGAGTGGAAGCTTTCAAGGAGGAAGCTTTAACAGGTCATGGCAGAACAACTCTTCCTCAGGGGGCAATAATAGATGAATAGTGATAAAGTACTGATAAAAATGAGAAATTTAACAAAAATTTATAGAATCGGGCAGAATGAAGTAAGGGCATTAGATGGAATAGATTTGGATATCCGGAAAGGTGAATTTGTTTCAATTGTAGGACAGTCGGGCTCAGGTAAGACGACATTGATGAACATAATAGGTTGTCTTGATACGAAGACATCTGGTGAATATTTCCTTAATGGTATTGATACAAGTAAGCTTACTGATAATCAGCTGGCAGATTTGAGATGCAGTGAAATAGGGTTTGTATTTCAAAACTTCAATTTGCTGCAGAGGATGACTGCTTTAGAAAATGTAGAACTGCCTATGATATACAAAGGTGTTCCTGCAAAGGAGAGAAGAGAGAGAGCAGAGATGCTTTTAGAGCTTGTAGGGCTTAAAGACAGGATGAAGCACAGGCCCAATGAACTTTCAGGGGGTCAGCAGCAGAGGGTTGCTATAGCTAGAGCACTGGCTAATAATCCTCGTATAATTTTAGCAGATGAGCCTACAGGGAATTTAGATTCAAAAAGTGGAAATGAGATAATGAAAATAATAACTGAATTGAATGAAAGAGGTAATACAGTGGTGGTTGTCACTCACGACCCAAATATAGCAGCTCAGGCAAAGAGGATAGTGAGAATAAAAGATGGGCGCATTCTAGGGAATGAGGTGAAGGCGCAGTGAGATATGTACAGGCATTGAAAATTGCTATAAGGAGTATCTTTAGCAATAAGTTAAGGTCGTTTTTGACAATGTTGGGAATCATAATAGGTGTTACAGCTGTGATAGCGTTGGTCAGCATAGGGCAGGGTTCTACAAAGAGTGTAACTTCCCAAATTCAGAGCATGGGGTCAAACCTCATAATGGTGAGTGTTATGGGACGCGGATCTCAAGCGTCTCTCACTTATGAGCAAGCGATGACATTAAAGGATGGGAATTATATAAAAGCGGTTTCACCTGTCATCTCTTCAAATGTCACTGCTAAGTACGGCAACAATTCAGTAGATTCTGTTATGGTAAATGGAGTAAATAGTGATTACCAGGCAATTCGCAGCATACAGGTAGCTGAAGGAAGATTTATTTCGCCAATGGATGATGAGGGAAGAAATAAAGTTGCGGTTTTAGGGCACAATGTTGCGACAGAATTGTTTGGGTTTACAGATCCGGTTGGGAAAACTATAAAATTAAACGGTCAGGCTTTTACAGTAGTTGGAGTTTTAGCATTAAAAGGATCTTCAATTGCAGGTTCAGACGATGACGCAATATTTATTCCAATAAAGACCATGTTTTATTTTGACAAAAATAAAAATATAAGGCAAATATATATTGGGGCGTCAAATCCTGATACTGTAGAAATAGCCAAAAATATAATAAATAATCACCTGTTGGTGGTTTTTAAAGGCGATACCAGTGCTTTTAGGATAATTGACCAGTCACAGATTTTATCAACGGTAAATAGTGTTACTACTACGCTGAGTTTACTTCTTGGAGGAATTGCTGGGATTTCACTTTTAGTGGGTGGAATTGGAATAATGAATATAATGCTTGTATCGGTTACAGAAAGAACGAGAGAGATAGGAATAAGAAAAGCACTAGGGGCAAAAAAGAGAGATATTCTTCTACAGTTCATTATTGAGTCTTTAACTTTAAGCGGGTTGGGTGGAATATTGGGAATTATAGCAGGATATATTTTAGCAGTGACTTTAGGGAAGGCTATGAATATAGATGCAAATCCTACTTTGAGCACGATTTTGGTATCTTTTTCTTTTTCAGTTTTGGTGGGACTTTTCTTTGGCGTGTATCCTGCGAATAAGGCTGCTAATCTCAATCCAATTGAGGCTTTACGGTATGAATAATTTTTATTGATTTTTTGTCGAAAAAGATTTAAAATTGAATCGACAGTTTTTATAGGGGAGGAAATTGGATGATAAAGTGGACCGAGTCCTTGTCAGTAGGCAACGAAACTATAGAGAGTTCCTTGTAGACTGGTTTGTCAACCATATAAACAAAGAAGATAAAAAAGTAGGTGAATATATAAAAAACCGAAAATAAGCCTTTTTAGGCTATTTTTTTATTATCTTTTTTATGGTAAAATACTATTCAAATCTATCTAAAGGAGGAATGAGTATGAGGATTGTGAGAGTGGATAGAGAACCTGACAGTTATGGTATCCTAGAAAACGACAAGGTCATCTTATTGAAGGAGGGGGGAGCTTTTTTATACGGATTAAATGAAGTAAAACTTCTTCCTCCCTGTATTCCTTCTAAGGCTATATGCGTAGGTTTAAATTATAAAGACCACATAGAAGAGATGGGGGACAAAATTCCAGAGGAACCCACCTTATTTATAAAACCTTCCACTGCAGTAATTGGGCCTGATGATTACATAATTCTTCCTGAAATGTCTCGAAGAGTGGATTATGAAGGAGAATTGGCTGTTGTCATAGGAAGAAAAGCTAAAAATGTTTCTATAGAGGAAGCAAAAAATTACATACTTGGCTATACTATAGCCAATGATGTGACAGCAAGAGATCTGCAGGCAAAAGATGGCCAGTGGACAAGAGCCAAGTCTTTTGATACCTTTTTGCCTATAGGGCCTTGGATTGTGACAGACCTAGACCCTACTTCTTTAAATATAACTACATATGTAAACGGGGAAGTAAAGCAAAAGAGCAATACCCGACACCTCATATTTAACGTTCCAACGCTTGTAAGTTTTATATCTCACATAATGACATTAAATCCCGGCGACGTGATACTTACCGGAACACCTTCTGGCGTTGGTCCCTTAAAACCGGGAGACGTTGTAACTATTGAAATAGAGGGAATAGGGAGACTTACAAACAGAGTAAAGTAAAATCAAATTACAAAATGTATGATGAAATATACAACTAAACCAACTAATGAACAAATGAATTCCTACCAAAGCCCATTCGCGGCTTTTTATATTAAGCTTTCCTGCAGATATGATATTGGGTATATTTCCTGGAATCAGCATGCTGCCACTTATTAGAAGACCCATCAATATTGCTCAGATTTGTTCTGTTGTCATGTGAGGAGAAATTTCGGTCGCTGCCATATTTATCCAATATAAAAGTTGGCTATCAAGATGAATTATATAATTGTCAATAATAGGTTTAAATCCTGCACCTAAAAGTTCCAATGCCAGAATAAAAACGAAAATTTTAAATGCTTGAATAAGGATAAATTGAAATTTTTCAACTTTTTTATTTCTTCTATAATAAAATAGTTGTTTTTCTCAATTTGTTAATATATAATAAACCCAAAAAAGCCTCAGGCTAATACAGCTAGTATAATGTAAATACCTAAGGTAGTAAAAAGGTAAAAGAAGCTTTCATTTAATTTTGAGGTTACTATTGTTGATAAAGGTATCCAATTAGAGTCAATGCAGCACCTATGCCTATTGAAAGAGAAGCAATGACAGTAATCACTACTTTATCTTTGTATTTCAAAGGCAACAAGTGAATTATTTCTACTAATATTATTGAGGCTATTATGGCTGTAATTATATGAACAACAGAGGTGAGATTGCGGATTAATGAATTACAGTAAATAAAAATATTCCGTACAGTATTCCTCCGGACATGAGTATAAAAGGATTTACTGATTTTTTCATGTTTATCCATATTAAATTTAAAGTAGCAGAAGTCAATGCCAGAGCTACACTTAAAAAAGCTATTCCTGTTATATTCCATGGGGTAAACAAAATCCCCATAATAACTGGTATAGAAGACTGAAACACCATTGCACCCGTTATGTTTCCAAGCGCAAGAGTATCTTTTTTTTGCCCTACCCATACTATTGAATTAAATTTTTCAGGCAGTTCTGTTGCAATAGGTGTTATTACAAGAGAAAGTATGAGTGGAGATACTCCCATTAAATGAGAAAGGTCCTTAACATACCCTACAAACAAATGAGAACTGAAAATTATGCCAGAAAGAGAAATAAATAGTTGAATTATTATCCAAGATAATGTAGGAGGGAGGCTAAAAATCCGTGAAAACAAGAGTTCTTCTACATTTTGTTCTATTTTTCCTTCGCTATTGAATGTAGCTCTTACGTAAAGGAAATACAGGGTTAATAAAAGTAAAACTGATGCGAGTCTCACTTCATTGAACTGGTTGAACACGGAGGTAAATATAGCTAGTGTGTAAATCAATATAAAATATTCAAGGTCTCTTCTGAAGACATTAGGGTCTGCGTTCATTTTAATACTTCTTTTATTTGCAGATGAATACAGTATTACCGAAGCTCCCGTCATCAAAAATCCCAGTGTTGAAAGCATAAAAGGTGCGCCTAAAATCGCTCCTGTGGCAATTTGACTTGCTTCTTTTCCACTATAAAAGATAATAGCAATGATAGGTATAATTGTCTCTGGAAAGGCAGTCCCAACAACCGCCAAGATACTTCCCACTACTCCTTGATTGAGGTTTAGTTTTTTTCCCAACCACTCTACCGAGTTGGTGAAAAAAATGCAGGAGATGAGTATGAATGCAAGGCTTAAAATCAGCATTATAACGTCCTGTATCATTTCTACACTCCTTTGTACAGGCTGTTTTGTTTTCTCAGTGGAATATTGTATCACAAAAAAATAAAATAATTCAACATGGAGAAAATGATGGTATAATTATATTTAGAAGAAAGTGCAGGTGTTGTGAGAATGGAAGATAAGCAAGGTTTTGCCTTGCTTTTTATTGTAATATAGAAAACTTAGGAGCTGATTTTATGAGCATAAGGTTTATATACGGAAGGGCAGGAAGTGGCAAAACCTATTTCTGTCTTGAAGAAATAAAACATAAATTAAATGACGGTGCTGACCATCCTCTTATCCTTCTTGTCCCAGAACAATTTACATTTGAGGCGGAGAAGTACCTTCTTGATATGATTGAACGCGATGAGAAGATGAGGGCACAGGTTTTAAGCTTTAAAACCCTGGCAAACAGGGTCTTTGTAGAAGTAGGGGGGCTTGCCCGTCAGCATATGAAGGCCTGTGGAAAGTCTATGGTAATATACAAAGTCTTGGAAGAAAACAAGGAAAAACTCAAAGTATATTCCAAGGCTTCTAGACAGCAAGGATTTGTTAAAAAAATTTCTGAGGCCATAACTGAATTCAAGAGATTTGATGTCACACCTTTTCAGTTAATTGACGCTAGCGAAAAAATAGAGAAATTGGGATTAAAGGAAAAACTTGAGGACTTAGTCCTCATATATTCTTCTTTTGAAGAGGTATTGCACAAAAACTACATAGACGAAGAAGATGAGTTAGACCTTTTATCTAAAAAACTGGAGAAGTCTTTGCAGTTTGAAGGAGCAGAGTTTTGGATAGATGGCTTTACCGGTTTTACTCCAAAGCAATATAAGGTGATAGAAAAGCTTTTAAAGAAAGTTACAAGGGTGAGTGTGACCTTGACATTAGACCCTTCAATAGATTCAATTGATCCTACCCACCTTTTTTACACTACAAAAAAAACAGAAGAAAGACTAATTAAAATATGTGAAACCAATGGCATTTCAGTTGAGGAGCCTGTTAATTTGAACAAAGGAATACCCAAAAGATTTGAACATAATAAAGAGCTTGCTTTTTTGGAGAAAAATTTCTTTTCACATCCTTACGAAATTTACAATGAAGAGACAAAAAATATAAGCATTTTTAAAGCTACAAATATGTACAGCGAGGTAGAAGAGGTAGCTCGCGATATAGCTAGATTGATAAGAGATGAACACATGAGATACTCTGACATTGTGGTTGCCACAAGGGACCTAAAAAGATATTATAAGCTTGTAAAAGCTATATTTTCCCATTATGGTATTCCTCACTTTATCGATTTGAAGATAAACATAACTAACAATCCCATCATAGTATATGTGATTTCTATTTTTGAAATATATCTAAAAAATTGGTCTTATGAATCGGTTTTTAGATACCTCAAGACAGGTTTTACGGGAATAGACAAAGAGGAAATAAATCTTTTGGAAAACTACGTTTTGGCAAACGGAATAAAAGGGAATAAATGGAAAGAAAGATGGGAGTACAGAATAGACTATAAAACTGACAGCCTTTTGATGGAGGAGAGGGAAAAACAGATTATAAATAAAGTAAATGAAGTAAGGGAAAGAGTGTATTTGCCTTTAGAGAAGTTTTACACAAGATTTTCTCATTCAAAAAATGTAAAAGAAGCCTGCGAAGTCCTTTATGATTTTTTGGTTGAGAATAAATTGCCTGAGAAGATAGAAAAGTTTATTGAAGAGTTTAAAAACAGGGGAGAATTTGACACAGCAAATCAATACGCTCAAATTTGGGACATAGTGGTGGACGTGTTGGACCAAATGGTAGAAGTGCTGGGAGAAGAAAAAATTTCTTTAGAGCAATTTGCACGGCTTATATCCATAGGTTTTGATGAGTACCAGATTGCAAGCATTCCACCTGCATTAGACGAAGTCTTGGTCACAAGTGTGGACAGGATGAAAAGTCACAACAGCAAAGTTCTTTACCTTCTTGGAGCAAATGACGGGGTATTTCCAGCCTCCTCCTTTGAAGAAGGCATATTTTCAGACGAAGAGAGAAATTTGCTTTCATCTTTGGACCTTGAGCTTGACAGAGATACAAAGGCAAAGGTATTTGAAGAACAATTTCTAGTGTACACAGCTTTAACTTCCGCCAGCGAGTTTCTTAAAATAAGCTATCCAATTGCAGACCACGAAGGGAGGAGCCTAAGGCCTTCTATAATAATTTCTCGCTTAAGAAGGATATTTCCTAAGATAAAGGTTAGTACAAATATCGTGGAAATGGACACAGACGAAGAAAATCTAAACCGGGTGACAGTGCCTTTGCCCACTTTTAATGAGATGATTAAATCTTTCAAAAAATGGAATATTACAGGCAAAATTCACCCTATTTGGCTGGAGGTCTATAAATGGTATAGGACAAAAGATGAGTGGAAGAAAAAATTAGAAGATACTTTAGAAGGTTTTGTCTATGACAATCAGATAAAAAGAATACCTCCTTTAAAGATAAAAAAGCTTTACGGAGAAGAAATGGAGTTTAGTGTATCAAGGCTTGAGAAGTATGCTGCCTGTCCTTTTGCCTATTTTGTGCAGTACGGGCTTAAGGCTAAAGAGAGAAAAATTTACGGTTTTGAGCCTCCTGACCTTGGAATTTTCATGCATAATGTCCTCAATGAAATTGCCAAGGCTTTAGAAAAGGAGGAGCTTACCTGGCAGGAGATTGATAAAGAGTGGTGTAATGATGCAGTTGACATAATTGTAGAAGAGATGGTAGACAAAATTCCGGGCTACATCCTAAAGAGCAGTTCTCGATACAGATACCTCGCAAACAGACTAAAGAGGGTGCTGTCCAAGGCTGTATGGATAATTTCTGAACACATGAAGAGGAGCTCTTTTGTGCCTTTAGGTCATGAAGTGGCTTTTGGTGAAAATCAAAAATATCCTCCTATAAAAATCGTGCTTTCAAACGGAGAAGAAATAAAGCTGATAGGCAGAATTGACAGAGTGGACGTCCTTGAAAAAGAAGGAGAAACATATGTAAGGATAATAGACTATAAATCGGGAGACAAAACTCTTGACCTTTCAGATGTACTTTATGGACTTGAACTTCAGCTTCTTGTGTACTTAGATGCCATTTTGGAGAGCGCTTTTGAAGGGAAGGCAAACTTATCTCCTGCGGGGATATTCTACTTCAAAATAGACGATCCTATTGTGAGGGCAGACAAAGATATTTCTGATGAGGAATTGTATAAGGAAATAATGAAAAGGCTGCGGTTAGAAGGATTTGTGCTTAAAAACTTAGATATAATAAGGGAGATGGATAAATTGATAGAAGGGACTTCCTATATAATCCCTGCTTCTATCAATAAGGATGGGACTATCGGCAAAAACACAAAAGGACTGACAGAAGAGCAATTTGAGATTTTAAGAAAATTTGTAAAGAAAAAGAGCAGAAAGCTCGCTGAGGAAATGCTCCAAGGGGATATTTCCATTTTGCCTTACAAGAAAGAAAAGGAGACGGCCTGCCAGTACTGCCCTTACTCTTCTATATGCAAATTTGAGACCAATTTTAAGGGCAATGACTACAGGAGAATAGAAAGCAAAGAAGAAAAACTGTGGAGTATTTTTGAAGAGGAAGTGAAAGAAGATGGAAGTCAAGTGGACGGAAGAACAGAGGGAAGCGATAACAACGAGGGGTAAAAATGTTTTGGTGGCAGCGGCTGCCGGTTCAGGGAAAACAGCAGTGTTAGTAGAGAGGATTATAAATATTGTGACAGACCCAGAAAAACCTGTAGACATAGATAGATTGCTGGTCGTCACTTTTACCAATGCAGCTGCTTCTGAGATGAGAGAAAGAATTGCAGAAAGGTTAATTTCCCTCCTTGACCAGCATCCGGAGGACAAAAGGCTTGCTGACCAGCTTACACTCCTTAATAAAGCTACTATTACGACAATCCACTCTTTTTGCTTAGATGTAGTGAGAAAGCATTTCTTTTTGCTGGACTTGGACCCTAGTTTCAGGGTAGGAGATGATACAGAGACATTGCTTTTAAAGCTGGAGGCGATGGAGGAGCTTTTTGAGGAGCTGTACGAGAAAAATGATGAGGGCTTTCTCCTTCTGGTGGAGAGCTATGGCGGGACAAAGGGGGACCAATATCTTCAGGATGTACTTTTGAAGCTCTATGGATTCATAAGGTCCTTGCCATGGCCTGAGAAGTGGCTGAATGATGTGCTTGAGGCTTTCGAGGTGAAAGAAGACTTCTCTTTTGAAGATTCCAAATGGGCGGAAGTGATACTAGACAGCATAAAAGTAGAAATTTTAGGGCTTTTAAATGGGATGAGTGTCGCGATTGAGAAGTTAAGAGAGGAAAGGGGATTAGAGGGCTATCTCTCGCTTTTTCAATCGGAGGCACATCATTTAAAAGAGTTAATTGATTCAAAAAGCTGGAATGAATTCAAGAAAAAAATAGAGGCCATCTCTTTTGAGAGACTTCCTAAAGCTAGCAAGGAAGCTGATGCAGAAGTAAAGGAAGAAGTCAGGAAATTGAGAGAGGACGTAAAAAAGCGGATAAGGGAAATAAGAGATAAATTTTTTATAGATGAAGAAGAAGAGATTAAAAGAGAGATAAAGAAATTGTATCCTGTCATGAAAGCTTTGGCAGATTTGATTTTGATGTTTGATAAAAAGTACGGAGAAAAGAAAAAGGAAAAAGGTGTGATAGACTTTGAGGACATAGAACATTTTGCTCTAAAGATTTTGAGTAATGAAGAAGTAGTTTCTTACTACAGAGAAAAGTTTGAAGAAATATTCATAGATGAATACCAAGATTCAAGCCTGATACAGGAGGCTATACTGAGTTTGATTGCTAGGGACAATCCACCGAACAGGTTTATGGTGGGAGATGTGAAGCAGAGCATATACAGATTTAGGCAGGCCAATCCTTATATATTTTTTGAGAAATACACAAGTTATTCTCAAGAAGGGGAAAATAAGAAAATACTCCTTTATAAAAATTTTAGAAGCAGGAAAGAGATTATAGACGCAGTAAATTACATATTTGAAAAGATAATGTCAAAAAACATAGGCGAAGTAGACTACTCAGAGGAAGAAAAATTAAATTATGGGGCAAATTATGAAAGTAATCCTTTTGAAAAGGAAAATGAAAGGACTGTAGAAGTTCACTTGATAGAGAGAGAAAGAGAAGAGGAATTTGAAGAAGATGAAGAAATTTTGGACGATATGCAGGTGGAAGCCCATGTTGTTGGGGAGAGGATAAAAGGTCTTTTTAGAGAAGGATTTAAAGTGTATGACAAAGAAATTGGGGGGTACAGGCCTGTTGAATATAGAGACATTTGCGTGCTTTTAAGAGCTACTGAAAAATGGGCTTATGCTTTCGAAGAGGAATTTGTAAAGATGGGAATTCCTGTTTTCGCAGATACTAATGCCGGCTACTTTGATACTGCGGAAATAAAGACAATGCTTTCCCTTCTGCAGGTGATAGACAATCCAATGCAGGACATACCTCTTCTGGCAGTACTGAGGTCTCCGATATTTTCTTTCACCGAGGAAGAACTTGTCGATATAAGATTGGAAGATGCTGACGGAACTATATATGAAGCCTTAAAAAAAGCTTCTTTGAGAGAAGATGAACTGGGAGAAAAGGTGAGAAATTTTTTGGATTCATTAAAAAGGTGGCAGGAAAAATCAATTTACATGCCTGTGGATGAGTTTTTGTGGTACTTGTACGAAGAGACGGGTTTTTACTCCTATGTCGGGGCGATGCCCCAAGGAGTAGAGAGGCAGGCTAATTTGAGGGTGCTTTTTGAAAGGGCTAAAGAGTACGAGGAGACGAGTTTCAAAGGGCTTTTTAACTTTGTCAATTTTATAAACCGCTTAAAGACGACGAGTACAGATATGGGAAGTGCTAAGACAGTTGGGGAAAATGAGAATGTAGTGAGGGTAATGAGCATACACAAAAGCAAAGGCTTGGAATTTCCTATTGTGATAGTGGCTGGGTTGGGAAAGCAGTTTAATACGAAGGATTTGAACGAAAAAATTCTCTATCATCATTTTCTAGGCATTGGGCCCGAATTTGTGGATTATAGAAGAAGGCTTTCATATCCCAGCATTGTAAAAGAAGCCATAAAATATAAAATAAAGCTAGAAAGCCTTTCTGAAGAGATGAGAGTTCTGTATGTAGCTTTAACACGGGCAAAAGAAAAGCTCATTCTGGTGGCAAGCGTAAAAGACATAAAAGAAAGAGCAAAAAAATGGGGCAAAGCAAAACTTCTGGGGAAAAAGATTTCTGAGTACGATGTATTAAAGAGCAGAAGCTATATAGACTGGATAGGTTCTGCCTTAATCAGGCATAGGGATCTTAAGCTTTTGAGGGAATTTGCAGAAATTTCTCCAGAATTGGAACAAGACTCTTCAAAATGGGAAGTGAAAATTTGGAACAAAAGAGATGTTATTGTTGAAAGGAAAAAAGATGAAGGAATAGAAGTCTTGGAGAGATTAAATGCTCTCAATTTAGAAGGTTTACACACAGAGTTCAGAAAAGAGGTTGAAGAAAGGCTTAACTACGTTTATCCTTATGATAGGTCGAGCAAGCTTCCTGCCAAGCTCTCTGTTACGGAAATCAAGAGGATTCTAAATGATGAAGTGATTGATGAGGAGACTACTTCTATTTTTGAGAGAAGAGTTTTAAAAACCCCCCTCTTTTTGGAGAAGAAAAGGGGACTGACTCCTGCTGAAAGGGGAATAGCCATGCACCTTGTCATGCAAAAGCTTGACCTTTCAAAGGATTTGTCTTACCGGGGGATAAAAGAACAGATTAAGGATATGGTGAAAAATGAAATTCTGACAGAAGAGCAGGCAAAAGAAGTGGATGCAAATAAAATAGAAAGATTTTTTAAAACTCCACTGGGGAAAAGGTTACTTAAGGCAAAGGAAGTAAGAAGGGAAGTGCCTTTTCACATAAAGATTAGTAGCAGAGAAATTTATAGAGATTTGCCTGAAGTGTATCAAGAAGAATTTATAGCTGTACAGGGAATTATTGACTGCTTTTTTGAAGAAGAAGGAGAGCTAGTTTTAATAGACTATAAGACAGATTATGTTGAAAATGGGAAGATCGAAGAAATCAGGGATAAATACAGAGTTCAGATAGACCTCTATGGAAAGGCTTTAGAAGAAATCACGGGAAAGAAGGTAAAAGAGAAGTACATCTACCTCTTTTTTAATGATACTATCATAAAGTACTAAGGGTGATAAAATGCGGATTTTACACACTTCAGATTGGCATTTAGGGAAAACTCTCGAAAATTTTTCAAGGCTTGCCGAACAAGAAAAATTTTTAGATGATTTTGTAAAAATAGCTGAAGAGAATGACGTGGATTTGGTGATAATAGCTGGAGATGTCTATGACTCTTCAAACCCTCCTGCAAAGGCAGAAATGCTGTTTTACAATACTTTAAAAAGACTCGCCAATGGAGAAAGAGTTATTTTGGCAATTGCAGGCAATCACGATAACCCGGAAAGGCTTTCTGCCGCAAGCCCTCTTGCCTATGAACAGGGAGTAATACTTTTGGGGTCTACTAAAACTATTGTGCCAACAGGAGACTTTGGCAGGTTTAAGATTCACAATTCAGGGGAAGGCTTTTTTGAGGTAGAGATAAAAGGGGAAAGGGCTGTTGTGATAGCCCTTCCCTACCCCAGCGAGAAAAGGCTTAATGAGATTTTTTCTGAAAGCCTGGAGGAGGAAGAGAGGCAGAAGAGCTATTCTGAAAGAGTCGGCAGGCTTTTTGAAGAGCTTTCAAAAAATTACAGGGAAGATACTATAAACATAGCTGTTTCGCACATTTTTGTGGCAGGGGGAGAGGAAGCAGGCTCAGAAAGGCCTATTCAGCTTGGAGGAAGTTTTACTGTGGAGTTAAGGCATCTTCCCGAAAAGGCTCAGTACATTGCTTTGGGGCACCTTCACAAGCCTCAAAGGGTTTCTGATGTACTGCCTGTGTACTATTCAGGTTCTCCTCTTCAGTACAGCAAGAGCGAGATGAATCAATCAAAATGCGCATATCTGGTGGATTTAAAAGCGGGAGAGAAAGCTTACGTAAAAGAAATTTACTTTAAAAATTATAAGCCCATTGAGGTTTTCAGGTGCGATGGGATAGATGAAGCTCTAAAAATTTGTGAAGAGTATAAGGACAAGGATGTGTGGGCTTATTTTGAAATAAAAACAGAATCTCCTCTTCCTTCCTCTCAGATAAGGGAAATGAAAAGGCTTATGCCTGATATAGTAGAGATAAGGCCAATCCTTCCGGAAGAAGAGGATGTCTTTGAAGAAATCGAGGTAGAGGATAAAGACATAAGAGAGCTGTTTCAGGAGTTTTACCTAAAAGAGAAGAAAGTTCCTCCTTCAGAAGAGATGGTGGAACTTTTTATGAGCATAATTGGGAAAGAGGATGAGGGAGCATGAAGCCTATTAGACTTAAAATTTCTGGCCTTAACAGCTTTACAGAAGAGCAAGTCATAAATTTTGAACTTCTCACTGAAAAAGGGCTTTTTGGAATATTTGGCCCGACGGGAAGCGGGAAATCCACCATAATAGATGCTATCACCCTTTCGATGTACGGAAAAATTCCCAGAAACAGCAAAGACTTTATAAACACTGACTCCCTTTCCACTTCTGTGGTATATGAATTTGAAATAGGAGTAGGGACTGAAAGAAGGAGGTACATAGTAGAGAGAAACATAAAAAAAGATTTAAAAAATGGCGGATACAAGACTACTTTGGCAAGGCTAAGAGAGATAACCGCAGAAGGAGAAAAAGTGCTGGCAGAGAAAGAAAGAGAGGTTCATCAGAAAATAGTAGAAATAATAGGACTTACTGCAGAGGACTTTACCAGATCTGTAGTACTTCCTCAGGGGAAATTTAGCGAATTTTTGAAATTAAGTGGACGAGAAAGGCGGGATATGCTGGAGAGGATTTTTGGCTTAGAAAGATATGGAAATGATTTAATGGAAAAAGTGAGGAAAGTCAAAAATGAAAAAGCTCTCCTTCTGGGGATGGTAAATGGGGAGCTTTCTCGCTATGAGGGTGTTACAGAAGAGGCTTTAAAAGAAGCGCTAGCCAAGTTAGAACTTCTTAAAGAAGAAGAAAAAAATTTGAGCGCAGAAAGAGAAGAGCTTTTAAAAGAGAGAGAAAAATTGAAAGAGATATGGGAAAGGCAAAAGGAGTTAAACCAGTTTTTAGAGAAAAAGAGATTGTTAGATGAAAAAGCCTCTGAAATAGAGGTAAAAAGAGGGAAAATTGAGAAGGCAAGAAAAGCCCTTTCTGTAAAGCCATATATAGATTCTGTAGAGGAGACAGAAAAAAAGCTTTTATTGAACAAGAAAGAACTAGAAAAACACGCTAAAGAGTTGGAGGAAGTGAGTGCGCAACTTGAAAAGATAGAGAAAGATTACGAAATAACTTTTAGGGAAAAAGAAGAGAAAATTCCTCTTCTTATTGAGAAAGAAGAAAGGCTCAAAAGGGCTGTTCAGATTGAAGATGAGATAAAAAGGCTATCTGAAGAAAGAGAAAAGCTTTTGACAGAGTATAAAAACTTAGAAAGCAATATTAAAAGGTTAGAAGAAGAAAAGGAAAAATTATTTCTTTCTATAGAAAACTTGAAGAAGAATATCGCAGAAAAAGAAGAGAAGATTGTAAGCATAAGGATTAGTACAGAAGAGAAGGAGAATGTATTTAAAGCGTTTGAGCTTGAGAAAGAGTTTGAAAGGGTCAAAAGAGAAAGAGAGGAAAAGGCTTACAAGATCGAAGAGATAGAAAAACTTGTAGAAAAGCAGAAGGGAGAGTACGAGAGGATAAAGGTGGAACTTACTGAAAAAGAGGAAGAGTTACAAAAAGAGGAAAGTATTTTCAACCTTCTTGAAGTCCAAAAGCCTCTTTCAAGTGAAGAGCTCTTCAATTTCCAAAAAGAACTGGAGTCAAAGAGGTTAAAGCTTATAGAAGCGCAAAGGAATAAAGAATTAGAAGAAAAGCTGGAGAAGACTTTAAAAGAGGTTTTAGAGGAGAGAGAAAAGCTTGTAGGTGAGTTAGAAGAAACTGAGAGAGAATATGAAGAAAAAGGTAAAGCGCTGGATGCTTTGCAGAAAGAGATTGAAGAGATTGTCAGGAAGAACATGGCGGGAGAATTGGCAGAAGGCCTGGAAGAGGGAATGCCTTGCCCCGTATGCGGGTCTTTTCACCACATAAATCTGGCAAAGAAAGTGGACGAGAAGTTGATTGAGGAGAAAAAGAAGCTAGAAAGGGGTTTAAGAACTGAAAGAGAAGTTTTACAAGAAAAGCTCATTATGCTAAAAAGTCAGCTCTCAGGATTTACAGCAAAAGAAGAGATTTCAAGGGCTGAGCTTGAAAAAGCGAAAGAAAATTTAAGGGGCATTGATTTAGAAATTTTGAGAAAAGAGATAGAAGAGATGGAGGTAAAATTTAAAGAAGAAAAGGAAAAATTGGAGGACTGGGCGAAAGAAAAGGAGGAAAAGGAGAAAGTCCTTAAGAGATTAAAAGAAGAAAAAGGACAGCTTGCATTGGAAGAAGCTCGCATAAAAGAGAGATTGCAAAAGGATTTAAAGCTTCTTGAGGAGTATAAACTTTCTTTTGAAGGGATTGAAAGGGAATATCAGAGTCTATTGAAAGAATTAGAAAATTGGAAAGAAAAGTTGGGGTATGCGAACTTTTCAGAAAAAGTAGAGGAAATCAATCAGAAAGAAAAATTGATTGAAAAACTAAGAGAAGAAGTAGAGTCCTTAAAAAAGAATTTAGAAGAATTAAACATTAAAAGAGAAAAAGTGTTAGAAGACCTCAACCAGTTGATAGTGAGGAAGACGCAGGTAGTAGAAGTAGGGAAGGAAAAAAGAAGCGTTTTAGAGAAGATGCAAAAAGAACTCTATTCGTATTCTGAAGGGAAAGACGTAAAAAAGTATTTGGAAGATGTTCAAAAGGAAAGAGCGGAAATTCTGCAGAGAGAGAGCTTTTTAAAAAATAGGCTGGAAGAGGAGAGGAGAAAAAAGCAGGAAATAGAAAGCAAAAAAGTCTCCACTTTGGAAAATCAAATTTTATTGACCAACATGTTGAAGGAGCAAATAGAAAAATTGGAACTTTCGCTGTCGAAAGAGGGCTTTAAGACAAAGGAAGAGGCTTTAAGTTTTGTGATTAGCAGTGAAGAGATGAGTGAAATTGAAATAGAAGTAAAAAGATTTGAAAATGAATACACTTCTCTTGTCGCGAATATAGAAAGATTGGAAGGGTTTCTTAAGGGAAGGCAAATTGAAGAGGAGCATTGGAACAGATTAGAGGAAAGGATTAGAGAGTTGGAGGAGATTTTGACGGGCAAAAGAAAAGAAATTGGTGCTACAGAAAAGGCTATTCATGATATGAAGGAAAACCTGAAGAAGGTAGAAGAGTTGACCAAAAAGAAAAAAGAGTTAGAACACGTAATAGACATGCTGGAAGAACTGGATAAATTGTTCCAAGGCAATAAATTTGTGGATTTCATCGCATCAAAACAGCTCAAATACATTACTTTTTCCGCTTCAAAAAGGCTTAAAGAAATAAGCAGAAGCAGGTACGCACTAGAGATTGATTCTGAAAATAATTTTGTAATGAGGGATGACTTCAATGGCGGTGTAAGGCGTTCTGTTGATACTTTATCTGGTGGAGAGACTTTTTTGACTTCTTTATCACTTGCTTTAGCTCTTTCTTCCCACATACAGTTAAAAGGAAAAGCACCTTTAGAATTTTTCTTCCTGGATGAGGGATTTGGAAGCCTTGATTCAGAACTTCTTGACGTAGTTATGACATCACTGGAAAGGCTGAAAAAAGATAAGATGGTAGTTGGCATAATAAGCCATGTAGAAGAACTCAAAGACAGGGTCCCTGTCAAGCTCATAGTGACGCCTCCTACCGTTTCAGGAGAGGGAAGCAAAGTGAGGATAGAGTATACTTAAAAAGAGAGGGGGTTACCCTCTCTTTAATGCTTTTCTCTTACCACTTTTTCAATTGCACTCAAGGCCTTCTTTACGTCTTCTTTAGTTATGTAATAGTGAGTCACAAATCTTACTGAAAAGTCATCTCCCCCATTTACTAAAACGCCGTGTTCTTTTAACTTTAGAGAAAATTCCCTTCCTGTCATTCCAGTGCCAGAAATATCAGTCATTACTATGTTAGTTTGCACTGTTTCCATATCAAGGTCTATCCCGGGGATGTTTTTCAGACCTTCGGCCAGAAGCCTTGCATTGTCATGGTCTTCTTGAAGCCTTTTTGTCATTTTTTCAAGGGCTACGATGCCAGCAGCAGCGATGAAACCTGCCTGCCTCATTCCTCCTCCCAGCATCTTGCGGTATTTCCTCGCCCTTTCAATAAATTCTTTTGTTCCGACGACGATAGACCCGATAGGGGCACATAACCCTTTTGAAAGGCAGAACATCACGCTGTCAGCATATTTCGCAATTTCTTTTACATCTACTTTGAGATATGTCGCGGCGTTAAATATTCTGGCGCCGTCCAGATGTACAGGTATTCCATGCTTTTGTGCGATTTCATATATCTTTTTCATGACTTCAATTGGAGTCACAGTGCCACCTGCTCTATTGTGTGTGTTTTCAAGGCAGATTAGGCTTGTCTCAGGAAAGTGTATGTTTTTAGGCCTTATAGCTTTTTCCACATCTTCCGGATTTAAAACTCCTTTATTGCCCTTCAAAGTTTTTGCCTGTACTCCAGCGAGATAGCCTATCCCTCCAACTTCATAGGTTATTATGTGGGAATTTTCCTCTAGTATGATTTCTTCTCCTGGATGAGTGTGAGTCATTATTGAGACTTGGTTCCCTTGAGTTCCGCTGGTCACAAGCATTGCTGCTTCTTTTCCTAGCATTTCTGCTGCCATTTCTTCAAGTTTTCTCACAGTAGGGTCTTCTCCGTATACGTCATCGCCCACTTCAGCTTTGTACATGGCTTCTCTCATCTCAGGAGTGGGCTGGGTTACTGTATCGCTTCTTAGGTCAATATATTTCATTTGTCCATCTCCCCCTATCAACTTAAGCTTACTTTCATTATATCACATCTCATAAAAATTTTATTTGTCAACAAACTAAAGCGACGACCTACTTTGTTAAAAAGGTCGTCGCTGTCGAAAAAGAAGGGATATTTTATGGGTGACCTTATTTCAAAGGTTTGTGTACGAACCACCAGTCAAAAGCCTCAATTTCTTTTGCCTTTATCTTTTCTTTTCTCTCATTGGCAGAAGCTTCATCAGTGGAAGGAGGAACTATAACGTGGTCTTTAATTAAGTAGTTGTTTGGCCACTTCTCAGGAAGTGCGACGCCGTACTGGTCTGCTGTTTGCAGTGCTTTCAGCGCTCTTAGTATTTCATCCACGTTTCTTCCTACTTCCTGTGGATAGTACATGATAAGTCTTATTACTCCTTTGTCATCTACAATGAATACTGCTCTCACTGTGTTTGTTCCTTTTCCTGGATGAATCATTCCTAATTGGTTGGATACTCTTCCTAGTTCATCGGCTATTACTGGGAAGGGGATTTGTATTCCTGTGTTGTCCTTTATCCACTCTACCCATTTGATGTGAGAGAATACCTGGTCGACTGAAAGCCCAATGAGTTCAGTGTTTAATTGCTTGAATTCCTCAGCTTTTCTTGCAAATTCTACAAACTCTGTTGTGCAAACTGGTGTGAAGTCTGCTGGGTGGCTGAAGAGCACAAACCATTTTCCTGCATAGTCTTCAGGCAATCTCTTTACTCCGTGAGTTGTCATTACCTCCATAGATGGGAATTTTTCTCCTAGTAACTTCATTCTAATTTCCTCCATTTTACTCTTCCTCCTTATTATTTTTTATTTTTTCATTGCATTTTTTGCATATGCCATAGGCATTTATGTCAATGCTCTTAATTGTAAACCCTTCTAATTCATTGACCTCTAAAATTTTGTCAGTTACAGGGAAGTCATAAACTTTTCCGCACACTTCGCACTTAAAGTGACCGTGCAAGTAAGTGTTGATGTCGTAACGCAGCTCTTTTTCTTTGAGGGATAAAGTGTTTACAACGCCCTTTTCAAGAAATAGGTCTAAAGTGTTATAAACACTGGTTTTTGAAAGAGTTGGTATGTCATTTATTAGGGATTTATAAATGTCTTCTG
The DNA here is from genome assembly GCF_004345675.1 of Caldanaerobacter subterraneus. Classification (GTDB taxonomy): domain Bacteria; phylum Bacillota; class Thermoanaerobacteria; order Thermoanaerobacterales; family Thermoanaerobacteraceae; genus Thermoanaerobacter; species Thermoanaerobacter subterraneus. Next base: position 34,664 of record NZ_SLWU01000017.1, on the reverse strand, counting down.
CAGTTGGATGTATTCTGTTTTCCAAAAGATACTGAAGGATTTTAAGCCTTATTGTAGAAGGCCTTATCCCATGTTTTTTAAGGTAGTCCTTTAATTCCTCCACCTTGTAAGTCATTTTCATTACTTCTTTCTTTAAATTATTTTGCTGCATAATAGCATCTTTTGGGTGATATTATTAGGTTTTCCTTTTTTAATTCTTTTATAGCCTTGTCTACCTCTTTTTTGTCTAAATTTGCTTTTTCGGCAATGTCACCTGGCCTTAGAGGTTGAGGGGATTCTTTTAAAGTTTTCAAGACTAGTTCCTTTACTTCCATTTTCTCACCTCTTTAAATTAAATTCAATTTTGTACTGAGTTCAATTTTATTATAATACCAATCTTTATTCTTGTCAATAGTTTTTTAAAAAAATTTTTATCTGCGAATAATAATTATTGTTTGAGTGTCGTAAACTCTTTAGAGATAAAATCCATTTGACAATTTTAAGCGCAAGGTATATTATAAAAATAGAATGCATTCGGTTGCATTAATTGCTCCATTATGCTTTTATTTTTTTGAAGAGTTATGCATTCGATTGCATTGATGGATAAGGAAATATCTAGAATAGGAGAGAACACTATGTCTGAGATAAGATTTGATTTAGTTACAGGGAAAATGGTGATTATAGCGGTTGAGAGGGCGAAAAGGCCTCATGACTTTGCAATTGCTCATCAGGAAAAGAAGGGAAGCAAAGATTGTCCTTTTTGTCCGAGAAATGAAAATATGACGCCTCCTTCTCTTGTGGAGATAAAAGATGGACAAGGGAAGTGGCTTGTGAGGGGGTTCACAAATAAATTCGCAGCGTTAAATACGGAGGTAAAAGAGATTGATGTGCCTTCTCTTTACAGAGGAGAGTACGGCTATGGTGTGGCAGAAGTGATTGTGGAATCTCCTTACCACGATGTTACTTTTGGGAATTTGACTTTGGAACAGATGAAAAGGGTGTTTCACGCCATAATTGAAAGATACAGATCAATTGTGAAAGATGAAAAGATAAAGTACGTTCAGGTTTTTAAGAATTTTGGGCCAAGAGGAGGGGCTTCTCTTGAGCACGGCCATTGGCAGGTCATAGCAATTCCTTTTGTCCCCGAGCTGGTGAACAGGGAAGTTGAGGGCACTCAGGAGTATATAAAAAAGGAAAGAAAATGCCCTTACTGCGAAATTATTGAGTACGAAAGAGAAGCAGGTGTGAGATTGATAGGGGAGAATGAAAAGTTTGTGGCAATAGCTCCATATGCTTCTCAGTATCCTTATGAGTCGTGGATAATTCCAAAAGAGCATCAGGAAAAGTTTGAGGAGATAGATGAGGATTCTCTCTCAAAATTTGTGGAGATTTTAAAGCCTTTGATTGAGAAATACGAGAAAGAGTTTGAGATGCCTCCTTACAACATTGTCCTTCACACTCTGCCTCCTCGGGATATAAGAAATTACCACTGGCATATAGAAATTGCTCTTAGGCTTACGATAGCGGCAGGGTTCGAGCTGGGCACAGGTGTGCATATAAACCCTGTCTCTCCAGAGCTTGCTGCTTCGATTTTAAAATTACAAAATTTATGAAGGAAAGAAGTGGTGTAATGGAAAAAATTATATCACAAATAAAAGGCGAAAACTTGAAAAAATTTAGGTGGTTTCAGGAAAAAGCCCATGAAATTTTAAACCTGTTTGTCAAGGATTATCTTATTGTTTATGAGAGAAAAGAAGAGATATTGGCAGTGATAATTTTAGGCATCATCCTTAAAACTCCTTTAAGTTTTAATCCGTTTACTGCCTTTTATTATCTTCCAGTGTTCATATCAAAAAATTTTAAGAAGGCTGATTTGATAGATGAGGTAGAGGTGGAAGGCGAAAGGTACTTCATATACGATGCAGTTGACTCTCTTCCCTATGTAAAGTGGCTGAATGAAGTTTTAACAACAAGAAAAGCTGTAGAATTTCGATCAGGGGCAAAGCTTGTCCCATATGTTGTGAAGGATGAAGATATATACAAAGTAGAGAGATTGAGCAATAAATCTACAAACAGTCTGACTTATTTGAGGAAAGATGAAATAATAAAAACTTACAGGAAGTTTGCGGAGGGAATAAACCCTGATTTAGAGATGACATTTGAGCTTAAAAAAGCAGGATTTGAAAATGTACAGGATATAAGAGGTTATTTTTTGTATGAGCTGCCGACAGGGGAAAAATATACAGTAGCTATGGTAGTAGAGTATATAAAAAATGAAGGAGATATGTGGCAGTACACACAGCAGTATTTGAAAGATGTAATTTATAGAAGAACTGAGGGAATTGATTTTACAGAATATGTTAGAGAAGTTAAGGAGATAGCTAGGATTATTGGAGAAATGCACAGTAAATTGTCATTTACAAAGATAGACATAAGTCAGGAAAATGTAGAAAAGATTCTAGAGAGTATAAAAGGAAATTTTTCTAAGCTTTTGGCTTTTGTAGAAGGTAAACAATTTGATGAAGGCACGACTTCTTTGCTTGATACCATAAAAGACTTTGGACAGTTTATTTTTGAAGAATTGGATGAGTTTTCTCATATTTCCCTTGGTAAGTACATGAGGTGCCATGGGGACCTTCATCTTGAGCAAATTTTAAAAACAGAGAGAGGATATGTGATAATAGATTTTGAAGGGGAACCTACAAAGCCCATAGAGGTGAGAAGAGAGAAGATATCCCCTTTAAAAGATGTCGCAGGGATGCTCAGGTCTTTCAGCTATGCTGCTTATGCTGCTTATTTTAATTATTTAGAAAAAGAAATGAAGAGAGAGGATGAAGAAGTAGAGAAACTCCTGGTTTCATGGGAAAAAGAAGTGGAGGAAGCCTTTATTGAAGGGTACCTTAAAGCAGTATCAGAAGAGGCTTCAGATGTGCTACCTAAAGAAGAAAACTTCTTAAAAGTTTTGGCTCTTTTTAAACTAGATAAGGCACTTTTTGAAGGTATTTACGAGGTAAACAACAGGCCTACTTGGTTTAAGATACCTTTAAAGGGTATTTTAGAATGCATTGAAGAGCTCAAAAAACCGCAGGAAATGGGGGTTAGCTATGGATAATTTAAAAGTCACGGTGTTTACCAATGAATACCCTCCTAATATTTATGGAGGAGCAGGTGTTCATGTAGACTACCTGACCAGAGAGTTGTCCAAGTTAATGAAAGTAGATGTGAGGTGTTTTGGGGACCAGAAATTTTTTTCGGAGAATTTGACTGTAAAGGGATATAAAGAGTGGGAGGAGTTAAAAGAAGGGTTAGATCCTAGGTATCAAAAAGTTTTAGGTCCTTTTTCAATAGATTTGGCGATGGTGAAGGACCCTGTTGATTCCGATGTCCTTCATTGCCACACCTGGTACACCTTCATGGCAGGCTTTTTAGCTAAAAAGCTTTATGATAAGCCTTTAGTTGTGACAATTCACAGCCTTGAGCCCTTAAGGCCGTGGAAAGAAGAACAGTTGGGGAATGGGTATAAATTGAGTTCCTGGATGGAAAAAACAGGAATTAAAGCTGCTGACAGGATTATAGCCGTCTCCCAAGGCTCAAAAGAGGACATATTGAAATATTACGACGTTCCTGAAGAAAAGATAGAGGTCATATACAATGGGATAGATTTAAAGGAGTACAAAAAGATAGATAGAAATGTTGCTAGAAAAAAGTACGGAATTGAAGGAAGGTACATTCTCTTTGTAGGGAGAATATCTAGGCAGAAAGGGATTACTCACTTGATAGATGCAGTGAAATATTTGCCTAAGGATGTAAAAGTGGTGCTGTGCGCCAGCTCTCCAGACACGCCAGAGGTGTTGGAAGAGGTAGAGCAAAAGGTGAAGTTGCACGACAATATAATTTGGATAAACAAAATGGTGGAAAAAGAAGATATCGTAGAGCTTTATAGCAATGCAGAAGTGTTTGTGTGCCCTTCTATTTATGAGCCCTTTGGCATAATAAATTTGGAAGCGATGGCTTGTGAGACTCCCGTTGTGGCAAGCGCTACAGGTGGGATTAAAGAAGTTGTGGTGCATGAGGAGACAGGCTTTTTGGTAGAGCCGGGAAACTCTGAAGAGCTTGCGAAATATATAAATATTCTCCTGGAGAATAGAGAGTTGGCAAAGAAATTTGGGATAAATGGAAGGAAAAGAGTTGAGGAGATGTTCAGCTGGGGAAGTATTGCTAAAAAGACCTATGAAATGTATAGGAAGGTTGTACAAGAGTATAAAAAAGCGAAAAAGTAAAGCAGGGCTAAATTGCACTGTTTTAATTTTTTATGATATAATAAAACTTGAAAAATATAACGGATGGTGAAGCCATGGAAAGCCAATCTTTTTTATATAACGCTGTAGTAAACTACGGCTACATAGCCCTTTTTCTTGTGCTTGCTTATGAGGGGACTGGACTTCCTGGTCCTGTGGAGATTTTATTTTTTGCAGCAGCATACCTTGCGGTAAAGGGAGAGATGAATTTAGTTGCTATAGTGCTTGTAGCAGCTTTAGGCAATGTCACTGGAAATGTGATAGCCTATTTAGTGGGATATTACAAGGGAAGGCCAGTTGTAGAAAAATACGGCAAGTATTTGAAAATAACTGTGAAAGACTTAGAGGCTATGGATAAATGGTTTGCGAAGTACGGCGGTTTTACTGTTCTTCTTGGAAGGCTGGTGGGACTGCCGCGCACTCCTGCTATTTGGGCGTCTGGGATTACCAGAATGAATTTTACCGTTTATGTGATTTTTTCTGCAATTGCTGATTTGATATGGTCTTCCTTTTGGACTTTAATATCTTATCTGGCAGCAAAGCAGCTTATAAAAGTGGACTTTTTGACCAAGAGTCAGCCCCTTTGGGTATATTTTGTATCTACCATAGGGTTTATAATATTTTTATATGTGGTTTGGAGGGTAGTGCTTTGGATGAAAGAAAGATATCTCACATGACAGTTGAGAGGATTACAAATATTTCTGGATTGTTGGAAATAGAGGATATTTGGCATGAATTAGAAGAAGAGGGAAAAGTGTATCCTTTTAATACGTTTGAGTGGGTTTTAAACTGGTGGAAATACTTTGGGCACGGCAAAAATTTGGAAATAATTGTCGTTTATGAAGGAACTATTCCTATAGGTATTGCTCCTTTTATGATAACTTATTTTGAAAAGGGCCTTTTTGCCAAGAGGATAAAATTCATCGGTTCTACAAACAGCGATTATTTAGATTTTATTGTGAGAAGTGGATATGAAAAGCAGTTTTACACTGCGATTGTAGATTTTTTGGAAAAGAGAATTGATTCTTTGACAGTGCTTGATTTAGAGCATATTCCTGAAGATAGCGAATTTTTCCCGTATATAATGGGCAGTAATCTCTATTATGATTATGAAGTGCAGGATATATGCCCTTATATAGAACTGCCTGATACGTGGGAGGAATACCTTGAAGGGCTGGAGGGCAAATTCAGGCGCAATTTAAATTATGAGGTCAGGCGATTTTTTAAAGAGTACGATGCTAGCTTTTACGTAGTAAGAGATTTTGAGCTGGTGGATAGAGCAATGGATACTTTGATAAACCTTCACCAGAAAAGGTGGAGGCAAAAACACATGCCAGGGGTTTTTTACTCAAAGAGGATAAGGGATTTTCACAAAGACGTAGCAGAAGATATGTTCTTAAAAGGAGAGCTTAGCCTATTTGAACTAAAAGACGGTGTTAAGACAGTAGCAAGCCTTTTAAGCTATCACGTAGGTGGTATTAGGTACTATTATATAAGCGGATACGATATTGAGTACAGCAAAAGGAGTGTTGGGAACATAGCGGTAGGGCTTGCCATTAAGCATTCTATTGAAGAAGGGGACAGAGTGTTTGACTTTTTAAGGGGAGATGAAGAGTATAAGAGGAATTGGACATCTTTGAAGAAGAGGAATATGAGATTTGTGGCTTCAAAGCCTACTTTTTTGGGTAAGCTTCTGTGTAAATGCGTTATCGTGGAAAATGGAATTATAAAAAAGATTAAAGACAGGTTTAATGGATAAACCTGTCTTTTTTAAGGGTTGTTTATGGGTTTTGCATAGAAAAATTTTACAGGTTCGCTGTATCCAGGCACTACCACTTTATCTGATGTTTGTATATCCACTTTAATACCATAAAATTCTAATGTTTCTATTATTCCACCTTTTAATTTTAAGGAAGCTACTAAAGTTTCAGGGTTTCCTATGGCTTTTATCACGTAAGGTGGTGCATATCTTGTTGAATTTATATTTATTGTAGGGCCTACACACCTTATCTCAGAAGTAGCAATCAAGCGCTGATCATTTATCGCTATCGCTTCTGCTCCCCCTGCTTTTAATTCATTTACTATGTTTAGAAGGTCTTCATCGTGAACTAAGTAAAGGTTTGGGTCTTCTCCTTCGCGGGGCTGAAGGTCGCTGTCACTTACTGTGACTATTACTCCGGGACCTACCATGTCTGTGAAGCCAGCGAGAGCTTTATAATTTTCAACGTCCTTCTGAAGGTTTTTCAAAGCGGCATCATTTTTTGAAGCTGCTTCTTCGTATTCTTGAAATCTTTTTGTAAGTTCTGCCAATTGCTGTTCTAAATTTTGCTTTTCCTCTTGAACTTTTTTAAGCTGCTGTGTGAGTTCCTCTACTCTGGCGTAGTTGGTGGAAGAAACAGGGGGAAGAGGCTGCTTTATACCTCCTTGAACAGTTTTAATTTGCATTGAAATCATGAATCCCATTGTGACAAAAACCAAAAATAAGCTCAAAATTTGCAATAGCTTTCCCTTCAATTTCTCCACTTCCTTTTATAGTTCTAAATTAACTATACCACGTAAATTATTAAAATTTATTAAGAAATTATTAACTTTTGATTACAAAAATGTTACAAATCACTTTCCATTTTCCCCTCTACGGACTTTTTTAATGAGAGTATTTCTTCAAGCTCTTTGTTGTATTTGTCTATCTTGTATACTGTGTTTTTGTAAAGGCGTATTTCCTCCTCGTTCTTCTGAATGCAACGCTTGAGAGAATTTTTCACTGTTTCAAATAAAGTGTCATAAGTGATGTAATCGTGAATCTTAAGGTCAGGAATGGGAGTAGCGGTTAATTCTTCCCCTTTTACTTTGTAGTGATAAAAATTGTTGTCAGGTTTTAATATTATCTTTTCGTCAATGCTTTTATCAAAAATTACTATGCCTTCTCCTACCTCAAAAATTTTCCCGCTGTAACTTCTCAATTTTATGTTTTTACTGCCAATGTATTTTTTTATTGTAAGGAGTATATTTTTTATTTCTGAAATTGACTTTTCTAAAACTTCCTCCATTTCTTTGCTCGCCATTTCTCTTTTTTCTCACTTTTTATAAGTTCTTCCATTAACTTTTTTATTTCATCAAGATTTCCCATCCTATTCACCTCAATCTTAATATTCCACGTATTTCCCATTTTAAACAGGTATATAAAAATTTCAATTGTGAGAAGATAATTAAAAAGGCGGGATGAGTATGCAGAAGATAACGCAACAGGAAATGATTTTAAGTAGTTTTATAGAGGCTCGGAAATTAGAAAATATTTTGCTGGAGAAAGTAAAAGAATATAAAACTGGCAGCTTTGACAGTCAAATAAAGGCTTTACTAAAACAAATGGAGACTATGGTAAAAAATCATCATCAGGATATAAAAAGAGCGCAGAAGGAACTTAATATAACTTCTACTGTTAAGAAAAACATGTCACAGGAACCTCTGGACATGCTTCAAGACCTTTTAAAAAATCTTGTCAACCTTCAAGCTTTTTACAATGAGACAGTGGTCAATATTCCAAACCCTTACGTGAGACAACTTTTTACACAGATGAGAGATGATGTGATGAGATTTATCTCTTTGTTGCAAATAGAGATTGAAAGCTTGGAGTCTAAACCTTCTATTCCGAATAATAAAGTCTTAAACAGGCCGGAGATGAGCTAAAATGAAGATTGCAATAATAGGGGCTGGGCCTTCTGGTTTGGCTGCAGCTATCACCTTTCAAAGGTACAAAGTTATGCCTTCTATTTTTGAGAGAAAAGATAAAGTGGGAGAGCTTTTTAATCATGTAGGAGGTCTTTTGAAAGTTATAAATAGGCCTGTCAGGGACCCTTTGGTATATCTTAAGAAAAAGTGCGGGATAGAGATTTTGCCTAATAGCGTAATTAAAAAGATTGTAATGAAAGGACCTAGCGTGGAAGGAATTGTGTCAGGAAATAATTTAGGATACATGATTTTGAGAGGACAAAGTGAGGATTCTTTAGAAAATCAGTTGTACAAAAAATTGGTTGTTCCAGTGAATTTTAATGTGGAGGCTGATTATAAGGATTTGAAGGACAAGTACGATTATGTGATTATTGCTACAGGTAATTCTCAGATTCCAAAAGAGCTGGGATGCTGGCAGGAATTAGTAAGTACTTGGGTGAGAGTTGCCAGTGTGATAGGGAATTTTGAAGTCAACACTCTTATTATGTGGATAAATACCCTTTACACAAAAAGTGGTTATGTATACCTCATGCCTTATAATGAAAAAAGGGCTGTTCTTGCAATGGTCATACCCTATATTTCTAAGGAAGAACTGCAGTATTACTGGGATACTTTTTTAAAAGTAGAAAAGCTAGATGTGGATATTATTAATATGGTGGATTTGACTCATGATTCAGGCAATTGTTTTCCTCATCAATATGAAAACCTCCTTTTTGTTGGGAATGCGGGAGGGGCTATAGAGCCTTTTTTGGGTTTTGGCACTTTTAATTCTATTTTAAGCGGTGTAATAGCTGCAGAAAGCATATTAAAAGGCCGCGATTTTGAAAAAGAGATCAAGCCTTTGTCAGAAGCAAACATAAAGATGTTGGAATTTAGAAAGGCTTTAGACCTGATGGACAATGACAAGCTAGATAAGTTTATAAAAGTATTAACTTTTCCTCCCATAAAAAAGTTAATATACCATACTAATTTTAATGCGATAAAATATGGTGCGACTTTTATGAAGTACACTTTTAACAGAAAACACAATAAACCTTATACACAGAGAAAGAAGGTATGAAAATGAAAGTTGCAATAATTGGAGCAGGAATATCTGGTTTAAGTTGTGCTTTAGGCCTTGAGAAATTAGGAGTAAGCTGTGAGATATATGAAAGAAAACATAGGATTGGTAACCTATTTTCTTTTGGAGAAATTATATTGCAAGTTATGCACAGACCTCATAAAGACCCTTTAAATTTTTTAAAAAGCCAATTGGGGATGTCAATTGAGCCATTGAATGAAATAAAAAAAGTGGTAATTAAATCACCTAAGAAGGAAATCAAAGTTGAAGGAAAGTTAGGGTACATTTTTGAAAGAGGACAAGGTGAAAAAAGTTTAGAAAATCAATTGGCTAAAGAAGTGCAGTCAAAAATACTCTTTAATACAAATGCGGACTATAAAAAGCTAAGTAAAATATATGATTATGTAGTAATTGCCACTGGAAATGATATGATAGTAAAACAGCTCACGCAATGTGAAAATATAGTTTCTTCTAGGATTAAAGGGGGGATTGCTTTAGGTGATTTTGACCCCCATACTGTGTATGTGTGGTTTAACAGGCTTTATGCAAGGTCAGGTTTTGCCTATCTTGTACCTGTTGGAAACAACAAAGCCACAATAACTCTTGTATCCACGTATACCTTAAAGGAAGAAATTGAAGATATGTGGCAGACTTTTTTGTATCACGAAAAATTAAATTATAGGATGATTGAAACTTTTGAAACAGAAGTGGGAAGTTGTTTAGCTAAAAATCATAAGATTGATAATATTTATGTTATAGGCAATGCGGGAGGTTTTTTAGAACCCGCCTTTGGCTTTGGACTTGTTAATTCTATAAAGACAGCTCTTTATTGTGCTACTTCAATTGTTAAAGGAGAAGATTACGAAGAAAAAGTAAAAGGTATAATAACACAAATACAGAAGATGGTGGATTTGAGAAGAGCAATGGATGAAATGACAAACGAGGATTATGATAGAATTTTGAGTATAATTGGTAATCCTATTGTAAAAAATCTTATTTACAAAACCAATGTAGAAGTAATAAAGTATATTCCATTTCTTACAAGAATAATAAAAAAGCCCAGCTAAGAAAGCCGGGCTTATATATTCCACAATTGCAGTCCTGTTGTTTCATCATAGACTCTTTCTAATTTATTGTCACCGTAATCAGTTATTACAAATTCTGCAGCGAATATTATTGTCCCTTCCATCAAATGACCACCATATGCATTGCCGTGTTTGTCTGCTAAAGTTATGTGGACGTGAGCAAAGGGCTTTCCATCTTTTACGGAGATATTTCCTATGCAATTTAAGATTTCCATATGTTCATCTTTTGAGATGTAGATGTAGTTTTTGCTTTCTGAGTTATAATATCCAAATACTGCTTTTGATACAGCCCCAATTATTCTTATTTCTCCGGATAGAATATTTTCCTGAGTGATGAGCTTATTAATTTCTTGAAGCAAATCGCTTCCATGAGGAAATCTTCCAATAAATCTCCTTTCAACTGATACATTCTTATAGCCCATAAACATCCCCATCCTTTCTTTGGGTTTTTATCACTACTCACTAGTATTTCGACAGACTTTTAAAAATTCCTTCAACTATTTCTAAAATGAACGGAAAGAATTTAGGACATACTATTGAAAAAAGAGTCATAATAATTTAAAATTAAAGTATAAGAAGTATAGCATTATTCATAGAATGTAACATAATAAATAAAAGGGGGTAAGAAGATGAGCAAAATCACCCTATCAGTTATCAAAGCGGATATCGGCGGATATGTAGGGCATACAGATGTTCATCCAGACCTTTTAGAAATTGCCAAAAAAATGCTGAAAGAAAAAGGTGATATGCTAATTGATTTTCATGTTACAAGAGTTGGTGACGACATACAGCTCATAATGACTCACAGAGAAGGAGTGGACAGTGAAAAAATTCATAAATTAGCCTGGGACACTTTTCTAGCATGTACAGAAAGGGCAAGGGAATTAAAGCTATACGGTGCAGGGCAAGACCTATTGAAAGATTCTTTTTCTGGCAATATAAAAGGTATGGGACCTGGTGTTGCAGAGATGGAATTTGAAGAGAGAAAAAGTGAGCCTGTGGTGATATTTATTGCAGATAAAACTGAGCCGGGAGCTTGGAATTTGCCTCTTTACAAGATGTTTGCTGACCCTTTCAACACTGCAGGGCTTATAATTGACCCTTCAATGCATCAGGGGTTTAAATTTGAGGTTTATGATATGTATGAAGGGAAAAAAATAGTTTTTAACACTCCAGAAGAGCTTTATGATATGCTTGTTTTCATAGGGGCGACGGGGAGATATTGTATAAGAAAAGTGTATACAAAAAACAATGAAATAGCAGCAGTTTCTTCCACTCAAAGGATGAATTTGATGGCAGGGAAATACATAGGGAAAGATGACCCTGTGCTCATTGTGAGGTGCCAGAATGGACTTCCTGCTGTGGGAGAGGTTTTAGAAGCCTTTGCAAACCCTCACCTTGTTTCTGGATGGATGAGAGGGTCTCACACTGGCCCTATGATTCCTGTATCTTTGGAGGATGCAGTTCCTACCAGATTTGACGGGCCTCCTAGAGTGTGCGCTCTGGGATTTCAATTAAAGGAAGGGAAGTTGATAGGACCACAAGACCTCTTTAAAGACATAGCCTTTGACAGCGCTAGGAAGAAAGCATTAGAAATAGCAGATTACATGAGAACTCTGGGGCCCTTTGAACCTCACAGATTGCCACTTCAGGAACTGGAGTATACTACTTTACCTCATCTAATGGAAAAATTGAAGGACAGGTGGGAGAAGGACTAAGGTGCGTTTTCGCACCTTTTTTAATTTAACAGATTTTTAGCGTTGATATACCGAAAAAGATGGTTTATCATTATATCAAGGGACAATTGCGAAGGGAAGGAAGTAATTTCATGAAAACGTTAAAAGAGAAATTTTTTAAATTACTTGACAAAGTGATAATAGTATCAATTATCGCCATTTCTATTTCAGCCTTTTTGCTGTATAAATTTCAGACTGCTCAAAAGCCTATATTTGCCAAAGTACCTGAATATCATTTCTACATGGTGGGACAAAATTCAGTAGATCCTTTCTGGAAGGAAATAAAAATGGGAGCGATGGAGGCGGCTAAGTACTACAATGTGGCACTTGAGTTCAATGCTCCCAAGTTCAATAACATACAAGAAGAGCTTAAGTACTTGGAAATTGCTATATTTTCAAAAGTTGACGGAATAATTACCCATGTTGCTAACAATGAAGAGTTTGCAAATTTAATTGAAGAAGCCTATAAAGAGGGTATTCCTGTTATCACAGTGGAAAACGATGCGAAGGACAGCAAAAGGCAAGCTTTTATAGGCACGAACAGCTTTCATCTGGGAGAAGAAGCTGCAAGACTTATGGCAAAGGCGACAAAGGGAAAAGCCAACATAGCCATAATTGTCAGCAATGACTATCAGTTGGATAGTGTCAATCAAAATCTTAAGATTAACGGCTTTCTGGACGCAATAAAGAACTATCCGGAAATGAAAGTGGTTAGAGTTTATACATCAAAACTCGGGACCTTGAGTGCAGAAGAGATTACTCAATCTATTATAAGCGGAAAGGATAAGATAAACGCTATATATGTGACAGATTCTGTTGATACAATTGGCACAGCTCAAGTGGTTGTAGATTTTAACAAGGTAGGAGAGATTACTGTGGTGGGATACGGCGATACTCCAGATATTTTAAGATACATTGAAAAAGGCGTTATATACGGGACAGTTATGAGCGACCCTTATAAAATAGGGTATGAAAGTGTAAAGGCGATGGTGGAGTTTAAGAAAAAAAATACAGTCTCTACTTTTGTAGACATTGGAGTGAATGTCATTACTAAAGAAAATGTTAACGAATATTTCAAGAGAATCCAATCACTAGACTGAGAAGGTGCAAAAGATGCTTAGAGACTTGTGGAAAGCAGGGGGAATTCGCAAAAAGCTGATAATTTATTATCTTATTGTAACTGTCTTGATGGGTATGACCAGCTTTTATTCTTATTACAACGCTAAGGTAGCTATAGAAAAGCTTAAATCGATCTTCGTAGATTATGTGTATTTGAACAATTTAAATTCAGATGTAAATATGCTGGAAACGGAAGTAGAAAGATATCTTGCCACAAAATCCTCTGATGCGCTTTTAAATTACTACTCTTTGTACAATAAATTAGAAAACAAGGCCTCTGATATATTAAGTCAGAATTACTATGATACAGATAGCCTTATGCTTAAGGATATAGCTAATATGATTAATAAACTCCTTGAAGAGGCAGATGCGGCTGTAAACGCTAAGAGAGGGAGGATTACTAGTGAATATATTGACCATTTCACAAAATCCATTAAAATAAGCGATTATATAAAATTTTATATGACAAATCTTTTAAATAACAAGTTGCAGGAAGGGTCAGCAAAATATGCTTCAATTACAAAGAATATGGAGTATCTGAGCTATTTGAATATATTCTTAATCTTAATCTCTATTGGGTTTAGTATATTCCTGGCTTTTTTGTTCACATATAAGATTACAAAACCTATCATTGATTTATCCCACCTTGCTGTAAGGGTATCAAAAGGAGATTTTGAAGTGAGGCCTATTGAACTTAAAACAAACGATGAGATAAAAGTGCTGTCTGAAGCCTTCAACAAAATGGTAGTTAACATAAAAAAATATATAAGTGAGATAAAGAAACAGGCTGAGATGGAGAGGAAGATAAAAGAGGCAGAGCTAAAAGCCCTTCAATCTCAGATAAATCCTCATTTTCTCTTCAATACTTTAAATGCTGCTGCCCAACTTGCCATGATGGAAGGTGCAGAAAAATCGGCCGAATTCATAGAAAATGTGGCTAATCTTTTTAGGTATAATTTGAAAAAGCTGGATTCTACTGTGACTTTAAAAGACGAAATAGAAAATGTCAAGCGTTATATTTACATTTTAAAGACTCGCTTTGGAGATAAGATAGATTTTAAATTGGATGTAGAAGAAGAGGTTTTAGATTTGGAAATGCCATGCATGATACTTCAGCCTGTGGTAGAAAATGCCTTTATCCATGGATTAGAGGATGTAGAAAGAGACGGATTAATTGTTTTAAAGGCTTATAAAGAAGGTGAAAAAGTGCTGGTAGAAATTGCTGACAATGGTGTAGGAATGGAGCAGGAAAAGATAAAGGCTATTCTGGCGCTTGATAGTCCTGATGTAGATAAAAAGCATGTTACAGGTATTGGCATGCACAATATAATACACAGATTGCTCGTTTTTTATGACATATCTAGTGTAGAGGATGTTATCGAGATAAAAAGTGAGATAGGGAAAGGCACCAAAGTCACTTTAAAAATTCCTGATAAAAAGGGTGAAAGGAATTATGGTCAAGTTGTTAATAGCTGACGATGAGCAAATAGTCCTTGATTCTATTAAGTTTATAATAGAAAAAAACAATGTACAGGCTGAAATTGTGGGCACAGCTAAGTCTGGCAGGGAAGCTATAGAGAAGGCAGATTTGTTAAAGCCGGACCTTATTTTTATGGACATAAGAATGCCTGGAATTGATGGAATAGAAGCGATAAGGCAGATTAAAGAAAGGCACAAAGAGATGATTTTTGTGATTATTACAGCTTACGAATATTTTAATTATGCAAAAGAGGCCATTAATTTAGGAGTTATGGATTACCTCTTAAAACCACTGAATAAAAACAAAATAATAGAAGTTATTGAAAAGGCTTCAAAGGTCATAGAGGAAAGAAGGAAAGCAGTACTGAAAGAAATAGAACTTAGAGAGAAAATCAATAAAATTATGCCTTATCTGGAAGAACAGTTTTTGTACACGGTGCTATTTGGAGGATATGTCGGAGGTAGTTTAGATTTTTATGAAGAAATCTTTGATATGAAGCTGGAAAAGGGATATATTATGATATTTCTCATGAGATCTGATACTAGTAATGAAAGAGAAAAGAGCATAGAAGTAAACCTTAAAAGGCAAAGCCTGTATGAGCATTTGAGAATTTTTTTAAAAGGGGTAAGTAAATGCATATTGGGGCCCTTTTTTATGGATAAAATCTGTGTTTATTTTCCTGTAGAAGAGAAAACTCCTTTTGAGGTCAAAAACTCTTCTGTGAAAATAGCCAATAAAGTTCTGGAAAGTTTACAAGGGTCAGAAAAAGAAAATTTAAGAGTAGGAATCGGCAGAGAGTATAGCTTCAATAACATAGTGAAATCTTACTATGAAGCAGAGATGGCTTTAAAACTTTTTCCCGATGATACAATTGTCCATTTTGATGATGCAGTTGGCACTTCTACTATATCGCACTTTCCTTATCCTCTGGATAAAGAAAAATTATTTATTGAGAGACTTGTGGAAGGCGATTTAGCTAGAGCTTTTAAAGTTTTTGATGAGATTTATGAATGGATGATTTTAGAATATGATAAAGATGCAGGAAAAATTAAGTCTAAATTGATAGAGCTCGTGGGAATAATAAGAAGGAGTTTCTACTATTACCTTGAAGAAGGAAGTTTTAAAGAAGAAATAGCACAAATTGAAGAGTTGCTGAAAATAGAGGATTTGAGAGAATTAAAGCTTGTTTTTATAAAAATGTTAAAAGACATTGTGGAAAATATAAAAGTAGTTAACAAAAAGAAATGGGATAATATTACAATGAAAGTAATAAATTTCCTTGAAGAAAATTTTAGCAAAGACATAAGTTTAGAAGATGCTGCTAGAGAAGTAAACATGAGCTATCACTATTTTAGCAAGTTTTTTAAAGAACAGGTAGGGGAAAATTTTGTGGATTACCTTACAAATTTGAGAATACGAAAGGCAAAAGAACTTTTAAAAAATTCAAGCCTAAGTGTAAAAGAAGTGAGTTACAAAGTAGGATACAGTGACCCAAATTATTTCAGCAAAATCTTTAAGAAGGTCACAGGGGTAACGCCCACAGAGTTCAAAGAGGGGGTGTAGGAAATGAAAGTGGGGGAAATGGTGAAGTTAGTAATAGCAGTGATTTTAACGATTATAGCGGTATTTCTGGGATTTTTAACTGTCAAACAAGTAGTTGCCTACCACAGTGCGAAAAATTTATATAGAGAAGAGGATAAAAGCAAAAAAGTAAAAATAGGCTTTTCTTTGGGTACTTTAAAAGAGGAAAGATGGGTTAAAGACAGGGATATTGTAATGGCTAAGTTAAAAGAACTTGGAGCAGAGGTACTGGTTCAAAATGCCAATAATGATGATGAAGACCAGCTAAAACAAGTAAAATACCTTTTGGAGCAAAAGATTGACGTTTTAATAATTGTTCCAAATGACCTGGAGAAAGCTTCATATGCTGTATCCCTAGCTCAGAAAGAAGGAGTAAAGGTTATATCTTACGATCGACTGGTTACAAGGTCTAATGTGGACCTTTATATTTCCTTTGACAATGTAAAAGTGGGGAAGTTTATGGCAGAGTATTTAGTGAAAAGAGTTCCTAAGGGTAATTACCTTATTGTAAATGGGGCTACTACGGACAATAATACAAAGATGATAAAAGAAGGTTATGACAGCGTATTAAAACCCTTTATAGATAGGGGAGACATAAAAATTGTGAAAGAGGATTGGGCGCCTAACTGGATGGCAGAGTATGCTTTTAATGTGACAGATGAAGTGCTGCAGAAGGGGATAAAAGTAGATGCTATTATTGCAGGGGATGATGCGCTGGCAGGTGGGATTATAGAAGCTTTAGCTTTACACAGGCTGGCGGGTAAAATCCCAGTAGTTGGACAAGATGCGGACCTTGCAGCATGTCAGAGAATAGTTGAAGGGACACAAGCTATGACTGTGTACAAGCCAATTGACAAATTAGCAGATGCTACAGCTAAAATGACAATGAAGCTTGCCAGAGGAGAAAAGCTGGATGTCAAAAATACCATATATGACGGCAAGTATTACGTTCCTTATTATGTCATTGAACCTATTCCAGTTGACAGGTCAAATCTTGATGACACTGTAATAAAAGATGGCTTTCATACAAAAGATCAGGTGTACAGAAATATAAGTGTTTCTAGGTAATTCCAGGCGTAAAGCCTGTATTTTTTTGTCTTAAAAAATTACAGCTAAGGTAAAAGCGGAAGAGCAAGAAAAATAAAAAAGTAAAGGATAACAAAAAAACTTTCAGAGGTGATTTTAAAGAAGAAATAGAATTATATAAATGCAGTAAAACTTAAAAAGGAGAGGGTGTAAGGATGTCTAGGAAAGGTAAAATTTTTCTGGTTTTAACAGCCCTACTACTTGTAGTCAGTGCATTTTTAGGAGGGTGTTCCTCTTCAAAGCAACCTGCGTCTAGCTCTAGCTCTTCAGGAAAGCAATTAGCGATTGGGATAGTATTGCCTACAAAAGACGAGCCGAGATGGATTCAGGATGAAACTAGATTCCAAGATGCTCTAAAAGACACTCCGTATGCTGCAGAGATACTTTTCAGCCAGGGAGACCCTGCTAAAGAAAAGGCAAATGTAGAGACGCTTTTGAGCAAGGGCATTAAAGTTCTCATTCTGTGCCCACACGATGCTAATGCTGCTGCAGCATCAGCAGAAGCAGCTAAAAAGGCTGGAGTAAAAGTGATTTCTTATGACCGCTTGATACTTAATACCGATGCTGTAGACTATTATGTCACTTTTGACAGCGTTCAGGTAGGGCAGCAACAGGGACAATATCTGGTGGACCATGCGACTGGCAAAGGGAATCCACTTTACCTTTATGCAGGAGCTTTATCTGACAACAACTCCTTCTTGTTCTTCCAGGGTGCATGGGAAGTTTTGCAGCCTAAGATTGCCGATGGCACTTTTGTGATTGCAAATTCTGACAAGGCAAATGCTCTCAAAGATAAAAAAGATTTGACTCGTCAGGAAATGGCAGATATAATAGGTCAAATTACAACAAACTGGGATTTCAATACGGCAAAGAACTTGGCTCAAGCTAATTTGGCAAAAGCACCTAAAGATCTCAAAGGAAATGTATTCATCCTTGCTCCGAATGACGGAACTGCTAGGTCTATCGCAGATACTTTCGCAGCAGATCCCGACATCAAGAGCTATGTGATTACAGGGCAGGACGCAGAAAAGCCTTCTATCCAGTATATAATCGATGGAAAACAGTCTATGACTGTTTTCAAAGATGTGAGAATACTGGTTAAAGACGCTATAAATGTGGCTCTCACTTACCTCAAAGGCGGCACACCTGAGTCTACGAAGACTTACAACAACGGAGTAAAGGATGTTCCATCTAAGCCGTCACCTGTCCAAGTGGTGGATAAGAACAATGTAAAGCAGGTTCTCATAGACTCTGGCTACTATAAAGAGAGCGACTTTAAGTGGCCTAAATAATTGAGGAGGTGTAAAAATGGGTGCCCCGCTTATAGAGCTTGTAAACGTCAATAAAAGTTTTTCCGGTGTCCAGGTGCTATTCAATGTAAATTTTAAAGTATACCCAGGTGAGATTCACTGCTTGGTAGGAGAAAACGGAGCAGGCAAAAGTACCCTGATGAAGATTTTAAGCGGGGTCTACCCTTATGGCGAATATGAAGGAGAAATCCTCATAGAGGGTAACCCTGTGAGATTTTTCAGCATAAAAGACAGTGAAAGGGCTGGAATCGCTATAATTCATCAGGAATTATCTCTTGTTCCAGAGATGACAGTGTATGAGAACATATTTCTAGGAAACGAAATTAAAAAGGGCGCAGTAGTCGATGTGATGGAAGAAATAGCTAGAGCAAAGGAATTGCTTAAAAAAGTCAA
Source organism: Caldanaerobacter subterraneus (assembly GCF_004345675.1). Taxonomy (GTDB): domain Bacteria; phylum Bacillota; class Thermoanaerobacteria; order Thermoanaerobacterales; family Thermoanaerobacteraceae; genus Thermoanaerobacter; species Thermoanaerobacter subterraneus. The sequence continues at coordinate 15,811 of NZ_SLWU01000017.1, read as the reverse complement.
AGGAGAAGAAATCAGCCCAACAGCAAAAGCTAAGGATTTGAGTGTCAGCATGCAGCAGCTGGTAGAGATAGCAAAAGCTCTTTCCAAAAATCCAAAAGTCCTCATATTGGATGAACCTACTTCTGCCCTCAGTGAAACAGAAAGTGAAAACCTCCTCTCTCTCTTGAAAGAACTTAAAGAGCAGGGAGTGACGATAATACTCATAAGCCATAGGTTAAAGGAAGTATTAAAAGTTGCGGATTCTATAACGGTATTAAGAGACGGAAGGACTGTAGCTTATTTTGACTGTAAAAAAGAAGAAGTAGACGAGCAAAAAATAATAAAGCACATGGTGGGGAGGGAGATAACAAACCTGTACCCTCCTCCCCTCTCTAAGCCTTCTGATGAGGTTGTAATGGAAGTAAAAAACTGGAGTGTTGTCGACCCAAAGACAGGGCGGTATCTTGTGAAGGATGTTAATTTAAAGGTTAGAAAAGGAGAAATAGTTGGGCTGTTTGGTTTAGTAGGGGCAGGTCGTACAGAACTGGGGCTTAGCCTTTTTGGCAATCTTTACAGGTATTTTGTGCAGGGAGAGATATTTTTAAACGGCCAAAGGGTTCATTTCAGAAAACCAGCAGATGCTATAAGGTATAAATTGCTATACCTCACAGAGGACAGAAAACAAAAAGGGCTGATTCTCATAAACACGGTCAAAGAAAACATTACGCTTTCAAACTTAAAGACTTTGACGAAGCAGATGGTTATAGATGAGCTGGAGGAAATAGCTGTTGCACAGAATTTCCAAAAAAAATTGGGAATAAAGGCTAGGCATGTAGAGGTGAAGGTGTCTACGCTAAGCGGTGGGAATCAGCAGAAGGTTTTAGTGGCCAAAGGGCTTTTTGTTGAGCCTGAGGTGATAATACTGGATGAACCTACTAGAGGCGTTGATGTTGGTGCAAAGTATGAAATATACACTTTGATAAGGCAACTGGCTATGGAAGGAAAGGCAATCTTACTTATTTCTTCGGAGCTGCCAGAGATATTGGGGTTGAGCGATAGGATATACGTCATGAGCAAAGGAAGGATAACAGGAGAGCTCAAAGGAGACGAAGCAAATCAGGAAAAAGTAATGGCCTACGCAGTCATCTGAAGGAGGTTAACCGCGATGAGATCTTTTTATGGGCATTTAAAAGAGTTTTTAAGGGAAAATGTCAGAGACTATGCAATGTTTATTGCTTTATTGGTTATAATGATAGTTTTTGCAATTCTCTCTGGCGGCGATTTTCTCCTGCCCGTTAATATAAGCAACTTGGTGGATCAGACAGGTTATATTGCGGTTTTGTCAATTGGGGAGACCTTGATAATAGTCATACGTCATATAGACCTTTCTGTAGGGTTTTTGTCAGGATTTTTAGGGGCAATTGCCGCCATTCTGATGCAGTTTCACCATTTTTCAGCTTTTACTGCTATACTCATAGTCCTGATATTGGGTACTTTAGCAGGGCTTTTAAACGGGTCATTGGTAGCTTATCTTAGAATTCCTGCTTTTGTGGCAACACTAGCAGGATGGCTTGCTTATAGAGGAGCACTTCTTCTTGCTACAAAAGGGCCTGGTACCATAATAATAACAAATAAGACCTTTAATGCTATAGGAAATGACTTCATACCAGATTTGCCTTTTTTGAAGAATTTCATGCCAGGTTATCACAAACTCACCCTTTTGATAGGCATAATAGGAGTAGTGTTAATTGTATATTTTTCGCTTAAGAACAGAAATGAGCAAGCAAGAAGGGGATTTGATGTACTGCCATGGGATATGTTCCTTTTAAAAATGGTATTTATAAGTGGGCTGTTGTTGTATTTGACCTTTACTTTGGCTCGCTACAGAGGTATTTCCTGGACATTTGTAATAGTTTTGATTGTAACAGCAGTATACAGTTTTATAACAAATAGAACGGTATTAGGAAGGCATATATACGCTGTAGGGGGAAACCCTGAAGCAGCTGCGTTAAGTGGTATAGACGTTAATAAGATAACTCTCATTGTATTTGCCTCCATGGGATTTCTCTCAGGGCTTTCTGGAGTACTTTTTGCATCCAGACTTCAATCTGCTACGACTACTGCCGGTACCTTGTTTGAGCTTTACGCTATTGCTGGTGCCTTCATAGGAGGAGTGTCAGCAAGCGGCGGTGTGGGTAAAGTTGTAAATTCTCTCATTGGAGCTTTTGTGATGAGTACCTTGACAAACGGCATGAACTTGCTGGGAGTCGATATTTCACTTCAGTATATAATTTTAGGGCTGGTTTTAGCTACAGCTGTGATATTCGATGTGGCAACTAGAAGCAGAGGAAGATAAAAAGCGGGGGCAAAAACCCCGCTTTTTTATATCCCCCAGCTTCTCTCGATGGTCCTCCTTTATTTTGTCCACCTGATGACAGGATTTCTAGCAGCCAGCACTTCATCAAGCCTTCTTACAGGAGTGTTATGAGGAGCCTCTTTCAAAAGCTCTGGATTTTCCTTTGCCTCTTTAGCTATTTTTATAAGCGTTTCTGCGAAAGCGTCCAGCGTCTCTTTAGTTTCTGTTTCTGTAGGCTCTATCATGAGAGCTTCTTCCACGATCAGAGGGAAGTATATGGTTGGCGGATGGAAGCCGTAGTCTATGAGCCTTTTTGCCACATCGAGTGTCCTCACATCACCTGATTTTTCGGCGAGTCCTGCCAGTACAAATTCGTGCATGCAAGTCTTATCTACTGCCACTTTGTAATACCCTTTTAGTTTTTCTTTTAAGTAATTGGCATTTAATACTGCCAGTTCACTTGCCCTCTTTAATCCCTCAGCTCCCATTGTGAGGATGTAAGAGTATGCCTTTATCATCACATTGAAGTTGCCGTAGAAGCTTCTCACTTTTCCTATTGAAAGTGGTCTATCGTAGTCGAGGAAGTATCTGCCATCTTTTTCTTCTACAGTTGGGACAGGTAAGAAATCTGCCAATTCTTTTTTGACTCCTACAGGGCCGGAACCAGGACCGCCACCTCCATGAGGAGTTGAGAAAGTTTTATGGAGGTTTAGATGCACTACGTCAAATCCCATATCTCCAGGACGGCTTATTCCCATTATTGCATTTAGGTTAGCACCATCGTAATAAAGGAGTCCGCCTGCTTCATGCACGAGTCTTGCTATTTCCACAATGTTTTCCTCAAAGAGGCCTAGCGTGCTTGGGTTTGTGAGCATGAGGCCAGCTACTTCATCATTTAAAACCGCTTTTAATGCTTCTAGGTCTATGGCCCCTTCTTTATTTGACTTTATTTCAATCACATCAAAGCCAGCAACTGCTGCACTGGCTGGATTTGTACCGTGAGCAGAATCTGGTACTATTATTTTTTTGCGCTTTTTATCATTCCTGTGCTCGTGATATGCTTTTATTATCATCAAACCTGTGAGTTCGCCGTGGGCTCCTGCTGCAGGATGCAGTGAAAATCTATCCATACCTGTGATTTCGCAAAGAGCCTTTTCTAGCTCGTACATGAGCTTTAATGCGCCTTGCACGGTTTCTTCCGGCTGATACGGGTGAAGTTCTGTAAAGCCGGGAAGAGAAGCCATGTCTTCATTAATCTTGGGATTGTATTTCATAGTACAGGAGCCTAATGGGTAAAATCCGATATCTACACCATAGTTTTTCTGGGATAGAAGAGTGTAATGCCTTATTACGTCAACTTCGCTCACTTCGGGTAAATCCACTTCTTTTTCTCTGAGCATTTCCTTAGGGAGCATATCTTCTAAAGGCTTTTCTTCCACATCAAGGGGTGGAAGAGTATAAGCCTTTTTTCCCTCTTTTGAAAGTTCAAATATGAGGCTTTCATACTCTTTTAACATCCTACATCACCTCCAGGAGAGATTTTAACCTATCAATTTCTTCTTTTGTCCTCTTTTCAGTAAATGCAAGCAACATGACATTTTTGTACTTTTCGTAATCTCTCTGGAGGTCGTAACCGCCCAGTATCCCTTCTTCTAAAAGCTTTTTGTTTATTTCGGCTACATCTTTGTCTGTTTTAAGAGCAAATTCCATGAAGAAAGGTTTGTTAAAAGCTGGTTTATACTTGCCTGACTCAGTGAGCACTGTATAAGCATAATGAGCTTTTTGCAAGCACTGGTAAGCTACTTCCTTAATCCCTTTTTTGCCTATTGTAGCGAGATATACTGCAGCAGTTAAAGCATTTAGAGAATGGTTAGAGCATATGTTAGAAGTTGCCTTCTCCCTTCTTATATGCTGTTCTCTTGCTTGTAGGGTGAGGACAAATCCTCTTTTCCCGTCTACATCTTTTGTCTGACCTACTATTCTTCCAGGCATTCTGCGAAGAAGCTTCTGAGTAGTTGCCAGAAATCCCAAGTACGGTCCTCCGTAATGGAGTCCATTTCCAAGGGATTGACCGTCTCCTACTGCTATGTCTGCACCGATTTCTCCAGGTGATTTTAAAATTCCCAGAGGTATTGGATGTACATAGGTGATGAGCATGGCCTTTTGTTCGTGGGTTATTTTTTCAATCTCCTGCAAGTTTTCAATTATCCCAAAGAAGTTGGGGTACTGTACTATGACTGCTGCGGTGTTTGGGCCAATCACTTCTTTTAATTTTTCAATGTCAGTTACTCCATCCGCATCTTCTATTTCTACTACTTCCACTTCTTTAAAATGCATATAGGTTTTTAAAACCTTTCTTGTCTCTGGATTTACAGTCTTTGACACTATTATAGATTTCCTTTTTGTAGCGTCACAGGCCATCATTGCAGCCTCTGCACAGGCGCTTGCTCCATCGTACATGGAAGCGTTGGTGACTTCCATTCCCGTGAGGTTTGTTATCATCGTCTGGTATTCAAAAATGGCTTGAAGTGTTCCCTGGCTTATTTCTGGCTGGTATGGGGTGTAAGCCGTGTAGAATTCTGACCTTGAGATTATGTGTTTTACAACAGAAGGGATGTAGTGGTCATACACTCCTGCGCCTAAAAAGCTCACAAGCTGGCTTAAATTTTTATTCTCATCTGCATAACTTCCTAAGCGCTTTCTAACCTCCAGCTCTGACATGGGTTTTCCCAAATTTAAGGGGCGATTTAGCCTAACCTCTTTTGGGATGACTTCAAATAATTCTTCAATAGAGTTTTTTCCTATGGTTTTTAGCATTTCCTTTTCATCTTCGGAGGAGATGGGGAGATACGGAAACATAACTATCACTCCTCCTCTAAGAATTTTCTGTACTCATCGGCCTTCATTAGTTTATCTAACTGAGATTTGTCTTTAAGCTCTGCTATCACCATCCAGCTTCCATATGGGTCATTGTTTATAAGGGATGGGTCTTCCACCAGAGAATTGTTTACTTCCAACACTTTTATGTCTACTGGAGTGTACACGTCTGAAGCAGCTTTTACAGATTCTACTACTCCAAGTACATCTCCAGCAGAAAGTTCAGATCCTACCTCCGGAAGTTCAACGTAAACGATGTTTCCCAGTGAATGCTGAGCATAGTCTGTGATTCCTATGTATACCTTGTCTCCCTCTACTTTTACCCACTCATGGTCTTTTGAATAATAAAGGCCTTCTAAAACTTTCATGTTCAAACCCTCCTATTTTTTGTAATTTTTCTTGTAGAAATTCTTATCCACTATCACCGCTTTAAGCGGCTTATTTCTTATTATTACCTCAATTTGATTTCCTATTTGGGCATATTTTGAGTCAATCAAAGCGAGTCCTATGTTCTTTTTAAGAGTTGGAGAGAAATAACCCGTAGTCACATAGCCAATTTTTTGATTATCAGCATGTACTTCATACCCGTGTCTTGGAATTCCGTTGTCTATCATTTCAAATCCTACCAGTTTTCTCTTTAATCCTTGTTCCTTCTGTTTTAAAAGAGCGTCTTTTCCAATAAAATTTCCTTTGTCAAACTTCACAAAAAATCCTAAACCTGCTTCTAAAGGAGTTATGTCCTCTCCTAATTCATTTCCGTAAAGGGGTAAACCTGCTTCAAAGCGAAGTGTATCTCTTGCGCCAAGACCTGCCGGCTTGAGGCCGTAATCTTTGCCTGCCTCTAAAATTTTCTCCCACAGGGTGACAGCATGTTCATTCGGCATATAAATTTCAAATCCGTCTTCACCAGTGTAACCTGTGCGAGAAACTAAGCATTCTACACCAGCAATTTTTACTTTATCTTTGAAGTAGAAGAACTTGATCTGAGATAGGTCCTCATCAGTCAGTTTTTGAAGGATTTCTTCTGCTTTTGGACCTTGAATTGCTAGTTCTGCTATCTTATCTGACACATTTTCAATTTCCACTTTGTATATTCCTGCATTATTCAGCATCCATTTGTAATCCTTTTCTATATTTGCTGCATTAACTACTAAAAGATAGTAGTTGTTGGAATACTTGTAAACTAGAAGGTCGTCAATTGCTCCTCCGTTGTGATTGCACATGAAAGTGTAAAGCACCTGATTGTCATTTAACTTGGAAAGGTCATTTGTGAGGAGGTTTTGGAGGAAAGGAAACGCATCTTTTCCTTTTACAATTATTTCTCCCATGTGGGATACGTCGAAAAGACCTGCTGCATTTCTGACAGCTTCGTGTTCTGATATTATGCTTTCGAATTGAACTGGCATTGCCCAGCCGGCAAAGTCTATTATTTTTGCATTGTACTTAGGATAAATTTCATACAATGGGGTTTTTTTGAGATTATCCAAACTATCACACCCTTTCATAAAATTTAAACAGAGGAGCTGTGAGTGAGCACGAAAAGATTAAGTGCCATCACAACTCCTCTGTTTTTCTACCTGAAAGCTTCTACATATGGCCTTCCATATGTATTGCTCCTTCGGTGCTCTTTACGAGACTTTCCAGAGGCCTATCCGATAGCGATCCTGCCGCCTGAGAGCTTCTACAAAGGCTTGGCGGGCCTTTGTATTTCCCCTTCGGCTATCTTCCATTTATGGAAGATAATCTCTCGCTATCTTCATCTAGACAGTATTCAATTTTTTTTAAAATTATGCTATACTTTTACCATCATTATATATTATCCATAGACTTTAAGTCAACAATCGTTAAAATTGAGACGAGGGGTGGAGTGTATGCTGTATATTTATAACAAAAACACAAATCCCTATTTCAACTTGGCAGCTGAAGAATACGTTTTAAAGGAATTCAAAGACGAATGCTTTATGCTCTGGCGCAATGAACCCAGCATAATAGTTGGCAAAAATCAAAATACTCTGGCAGAGATAAATTTGGACTATGTAAGAGAACACAAAATTCCCGTTGTCAGAAGGCTATCAGGGGGAGGGGCGGTTTTTCACGACTTAGGCAACTTAAACTTTACGTTTATTGTAAATGCAGATGAGGGTGGATTTACAGATTTTAAAAGGTTTGCACAGCCTATTATAGACGTTCTTAGAAAATTAGGAGTGGAAGCAGAGTTTTCCGGCAGAAATGATATAACCATTGATGGGAAAAAGATATCTGGAAATGCCCAGTATTATTACAAGAATAGGATTCTGCACCACGGAACTTTGCTCTTTTCATCAAATATTACAGACCTGTCAGCTGCTTTAAAGGTGAGGCCTGTTAAGTTTGAAGATAAGGGAGTTAAGTCTGTATCCAAAAGAGTGGCGAATATAAGCGAATATTTAAAAGAGCCTATCACTATAGAGGAATTTATAAATTTAATAATGGAACACATAAAGGAGCAAACTGGCGGAGGAGAGATGTACGAATTTACAGAAGAGGATTTAAAAAAGATAAACAAATTAGTAGAAGAGAAATACGGCACTTGGGAGTGGAATTTCGGGTCTTCTCCCGACTATAAAATGAAGCATGAGAAAAAATTCCCCGGCGGTACTGTAGAAGTCAATCTAAATGTAGAAAAGGGTATAATAAAAGATGTAAAAATATACGGAGATTTCTTTGGGAAGTACGACATTTCTGAAGTGGAGGATTTATTAAAAGGGGTAAAGCACTCTGAGGAAGAGGTGAGGAAGGCTCTTTCAAAGATAAATCTTCAAGATTATATGGCAAATATAACTATTGATAATTTGATTGAGGTGATGTTTTAAAAATTTTTTCTTTTTTTACCTGAGCTTGTTGAATTTTTAACGTAAGAGTGATAAAATATAATCAAAAGAAAATTGTCAAACAATTATCGTTTTTATTTTATCAAAATTTTACCCCCTCCCGTAAGGGAAGGGAAGGAAAAAACTGTATGATGTTTGTTTAGATGAGAAAAACTAAAAATGGAGGTGTTTTTATGGCAAACCTTGATGTGAAGGATTTAGAAAGAATAATGGGGGAGATGGGAAAAGAAATTCCTGAAGTCATGAGAGCTTTTAATCAACTACACCATGCCGCTACAAAAAATGGAGCGTTGTCTACCAAAGAAAAGGAACTTATTGCGCTTGGAATTGCTGTTGCAATTAGGTGCTCTTACTGCATACTTGCTCATGTGAATTCTGCACTTCAGGCAGGTGCTACAAAAGAAGAAATAATGGAGACACTGGGAGTAGCAGTGCTTATGAGTGGAGGACCTGGTGTGGCATATGCGACTGAGGCTATAAAGGTTTTAGAACAGGCTGTAAAGTAAAATCCATTAAAAAGCCGTCTAAAATGATAAAAATGCGATAAATGTAAAAAGGAGGAGTCTTAAATGGCAATTGAAACATTTAAAGCAGTTTCACGAAAGTTGCCAGAAGGTTTAGCGGTTGAAAGTGAGGTAAGAGGTTTCAAAATAGTGCTAGATGAGCCAAAAGAATTAGGCGGTACAAATAAAGGGATGAATCCTGTGGAAGCATTGCTCTGCGCTTTGGGTTCTTGTCAAACAATTGTTGCTTCAGCTTTTGCAAAAGCAAAAGGAATAGACCTGCAAGATTTCTGGGTGGAATTAGAAGGTGACCTTGACACAGATGGATTTATGGGGAAACCTGGTGTAAGACCTGGTTTTCAAGAGATAAGGTTTAAGATGCACATAAAATCTAACTCGCCAAAAGAGAAAATAGAAGAGTTTGTTAAATTTATTGAAAATACCTGCCCAGTAGGTGATTCTCTCGCAAATCCCGTGAGGCTTGTATTATCTGATGTAGTAATTGAGTAAAAAACCTGCCTTCTTGGCGGGTAATTTTTTTATTTTTAAAGGATTTTTAGTATTTTTGTAGAAGTATAATAGTAGAAATTTTTATAAGACAGGGGGATTAGAAATGAACTTTGAAGACAGGATTGCCAAAAGAGCAAAGGCCATAGAAATATCCACAATTAGGTATTTTTTTAACATGGCTAGAGAAGTTGAAGGGGCGATTTCTCTTGCCATTGGAGAGCCAGATTTTATAACACCAGAGCACATAAGAAATGCGGCAAAAAAGGCTTTAGATGAGGGCATGACAGGGTACACTGTGAACGCAGGACTCATTGAGCTTAGAAGAGAAATTGCAGATTATCTAAAAAGAAGGTATAGCCTATATTATGACCCTGAAAAAGAAATTTTAGTTACAATAGGGGCTACAGAAGCAATATATGTAACTTTAAGCACCTTGGCAGAAGAAGGGGACGAAGTGCTAATACCAGAACCCTCTTTTGTAGCTTATCATCCCTGCACTGTTATAGCTGGAGCAAAATCAGTTTTTGTTCCTACTTATGAAGAAGACGACTTTATATTAAGAGCAGATGTGCTGGAAAAATATATAACCGAAAGGTCAAAAGTCTTGATATTACCCTATCCAAACAATCCTACAGGAGCAGTAATGCCAAAAGAGGCTTTAGAGGAGATAGCCAAAGTAGTAGAAAAACATGACCTTATTGTAGTAACAGATGAGATTTACTCCGAATTGGTATACGGTGGATTTAAGCATACAAGTTTTGCCTCCCTGCCTGGCATGTGGGAAAGAACTATTACCATTAACGGATTTTCAAAATCCTACGCTATGACGGGATGGCGTCTCGGGTATATAGCTGCTCCTGAGCATTTTACCAAACATATAGCTAAACTTCATCAATACGCTGTTACAGCTGCGGCTACAATGTGTCAGTATGCGGGAATTGAGGCTATGAGAAATGGGGATGAGGATATAATAAAAATGAGAGAAGAATATGACAAGAGGAGAAAGTTCTTACTTGAAAGCGTAAGGGAGATGGGGCTTTCCTGTTTTGAGCCTAAAGGGGCATTTTATATATTCCCATCGATAAAAACTACAGGGCTTACATCAATGGAATTTGCAAAAAGGCTTCTTTATGAGGCGAAAGTTGCAGTTGTGCCGGGCAATGCCTTTGGGGAACATGGAGAAGGGTATGTGCGGCTGGCCTATGCCACATCAATGGAAAACTTAGAAGAAGCGGTAAAGAGGATGAAAGAATTTATGGCAAAACTTTAAAAGGGGGTGACTCCTTTATTTTTTTGGCAAAATAATAGTTTACTTTTGCCACAATTCTATTGAAAAATGTTAAGCTTTTCATTATCATAGAAGTATAATATAATTTACTTAAAAAGAGGTGATAATTATCACTCTCAATGACAGAAGTAAACAAATTTTGATGAAACTTATCAATTCAAACGAGCCAATAAAAATTTCTGAGCTTGCAAAATTATTCAATGTAAGCTCTAGAACTATAAGGTATGACCTCGATGCTATTGATGAGTTTTTAAAGTATAATAATTTGCCACAATTAATTAGAAAACCGAATGTAGGCGTGAAATTTTCTGAACTATTAGAACATAGAAACAAAGCCTTATCCTTCTTAGACACTCTTTCTCCTTATTATTACAACTTATCCCAAAAAGAAAGAGTAAATGTAATATTAAGCGAGCTTATCCAACAGAGAGACTACATCACAATAAACACTTTAGCTGAAAAGCTTATGGTTTCAAGAAGCACAGTCATAAGCGATTTAAAAAAAGTAAAAGAATGGTTAGAGGAAAGAGGGCTTTACCTTAAAGCTTTACCCAAATACGGTGTAAAAGTCGTTGGAGATGAAAAGCAGTTAAGAAGAGCTGCTATTGAACTTCTTACAGAAGCAATAGATATTGACAAAGCATTGGATATTGTAAAGGCACCTTTCTATGGGCGAAGTTTGGGCGGCAGTGGTCAGATTGCAAAGCTTTTTGAGGATATAGACATACCGTATATAGAGCAATGTGTGCAGATAGCAGAAAGAGAGCTGGAGACAATTTTTTCCGATGCGGCTTTTTCTGGACTTGTGATTCACATAGCGATTGCAATAAAGAGAATTCAACTGGGCAAGGATATAGTAATGCCAAAAGAGGAATTAAAAGCTTTAGAAATGACTAAGGAATTCGCTGTTGCATCAAATATAGCTAAGATGTTAGAAGACCGCTTTAATGTATCAATACCTGTAGATGAAATTGGATACATCACTATCCATTTATTAGGAAGCAATGTAGCTAAGCCTAAAACTTACCTCAATGAAAACTGGATTGAATATCAGCTTCTTACAGAAAAAATCATACGAAATGTTAGTGAAAGGATAAAAGAAAACCTTTTAGAAGATCAGCAACTTTTTGAAGGTTTACTAGATCATTTGAGACCCACGATATACCGCTTGAAGCACGATTTAAAATTAAAAAATCCCATTCTAGATGAAATTAAAACTAATTACAGAGAACTTTTTGAAATAGTTAGGGAGAGCTTAAAGCCTATTGAAGAGTACACAGGCAGGAACTTGAATGAAGAAGAAATAGGTTATTTTGTCATACATTTTGGTGCAGCAATAGAAAGAAAAAAGACCGCTATTTCTATTAAGCCCAATGTATTAGTTGTATGTAGCACAGGAATAGGGACAGCAAAACTCCTTTCTTCCAGATTGCAATCTGTTTTTGATGTACACATAATTGACACTATCGCTTTTCACCAGATTAAAGAGGTTTTAAAGGATAAAAAAATAGACTTGATAGTGTCTACTATTCCGCTCAAATGTGATGAAGTAAAAGTAGTCGAGGTCAATCCTCTTCTCACGGATAGGGATATAGAAAAATTGAGTAAATTCCTCGCTAAGCCTCAAGATAAGCGCTTGGATGTGGTAGACGAGCTTATGGAAATCATAAATAGGCATTGCGTAATAAAAGATCGCGAAAAATTGCTAGAAGATTTACTAATTTTTTTCAACATAGCATCATATGAAAATAGGAGAGGAGTTGTTCATCCAGTGTTGAAGGACCTTTTGACAAAAGATACCATAAAGCTAAATGTTGAGGCAAAAGATTGGGAAGAAGCTGTAAGGATAGGAGGTGAGTTGCTAGAGAAAAGCGGTGTTGTAGAGTCTAGGTACATTGAGGCAATGATAGAGACGGTAAAAGATATGGGCCTTTATATAGTTATTGCTCCTGGTGTGGCAATGCCACATGCAAGGCCGAATGCTGGTGTAAAAAAAGTAGGTATGAGTTTAATTACATTAAAAAACCCAATAAATTTTGGGAATAAGGACAATGATCCAGTTAAAATAGTGGTTTCATTTGCTGCTGTAGATAATACACAGCATTTAGAAGCATTGCGACAGTTAGTAGAAGTTTTGGCGAATAATGAATTGTTAAAAAAGATTATGGATGCAAAAAGCGAAGAAGAAGTGGTAGAATTGATCAACCAAATAAGTTGAAGAGATGAGGTGTTTATAAAATGGATGGGAAAAAATTAAAGATAATGGCGGTTTGTGGTATGGGTTTAGGAAGTTCTTTAGTATTGAAAATGAGCATAGAAAAAGCAGTAAAAGAGTTAAACTTGGATGCGGAAGTTATTACTACAGATATAACCACAGCAAAAGGAGCAGGAAGTGATGTGGATATAGTAATAACTTCTAATGAACTAGCTCAACAATTGGAGGGAATAAAACCCAAAATAGCAGTGGTAAAAAATTATGTTAATGTGCAAGAAATTAAAGAAGCTATAAATAAAGCTTTAAATATTTAAAAAGTTAGAAAGGAGGTAAAAAGAGAATGGCTTTTCTTAAGTTTCTTCAAGATATCTTAAGTGTACCTGCCATTCTGGTAGGAATTGTAGCATTCATAGGTTTAATAGTGCAAAAGAAAACTTTCTCAGAAGTAATAACTGGCAGTATAAAAACTGTTCTGGGATTCTTAATTTTAGTAGCTGGTGCTGTTACATTGATAGGGTCGCTTAATGCATTAGGACCAATGTTAGAGGTAGGTTTTGGAATAAAGGGAGTAGTACCTAACAATGAAGCTATAGTTGCTATAGCTCAAAAAACTTTAGGGAAAGAGACAGCTCTAATCATGGTTTTTGGATTTTTGGTTAATATATTATTAGCGCGGTTTACTCCTCTCAAGTTCATATGGCTTACTGGGCATCATAGCTTTTATATGGCGTGCCTAATCTCTGCTACATTAGGTACAGCTGGATTGAGTGGTGTGTGGTTAGTAGTTGTAGGGTCAATTATCTTAGGGCTAATGCAAGTATTAATGCCTGCGTGGATTCATCCATACATGAGGAAAGTTACAGGGACAGATGATATTGCATTAGGACATTTTGGAACGTTAGGGTATTTTGTATCAGGAACAATTGGAAAATGGTTTGGGAATCCACAAGATAGTACTGAAAATCTTTCTTTCCCTAAAGGGCTAGGCTTTTTAAGAGAGTCATTAGTCGCAACTGGCGTTACGATGATAATTGTATTTCTTATTGCAGCTTTTGCTGCTGGAGGTACCTATGTAGAGACTAAATTGAGTGGAGGTCAAAACTTCATAGTTTATTCCATAGTAGAGGCGTTGACCTTTGCAGCTGGAGTAGGCGTAGTAATTTATGGTGTTAGGATGATTGTCGCAGAAATTGTACCGGCTTTTAAAGGTATTTCTGACAAAATAGTTCCTGAAGCAAAACCCGCTTTGGATTGCCCTGTTACATTTCCTTACGCGCCGAACGCTGTTATTATAGGTTTTATATTCAGCTTCTTAGGTGGAATAGTTTCTATGTTGTTGATGCCTGTGTTCAACCTTCCAGTGATAATTCCTGGACTTGTGCCCCACTTCTTTGTAGGGGGTACAGCAGGAGTAATAGGTAATGCGATGGGAGGAAAAAGAGGTGCAGTATTAGGTTCCTTCGTAAATGGAATTATTATAAGCTTTGGTGCTGCTTTCTTATTGCCAGCCTTAGGAGCTCTTGGATTTGAAAACACAACATTTGGGGATTCTGATTTCCAGTGGCTAGGAATTTTAATAAGCTTGATAGGGCGTCTATTCAAATAAGTTGTGAGAGCCGCAGAGGCTCTCTTTTTTATGCAGGAGTTTTGGTTTTTTATAGAATTTAATATTATGGATTGATATCTAAAACTGTAAAAAGGGGTTAAGACTATGGAAGCGAGAAATGTCGTATATGTGGATGAGTTTACCGATGGCATTCTTGATCCTGAAAAAGAAATGATAAAAGCAGTAAAGGATGGAGGATACATTATAGCTAATACTGCGCCGGGGTGTTGGGGGCCAATGCTTACCCCTAAGCTAAAAGGAGGGCATGAAGTTACTAGGCCGGTTTTTGTTGAAAATGCAGAAGTTGGTGATGTAGTAGCAATATATATTGAAGATATTCAGGTAACATCAATTGCTACAGCTTCAGGTAAAGAAAAGGTAATAGAAGGAAGATATATAAGCGATCCTTTTGTAGCTGCTAAATGTCCTAACTGTGGCACAGTATATCCAGAAACTGTTATAGAAGGTGTGGGGCCAGATTCTATACGCTGTGCTAATTGTGGAGCAGATGTAGTTCCATTTAAATTTGAACATGGTTATACTATGGTCTTAGATAAAGAAGAAAATATTGGAGTAACTGTAGGCAAAGAGGCTGCAGAAAAAATAGCAGCAAATGGAAGAGAATATATGAGGATACCTCATAATTCTGCTCAAAATCCTGCAGTTACTTTGGCACCTCATGATCTGGTAGGAGTAATCTCACGAATGAGGCCTTTTTTAGGACAGTTAGGGACATTGCCTTCTATAAAAATGCCGGACTCTCATAACGCAGGAGATTTTGGCACATTTTTGATAGGCGCTGAACATGAATATGCTATTACTAAAGAAGAATTAGAAAGACATAGAACGGATGGACATATGGATATAAATAGAGTTAGAAAAGGAGCAGTAGTTATTGCCCCTGTTAAAGTAAAAGGTGCTGGAGTGTATATGGGTGATATGCACGCGATGCAGGGGGATGGAGAGATAGCAGGCCATACTACTGATGTTGCTGGGATAGTTACACTTAGAGTGAAAGTATTAAAAGGTTTGAAAATAGAGGGGCCAATATTGTTACCTAATTTTGAAGATTTGCCATATTTAGCTCGTCCTTTTACAGAAGAAGAGCTTGAAAAAGCTAAGAAATTAGCAAACCAGTGGGGAGCCGATTCGTTAGAGAAATCATATCCGCTTTCTTTCATAGGTACTGGAGCAAATTTGAATGAAGCTGTAAACAATGGTTTAGAAAGAGCTGCAAAATTTTTAGAATTGCCTTTACCAGAAGTTTTGAACAGAGCTACCATAACAGGCTCAATTGAAATAGGGCGATTGCCAGGGGTAGTTACAGTTACATTTTTGGTTCCAGTAGAAATTTTAGAAAAGAAGGGTATATTGGATATAGTAAAAAAGCATTATACAAAAGCAGAAAATTGATTTTTTTAATTCCTTGCCCCTATAGATTTTGGGGCATTTTTGTTTTATTTTTTATTCATGGTATAATTTTTTTAGAGAGTTTCTGAATTTTTTAAAGTAAAAAAGACAAACGGTAAAATGTCAAGGGGGTAATTAAAAAATTTTTGAGGCATTTAAAGGGCAAAAAGACAAAAAAATACCCTTCTTCCAACATG
>NZ_SLWU01000016.1 GCF_004345675.1 Caldanaerobacter subterraneus | reverse complement strand
GAAGAACGTAAAAAAGAAATAATTGTGAAACAGTCCATCAAGAAATTAGAGGCATTAAGATTAAAAGCCACCGTGGAGAATGCAGTGTAAGGTTTATGCACAATTTAATACAATGCCTCATAATACCTATAGAGTAATTCTTTTAAGTGGAATACTATAGGGTTGTATAGTTATTGTTTTTTGTCTTTTTTAGCGGTGTTTTATTTTCGGGGTAGATAGATAAGAAATGATAATAATAAGCCATGAGATGCTTTTGTTGTGATGAGAAAATTAAAGAAAAACTAAGATATTAAGAGAAAATAAAAGATAATAGAGGGAGTGAGGTGTTGTGTAAATGGAGACGATAAAGAAATATATCTTAAAATACAAATTTTTAATTCTGATAAACGCTATACTTATAATTTTCGTGTCAGCCCTTAAAGCCCTGCAGGCAATACTTTTTAAAATAATTGTTGACACATCAGTTGGAAATTTAAATTACAGCATTTCTACGTTAATATGGTATTCGGTAGGGTTTTTGATAGCGGTATTTACAGCTGAGACCTTGTCAAAGGCAGCTTCAGCAGCTTTTAATAAAAAAGTATTGATAGACTACAAGCAATCCATCATAGAAAGTTTCATAAATTCTAAAAGAAGGAAAATTACAAGCTCAGAATTGATATCTTTACTCAGCAACGATGTGAGAATGATAGAGAGTAATTACTTAACAAGCCTCATTAACATTATGTAAGACGTTTTACTATTTATCGTGTCTTTATATCTAATACTTCGAATAAACGTTTATCTCACTATAGTCATTTTCATTTTTGGCTGGGTTCCAGTGATTGTGCCTCAGCTTTTCACAAAAATAAATCAAGAGTTAAAAGGACAGTACCTTAAAAAGCTTGAGAGGTTTACCAACAGGATAAAAGAGTTGGCTCAGGGATTTGAAGTAATAAAAGCTTTTAACATAGAAAATAAAATTCTCAATATGGCATCAAAAGATAACAAAGATGCAGAAATGGCGGGGTATAAATCCGACGCATTTCAAGGATTTCAAGGGGCTTTGTCTATTGTGTCAGGATTTGCAATGTTTTTTGTGAATATTCTTGTAGCCACATATTTGGTTTTAAGAGGCTACATAACAGTAGGTTCTATGATTGCCGCTGTACAGCTTATGAACTACATAGTAAATCCTTTAATTTCTGCATCTTTGTATGCTACAAAGATAAAATCTGTTGAAAAAATAGCAGATAAAATCCAAAAAGAAATAATAGACGTAAGCAAAGAGGAAGTCTCACAGGGAGATAAACCTTTTGAATTTAGAAATTCCATAGAAATCAAGAACTTAACCTTTTCTTACGATGGGAAGAGGAATGCTTTGTCAAACATAAATATAAAGCTTGATAAAGGCAAAAAGTATACATTAGTTGGAGAAAGTGGATGTGGGAAGACCACACTACTTAGAGTCTTATTAAATCACATTACAGATTATGAGGGGCAAGTGCTAATTGGCGGAGTAGACATAAGAGAATTTGACCCTGCCTCCTATTACAGGAAAGTTAGTATTATACAGCAGAACGTCTTTATGTTTAGCGACACATTAAAGAATAACATTTGTCTGTATAGTGAATGCAGTGAAGAGGAACTTAATGAAGCATTGAGACAATCTGGTTTAGTTCAGGTTGTTGAGAAACTTCCCAAGGGACTCGATACAATAGTAGGAGAAGGGGAAGTAGAGCTATCGTGAGGAGAGAGACAGAGGATAGCAATTGCAAGAGCGTTAATCAAGAAAGCTGAAATACTGCTTATAGATGAAGCTACGGCGGCTTTAGACAAAATTACGGCAAGCGATATAGAGAGGACACTTATAAATTTAGATGCGACAGTGCTTGCTGTAACACATAAACTAGACCCGGATATACTTAAAAGATATGATGAAATATTTGTGATGAGAGATGGGGAAATCATTGAAAGAGGCACATTAGATGAGCTATTAGAAAAGAGAGGATATTTCTATTATATGTATAATTATGGGATTGATGAGAAAGAAACAGTAGAGGAAGCTGTATGAAAGGATTCAAAATATAGCATTGAAGCAACTTACAAATGGTTGCCGACAAAAGCAAGTATCTATGAAAGAGTAATAGAGAAGTTAAATGGAGACTTGTCAAGAATTTTGTGTCTGGTTAAAGTAACGTAACTGGAAAAGTTGTTGTATTTCATAGATATAGCCATTTATCATTGGAACCGGTTTTCTCCATTTTGTTTGTTTTAAATTTTTTCTCTGGAGATAAATATTAATTTCAAGGACCTCAACGGAATTGAAATATCCACCCGTTTTTATGCGGATTTTCTTAATCAGGCTGTTGACACTTTCTACAACATTAGTGGTATAAATATGTTTTCTTAAGGATTCAGGATATTTAGTAAAGGCTAAATAATACTCTGCTTTTTCCATAAGGAGATTCATATAACGGCTGTATCTCTCTTTGAATATATTACAAAGATTTTGAAATTTTTCTAAAGCCTCATCAAATGAAGAAGAGAGCTTTATTTTGTTGAGTTCTTTGTTGAATTCTGCAGCATCGGCTTTGGTCATGGATTTACGAATATTTCTTTGAAGATGGACAAAACAGAGCTGGTGGTCAGCATAAGGATATACAGCCTTGACTGTTTCAATTATACCTGGGAAATCATCACTGACAACTATTAAAACTTTTTTAAGTCCACGGTTTACTAGATCTTCGAAGACTTTATTCCAGTCGGCTCTGTTTTCTTTGCCGAAGAAGGTGTACAAGCCAAAGATATCTTTTTTGCCTTCCATGTCAATACCAAGGACTATGTAACAGGCAGCTTTTTTAACTTTTGAGCCATCTTTAATTTCACAATGGTAGGCATCAATTATTAGAGCAAAGACAGCTTCAGGCAATTCTCTTTGTTTAAAAAGATCCAATTCGCTTTTAAGGTCATTTTTAATCTTATTGAGTTCCTGTTCAGAGTAAGGCAGTTGAAGGTTTTTGAGGGTGTTTAGGAGAGAAGATTCTGAGTAACCATTAATAACAAGGGACATAAGAAGTTCAGTATATGATTCATCAACCCTTTTAAAGGTTTGAGGAGGATGTTAGGTCTAAACTCACCTGTACGAGTTCTTGGGACAGATATTTCTAAGTTACCTACATGAGTAGCAAGTTTTCTGTTGTAAAAGCCGTTACCTTTATCATTATCATTTTTCATGAGATAGATTTCACGTTAAGAATAAACCAATCAAGTAAATCTTCAAGGAGTTTCTTTAAAACAGGGGGGAAGGATCTTGAGCAGAGCAGTATTGGTTTAAGACTTTTTCTGAAGCCTGTTTTTGACTGTTTCGTAGTAGTTATTTTTATCCATTATTACCAATCTTCCTTACAATTTCATTATACATCAGACACAATTTTATTTTAACATCCAGGATAATTTGACTTGATTTTGAAAGATAGAGGTCAAATAATCATGAGAGAACTCATTAATAAAACGGCAGAAAGTCCAATAAGAAGGAAGATGAGAATAACCCTTACGGCCAGGACTAGAGGAAGGGAATTCAGGTATTGAAGACAAGTCTAGATTTTTAAGCATAGAAGAATAGAAATCAATTTTAGACTGAGAGGTAAAGAGTTCAGGTATATTTAAAAGTAATTGAAGCTGGTACATGTAAGATTTCCTTCTCCTTAAAAAATATTTTCATGCGGTATATATAATAATTCGACAAATGGTAGGGGAAATCCTACATAAAAGATAAAAAATTCAAGAGTGATAGGGAAAAAGTATATCTGTAGAATGGCTTAAATGAAGGCTTTTGAATTTTGCACAAGTCTAGATACATCTATAAAACAGAGGGATATTCTAACTTTTATTTTCTTTCAGTAACTTTATATTATAAAAAATCTTTATTGTTGTATTTTGGATACTTTGTTGATACAATTTTTATATGAAGATTTCATCCTTTTAGGAGGTATTTTTCTTGTAAGAATATTGTACTATAGAAGATTGGAGTCCTCAATTTTCATTTAAGTTTACAAAGTGGAATAATTAACAGGAGGGATAGAATGAGAAAAATAATATTGACAGGCGATAGACCTACTGGGAGACTACATATTGGCCATTATGTAGGCTCTCTTAGACAAAGAGTTGAATTGCAAAATTCAGGGTTATACGATATGATATTTATCATGATTGCTGATGCTCAGGCACTCACTGATAATATAGATAATCCAGAAAAAGTCCGTCAGAATATTATTGAAGTAGCTTTGGACTATCTAGCATGTGGCCTTGATTCTACTAAGTCCACGCTTTTTGTTCAATCTCAGATTTCAGAGCTTTTTGAGTTATCCTTTTATTACATGAATTTAGTGACTGTATCACGATTGCAAAGAAATCCTACAATAAAGATGGAAATAAAAATGAGAAATTTTGGAAAAAACATTCCTGTAGGATTTTTTACCTATCCCATTAGTCAAGCTGCGGATATAACTGCATTTAAAGCAACAACGGTGCCTGTCGGTGAAGACCAGCTTCCAATGATAGAACTAACAAAGGAGATTGTTAGAAAATTCAATTCACTATATGGCAAAGTTCTTGTAGAACCTGAAGCATTACTGCCAGATAATAAAGCTTGCCAGAGACTGCCTGGAATTGATGGAAAGTCAAAAATGAGCAAATCCTTAAATAATTGTATCTATCTATCAGATACAGCAGATGAAGTAAAGAAAAAGGTTATGAACATGTACACAGACCCAAATCATTTACGGGTTGAGGACCCAGGTAATGTAGAAGGAAATCCGGTATTCACTTATTTAGATGCTTTTTGCAAAAATGAGCATTTTTCACGTTATTTTCCAGAATACAATAATCTAGATGAACTAAAAGAGCATTATACTAAAGGTGGGCTTGGCGATGTAAAAGTAAAGAAGTTTTTAAATGCAATTTTACAGGAAGAACTTGAACCAATCCGCAAGAGAAGAGCTGAATTTGCGAAAGATATTCCCGAGGTTTATAATATTTTGAAAAAGGGAAACTATATGGCAAGAGAAGTTGCAGCAAACACATTAGCAGAAGTAAAAAGTGCAATGAAAATAAATTATTTCTAAGATAAGAAATTAATTAATACTCAAATAAAAGGTTTAGTTGATAGGATCTATAAAGCCACCTAATCATGGTCAAGTCCAAATTTTTGTGTAAAATCCCCTGGTTAGTTGTTAGAATATGAATGTTCTTTATCACCACCGTTCAATTCATTGTACTGCTTCCGCCCCATGGTGTCAAGGACGGGCAAAAACCCGGCGTAGCGTATCCTTGACACCATGGGGCTCCAGCAGTTATCAAAAACTAATGGTGGTGATAAAGATCATTTTATTGAAATAACCTTATCCTTTGATTTTTTTGAAATTTCTTTTTGCCACTCGAAATACTCAGTCATATCTAGATACTTCCCCCCCTGAAGCCCATTTTTCATCTTGTTCCATTAGTGCCAACAAAAGGGCCTGCTCACTTCTCTGGTAACGGTTAAAAAGGTCAGTGGTAAATTTGCCATTGCGGAGTCTTGGAACTCTTAAGGTGAGAGTTCCAACTCTGGTAATTAAACTTCTTGAATAATAACCATTACGATAATCCTGTCTTTCTTCTGTCCTTTCATAAGGTTCAGCTTTAACTTGTTCAGTAGCCTGAGCTGCTAAAATTTGATTAAGTACAGACTCTAATAATTTAGCTAACTTTTCATCTTTTGTTCCTTTTACAAAAAGGTAATGCAAAATTTCAG
This sequence comes from Caldanaerobacter subterraneus, assembly GCF_004345675.1. Taxonomy (GTDB): domain Bacteria; phylum Bacillota; class Thermoanaerobacteria; order Thermoanaerobacterales; family Thermoanaerobacteraceae; genus Thermoanaerobacter; species Thermoanaerobacter subterraneus. The sequence goes on along the minus strand of NZ_SLWU01000016.1, from coordinate 63,397 downwards.
AATCTATGGTAATATTGTATTGAGCCATTTCCTATCCCTCCGGTTAGATTTTTTGGTTCGTTTCTATTTCTATTCTAACCAGGGGTGGGGAATGGCTCAACTCCTTTTTACACAATTATATAGACTTAACTAATTGTTTTCTATTTACCTTTTCATTTTAGTTTAGCCAAAAAGCAGAACCAGCAAAAAAATTGTTATAGTATGTCCTAATGTATTTGCAGTATATTTTTTTATCAATTTTTCTTTTAATTTCAAACCATCTTTCTTATTGCGAAAAATATTGGTAATTTGGTATAATTTTAACATAAGATTATAATTGTGCAATGTTAGGAGGGATTATTGTATGAAAAAATTATTTTGGTTGTTAGGCTTTCTCGGTTTTCTTGGCTTTTTAGGATTTTTTAAATCTTATATGTATTTTGCATTTTTTGCTTTTTTCTCTAACTTTTTTACTAGTCGATATATTAACATCCCACAAGATAAACAACTTCAAAACAAAATGGCAGAAGCTCATTCGATCAGTTTTGTTGTGACTAGTTTTTTCTTATCATTCATGTTAATAATGCTTATATTAAACGTAAGTTATGAAATTTTTAAAGCTACATTTTGCATTGTTTTTGCTTTAATTTTTATTATAGATTCGTACTTACTTTATAAATACACAGGAAGTAATCAAAAATAAAACTCAGACCTCTGTTTTATCAGCCTATAACAGAATTATCAATTGGTACATAATTAACCTATGGGAGATGAAAAGAAATTACTCCACTACCTGCTGCAATATTTTTATGATTTGGATTACGCTTTAACTGTTAGAAATATAAAAAGGTAATAGGGTATAACTATGTTAAATTTACGTTAAATTTTACTGTAGATTGGAAATAGAAGAAGGATTTTAGGGAATTTTGTAGAATTTATAGTATTGTGTTCCAGTAGTTGTTTTTTATTATAGTTTGAGAGATTATAATTTGTATAAATTTTGCATAAACGGAGGTCGCAGATGGATAGTGTGCTTTCTGTAAAAAATCTAAAAAAGTATTATGGCAAGGTAAAAGCAGTTGATGGGATCTCTTTCAAGATGTATCCTGGAGAAGTTGTAGGGCTTATAGGTCCAAATGGTGCAGGTAAAAGCACTACTTTAAAGATTTGATAGTGAGATGGGAGTGAGAGCTATGTCGAAAGAAAGAGAATATTATTACATAGGAAAGAGAAGAGGTGCTGATATATGGAAACTTATACTTAAATATGGTGTACTTTCAGCATCTCATTTTGAAGTTCGATTTCCTGATGACCCAACAATGACACTTTCTGAAGGGAAAGAAGAATTTCTTGGGCTACCTGAAGTTTTTGTGGAGCCATGGAGCGGTATGAAGGGAGCTATTGCTGTAAAAGGGGAGATGACAAAAGAGGCAAGAGAATTATTCTTACAAATTATAGAAACTGGAAGAATAAGGCTTTGGGATTTTATACTTTTTAGAGATGGAAGGAAAGTTCTATCAGTTTCAGATTTTGATGATCGCATCGTGACGGAGAATTTTGCTAAAGAATTTATGAAAAAACTCTTTCTTACTTGGTTTGAACCTATTCCAGAACCGGAAATTAAATCAGAGGGAATTTCAAAAGATTTTCTTGAAGAAGTCCGTCAGGCGATTCAAGAAGCATTATCTAAATTGGTACTAGACCTAGAAAATGATAAAAATTGAAGGTGAGGGGTAATTTTGGTAGAAGTTATTGGACTTACTAAAGTGTTTAAAAACATAAAAGCAGTAGACAATTTAAGTTTTAAAGTAGAAGAAGGAGAAATATACGGACTTTTAGGTGAAAATGGTGCAGGCAAAACCACAACTTTAAGAATGCTTGCAACAATGCTTAAGCCTACAAGTGGAACAGCCATTATAAATAGGAAAGACTTAATAAAAAAACCAGAAGAGATAAGAAAAGAAGTTGGAATACTTTTTGGAGGAGAAAGCGGTTTATATGACAGGCTTACTGCAAGGGAAAATATACTTTATTTTGCAGAGCTTCACGATATGGATAAAGAGGAGGCAGATAAAAAAATTGATATATTAGCCCGTAAATTTGATATGACTGAATTTATTGATAGACCAGCAGGTAAGCTTTCAAAAGGAATGAAGCAAAAGGTAGCAATTTTGAGGTCAATAATACATGACCCTAAGGTGATGCTTTTTGATGAGCCAACGTCAGGACTCGATGTAGGTTCAGTAAGAGAAGTGCACGACTTTATAAGGTTTTGCAAAGAAGAAGGAAAGACAATTATTTTCTCAAGCCACAGCATGTCAGAGGTAGAAAAACTTTGCGACAAGATAGGTATAATACACAAAGGAAAACTTATAGAGGAAGGGACTATAAAAGATTTAAAGGAGAAATACAAAACAGACAATCTTGAAGAATTATTTATGGAATTGGTAGGTGAGAAAATTGAAGTTTAAGCATGTATACATAGTTTTGAAAAAAGAGCTAAAGGACATTTTTAGAGATAAAAAGACATGGATTGTTACAATTTTACTTCCTGCCTTGTTTATTCCTATAATGATGTACATAGTAATAGGTGGAGCAGAAAGCATATCAGAACAAAAAATAAGCGAGACAAAAATAGCAATTATAGATGAAGGAAATAATGCAAAATTTATAAATTATTTAAAATCGACAGGAATAAGTATAGTAACGGGTTTGCAAAATCCCAAAGAAAGTCTTGAAAAAGGCGATATAAGGGCAATTGTAGTTATACCTTCTGATTTTGATAAAAATATAGAAGAAGGCAAGAACGCTGATTTAACAATTCAGGTAGACATGTCAAATATGAAATCTTCAAATGCAGAGAATATGATAAGAGGTCTTATAAAAGAATATGCGAATAATATTGTAAAAGAAAGACTTATAGCAAAAGGGATAGATCCTAAAATATTAGATCCAATTGAAGTAAAAACTGAAAACATAGCTTCACAAAGTAAAATGGCAGGTTCTTTTTTAGCATTCATTGTACCAATGCTTTTGACTTTATGGACGGCAACAGGAGGTATGGGAGCAGCTGTTGATTTGGCAGCAGGTGAGAAAGAAAGAGGTACGTTAGAACCTTTACTTACGACTTCTGCATCAAGGCTTTCTATAATGGCAGGCAAATACTTAGCTGTAACAACCATGGCACTTATAAGTGCTATTGCTTCACTTTTGGGACTTTTTGCTTCCTTTTCTTTAAATAAAGATATGGCATCTTTAAATGCCGATTTTAGGTTGAGTACAACGGCAATAGTTGTCATGTTCGTGGCTGCCTTTTTTACAGCATCAATATTTGCTGCACTGGAGCTTGCTTTAAGTGCATATGCAAAATCTTTTAAAGAAGGGCAGACATATATTTCACCTTTAATGTTTATTGCAATAATTCCGGCATATTTGGTGATGTATAAAATGCCAAATGAAATACCTATATCTTATTTTGCAATACCTGTATTTGGGACTATTTCAATATTTAAAGAATTACTTTATGGAATTATTAATATGACACACATAGGGATATTTGTATTTTCATCAATAGTATATGTGGCTATTAGTATATATATAGCAGCACTAATGTTTAAACAGGAATGGGCACTATTTAGAGTGTAAAAACTTTTTTATGATTAAAAATGCAGGGGAAACCCTGTATTTTTTCTTTTTAGTATATAATGCCATTTTGCGTTGGAAGTACTCGGTAATCAGATTTAAGAATTTTTTAATAAATTTTGACACTTAAAGAGGTATAATGGAAGGTAGGGAGGGTGGGAGATGGGAAAGTTTAAATTTACTCCTTTAACTTTTATGATAGCAGTATTTACTGTGGTAGTTTTAATAGGCATTAGTTTGTTTTTACTTAAAGTTAATATGCGTTCCCCTGTTTGGCCAGTGTTTCACTACAATGCCCAACGTACAGGCCAGTGCCTTTATAGTACATCAAATAACAATGGCAAATTAAAATGGAAGATACAGCTAGACGGAGGTAGAGGGACAATATCATCACCTGTCATTGGGGCAGATGGAACTATTTATATTGGAACAAGCAAACATTTATATGCGGTTAACCCTAATGGAAAGATCAGATGGAAATTTAAAACAGATTTTGGCGATATTTTTTTCAACTCCTGCTATTGGAACGGATGGAACAATTTATTTAGTTTCTGGAAATTTATATGCCATAAAACCCAATGGAAAACTTAAATGGGAATTAAAATTAGGGACTCTGGCTGTTTCTTCGCCTGTTATTGCTTCAGACGGCACAATATACGTTGGAACATTAGGGGAGAATGAGGCAAATGAAGATGTCTCTTATCTTTACGCAATTAGCACAGATGGTAAAATTAAGTGGAAAAGTAAAGTATCTGGGAGGATTCTTTCCTCTCCTGCAATTGCAACAGATGGGACAATCTATGCGGGTTCAACTGTAAGTTTTTATGCAGTCAATCCAAATGGTACTCTCAAGTGGAGAATTGATATAGGCGAAGGCGTTATTTCTACTCCAGCTGTGTCTCAGGATGGGACGGTTTACGTAGGGTCAGATGGATTATACGCAGTTGAACCTACTGGCAAAATTAAATGGAAATTTGAAACGCGTAACGGGATTTTTTCTTCACCTGCTATTTCCTCAGATGGTACTATTTATGTGGCAGATGGAGGTAATATATTTGACAAAAAGCAGAAAGAAGAAAAAAATAAAAATATATGTGCTATTGATGCTGACGGAAAATTAAAGTGGAAATACACGACAAATAGCTCGGCAATTGTCTCATCACCTGCTATTCCAAAAGGAGGAACAGTTTATATAGGTGGGACAGATGGCCATGATGTTTTATATGCAATTGATTTAAGCGTAGGTTGAAGTGGAAATTTAGTTTATATGATGAGGTGTATTCATCTCCAGCTATTAGAAGAGATGGTACAGTGTATATAGCAGATATGGTCCATTATTTCTATGCGATAGTAAAGTAATTGATAAAATAAATTTCTCTTGTTTTTTGCTCTAAATTTGTATATTATGGTAATAGATTACTTGTACATTGGAGGGATTGCCTTGAAGAAAATGTTTGTAAATAAAAACGGGCAAATGCGTTCGGGATGGAAAATTGCTATTTTGATAGCAGGAACTTTTGTCATTACATTGTTACTTGCGTTTTTAGCTTTTTTAATAATTGGTTTGATAGGTAAGTACTCAGAATATACAATGCATAAATTGCTTCTTTTATTGATGGTGGGAGAAGAGCGATTTTATCTTTTCACTACTATAAGTTTTTTGTCTACAGTAATCATGATAACTTTAATGCTAAAATTTATAGACAGGAAAAGATTTAAAGATATAGGCTTTATTTCTATAAAAGAGGGTTATAGGAACTTAATAGCAGGCTTTTTTATTGGAGCTTTTTCCATTGCAATAATTGTTTTGATACTTTACATAATAGGGGCTGTAACAATCGAAAGAAATAGTAATATAAGTGCTTACTATTTACTTGGTGGCATGTACGCTTTTATTCTTGTGGGTTTGGAAGAAGAGCTCATGAGCAGAGGATATTTTATAAATGCGTTAAACCAGATGGAAAGGCCGTGGGTTTCTGTTTTGATTTCTTCCATTATTTTTTCATTTATGCATATTCTAAATCCTAATATAGTTTTTCTTGGGCTTTTAAATATATTTCTTATAGGTGTTTTGTTTTCCTATATGTATCTAAAAACAGGGAATTTATGGATGCCGATTGGATATCACATATCATGGAATTATTTTCAAGGTTACATATTCGGGTTTAATGTAAGTGGCAATGCTATAAGAGGTATTTACAATGCTTTTCCGAAAAACAATTTTCTCTCTGGTGGGGACTTTGGACTAGAAGGTGGAATAATTGCTACTCTTGTTATTTTAATTACTTTTTTAATACTGTACTATTATTTTGAAAGATACAGGAAAGTGCAAGAAGTAGAATTGGGATAAAAAGAAGGGATAGCAGTGAATATTGACGAAAGAGTTTTAGGTATAGACGGTGCTTGTGGCGGATGGGCTGTAGCTACTTGTAAAAATGGGAAGGCTTTTGTGCAATTTTTTAAAAAAATTGAGGATGTATGGTATTTTTACAGGGATAAATTAGAACTTGTTCTTATTGATATTCCCATTGGTCTTCCTCATTCGGAGAAAAGGTATAGAAGCTGTGATGAAGAAGCAAGGAAATTTCTTGGGCATCCTCGCTCTTCCAGTATATTTTCTCCTCCCTGTAGAGAAGTTTTTGAGGCCAGAGATTATAAAGAGGCACTAGCTATAAATAAAAAGATTTTGGGGAAAGGGTTGTCAAAACAGGCCTGGAATATTATTCCTAAAATAAAGGAAGTGGATGAATTTATAATTAAAAATCCAGAAGCAGTTAAATTTCTAAAAGAATCTCATCCAGAGGTGGCTTTTAAAGGATTAAAAGGTGAGGTAGCAAAATTTAGTAAAAGAGATGAGGAAGGGTATAAAGAGAGAATGGAGTTTTTAAGAATACTTTTTAGAAAGTTTGACTGTGAGATAGTTGAAGATAAAATTAAAGGCTTAAGAAGAGACGATATAGTGGATGCTTTGATTTTACTTGCAACAGGGCTTTTGGCTATTAAGAAAGAGGGAGATATATGCTCTTTCCCTACAAATTTTAAAGAAAAAGACCTTTTAGGGCTGCCAATGGAAATTTTCTTTGTAAAATTTAGCAGGTTAAATGAAATTTTTATAGAATAAATATTATGTAAAAGAAGTTTAAAGAGGGGGAGCAAGATGGCAGAGAATTTTGACGGTTTTTCTATAAAAGGGGAGGATGGGGCAGATATATATGTTCATTTGTGGGAGCCGGAAGAAATTTACAGAGGTATTATTCAGATATTTCATGGAATGGCTGAACACGGGGGAAGATACCAAAATTTTGCCCGTTATATGAATGAAAAAGGATTTGTAGTATGTGCCGATGACCATAGAGGTCACGGGAAAACAGCAGGGAGCCTGGATAATGTAGGTTACATAGGAAAAGATGGCTTTAATAAGATAGTAGAAGATGAATATCTGATAATGAAGTTTTTGAAAGAAAAATACGGAAATCTTCCCATTGTCATATTTGGACATAGTTTTGGATCTTTTGTGGCTCAAGAGTTTATGATAAGGTATGGCAAAGAAGTTAATGGCGTTATATTGAGCGGTTCCTCTGCAGTTAAGGAATTGCCTCTTAGATTTGGTTATGCTTTGGCTTTTATTGAGAAAACACTTTTTGGTGAGAAAAAGAGGAGTAAAGTTTTAGATAGACTTACATTTGGAAGCTATAATAAAAGGATAAAGGGCGATAGCTTGAGCAAATTTGAGTGGCTCTCAACAGATAAAGAAGAAGTTAAAAAATATGAAGAAGACCCTTACTGTGGGGGCGTCTTTACAGCGGGATTTTTTTATTATTTCTTTAAAGGGCTATTAAATATATATAAGCCTCAGAGGTTAGTTAAAATACCGAAGGATTTACCTTTATTTATTATTTCAGGAGAAGAAGACCCTGTCGGTGAATATGGTAAATTGGTAAAAAGGCTATATGACCTATATAAAGGTATAGGTTTAAAACAGGTTGATATGAAGCTTTATCCGGGGAAAAGGCATGAACTCCTCAATGAAGTTGGGAAAGAGGAGGTTTATAAAGATATTCTCACATGGATTGAAAAGAAAGTATTAAATTATTCTTAATAACACCATGTAAAAGGGCATTATGATAACGCTTAATATTGTTGTATATGTAATCATACTTGTGGCAAATTCATAATCTGCCCCGTAAACTCTCGCTATAATTGCTGAATTTACAAGTACAGGCATTGCTGACATTATGACAAATACATCCCTCATAAGCTTTGGCACAGGGATGAATATGTTTAGAAGCAATACAAATGCAGGAGTTATTAAAAACCGCCCAATGAAAACTAGAATGGCATCTTTGTCAAGTTTAAATTTATCAGAACCCATTTCATGAATGACTATGCCAATGTAGAATATTGATAAAGGAGTAGTGAGATTTCCAATCATTCTAAAGCTTTCAAAGAGAAATTTTGGAAGAGAAATATTTGCAAGCACAAAAATTACTCCTATTATAAAACCTAAAAGAGGAGGATTGAATATTCTCTTTGCAGTATCCCAATTTACTACATTTTTTTCTTTTTCATTCACATCTCGTATAACGCTATAAACTCCTAAAGTCCACAGTATTGTTGTATTTGCCATGTAGTATAAAAGGGTGTAAGGTGTTGCTATATCTCCAAAAAGAGCTTGAGCCATAGGAAGACCAACAAATATAGTATTTGAAAGGGAAAATATCACTACAAACACGCCTTTTCTTCCCTTTTTTATTTTAAAAATGCTAGCAAATATGTAGGCGACAGCATAGGATAGAAGGATAGATAAAAATGGAATCAAAAGCCCTCTTACTGAGTGTTCTAGTTGTTCTTTAGAAAAAGTTGTAGAAATGTTTACAATCATATTAAGAGGTAAAGATACATTAATTACAAGCTTTGCAAAAAGTTCTGATGTTGATTTGTCAAACCACCCTATTTTAGATAGATAATAACCAAGCACCAGTATGAATACGATTATAAGAACTCCCTGGACTGCAGAGAAGAAAGTTTCCATCAAAAGAGCCTCCTTGTAGGAGAATGAGAAGAACAGTCGGGCTTATTTATTAAGGATAACACAAAGTAGTGAAAATTTCAAATAACTTCAAATCTACCTGTGTAAAATGGGGAAACATATTTTAATATAAAGAAAAAATGAAAGCAATGTATGGGAATTAGTAAAAATTTAATAATTTGTAACCAATTTGTAGTATCTGATAAGCGAAATAAATGGTATAATGTTAGTAGGATTTATTATCTGGAGGTGTGAAGTTAATGAGAAAAACAAAAATATTTTTATTAATCACTCTTGCCATTGTTTTGTCACTTGGTGTGGCGGGATTTGCGTTGTCAGTTTCAAATGCAAACGACGATTCAAATAACTTGCAGTTTGATAAAGTTATTGAAAAGATAGGCAGCTTTTTAAAAGAGAATAAGAGCGTTTTAAAAATAAATGAGGGTGATGTAATTGCAAAAGTTAATGGAATACCAATATACAAAAATGAATTTGAACTGCGCAAAGGATTGACGTTAGCATCAGGGGAACAGATAAGCGATATAAATAATTTTGTCTTAAATAAATTGGTAAGAGAAAAAGTAGAAGAATATCTTGCTATGAAGTACAATTTAAAGGTATCCGAAGACGAAATAAATTCGTATATTGAAAAAGAAAAGCAGAAATTCAAAGAATATCCGGAAGCAGAGAGGAAGCTAAAGGAATTGATTTCTAAAAGCGGCATGACGCAAGAGGAATACTGGAATGTTTATGAGAAATACAATGCGGAAAGGATATTGCTTTTTGGTAAACTATATAATCTAATAGTAGACCAGGGAATTAAAAAAGGTGAGTTGAAAAAAGCAGATAAAATGACTGTAGAGGTGCAGAATGAATACAAAAAATATTTTGACAGTGTAATACACCAATATGTAAAAAATGCTGAAATATCATTTAGTGAAAAATATAGAGATGTGTTTAAAAACTTTAAGATAGATTGATTTTAATATTTTTGTGATGTCCACTAAATTGAATCTTAGTACAATATTTGGTACAAATGGGGTATTGAATGCTCGGCTGGAACATGAAAGATCTTTAAAAGTAGTAATTGGAGGTAAAATAAGGTGAAAATAAGATATTTTTTGTTTTTATACTTGGATTAATAATTGGTATACTGATATCCCGAGGATTTACAAAATATGAATCTAAGAAAGTAGTGTCTCAAAATACACAAAACATTGATTTGGCAAATCCAATTTCTCAAGTTGAAATTTTGAAACAATTAAAGAAAAGTCCATCTTTTGATATGTCACAAATACCAGTGTATGGTTCTGATATTTATGGAGGAATATGGAGAGATTATTGCGTTGATTCTGTTTTATTTGATGATTGGAAATTACCTAAAGTGTGGCAAAAATATATTTATTCTCAAGATGATAAAACAGACCCTACATCTATTAACAATGATTCCAAGGATAAGTTTTTATACATCACACTTCAAGGAGTTGTCTTTTTATATTTTCCACCTGACGGTAGATATTGGCCGCCTGTACCTATGTTTGGTGATATACCACCTAGTTCTGTAATAGTTGCGCAACATGTTCCTATAAAACCTGCTGTTGAGTCGGGTATAATACCTGTATATCATGGGCAAGCATTTATTGAGAGTTTTAATTTGCCTGAGGAAGGGAGAAAGGTATTAAAATAGGCTAAAAATATATTGAAAAAATTTAATGAAGATAACTATATTTAAGTCTTAAAAGGCAGGAGAGGAGAATGAAAAAATTTTTTATAATACTATTGCTCTCTGTGGCATTTTTGCTGGTATATGTTTTTATCCTCGGAATGGAACTTTTAACAATCTAATTCTTTCCCACTATTCTGGCATATCCTTTAGTGATGCTACTATAATAAAATATCAAGATAACGATTTTGAAATGAGAGTAATAAAAAATCCGAATAAAATAAAAGAAATACTAAGGTATTTTAAAAATTTTGATTTAAAAGAAGACAATGGGAAAAACTATGATTACTGGAAAAGTGGCTATTCAATTAGCTTTGAAGGGGAGAAAGATTACAAAATTTATACTCTCACTATAAGCATCGCAAAGGATACTCCTCGCATTTTAGATATTTCTCCTGACGTAATTGAGAGACGTTTATTTTTATATGTCAGCCATAATACGTATGAGATATTAAATGGGGAGGTAAATTTCGAGTATATAGAAGAACTGTGGAAATTGGGAGAATAAGAAAACCTCAAAAGGTTAAATTACCAAAAAAAGCGGTTTGCTTTATGGGAAAGTTTCCAAAGCAAACCACTAATATTTTTTATGCATTTAAAAATCAGACAAAAGGAACCGTCCCCTTTTGTTTGCTTTGTTTGTTAGGGGGACAGGTTTTTGTTCTATTACTGTCCCCTTAGGTTTTTAGGTAGCCTACGATTATTTGATTTAGACGAGGATATTCGCCTATATCTTCTTCGGTTTGTACTAAAACTTCGTTATTCATCACTGCAATTACTTTTGCCCCTTTTATGTTTTCGTTTAGACTAACTATTCTGTGCTTTTGTTTTGCCTCATCTATTGAGTCTGTATAGAGTATTTTCCCATCTTTTATTATAGCAAAACTTGTTGCGTATTCTTCTAATTCAAATATTTCATGGGATGAAAGAAGTATTGTGCCTTTTTTCTCATTGACATACTGCTTTATAATTTCAATTAGTTCAAATCTTGTAGCTGGGTCAAGGTGCTGTGTAGGTTCATCAAGTATTATGAGTTTTGCATTTGTTGAGAAAGCCAGAATTGCAAGTATTAGAGTTTTTTGACCTCTTGAAAATTTTTGCATTTCATCATTTAGATTGAATCCATATTTGGAAAGAAAATTTTTAAAAAAAGTATCGTCCCACAAAGGGTATAATGTTTTGTACATTTTGTAGTAATCTGCTAACTGTAAATTGCTAAAGACCTTTCTGTGTTCTGTGACGAAGGCTATATCCTTTTTTATGGAGGGGTGAAAAGGCTTTTCAAATATGAATATTTCACCAGAGTCTTTTTTCATAGCATTCATTATGCATTTTAATGTTGTAGTTTTTCCTGCGCCATTTGGACCCACAAGTGCCATTATTTCTCCTTCCTGTACTTTAAAGCTGACACTTGAGAGTATTTGTTTCCCATCTATTTGTTTGCTTAAATTTTTTACTTCTACTACATACATTAATTTTCACCACCTTTTATTACATATGACCAATAACCCAAAAAGGAGATTAGAGAAGAGTATATAAATGACAAAACCAAGTTTCCCTGTCTAGTAAAGCTTATTAAGCTGTAGGGATTAAATAGAGTGCTGTTTATATTCGGGCTGCCAATATATCCAAAAATCATGTCTAAAAGCACTATCAGTACGCTCCAGACAAGGCCGTCCATTTCAAATCCTGAAAAGGTCATTTGAAGCCCAAATATTGCAAAGAGAAGGATTAAACTTTGTAAAATTATTTTTAATTTGTCTATTAAAGTAATACCTACAAAGATAGCAGAAATACTGGATGTTGCAATTACAATTAGGCTCAAGAAAATGAGATTATAGAAAAACAATTCCTTTCTGGAAAAAGGCAGAAAATATAGAAGTTCTGCGTTCTGGTGCCTTATATCGTATACTATAAAGCTGGCAGAGAAAAATAGCAAAACTATCGTTTTTATGAATATCCCCGGTATAAGAAGAAGAAAAGTAAGGAGAAATATTCGTACAGCTTTTTCTTTTACTTCTTTTTGTATATACACGTCCATTTTACTTATCATTTCATTCATTTTTCCAGACCTCCTCAAAAATTAACATTGCTGTATAGTAGTCTATCCGGCCATTTTTGAGCTTTGACACACATTCTCTTATTATCTCTATCACTTCTTTGTTTACATCAATGTCTTTTTTTACAAAATAGCCGACTCCCTGCTCTGATTCTATATACCCTTCGTTTTTGAGTTTTTCCAGTGCTTTTAATACAGTGTTTATATTGACATCGAAAATTACCTGCAAATCTCTTACGGAAGGTAATTGAGCGCCTTTTTGGAGATTTCCCAATAAAATTTCGGATTTTATCATGTTTACTATTTGTAAATATGCAGGTACTCCACTGTGTTTATCAACTTTTCTTAACATCTTTTACCCTCACTCTTTTACAAGTTTTATAAAACCGTGAGTTTTTATTTCTACAGGAGCGTTATTTTTGTTAATAACTCTTGCTAAACCGCCATCGCTGTCAATTAATAAGTTTCCCCTCTCATTTGAGGAATTCAAAATTTCGATAATTCCATTGAAACCTGAAGAACTTATTTTAAAGTCCTTAAATTTTGCAGAGGTGTGAATATTTATTCCCGAAGAATTGATAGAAATTTTATCAAAATATAATTCTCCAGACATGTTAATGCCGTCTGCATCGATATTTAAATTTTCTCCGCGCAGTTTTCCGGTCAGGTTCAAGCCGCTACAGTGGATTGAAGTTTCTTTTTCTGAGGTTATGTCAGCATTCATTTTAGCGCCATTGCAATTCAGTGAGAAATCTTTTAAGTCAGCTTTTCCAGTGATTTTAATTCCTGAACAATTTATCTTAAGGTTTTTTGGGGAGAGGGTTCCCACTTTTATTACATAAGTTACGTTTTTTTGGCTTAGTTCTGATAAAATTAAGTTTTCTCCCTCTTTTTTCACGACAAAATCAGAAGGAATTTCAATAGTGTTAGTTTTTGTAAATTCTAATTCCATGCCTGAATATGTCGAAATTTGGATATTTTGTACGTCTTCTAGAGGTATTTCTGTATCAGGAAGTACTTTTTTATCTAAGCGATTAATAACGACGTCTCCTGAGGAGTTAGAAATATCTATTGGAGGTATGTTTATATTTATCTGCGGCAGGGTACCTGTGGCGATTTTTAAGATGTTAGAATAGGTCCAAAAACCTACAGGTATTGCTAAAAGTCCCAGAGCGATTATTATAAGAAAAAATATGAGAATAACTGTCCCAAGAGGAGAGAGAGTTTTTTTGAGAGGAAAAATGCTCAGAAGTAGCACAAAAGCCAAAGCGAGAAAAAGTACTTTCAGTGAAATCCAGGGTAAAAACCAGGCGATTAAGGCAAAAGCTCCTGATGCTGCTATTTTTGCGATAGAGCTCTCTTTTAGGGTTTTTAGCAAAGGTATATTTGAAGCCTTGTCTGAAAATAAAAATGCTAAGCCTCCTACTACAAGTGTAAAAGATGCTAAAAACGCGATTGTTTCAATTAGATTTTGATGCATATGAAATGACCTCCCAAGTTTTATACTGTTATATTATAATATAACAGTATAAAACTATTTTGTCAAGGGGGTAGAGTTGATTTTTTTAAAATATCTTTAGAAGACGAAAAATTGGAGAAGGATTTTAGAGATTTATGTAGAAATAATAAACTCAGGAAGGGCAAAAGCAGAATTTTACCACTTTGTTTAATAAAATTAGATGGGAAGGGGTAGAAAATGGATTATAAGGAGCTGTTAAAAAAGCTTAGTGAAAGTCACGGGGTCTCCGGACATGAAAGAGGAATTTATCAGCTTTTGAAAAAAGAATTTGAAGAGATTTCCGATGAAGTTCTAGAGGACAATTTTGGAAATTTAATTTTTAAAAAGAAGGGTTTAAAGGGCAAGTATAAGGTGATGCTGGCAGCCCATTTGGATGAAATAGGGCTTATGGTGAAAGATATTGATGAGAAAGGATTTATAAAATTTACACCGGTTGGAGGAGTGGACCAAAGAACCCTTCCTTCTCAAGAAGTCATAGTGCACGGTAAAAAAGAATTATTGGGAGTTATAGGGAGTAAACCGCCTCATCTCTTATCCTCCGAAGATATGGAGAAGGCAATAAAAATAGACGATATGTACGTAGACGTAGGGCTTCCGAAAGAGGAAGTAGAGAAGCTGGTAAGCATTGGAGATATTATAACTGTGAAAAGGGAGTTTAGAGAACTTTTGAATGATAATGTTTCAGGAAAGGCTTTAGACGATAGGGCAGGGGTTGTGGTGATGGCAGTATGCCTTGATGAACTAAGGAAGATGTACCATTATCACGACGTGTATGCTGTAGCTACTCTTCAGGAAGAGGTGGGGGTAAGAGGAGCTATAACTTCTTCTTACAATATTGAACCTGACATAGCTATAGCGATTGATGTGACTCATGCGAAAGCGAGGGGAGTTAGCCGCGACATAGAGATAGGGAAAGGGCCTGCGATTGGGAAGGGGCCTAATATTCATCCTGCTGTATATAAAGGGCTTGTAGATATAGCGAAAAAATACAATATAAATTATCAGATAGAGCCGCTTCCTGGGCATTCAGGCACTGATGCATGGGCAATCCAGGTGTCAAAAAAAGGAGTTCCTACAGGGCTTGTGTCAATACCTTTGAAGTACATGCATACTTCTGTGGAAACTGCTAATATGAAAGACATAATAGAAAGCGGCAGACTGCTGGCACACTATATTGCCAATCTGCCTGAGGAATTGGAGGGACATTTATGTTATTAAAGGAGTTAACTGAGCTTTTAGGTGCTTCTGGAGATGAAAAAGAGGTAAGAGAGAAGATAAAAGAGATAGTTAAACCTTATGTGGATGAGCTTTATGTGGATAGAATTGGGAATTTGATAGCCTGCAAAAAAGGGAAAAAGGAAAAGCCAAAGGTGATGCTGGCTGCTCACATGGATGAAGTTGCTTTAATGGTGAAGTCTGTAAATGAAGACGGGACATTAAGTTTTTCTCCTGTGGGCGGAGTTGACAACCGTATTCTGGTAGCCAAAGCAGTAAAGGTAGGGGAGAAGAAGATAAACGGGGTAATAGGTGCAAAACCTATACATCTTCAGAAAAAAGGAGAGCAGGAAAAACCTCTTGACTTTGATGAACTCTATATAGACATTGGAGCAGCATCTAAAGAAGAAGCTTTAAAGCACATTTCACCCGGTGACTATGTTTACTTTGAATCAAATTTCGAGATTTTAGGGGATGGCTATGTTAAGGCAAAGGCTTTGGACGATAGAATAGGCTGTAATGTATTAATAGAAATTTTGAAAAATACATATGAATATCCTGTTTGCGCGGCTTTTTCAGTGCAAGAAGAGGTTGGTTTAAGAGGAGCGGGTGTTGCGGCTTATAATGTAGAGCCTGATTTTGCGATAGTTGTGGAAGGGACTGTAGCTGCGGATGTTGTGGATTCAGAGCCTCATCTGGTTTCCACAGAGCTGGGGAAAGGACCTGCAATTTCACTTATGGATAGAACTACTTTGTATGACAGAAAGATTATTGATAAGGTTGTCAGGATAGCAGAAGAGAATAATGTACCTTATCAGTTTAGGAGAATAGCGAGCGGTGGAAATGATGCAGGTAAAATACACCTTACAAAAGGAGGAATAAAGACAGTAGCTATTTCTGTGCCTTGTAGATACATCCATTCTTTCAACTCTGTAGCTAAGCTGAGTGACTTTGAAAATACAGTTAAGCTTGTGGACTTAGTGATTAAAAATATTGAGGAGGTATTGAAATGAGTGTGAATGTGGAACTTATAAAAAAGCTAACACAGGCTTTTGGACCTTCGGGAAGTGAGGAGAAGGTTTTTGAGATTATAAGAGAGGAAGTCAAAGGTTTTTGCGATGAGGTTACTCATGATGCGATGGGAAACATGATATGTGTGAAAAAGGGAAAAGGGAAAAAGATAATGGTGGCTGCTCATGCTGATGAAATAGGCATTATGGTTACGCATATTGAAGAGGAAGGCTTCTTGAGGTTCACAACGATAGGTGGCGTTTATGTAGAGCACCTTGTAGGAAGAAGAGTTAAGTTTAAAAATGGTACAGTAGGAGTAATTGGAGTAGAGCATTTGGAGGATAAAAAGGATTTTAAACTGGAGAAGCTTTACATAGATATAGGTGCAAAAGATAAAAAAGAGGCAGAAGAGCTTGTCAAAATAGGGGAGAGTGGAAGCTTCGTAGGAGAGTTTGTAGAAGCTGGAGATAGGTTAATTTCCAAGGCTTTTGACGACAGGATAGGTTGTTATGTGGCGATTGAAGCGCTAAAAAACGTGAAGACAGAAAATGAGCTGTATTTTGTTTTCACAGTGCAAGAAGAGGTAGGCTTAAGAGGTGCTACTACAGCCGCTTACAGTATTAATCCTGATTTTGCTATTGCTGTGGATGTAACTGCAACGGGAGATACTCCTAAAGCGAAGAAAATGGCGGTAGCTCTCGGTAAAGGTGCAGCAATAAAGGTAATGGACAGATCGATAATTGTGAGCCCTTCTGTGAGAGATATGATGATTGAAGTGGCGAAAGAGAACAATATTCCGTATCAATTAGAAATACTGGAATTTGGCGGTACTGATGCAGGAGCGATTCACCTTTCAAGAGGGGGAGTACCCTCTGGAGTGATTTCTATTCCCACAAGGTATGTTCACAGCGTTTCAGAGATGGTGGATAAGAAGGACGTAGAGGCAAGTATTAACCTCCTGATAAAAATACTGGAAAAATAAAGCAAAAGACCCTGCTTTTTAAGCGGGGTCTTTTTATTTATAGGCTTATGCACTTTCACTGGAGGTGCTATTTTTTGAATTTATAAGCCAGTTGACTATAAAAAATACAGCCACTATGAGGAGGACAAGCCCTGCTATGGCCCAAATGAGATTTTTTATGTTGAATTTAAACATTTTCTCCCTCCTCGGGAAGAGGTTAAAATTTATTGTTCTTATCTTCATTGTACAAGATATTTATGATAATATCAACTTTTTTTAAAATCAGACAAAGGGGACGGTTCCTTTTGTCTGAATTCTAAGTTGTTCAGATGAAAGGAACCGTCCCCTTTGTCTGGAGTTTAGGCGGTTATTCCAAATACCTTTTGTACCAGTGTTCCAAAGAGGTAAGATAATGCTGCTGCTCCAAGGCCTGTGATGACCATTTCTGTTATCTTTCCTTTGATAGATAGGCTTTCTGATGCTACAGATACCACAGTTCCCACTATGGAAAGGGCTATAGCCGCAAATATCACAGAAAATGCTAAAGCCAATAGAGAAGAGGAAGAGATAAAGAAATAAGGGATTACAGGGAATACAAGCCCTACAAGATATGCGATGCCTGTGTACAATGCAGATTTTACCTCGTTTTCAGTTATTTCTTCTGTCAAGAGATTTGTCATGGCCTCCTCATTATTGTTTAATTTTTCGGCTATTTCTTCGCCAACTTCCATTGGTATTCCTGAATCCTGCAACTTATTTAGAAATTCTTCTTTTGCTCTTTCTTTTGAAACTTTGAATAGTAGCTCCATTTTCTTTTTTATCCCTTCATTTACCTGTCTTTGAGACCTTACAGAAGTATATGCTCCTATTGCCATAGAAAGTGCTCCCGCTACTCCTACCACAAGGCCTGCAGTGCCTACAGTAATAGGATTTTTCGGATAAACAGCAGAAAGACCTGTTACAGTTCCTAGGATTTCTACAAGGCCATCGTTCATACCCATTATGAAGTCTCTTATGTTTTCTATGCTGATTTTATCTTTTTGCTGGCTAAATAATTTTTCATGTTCGAGCTCTTCTTCGATTATTCTCGAAAGAATCGCTTTTTCTTTATCCGACAAAGCGGCTTCTTTTAAGAATTTGAAGTAATATTCTGTAGTTGAGGTCTCATTCATTTCTAAAACTGTAACAAAAAGTTTACTTCCAAGCACTCTGCGGAGTATTTTGTAAGAAAATAATTTAATAGGATGAGTTCTTTGTTTAGGTATGTAGGCTTTTCGATCTTTTAAAAATTTTTCCCAAAAAGCTGCGTGTTCCTTCTCCATTTTTGAAAGTTTTTCAAATTCTTTTTTGATTTGCAGATTTTTTTCTATTTTAGAAAGGTATGAATAAAGCATATGTGCCTCGATTTCTTCGCTATAGAATTTGATGGCTTGGTCTAGAAAATCCATTTTTTAAGTCACCTCTCTTTGATTGTACACATTAGATTATATCACAGAATAAAAGAGGAGGGGGAGTGACCCCCTCCAATTTTACTCTTCTTTTGCCATTCTTTCGTAGATTTTGTACCTCTCCATTGCGGCTTTTTCTGCTTCTTCGAAGAGTTCTTTTGCTCTTTCCGGGAAGGTTCTTTCCAAAGCTGTAAATCTTACTTCTCTCCTCAAGAATTCCTGGAAGGAGAGTTTTGGAGGCTTGGAATCCAGTATGAACGGATTCTTTCCTTCTTTCTTGAGGAGCGGGTTGTACCTGTAGAGTATCCAGTAGCCGGATTCTACTGCTCTCTTTTGCTCTATCTGGCTTTCGCTCATGTCAATTCCGTGAGCAATGCATGGAGCATAAGCTATGATAAGAGATGGACCTGGGTATTTTTCTGCTTCAACCAGTGCTTTTACCAGCTGTGTTTGGCTTGCTCCCATTGCGACCTGAGCTACATACACATATCCGTATGTCATTGCCATTCTACCTAAGTCTTTCTTTATAAGTGGTTTACCTGCTGCGGCAAATTGTGCAACTGCGCCTAATGGTGTTGCCTTTGAGGACTGTCCGCCTGTGTTGGAGTAAACTTCTGTATCAAGCACCAGTATGTTTACATCTTCTCCTGATGCTAGTACGTGGTCTAAACCGCCGTATCCGATGTCATATGCCCAACCGTCTCCACCTATTATCCACTGAGATTTTTTAACCAGATAGTCTTTTCTTTCAAGTATCTCATTTATTAATGTCTTTACTTTTTCATTTTCAGCTTTATAGTTTTCAAGTATTGGCAGCAACTTCTTGCTAGCTTCTTTGGATTTTTCGCCATCCATCATGTTGTCAAGCCAGAATTGCAGTGCTTCTTTTAACTCTGCTGTGATGTTTTGCTCTAGCAGTTCTTTTACTATATCAGCTAACTTCATTCTCTGCTGTTTTACAGCGAGTACCATGCCTAATCCAAATTCTGCATTGTCTTCAAATAGAGAGTTTGCCCAAGCAGGTCCTTTTCCTTCATGGTTTACTGTGTAAGGTGTAGATGGTGCACTTGCTCCCCATATTGAAGAACAACCTGTTGCGTTTGCTATCATCATTCTATCGCCGAATAGCTGTGTTATTAACTTCACATAAGGTGTTTCACCACAACCAGCACATGCTCCTGAGAATTCAAGCAACGGCTGTTCGAACTGGCTTCCTTTTACTGTCTCTTTGCTCATTGGATTGGGTTTTGGAGACAAGGTCATTGCATATTCCCAGTTCTTTGCTTCGTGCAATTGTGTCTCTAATGGTTTCATAACAAGTGCCTTTTCTTTTGCAGGACATTCATTTACGCACACTCCGCATCCTGTGCAGTCAAGGACGCTGACTTGTATTCTGTAATATAAGCCTTCAAAGCCTTTTCCAATGGCTTTCTTGACTTTAAATCCCTCTGGAGCATTTTTGACTTCTTCTTCAGTGAGCAGGAATGGCCTTATTGCAGCGTGTGGACATACAAAAGCGCACTGGTTACATTGGATACAATTATCTATTTGCCATTCAGGGACATCAACGGCAATTCCGCGCTTTTCATAAGCTGCAGTTCCTGGCGGGAAGGTTCCGTCTTCTCTTCCTAAAAAGGCACTTACAGGGAGATTGTCTCCTTCGAGCCTATTCATTACATCTGCGACATTTTTAATAAATTCAGGTACATTTCTTTCTTCTTCAGGTTCATCCTGTGCATCTGCCCAGTGAGGTGGTACTTCCACTTTTACGAGAGAATTGATGCCTCTTTCTACTGCTTCAAAGTTCATCTGGACTATCTTTTCGCCTTTGTGTCCGTATTCTTCTACTATTGCTTCTTTTAGGTGTTTTACTGCATCCTCAATTGGTATTATATTTGTGAGCTTGAAGAAAGCGGACTGCATTATCATGTTAATTCTTCCGCCCAAGCCTATTTCTTTTGCTATGTCAACTGCGTTTATAATGTAGAAGTTTATGTTGTGTCTTGCGAGGTATCTCTTTATTGATGCTGGAAGTTTTTCTTCCAGTTCTTCTGGTTTCCAGTTGCAGTTTAAGAGGAATGTGCCGCCATCTTTTAGTCCTTTCAAGATGTCATAACGGTACACATAGGACTGCTTATGGCATGCTATGAAATCAGCGGTATTTACCAGGTAGGTAGACCTTATTGGTTTTTTGCCAAACCTCAAGTGAGATACTGTTACGCCGCCAGATTTTTTACTGTCATACTGGAAGTAAGCCTGAACATAAAGGTCAGTGTTGTCGCCTATTATCTTTATAGCGCTCTTATTTGCGCCGACTGTACCGTCAGAACCAAATCCCCAGAATTTGCAGCTGGTGGTTCCTTCTGGTGCTGTATCTATTTCCTCTCCAACAGGCAGCGAAGTATTAGTTACGTCATCTACTATTCCTATTGTGAAGTGGTTCTTTGGCTCTTCTAATTTTAGGTTTTCGAATACTGCGATAATCTGCGCAGGAGTCGTGTCTTTTGAACCGAGTCCATAGCGGCCTCCGACAATTACAGGTTTCAGTTCGCTCTCATAAAAGGCAGTCTTTACATCTTCGTAGAGCGGTTCTCCAATAGAGCCAGGCTCTTTTGTTCTATCAAGCACAGCAATTTTCTTTACTGTCTTTGGTACTACTTCGAGGAAGTGCTTTACTGAGAATGGCCTGTAAAGGTGAACTTTTACTAATCCTACTTTTTCACCTTTTTTCATCAAATAGTCTATTGTTTCTTCAATCGTCTCAGTCACAGAACCCATTGCTACTATTATTCTTTCTGCGTCTGGTGCTCCATAGTAGTTAAAGAGCTTATAATTTCTGCCTGTGAGTTTATTTATTTCGTTCATGTAGTATTCTACAACTTCAGGGAGGGCGTTGTAGAACTTGTTAGCAGCTTCTCTTCCCTGGAAGAAGATGTCTGGATTTTGAGCTGTACCGCGTGTAACAGGTTTTTCTGGCCTTAAAGCTCTGTCTCTGAAAGCTTTTAATGCTTCATAGTCTACAAGTTTTGCAAGGTCGTCGTAATCTAGTACCTCAATCTTTTGAACTTCGTGTGAAGTTCTGAATCCATCAAAAAAGTGTAAAAATGGTACTCTTCCCTTTATTGCGGATAAGTGTGCTACTGCACCTAAGTCCATTACTTCCTGTACGCTGCCTGATGCAAGCAATGCAAAACCTGTCTGACGGCAAGCCATGACGTCAGAATGATCTCCAAAGATTGACAAAGCGTGAGTTGCTACTGCACGGGCACTTACATGGAAAACGCCAGGCAAAAGTTCACCTGCAATCTTGTACATGTTTGGTATCATTAAAAGAAGACCCTGTGATGCAGTAAAAGTAGTTGTGAGGGCACCTGCTGCCAGTGACCCATGAACAGATCCTGCTGCCCCTGCCTCTGATTGCATTTCAATGACTTTTACAGTTTGTCCAAATATGTTTTTCCTTCCATGGGCACTCCAGGCGTCTACCAGCTCTGCCATGGGTGATGAAGGGGTTATTGGGTAAATCGCTGCTACTTCTGTAAAGGCGTATGCGACGTGGGCAGCAGCCGTATTACCATCCATGGTTTTCATCACTTTAGCCATCTTATTACTCCTCTCCTTAATGTAATTTTTTTTATTGAGCATACCATTTTAAGAAAATTGTACCTGCTATAGTACAGTATACAGTGTAACAGCTATATTATATAACAGATGTTTATACACTGTATAACAGTACTGCTTTTTTGAGATTTTTAAAGCTTTCAAATTACTATAACAGGTACACCTTTATTATACCATATACGCGTAAAAATTAAAACTTTCTAGGTGAAATTAAAATAAACTGAGAGAGGAAAAACCCTCTCTCTTACTTGTGTTCAGGTTTTATTTTTGTAGAAACTTTAACTGGCGATTTTTCTTTTACGTGCTCATAACGATTGTACATGAGTAGAGCTACTAATGAGAAGAATACTGGACCTACAATCATCCAAATGGTAGAACTCAAATCTCCCTCAATTGCAGGCTGAATTATTGTAAAGAAGTTTGCAAATGCGACTGTTGCAGTTACTATAACTGTTGCTATGACTGCTGTTCCTCCTACAGATGTCACTTTTGAAATACTTTTTAGTCCATGAGATGCTATATACGTTACAGTGATTACCCATATTACGCCAAGAAGACCAAGAGTCTGTGTAGCCTTTAAGCCAAAAAGGCTCCATGTGGAGGTTGTATCTTTACCAAATATGGCATTTGAAAGAGGAATCCATATAGAGGAGCTTACATTTACCATCCATATGATGTAGGAAGCATACCACATAAAAGTTCCTATAAAAGCATACTTTGGATTTACTGATTTTTCCATCCACGAGTAAATTCCGCCTTTTTCCTCTTTAAAAGCCGAGCCGTACTCTGCCATCATAAAAGCGTAAGGTATAAAGAAAGTTATTCCTGAAAGCAGATACCATGGAATAGCTCCATATCCCATTAAGTAGAAGGAACGGGGGATGTTAGTAAAGCCAAATACAGAGGTAAAGATCATCAGAATAAGTGGAATTAGTGCCAGTTTTTTGCATCGTTTACACCCTTCTGCATAAACTTCCTCCTTTACATAAAAATTTTTATTACAAAAAAATTTTAATACATACAAAAATATTGCAAACGTATTATATAACTTTTTTAGGAATTTTGTCAAGGTCGCTAATTTACAGTATTTCCAGCGTGTAAAATTTAATACTTGAAAAAATTTAAAAAATTGACTTTCTAGAGGGGAATATGGTATAATTTTTCTTGTCAAATTATGTCGAAAAGAAGGGAAATAAGAGTTGCGAAGCTTACTTATTTGGTTTCTAAAAAATTAGGGCTTCCTAAGGAGGAGCAAATTTATAACTGCAAGGTGGGGATTACTTCACGTTGGGCTGGGGCTTATTCCTTTGAGCGCTCATATAATAGGAATTTGCGATTCTTTCGATGCCATGACTACAAAAAGGCCTTACAATCAAAAAAGGTTGAAGAACATGCATGAAGCTATGCTTGAGTTGAAGACAATGCCTTACAAATATAATTACAAGATTGTAGAGGCATTGGAGGAAGTGGTGAGGGAGATAAAGGGGGATCGGAGGTATTTCATATCAATATAGGGAGGGTAATTGAATGAGGAGTATCAGGACAAAACTTCTGGTTTTAATGGTACTTTTTATACTCATACCTCTTGTGATAGCAGGTTACTTTTCTACAAATATCGCAGAATCTGTTCTTAAATCTAAGATAAACGATTCCAATCAGACAGCTTTGTCTGTACTGAACAAATATGTAAATTCATTTAAGCGGGATACTGAAACAATAGTGCAAATGTTGTCAGAGTCTAATGAGATTTTAAATTACGATGGAAGTCAGGCCTCAGATGAAGCGGTGTTAAAGAAGCTAGAAGAGACAAAAAAGGCTATGCCTGATGCTATGAACGTGTATTTTGCAACTCCTTCAAAGAAAATGATTTTATATCCAATTCAAAAACTTGAAAATTACGACCCTACGGAAAGGCCCTGGTACAAAGAGGCGGTAAATGCAAATGGAAAGATTACCTGGACAGAACCCTATCAAGACTTTAACACAAAGGTTCCGGAAATTACTGTGACAAAAGCTGTTTTAGATTCTAGTGGAAAATTGATAGGTGTTTTAGGAATTGACATAAGTTTAGAGCAGCTTTCAAAAAATATTTCTGATGTAAAACTTGGCAAAACAGGGTACATATACGTCGTTACAAAGGACGGTATTACAATTTCTCATCCAGATTCTACTAAACTTTTTACTTCAATTAAGAAGTACGATTTTGGTGAGAGGTTGCTTGCTACAAAAAATTCTACGATTCAGTACGTATCAAATAATATATTAAAATTTGCTAGTGTGAGAGACCTTGACAGTTTCGGTTGGAAAGCTGTTGTTACGATGGATAACAGCGAATTGACAGGAGATGTAACAAAGATAAGGAATTTTATAATCACAGTAAGCATAGTAATACTTCTAATAGGTATTGTGATTGCATACTTCTTCTCCAACTCCATATCCTCAGGCATAAAGAAAGTAGTAACTGCTATGGAAGAAGCTTCACAAGGGAATATCACGGTAAGAGCCGATGTAAAGACAAAGGACGAAGTAGGAGTACTTGCAAATAGCTTTAACACAATGTTAGAAGGCATAAAGAAGCTAATATTTGACATAAAGAGCGTATCAGAATCTGTAAACCACTCTGCAGAAAACCTGGCAGTCGCTTCAGAGCAGGCAGCTCAGGCTACACAGGATGTAGCAAAGGCGATTGAAGAAATAGCTCAAGGGGCATCAAGTCAGGCGAAAGAGGCAGAAGAAAGCGCCAATGCAACTGTGGTCTTAGGGCAGCTTATAGATAGCTCTCTCAAAAACGCTGAGGAAATAAACCATGAAGTAGAAAATGTGAACATGGTTTCAAATGAAGGTCTTGTCACGATAAAAGAGCTAATAGAAAAGACAAAGCACACAATTGAGGCCAACAACAACGTAAAAGAGGCGACAAATTATCTGTTAGAGAAGTCGGCAGAGATAGAAAAGATAGTGGAGACAATAACAAATATAGCAGACCAGACGAACTTATTGTCTTTAAATGCAGCGATAGAGGCAGCGAGGGCAGGGGAAGCAGGAAGAGGCTTTGCAGTTGTAGCGGATGAAGTTAGGAAATTAGCGGAGCAGTCCTCCCAGGCAGCGAGGAACATAGCGAATTTGATAGCAGAGATACAGTCTACGATAAACAACACCCACAGGACAGTGGAGGATTCGACGAAGTCAATAGAGGAGCAGAGCGAAGTAGTAAATACGACAAAGGACGTATTTGAAGGGATACTAAATGCAGTGAAGTTCATAGTGGAGAAGATAGAGAATTTGACGAAATCTTTGAGGGAGATAGAGGAGCACAAGAACAGGATAGTAGATTCAATACAGAACATAGCGGCAGTATCAGAGGAAGCAGCAGCCTCTGCAGAGGAGGTCTCAGCGACATCAGAGGAACAGTCTGCGATAGTTGAAGAGATGGCATCGACAGCAAATGAACTGAAGAGCTATGCAAATACGTTAATTGAGGCGATTAAACAGTTTAAGGTAGAGTAAGCGGGGTTTTCCCCCGCTTTTTTAATGTTTTTTAAAATGTATAAATATTAGCAGGATTTTTGAGAGTCTAAATAGAATAATACTATAAAGCTTTATAGAAACAAGAACATGGGGGGATTTTAATGTCAAGAGTTGTAAGAGCACCTCGAGGGACAGAGCTTCACTGCAAAAACTGGCAGATAGAAGCTCCTTACAGAATGATTATGAACAACCTAGACCCTGAAGTGGCTGAAGATCCTGCAAACTTGATAGTGTACGGTGGGGCAGGAAAAGCCGCAAGAAATTGGGAAGCTTTTGACAAAATACTAGAAAGCCTTGAAAACCTGGAAGAGGATGAGACTTTGCTAGTTCAATCGGGAAAACCTGTAGGAATTTTCAAAACCCACGAGATGGCACCAAGAGTTTTGATTTCAAATGCCATGCTGGTTCCAAAATGGGCCAACTGGGAGACTTTTTGGGACCTTGAAGCAAAAGGGCTTACCATGTACGGCCAGATGACGGCAGGAAGCTGGATATATATAGGCTCACAGGGAATTGTAGAAGGGACTTTTGAAACTTTTGCTGCTTTAGCCAAAAAGCACTTTGACGGAAGCTTAAAGGGCAAGTTTGTCCTTTCAGCAGGGCTGGGAGGAATGGGCGGTGCTCAACCGCTGGCAATTACCATGTTAGATGGAGCCTGCCTTATAGTCGAAGTTGATAGAAACAGGATAAAAAGAAGACTGGAGACTAAATACTTAGATGTAATGGCGGAAGACCTGGATGAAGCCTTGGGAATGGTTATGAAGGCAAAAGAAGAAGGAAGGGCTTTATCTGTAGGATTGGTGGGCAATGCAGCAGATGTTCATCCAGAACTTGTGAGAAGAGGCATAATCCCAGATGTTGTAACAGACCAAACCTCAGCCCATGACCCCTTAAATGGATATGTGCCAAATGGAGTGACTTTAGATGAAGCTATAGCACTTAGAAAATCCAATCCTGAAGAATACATAAAGAGAGCTAAAAAGGCGATGGCAGAGCATGTTTTAGCTATGCTTGAAATGCAGAAAAGAGGGGCTATAGTTTTTGACTACGGTAACAACATAAGGAGAATGGCCTATGACGAAGGAGTAAAAGACGCCTTCAATATCCCAAGCTATGTTCCCGAGTATATAAGGGACCTGTTCTGCGAGGGCAAAGGGCCTTTCCGCTGGGTGGCGTTGTCTGGTGACCCTGAAGACATTTACAAGACAGACCAGAAAGTATTAGAACTTTTCCCTGATGACCCCATACTCAATAGGTGGATTAGGTTGGCTAGAGAAAAAGTGAAATTCCAGGGGCTTCCTGCGAGGATTTGCTGGCTGGGCTATGGTCAGAGAGCAGAATTTGGCCTTGCTATAAACGAGATGGTAAGAAAAGGAGAGCTTAAAGCGCCAATTGTAATAGGAAGAGACCACCATGACACAGGGTCTGTTGCATCACCTTATAGAGAGACAGAGGCTATGAAGGATGGAAGTGACGCTATAGCAGACTGGCCGATACTAAATGCGCTTTTAAACACTGCATCAGGAGCTACATGGGTTTCTGTACACCATGGAGGAGGAGTAGGAATAGGTTATTCCATCCACGCAGGAGTAGTTGTGTGTGCTGATGGGACAAAGGAGACAGATTTGAGAATTGAAAGGGTTCTGACAGGGGATCCAGGTCTTGGGATAGTAAGGCACGCCGATGCTGGATATGAAATAGCAATTAACACTGCAAAAGAAAAAGGAATAAAAATGCCTATGTTAAATGAATTTGAAAGGGTGCAAGAAAAATGAAGCAGATAATTGAATGTGTGCCCAATGTGAGCGAAGGAAGGGATCAGGAAAAGATTTCTGAGCTCATAAAAGAAGTGGTTTCAACAGAAGGAGTAAAACTTTTGGACTATTCTTCAGATAAAGACCACAATAGGACAGTTATAACCTTTGTTGGAGATAAAGAGGGGGTAAAAGAAGCGGCTTTTAAGCTCATAAAAAAAGCTTCAGAGATAATTGACATGAGGTATCACAAAGGAGAACACCCTAGAATTGGAGCTGTGGATGTGGTTCCTTTTGTTCCTGTGAAAAATGCTACAATGGAAGAATGTGTACAGATTGCAAGGGAACTAGGAGAAAGAGTAGGGAAAGAGCTTAACATACCTGTTTATTTGTATGAAGAAGCTGCTACAACTCCTGAAAGAAAAAATTTAGAGAATATAAGGCGAGGGGAATATGAAGGCTTTTTTGAAAAGATAAAACAGCCAGAGTGGAAGCCCGATTTTGGACCTTCCGAGATGAATCCAAAAAGTGGAGCAACAGTAATTGGAGCTAGAAATTTTTTGATTGCCTTCAATGTAAACCTTGGCACAAATGATATTGAAATAGCTAATAAGATTGCTAAAGCTGTCAGATTTTCAAGTGGTGGCTATAGATATGTAAAGGCAATGGGAGTTGAATTAAAAGAAAGAGGTATAGTGCAAGTTTCAATGAACCTTACGGATTTTAACAAAACGCCAATTTACAGAGTCTTTGAGACAATTAAAGCAGAAGCTTCAAGGTATGGTGTGAACGTAGTAGGAAGCGAAATAATAGGCCTTGTGCCTTCAAAAGCATTGCTAGATGTTGCCGATTATTACTTGAGATTGGAAAATTTCTCCATGGATATGGTTTTGGAAAATAGAATTTACGAATGAGGTGTTCATATGAGAGCAGATTTATTAATATACAATATAGGTAAAATTTATACGCCGATTGGGACGAAACCTCTTTGTGGAGAAAATATGGAAAAGATAGAAGAGATAGAGAATGCTTACATAGCAATAAAAGATGGGAAAATTTTGGCGGCAGGGAAATCTCCTGCCGCAATTTCTGCAGAGAGGGAAATTGACGCGAAAGGTATGATTGCGACCCCTGGATTTGTTGACCCTCACACCCATGTGATGCATTATGGATCCAGAGAAAATGAAATGGCTCTAAAGCTTAAAGGTTATTCCTATATTGACATTTTAAAACAAGGCGGAGGTATCCATTCTACAGTAAGAGCAACAAGAGAGGCCTCTGATGAGGTATTGCTTCAAAAGGCTTTAAAAAGCCTTGAAATCATGCTTTCTCATGGAGTGACTACTGTAGAGGTAAAAAGTGGGTATGGCCTTAATACAGAGCAAGAGATACGGCTTTTAAGACTTATGAACCAATTAAAAAGCCTTTCTGTTGTGGATATTGTGCCTACTTTTCTAGGAGCCCATGCTATTCCACAGGAGTTTGAAGAGAACCCTTGGGGGTATGTGGAGAAAGTAATAAATGAGATGCTTCCTAAGGTAAAAGAGGAAGACCTAGCAGAGTTTTGCGATGTATTCTGTGAAGAAGGGGCTTTTGATTATGAACAATCGAAGAAAATATTAGAGGAAGCTAAAAAACTGGGGTTTAGACTAAAAATTCATGCGGATGAACTTACCCACAGTAAGGGTGGAGAATTGGCTGGGATATTAGGGGCTATAAGTGCTGACCATTTAGAAGAAGTCTCTGACGAAGGAATAGAGCTCATGAAAAAAGCAGGCACAGTGGCAGTCCTTTTGCCAGGGGTTTCTTTCTTTTTGAATAGACCTTATGCTGATGCGAGGCGATTAATTGAGAGGGGATTGCCTGTTGCATTAGGTACAGATTACAATCCCGGTACAAGCCCTACAGAGAATTTACAGCTTATAATGTCATTTGCCTATATTAACATGAAAATGAGGGCAGAGGAAATCCTAACAGCTGTTACATTAAATGCTGCCTGTGCTATTGATAGAGGTGATGAAATAGGGACTATAGAGGAAGGGAAAAGAGCCGATATTGTCTTAATTGATGCTCCAAATCTGGACTATATGATGTATCACTTTGGAATTAACCATGTAAATACAGTGATAAAGGCAAAAGGAAATGATGTGGTTGTTATTGGAATAAAATAGTTTTTATGTTACAATGAAAATGGGTGAAGAAGAATGTTTGTTGTATCCCAGAAGTTATCAGAAATATGCGAAAAATATAAAATAGGTTTGGTGTACCTGTTTGGTTCACAAAAAGAAAATGCATTGAAATTACTCCAGGGGGAGAAAGTAGTCATAGATGACCCTTTGGCAGACATTGATGTGGGCGTGGTTTTTTTGGAGGATATAGAAAAAATAGAAAAGCGTTATTTGCTTTATGCGGATATTTACAATGAGCTAGAAGACCTCTTTAAACCTTATAAATTGGACTTGGTATTTCTTCAAGAAAATCATTCCATATTCCAGCTAGAAGCCTTGAAAGGGATATGCGTATATTCCTACTCTGAAGAGTTTAAAGATAGTTATGAAATGCAGATTTTAAGAAGAGCAGCAGACTTCAAATATATGTACGATAAATATATTGAAGAGGTGCTGGAAAAATATTAAAAGTTGTGGTGGGGAATATGATAAATCGCCAGTTAATTTTGGAAAGACTTATTCTTATTAGCGAGTATTTGGAGGAACTAAAAGTTTTGTCTTCAATGGATAAAGCAACTTTTTTAAGTGATAAAAGAAATTCTGCGGCTGCAGAAAGTTTTTTAAGGAGAACTTTGGAGGCAATTTTTGATATAGGAAGGCATATATTAGCAAAGGCAGGTAATATCGAATTATCAAAAGAATATAAATCAATTGCGAGAGGGTTAGGAGAATACGGATATATAGATGAGGAGTTGAGTAAAAAATTAGTGAAAATGGCAGGATATAGAAATAGAATGGTGCATCTTTACAATTTAGTGACAGATGAAGAATTATATGAGATTATTACATCTAACCTTAACGATATTGAAGAATTTGTAAAAGAGATAAAGAATAAAGTACTATCGGAATAGCGTAAAAAAGAAGGTGCCATTTGTATACAAAGATTTTACAAATGGCACCTCATTAGTTAAATTTAGCCTTACTATTTTTTTAAATAATGCTTTCTCATTTCTTTATTTTCTGGCAATGAGAGAATTTCTTCTATAACCTTTTCTACCTGTTCCTCACTTTGAGTTCTAGGGTCTCTGTACAGAAGTTCTTTTATTATGTCTATGTCCCCTGTTGACAACGCCAATATTAAAAAATGAAACAAAGTTAAGAATTGACAATTTTGTTACAAAGGTTCGCGTTTATTGGTATAATAAGTGGTGTGAAAACATTTGAGAAGGGAGATGGTGTTGTGCTAATCAATGATTCTTTAAAAGGGTATATTGAGAAGGTCGCCTCAGCTTCACCTACGCCGGGAGGTGGAAGTGTTTCGGCAGCAGCTGCAAGCCTTGGAATTGCTCTATCAAAAATGGTTTACGATTTGACTATTGGGAAGAAATTTTATGAAGAGTATTCAGAGGACATAAAAGAAGAGATTCAAGAAGGACTTAATATTTGCAATAGGCTTTTAGAGGAATACATGAAGCTTATAGATGAGGATACAGCTGCTTATGATGAAGTTATGAAAGCTTTAAAAATGCCAAAAAATACGGAGGAAGAAAAGAAGATAAGAAGTGAGGCTTTGCAGAAGGCATACATAAATGCAATGAATGTTCCTTTAAAACTTGCAAGACTTTGCGGCGAAGGATTTACTCCCACTGCTTTAATTGCTGAGTATGGCAATCCCAATGCTGTATCAGATGCAGCTGTTGGTGCAATACTATTATATGCAGCTATGGAAGGAGCAGTTTTGAATGTAAAGGTCAATCTACCTTATATCAAGGATAAAGAGTTTGCCGAAGAGGCTAAAAAAGAGTGCGATGAATTACTCAATAAATATAGAAGTGTGAGGGATGAGATTGTAAGTAAGGTAATTTCCAAAATTTCAAATGAAAGTTAAAATAACGAAAAATATTTATAAAAGATAAACAAAGAAAATAAACGTTTTAATAAGAAAAAATAAGATTTTACAGTGAAAATCTATACATTTAAAGATTGTTTCTAAAAATAAAATCTCATATACTATAGTTAGATGTCAGACGATTTTAATTTTTTTACAGAAGTATTATTGACAAAATTAAAAAAATTTTGTGGGAGGTTTAGAATTTATGAAACTGAAAAAATTAATTGCTTTGATAGTGGCAGTTAGTATGCTTTTGTTTGTGTTTGCAGGATGTGCGAAAAAGGAAATGCCACCTTCAGAAGGGACGACTCAGCAACAAGCAGAAAAACCCAAAAAAGTCAAAGTAGGTTTGGTATTTGATGTAGGTGGAAGAGGAGATTTGTCTTTTAATGATAGTGCGTATGCGGGTTTAGAAAGAGCTGAAAAAGAATTTGGTGATAGGATTGAAGTTAAATATCTAGAACCTTCTGCTGGTGGAGAAAATAGGGAACAATTGCTAAGGCTTTTGGCAGAAGATGGGTATGATTTGATATTTGGAGTAGGATTTATGTTCACTGACCACATTAGAAAAGTAGCCCAAGAATTTCCAGATACTAAATTTGGATTAATAGATGGCTATATTGAGGATCTAAACGAAAATTCTAATGTGGTATGTCTCCAGTTCAAAGAGGAAGAAGGTTCATTTTTAGTAGGTTCAGCCGCTGCTTTAAAGTCTAAAACAGGGAAAATAGGTTTTGTTGGTGGTATGAAAATTCCGTTAATAGAGAAATTTGAAGCTGGATACATGGCGGGGGCGAAATACATCAATCCTGATATAGAAATAATCTCAGATTACATTGGTACTACAGGTGATGCTTTCAAAGACCCGGTAAAAGGGAAAGAACTTGCTCTAAAACAGTTTAAGTCAGGTGCTGACATAGTATATCATGCTTCTGGTGCCTCGGGTATAGGTGTTATTGAAGCGGCCGCGGCTCAAAAGAAATTTGCGATAGGGGTAGATTCAGATCAGTCTCTGACTGCCAAAGAAGACCAGAGACCTTACATCCTTACAAGTATGTTAAAGAGGGTAGATGTAGCAGTTTACAGCACCATTAAAGATTTTATTGAGGGGAACTATAAAGGTGGATATAAGGTATTCGGTTTAGCAGAAGATGGAGTGGGCTATGCGGTTAATCAGTATAACAAAGATCTAATTTCTGATATCATTCCTAAACTAGATGAAATTAAGGAAAAGATTGTAAAAGGAGAAATAAAAGTTCCAGCTGATAAGAGCGAGTATGAGGAATTTTTAAAAGGATTAAAGAAATAGAGAAAGGGATAATTTCAGGGGGGGTGACTGTAAGATGTCGCCTCCCATTTACAACTCTGATAAAGTAAATAAATTTTGTAGGGATGTGCAAAATTAATAAAAATAATCATGGCAAAAAACCATAATATGTATGACATACAATATATAGTAATCAAAACTTGCAATAAAACATAAAGGAAATGGTAAAGGAAAAGAAAAGACAAAAAGAGGAGCTAAAAAAGGGCATAAATATCCTGTAGAAGTCAAATGTTAAAAAGTGGCATGAACTAGATTCAGTAAAAGTTAAGCCGATTGCATCAGAGCAACAAGAGACTTAAACTCATCAAATTTACCCAGTTTAATAGCTACAATAGCGACAGTAAGCAAAGTAATATGGCCAAAAGTATTAAGGTTGCTGACAGAATTAATATTTCTGACATAAGCCTTTTCAAAATCTAGGGCCTTAAAGCTAAATTTATCTTTCTGATTCAATTCTCAATCTATAGACGGCCTTAAAATATAGGGAGTTTCTATTAATAGAGGACCTATAATCAGAAGATATAATAGCATACTTAGTACAGCCTCTATGCTTTTTGCCATTAAAATATTTAGGATGCTGAATAGGGCAAGCAGAGTTATCTTTAGAATTACAGAACTTGCAAACAAATTTTTGCTTAATAAA
Source organism: Caldanaerobacter subterraneus (assembly GCF_004345675.1). Classification (GTDB taxonomy): domain Bacteria; phylum Bacillota; class Thermoanaerobacteria; order Thermoanaerobacterales; family Thermoanaerobacteraceae; genus Thermoanaerobacter; species Thermoanaerobacter subterraneus. The sequence goes on along the minus strand of NZ_SLWU01000016.1, from coordinate 29,879 downwards.
ACCATCAAAATATTGCTTGCCGTCTTTGAGCATTTTAATACCTGCTTCACAAACGATATAACCATCATCAGTCAGTGGGGGATTTTTAGAATTACGCTTGTTAAGAGGAATAAAACAATGACCATGGAGAGTATCTCTAACATAATTATAAAGTTTCTTAACATCATAACCCTTAATCGCCAATAAAATTAGTACCAGTCAGTTTAAACCAATTATTAGTATCAGCAAGTAAAGACAAACCGACATCAAAATCAGGAACATCAGCGGGAGTAGTAGTTTCAGCGATAGGTAAACCAGAGATAGCATCAACAATAATATGATTTTTATAGCCCCAATAAAACTTATATCGTTTATTAGAAGAATCATTAGAAGCAGAATAAACACCTAATTTACAATCCTTATCAGACTTAGGCTGATTATCTTTAGAGAATTTATTTTTAGAAAAAGACTTAGGGTTATTTAACTTAGTGTTAGCTTTAATAGGGGTAGAGTCCATGGAAATAAACTCACCGGAGATGATGCCCATATTTTTGAGGATATTGACCTGATTTTGAAAGATAGAGGTCAAATAATCATGAGAGAACTCATTAATAAAACGGCGGAAAGTCCAATAAGAAGGAAGAGGTTTAAAAATGTTGAAGCCACAAAGATGAGCAATGATAAGATTATTGCGGAGATAATCTAGGAGGTCAGAAATTGTACCGAATCTTTCAGCTTTCATAACAATAAAAGTTCTAAACATTGCATGATGAGAATAACCCTTACGGCTAGGACTAGAGGAAGGGAATTCAGGTATTGAAGACAAGCCTAGATTTTTAAACATAGAAGAATAGAAATCAATTTTAGACTGAGAAGTAAAGATTTCAGGTATAGTTAAAAGTAATTGAAGCTGGTACATGTAGGATTTCCTCCTCCTTAAAAAATATTTTCATGCTGTATATATAATAATTCGACAAATGGGAGGGGAAATCCTACATAAAAGATAAAAAATTCAAGAGTGATAGGAAAAAAGTATGACTGCAGAATCGCTTAAATGAAGGCTTTTGAATTTTGCACAAGTCTAAAATAAATTTTGTAGAAATGGGGTGGCTTTATTGGAAAAAGCAATAGTTCTCAAAAATATTACAAAGCGATTTCCTGGTATAGTTGCGAATGATAACATAAATCTGGAAATTAATAAAGGAGAAATTCATGCTATTGTGGGCGAGAATGGAGCTGGGAAAAGCACACTTATGAAAATTTTAGCAGGATTGTATCAGCCTGATGAGGGAGAAATTTATGTTTTCGGAAAAAAGGAAAAAATAAATAGTCCCAACAGAGCAATAGAGTTGGGGATTGGGATGGTTCATCAGCATTTTATGCTGGTAGGAAGATTTTCTGTCTTAGAAAACATTATTCTGGGGTCAGAAAAGAAAAAAGGAATTACTATAGACTGGGAAAATGCACGACAGGTCATAAAAGAATTATGCGATTTATACAATTTTTCTGTAGATATAGACGCGAAGGTAGAAGACATTTCGGTAGGAATGGCTCAGCGAGTGGAAATACTAAAAGTTTTATATAGAGGTGCAGACATACTGGTTTTTGATGAACCAACAGCTACTTTGGCACCACAAGAAGTTAAAGAACTGTTTGTTAATCTCAGAAAATTAAAAGAAGAGGGTAAAACCATCATTTTTATAAGTCACAAACTTGATGAAGTTTTAGAAATTGCAGATAGGGTTACAGTACTAAGGAGAGGGAAAGTGATAGGTACTGTATTTGCAAATGAAACCACTAAGGAAGAACTTGCTAGAATGATGGTGGGAAAACCTGTTCTGTTAAAATTGGATAAAGAGGAAGTAAAAAAAGGAGATATCATTCTCACAGTAGAAAATTTGTATTTGAGGAGTGAAAGCGGGCAAATTCTTTTGGAAGGCATAAATTTTAATATCCGTAGCGGAGAAATATATGGGATTGCTGGAGTAGAAGGGAACGGGCAGAGAGAATTAGCTGAAGCAATAATGGGATTAAGAGCGATATCAGAAGGAGAAATAAAGCTGGTGGGAGAGAGCATAAAAAACCTTTCTATTAGGGAAAGGCGGTCAAAAGGAATTGCTTTTATTCCAGAAGATAGACACAAGCAGGGCTTAGTGCTCCCAATGAAAGTCTGGGAAAATGTTATTCTTGGGCTCCACAGAAAAAGGGAATTTATTAGGTATCCGTTTTTGAATGTAGAAAAAATTCAAAAATTTGCAAGGGGTATAGTGGACAAATATAATGTAATGCTAAGTTCAATTAACCAACCAGTAGAAGGACTTTCTGGAGGAAATCAACAAAAAGTAATACTTGGTCGCGAGCTTTCTCAAGATCCAATCCTTGTAATTGCTGCTCAACCTACTAGGGGACTGGATATAGGAGCTTCTGAATTTGTATACACTCGATTACTAAGTCTTAGAGAGCAAGGGAAGGCAATTTTGCTTATTTCTGCGGATTTAGATGAGGTCCTTTCTCTTTCTGATAGGATAGGAGTAATGTATAAAGGGAAAATAGTAGCAGAATTCAAACCAGAAGAAACTACATTAGAGCAAATCGGATTATATATGTTGGGAGTTTACACTGATAAGGATGGTGAAACTGCGTGAAGAAAAATTATAAAATACTGACACTCAAAATCCTAGCTCCTTTTATTGCGATTTTTTTGGCTGCGTTTTTTAGTTCTTTTGTAATTCTAACTATTAACAAAAGTCCATTAGAAGTTTTTTACACAATGTTTAAATTTTCTTTCCGACGACTGGATAGTATAGCTATTATCCTCTATAATTCTACCCCTTTAATATTTTCTGGATTGGCTGTGGCTATAGCCTTTAGGATGGGGCTTTTTAATATAGGAGTGGAAGGACAGTATTTAATCGGTACTTTTCTTGCCGCGTTTGTAGGTTTTTCATTGGAAGGTTTACCACCCTTTATCCACATTCCATTATTGATTTTATCCGGAATGTTAGGAGGAATGATATGGGCGTATTTGCCTATTTATCTAAAAATAAGAAAAGGAGTACACGAAGTTATAAGTACTATTATGTTAAATTATATAGCTTATTCTCTCATACACTACTTGATTTCAGAGATATTTATTGACAGAAGTCAGAAATTACTAATAAGAACTCCGAAATTAGCCCCTAGTGCATTGATGCCTAAGCTCCACGGAGTTTTAGCTTTATTTGGTATAGAGCTTCCTAAACATGTGTATTTGAATTGGTTTTTCGTTATAGCTGTTTTGCTTGCAATAGCAATATACTATATCGTTTATTATACTCCATTTGGTTTTGAATTAAGAGCTGTGGGACAAAATCCAGAAGCTTCTCGAACCGCAGGTATAGATAAAGAAAAGGTGTTTTACAAAGGTTTCCTGCTAAGTGGAGCAATTGCAGGGCTCGTTGGATTATCGGATCTGATGAGCTACTTTGGCTATATGGATCTGGATTTTCCAAGGGGATATGGGTTTGATGGGATTGCAGTGGCTTTGATAGGGCAGAATGATCCTTTTGGAATAATTTTAGCTTCAATCCTTTTTGGTTTTCTTAGGAGAGGTGCAGAAGGTATTCAGACATTGCTTAATGTGCCTATGGATACAATTGTAATCCTACAGGCTTTGATGATAATCACCATAGTAATCATAAACAAAATAGTTGGCGACTATATCAAGCGTTTGGAAAAGAAGGGAGCGAGGTAAAATGGATTTTATAGTAGAATTAATAGCTTCATCACTGCGAATGACTGTTCCCATTCTTCTTACGGGTATTGGTGCAGTTTATACAGAAAGAGCGGGAGTGGTAAATATTGGACTCGAAGGCATGATGATTGTGGGGTCTTTTTGGGGTGCATTGGGTTCATTCTACTTTGGGCCCTACGTAGGTTTTTTAATGGGAATGTCAGCAGGAATGGCACTTGCTTTAATTCACGCTGTAGCGAGTGTTACATTTAGAGTGAATCAAATTGTAAGTGGTGTTGCGTTAAATATTTTAGCCTTTGGGAGTTCTCGCTTTTTGAGTCAAGTATTTTTTAAAATGGCTACGACTTCTCCCCATGTAAAAGGACTGAGGCCTGTTAAAATTCCTGTATTAGGCGATACTTCACCAATTATAGTTTTAGCATTTATACTGGTACCCTTTACAGCGTTTATTCTTGAGAAGACGGTTTTTGGCCTTAGGCTCAAATCTGTAGGGGAAAATCCTTTAGCTGCTGATACTTTAGGGGTAAACGTGTTTAAGTTTAAATATGCTGGTGTTTTATTGAGTGGGTTATTAGCAGGGCTTGCGGGGACATATCTATCGTTAGAACATACAGGCATGTACGTTGAGGGTATGACCCAGGGGAAAGGATTTATTGCCCTTGCGGCTATGATTTTTGGTAACTGGACTCCCTATGGAACAATGTGGGCTTCTTTGCTTTTCGGTTTTGCTGAAAGTTTGAGTTTTAGGGTAGTCGAGAGCAATGTCATTCCTTATCAATTTATAAAAATGATTCCTTACTTACTTACTTTAGCAGTATTGGCAGGAGTTGTAAGAAAATCCACTCCTCCAGCTGCAGATGGGATACCCTACGAGAGGGAAATGCATTAGAAAAAGTGTATTAATAATAAAGGGGGAAAATTGAGATGTGTAGGTTAAATGTTATTCAGATGATGTCTCCTCTTCACGGTGAAGAGAAAGTGAGAATGAGTCTTTCTAGTACTTATGAATTTTTTAACAACCATTTCAAAGTGAATTACCTTACTTATGAAGATATTACTCCTGAGTGGAAACCTGTAGAAGGAGAATTAACAGTTGTTTGGGTTATGACAGGCGGAGTGGAAGGAAAATTTAAAAGAATTTACAACTGGCTTCCAAAGCCTATAGTTTTGCTTGCCGAGGATATAAACAACTCCTTAGCGGCTTCGTTGGAAATCATATCTTTTGTGAATGAGGCTAAAAAGGATAAAGTTTATCTCCTTTATGGAGAGAAAAACTCTGTACTCAAAAAAATAACTATACTTTGTAAAATTGTAAATCTTTTAAATGGACTCAAAGAATCAAGAATTGGGAGCATTGGGGGGCCTTCAGAGTGGCTTATTGCGAGTACAATTGACTACTTTGAAGTAAAGAGTTTTTGGGGTGTTGATATTGTTGATATTAAATTGGAGGAACTTTACGATTTACTAACAAATAACAAGTTAGAAGGATATGATGGATATTTCGAAAGAGCAATAAAAAAAATAGAACCAACGGAAGAAGATATAAGTAAAGCCCATGGCATATACGCAGCCCTCAAGATTTTGGTAGAAAGATATAAATTAAATGCTTTAAGTTTAAAATGTTTTGATTTACTAATGAAGTTCAATACAACCGGCTGCTTAGCACTTTCTAGATTGACAGATGAAGGTATTATTGCAGGATGTGAAGGCGATCTTCCTTCTACTTTTAGTATGTTGTTAAGTTATTTGCTAACTGGGAAGATACCTTTTATGGCTAATCCTTCCTCGATAAACGAAGAGAAAAATAGTATAATTTTTGCTCATTGTACTGTACCAACAAAAGCTGTTAGGAACTATATTTTAAGATCTCATTTTGAATCTGGAATAGGGGTAGGGGTTCAAGGCGAATTTGAAAAAGGACCTATTACTATAATTAAAGTTGGAGGAAAGAATCTTTCAAAAATTTTCTTTGCAGCAGGCGAAGTAATAGATAATCCACGGAGCGAAGAGCGGTGCAGAACTCAGATAGAAGTGGTATTGAAAGATAAAATAGAATATTTTACATCTAATCCTTTGGGCAATCACCAGATAATTATTCCAGGAGACCACACAGAAATTTTAAAAGAGTTAGTGTCTTTTAAAGGTTTATCTAAAGTATGACCACAGTATTAAAAATAAAAGGGGCGTTTGTCATGTTATTGCCTGAGAAAAAGCCGCTGTATGAGCTTGCTTTAAAAAAGATGGAGGAACTTATAAAGACGGGACAATGGAAGGAAGGCACCAAACTTCCTTCTGAGTCTCAGCTTGCGAAGCAGTTTGGCATAAGCAGAGCCACTTTAAGGGAAGCTATGAGGATTCTGGAAGAGGAAGGATTAATTGTAAAGCAGCAAGGGGTCGGTACTTTTGTGAGAAGAAAACCGCTCATAAAAAGCGGTTTGGAGGAGTTGTTCAGCGTTACTGCTTTAATTGAAAGGCAGGGAATGGTGCCTGGTACCAAAGATTTTACTGTGTATAAATTGCCTGCAACTGAGAATGAAGCAAAGCATTTGAGGATAAAGCCGGGGGATATAATATACAAAGTAGAGAGAATTAGGACGGCTGACAATGTTCCTGTTGTTTACTGCATAGATAGATTGCCAGAGAACATCGTAGGAGAGTCTTTTACCGGATTTGAACAGTCAATTTTTGCTTATCTTGAGGCAGAGCATTCTATAAGAATTACTTATGCTATTTCCCACATCAGAGTTATAAAGCACGACCCTGTAGTTGAGAAAAAGCTCATGATGGACAAAAACGATTCAATATTGCTTCTAGAACAAGTTCATTATGATGAAAATAACACGCCAATTTTGTTTTCGTCAAATTATTTTAATGCCTCTAAATTTGACTTTTACATTGTCAGAAAAAGAACATTGTGAAAGTAGGTGTGTAAATGGAGTACAGGGACTATGAAAAACTAATAGAAATTGCAAAAGAAGCGAGGGAAAATGCTTACGCTCCTTACTCTAATTTTAAAGTAGGGGCTTGTGTGCTTACGGAAGATGGAAATATATACAAAGGATGTAACATTGAAAATGCATCTTTTGGTCTTACTGTGTGCGCAGAAAGGGTTGCCATGTTTAACGCCTATAGCGGAGGGAAAAGGAAGCTTAAAGCTATTGCCGTTGTAGCCGATACTGATGAACCTGTTTCGCCTTGTGGTGCTTGCAGGCAAGTTATGATGGAACTGGGCGGAGAAGATATGGTCGTTATATTGAGCAATATGAAGGGTGACCATGCGATAATGAGTGTAAGAGATTTATTGCCAGGAGCTTTCACATCTAAAGATATGGAAAAGTAGTAATTCTATACTAACAAAAGAGGTGGTAAAATGCTGCAAAGAGTTATACTTATAGTCCTGGATAGCGTCGGAGTAGGGGAACTTCCAGACGCGTACAAGTTTGGCGATGAAGGGACTAATACTTTGGGGCACGTGGTAGAAAAGACTGGGATTAAGCTTCCTACAATGGAGAAGCTGGGGTTAGGGAATATCATACCTTTGAAGACAGTGGCTCCAAATCCAAATGCCATTGGTGCTTATGGCAAGATGGCAGAGAAATCCGCTGGTAAAGACACTACGACAGGGCACTGGGAAATAGCAGGGCTCATTGTAGAAAAACCTTTTCCTACTTATCCCGAGGGCTTTCCAAAGGAGATTATTGAAGAATTTGAAAAAAGAATTGGAAGAAAGGTCCTAGGCAATAAACCTGCCTCAGGTACTGAGATAATAAAAGAGCTGGGAGAAGAGCATATAAAAACAGGCTATCCCATTGTATACACTTCTGCTGACAGCGTGTTTCAAATTGCAGCCCATGAAGAAGTCATCCCTTTGGAAGAGCTTTATAGAATGTGTGAAATTGCCAGGGAAATATTGAAAGGGGACCATGCCGTAGGGCGTGTTATTGCAAGGCCTTTTATAGGTTCACCGGGCAATTTTGTAAGGACAGCTAATAGAAAAGACTTTTCTCTCAAGCCTTTTGGACCTACTGTACTTGACATGTTGAAAGAAGCAGGTTATCAGGTATATGCAGTTGGGAAGATAGAGGACATATTTGCAGGGCAGGGCATTACAGACAGCATTCATACTGGAAATAATGACGAGGGCATTACGGCTACCATAGAGGCAATGGATGCGGTAAAGAAAGGGATTATTTTTACTAATTTGGTAGACTTTGACATGGTGTACGGGCACAGGAATGATGTTAACGGGTATGCAAAAGCTTTAAAGCATTTTGATGAAAGGCTTCCTGAGATAATGTTAAGGCTTAAAGAGGAAGATTTATTGATTATAACAGCTGACCATGGCTGTGATCCCACAACTCCAGGAACAGACCATACAAGAGAATACGTGCCTCTTTTGGTTTACAGTCCTTCTATGAAAGAAGGTAGAAATCTTGGGCTGAGAAGAACATATGCTGATGTGGCAGCTACAATTGCTGAAATTTTCAACGTGGGTCCTATACACACAGGCACTTCTTTTTTAAGGGAATTACCTTTGAAAGTGGGGGTATAATTTATGAGAATGTATGACCTTATACTAAAAAAGAGGGATGGCGGTATACTCACCAAAGAAGAAATAGATTTTATAATCTCAGGCTACACAAAAGACTACATTCCTGATTATCAGATAAGCGCTCTTTTAATGGCCATATATTTTAGAGGAATGACTCCTGAGGAGACTGTCCACCTTACAATGGCAATGGCTTACTCTGGCGATGTACTTGATCTATCTAGAATAAAAGGAATAAAAGTGGATAAACATTCAACTGGCGGGGTAGCTGATACTACCACATTAGTACTTGCTCCTATGGTAGCTGCTTGTGGTGCACCTGTTGCCAAGATGTCGGGAAGAGGTTTAGGGCATACTGGGGGAACGATAGATAAGCTAGAATCTATACCTGGGATGAGAGTAGAGCTTTCTGAAGAAGAGTTTATTGATAATGTCAATAAATACGGAATTGCAATTATCGGTCAGACAAAAAATTTGACTCCTGCCGACAAAAAATTGTACGCTTTAAGAGATGTTACTGCAACTGTAGATTCTATTCCTCTTATAGCAAGTTCTATCATGAGTAAAAAAATTGCTGCAGGAGCTGATGGAATAGTCTTAGATGTAAAAGTTGGAAGAGGAGCTTTCATGAAAGATTTGGAAAACGCAAAGGCTCTTGCAAAGTTAATGGTAGACATAGGCAACTCAGTTGGCAGAAAGACAGTAGCTCATGTAACCAATATGGATTATCCTCTAGGGCTTGCAATAGGAAATGCTCTTGAGGTTTTAGAAGCGATACAGGTATTGAAAGGGCATGGGTCAAGAGACCTCCTGGAGGTTTGCATGTTATTAGGTTCAGATATGCTGCAGATTGCAGGTATTGCCAAAGATGATAATGAGGCAAGAGCCAAATTAAAAGACGCTTTAGAGAGTGGCAAAGCACTTCAGAAATTCAAGGAGTTCATAAGAGCACAGGGAGGAGACGACAGAGTAGTAGATGATCCAACCCTTTTGCCTCAGGCTAAATATGTAAGGCCGTGGATTGCTGACAGGGATGTGTATATAAAGGATTTAATGGCACTAGATTTAGGGCTTTTGGCAATGAAGTTGGGAGCAGGCAGGGAAAGAAAAGAAGATAAAATTGATTTGGCAGTTGGAATAATGCTGGGGGGAAAGGTAGGAGAAGTAATAAAGAAAGGTGAACCCATTGCTACTATATATGCTAATGACGAAAGCAAAGCTGACTGGGCATTTGAAGAGATTAAGAAATACATCCTGCTTTCAGATGAACCAGTGGAAAGACCTGTTTTAATATACGAATAAGCTGAGGGGGTTTTTATAACCTCCAAAAAATTGCCAACATAGCTTTGCAGCTTTAAAGTTGACAATTAGGAATATATAGTATAAAATTTTGTTAAACAGCGTGTAACCTAAAAGGGCACAAGCTGGTAAGGGACATTCCTTGCCAGCTTTTAATTTAATAAAAGGGAGTGAAGGGTTATGAAGAGAATTTTTGAGCTCACATTAAAGGATATTGAGGGTATGGACAAAAACATGCTAATTGAGACTATTAAAAATTCAGAAGGCAGGACGGTAATGGCCGAAACTGTAATAACGGTCCCGCCACTAATTTACGGAGTTTCTAATTTAGAATTAGCTGCAGCTTTTGGAAGTGACATGATTACATTAAATCTTTTTGATTTCCAAAGACCTTTTATCTTCGGCATAGATGATGTTGGAGTAAATCTCTCGGATGGAGCTGGGGCTTTAAGTATGATGGAAGAAATTGCATTAAAGAATGCTAAAGATCCAGAATATGTAAAAAGGATAAAGAAAATTGTGGGAAGATTTATAGGAGTTAATTTAGAACCAGTACCTGAAGGAGTAAAGTACGTTGAAGGTAGGAAGCTTACAGAAGAAAATTTGAAGAGGGCAAGAGAATACGGTTTTGACTATATAGTAATTACAGGGAATCCTAATACAGGTGTCAATGAGACAACTATAATACAGGGAATAGAGCTAGCCAAAAAAATTTTAGGAGACAAATTGATGATTGTGGCGGGGAAAATGCACGGGGCAGGTTCAGGCAATATATACGATGACAGGGTTTTAAGGGATTTTGTAAAGGCCGGAGCAGATTGCGTACTAATTCCAGCTCCTGGTACTGTTCCTGGTATTGATTTAGATCTCGCTAAAAAGCAGATTGATGCCATCCATGAAGAAGGTGCACTGGCAATGACTGCCATAGGTACTTCTCAGGAAGGAGCTCAAAAAAGCGTAATAGAGTATATAGCTATTCAATCTAAAATGGCAGGGGCAGATATACAGCACATAGGCGATGCAGGGTATTCAGGTATTGCGTTTCCAGAAAACATAATGGTTCTTTCCATAGCGATAAGAGGTGTAAGGCATACTTACAGGAGAATGGCTTATTCTTTGAACAAGTGAAGACCTTTTTACCTCCTTTTAAAAAGGTCTTTTAAATACAAAAAACGGTTATTGACAAAGTTTAATACAAAGTATATAATAAAAGCGAAAACGAATACTATGCGGCGTGTTACTGCATAAGCAGGCATGAGCCGGTAAAGGTCGAGAAGACCTTGCCGGCTCTTTTGTTTTAATGCCTGAAAATAAATTAAAAGGAGGGTATTATATGAAATGGCTGGGAAGCCTTCAAAAACTAGGTAAAGCATTAATGCTTCCAGTAGCTGTATTGCCTGCAGCAGCATTACTTTTAAGGCTTGGTGCGCCTGATGTTTTCAATATCCCATTTATTATGCAGGCAGGTGCAGCAGTATTTGATAATTTGCCTTTAATATTTGCTGTTGGTATCGCTATAGGCTTTGCCGAAGGGGATGGAGTAGCAGCTTTAGCAGCAGCTGTAGGGTATTTCGTGCTAACAAAAGGTGCTACTACAATAAACAAAGATATAAACATGGGAGTTTTAGGCGGTATCTTAATGGGTATAATAGCTGGATACCTTTATAATAAGTACCATGACACAAAACTTCCCGATTTCCTGGGATTTTTTGGCGGCAAGAGGTTTGTACCTATTGTGACGGCATTTGCAGCGATTGTATTAGCTCTCATAATGGGATATGTATGGCCGCCTATACAGAATGGCATCTATGCCGTAGGTGAATGGATTATAGGAGCAGGAGCTTTGGGAGTATTCGTGTATGGAGTATTGAACAGATTGCTCATTCCTTTTGGACTGCACCACGTTATAAACAGCCTTGTGTGGTTTGTGTTTGGAACTTTTAAGACGCCTGCTGGTAAAATTGTGACAGGAGACTTAAACAGGTTTTTTGCGGGAGACCCGACGGCAGGAATTTTTATGGCAGGCTTTTACCCAATAATGATGTTCGGACTTCCAGCAGCAGCATTGGCTATGTGGGCAGCAGCTAAGCCAGAGCAGAGAAAAGTTGTATCTGGTGTGTTTATAAGCGCTGCTTTGACATCTTTCTTGACAGGGATTACAGAACCCATTGAATTTTCCTTCATGTTTTTAGCGCCGGTGCTTTATGTAATACATGCCCTTTTGACAGGTCTTTCACTCGCTGTAACTTACGTGCTCGGGATAAAGAATGGATTTGGCTTTTCAGCAGGACTCATTGACTACATTTTAAGCTATGGAATTGCCACAAAGCCTCTATTGTTATTAGTAATAGGAGTAATTTACGGAGTTGTGTACTATGTAATTTTCTACTATGTTATAACTAAGTTCAACCTACCTACACCTGGAAGATTAGAGGAAGAAGCTCAAGACCAGTACAGAGATATGTCTAAATCAGAAATAAGCGATGTAGCAGCACAATACGTGGAGATATTGGGAGGTTCTGACAATATTGAATCTTTAGAAGCCTGCATTACCAGGTTGCGTCTCACTGTAAAAGACGATACAATAGTAGATGATGAGAAATTGAAAAAGTTAGGTGCAACTGGTGTAATGAGGATGGGCAAAAATGCTCTTCAAGTGATTGTGGGTACTAAAGCGGATTTGATTGCTCAAGAGATGAAAAAGCATATGAAGAAAAAATCTTAATGACAATTCTGGCGGCCGATGGGGGCCGCCATCAAAGTTTTAGAAAATGGAGAAAGGGATGGTAGTGATGTTTGGACTCTTTAAAAGGAAAAAATACGTAGACGTGTATTCGCCTATGGATGGGATATTGGTAAAAATCGAAGAAGTTCCGGATCCTGTTTTTGCACAAAAGATGGTAGGAGATGGGATTGCGGTAGAACCAGCAAAAGGACTGGTTGTTTCACCGGTTGACGGTACTGTAATACAGCTTTTCCCTACAAAACATGCACTAGGCATCAGGACGAAGGAAGGATTGGAGATACTCATCCACATAGGTATGGACACGGTAGAGATGAAGGGGGATGGTTTTGAAAGTTTTGTGTCAGAAGGAGATAGGGTAAAAATAGGTGATAAATTAATAACTTTTGACATAGAAAAGGTAAAGGAAAAACATCCGTTGACTTCACCTGTTATAATTACTAACGGCGATATAGTTGATAAAATTGAAAAAGTAGAAGACTCAAAAGAGGTGAAAGCGGGAGAAAGCAGAGTGATGAGAGTGTACCTTAAATAGAAAAAAGAGGGGTATGGGGATGTACAGGGTAGTTAAGGTACTTAATAATAATGTGTGCATGGCCCATGACAAAAATGGTGTTGAGTGCATACTGGTCGGAAAGGGAATTGGATTTGGGAAAAGGCAAGGGGATTTAATAAAGGAAGAAAGCGTAGAAAAAGTGTTTTATGTGAAAGACACAGAAAATAAAATTAAATTTTCTGACTTGATGGAAAAGGTAAGAACTGATGTTGTCGGTATTTCTGAAGAAATAATTGCGATGGCAGAAAAAATAAAGGGGAAAAAATTAAACGAACATGTTCACATCGCTTTAGCTGATCACCTTGCCTTTGCTATTGAGAGGATAAGCATGGGTATAGACATTAAGAATCCTTTTATAGCCGAAATAAAAGCTTTGTATAAGGAAGACTTTGCTATCGCTGAAAAAGCTTTAGAGATGGTAAAAGAAAGGTTAGGGATTTACCTTCCAGAGGATGAGGCAGGCTTTATAGCGTTGCACCTCCATGCCGCTGTAGAAAATGCAGGACTTTCTGTGACATTAAAAAACACTAGATTGGTTTCTTTGTTGGTTTCAATAATAGAAAAAAATCTCTCAAGGAAAATAGACAGAGATTCTCTGGATTACCTGAGGCTGGTTACTCACTTGAGGTTTGCTGTGGATAGAGTAGCCAAAGGGATGGAGGTTGCAAATGAACTTCTTCCCACAATAAAGAGGAAATTCAAGAAAGCTTATAGGATTGCTGAAGAAGTGGCTAATGAAATTGAAAAGGAACTGGGCAAAAAAGTTCCGGAAGAAGAAAAAGGTTATCTTGCAATTCATATTCAACGTTTGCTCCCAAACTAAAAAAATAGTTTGGGAGCTGCAATTTTTTATAATAAAAATTGCAAAATGCTATTGACTTTGATAAAGCTTCTGTGTAAAATAGGATGTAAAAGAGTATTTGAAGGGGGATCATATATGGCTTTCAAAAAAGACAAACCTGTTTACATTGTTGACACTACTTTAAGGGATGGTGAGCAAACTGCAGGTGTTGTATTTGCAAATAACGAAAAAATCAGAATTGCGCAAATGTTAGATGAGATTGGCATAGACCAGCTGGAAGTTGGCATCCCCACAATGGGAGGAGATGAAAAGGAGACGGTAGCTAAAATTGCAAAATTAGGATTGAAGGCTAGTATAATGGCATGGAACAGAGCGGTTGTAAAAGATGTTCAGGAATCTCTTGAGTGCGGTGTAGATGCAGTGGCCATTTCTATTTCTACATCAGACATTCACATAGAGCACAAGTTGAAAAAGACAAGGCAATGGGTATTGGACAGCATGACAGAAGCGGTGAGATTTGCTAAAAAAGAAGGCGTTTATGTTTCTGTTAACGCGGAGGATGCCTCCAGGACTGATATGAATTTTTTGATTGAGTTTGCAAGGTGTGCAAAACAAGCAGGGGCAGATAGATTGAGATTTTGCGACACTGTAGGTTTTTTGGATCCTTTCAAAACCTATGAGATGGTAAAAGCCATTAAAGATGCAGTAGATATTGAGATTGAAATGCATACCCATAATGATTTTGGTATGGCTACGGCAAACGCTCTTGCAGGAGTTAAGGCTGGGGCTAAATTTGTGGGGGTTACAGTTAATGGACTAGGAGAGAGAGCTGGCAATGCGGCTTTAGAAGAGGTAGTCATGGCGTTAAAGTACGTGTACAAAATGGATTTAGGTATTGACACCAGCCGCTTTAGAGAGATATCCGAGTATGTAGCTTTAGCATCAGGTAGACCACTTCCTCCTTCTAAGGCTATTGTAGGTAAAAACGTGTTTGCCCATGAGTCAGGAATTCACGTGGATGGAGCTCTTAAGAATCCGTATACTTATGAAGTGTTTGACCCTCAAGAAGTAGGACTTGAGAGGCAGATAGTGATAGGAAAGCATTCTGGCACTGCGGCTTTAATAAACAAGTTTAAAGAGTACGGGAGAGTTTTAACTGAAGAGGAGGCTAATTTGCTGCTCCCTCATGTTAGGAAGATGGCCATTCAATTAAAGAGGCCTTTATTTGATAAGGAGCTAATGTACCTTTATGAAGATGTGATTGTGAAAGGAAAAGCTAAAGCAATCTAAAAATAGGAGTGAAGAGGATGAATTTGACGCAGAAAATACTTCTGGCGCACCTTGTGGAAGGGAAAATGGCAAAAGGAGAAGAAATAGCGATAAAAATAGACCAGACTCTTACACAGGACTCTACTGGAACAATGGCTTATCTTCAGCTGGAGGCTTTGGGAATAGATAGAGTAAAGACAGAGCTTTCTGTCTCTTACGTTGACCACAATACTTTGCAGCAGGGACCGGAAAATGCTGACGACCACAAATACCTACAGACAGTCGCTGCAAGGTACGGAATATACTTTTCAAGGCCGGGAAATGGAATATGTCACCAGGTCCACCTTGAAAGATTTGGAGTGCCAGGGAAAACCCTTTTGGGTTCAGACAGCCATACGCCCACTGCTGGTGGGTTGGGGATGTTGGCGATAGGAGCAGGAGGACTCGATGTGGCTTTGGCAATGGCAGGAGAGCCTTATAGAATTATAATGCCTGCTATTGTAAATGTGAGGCTTAAAGGTGAATTGAATCCATGGGTTTCGGCGAAAGATGTGATACTAGAGCTTTTAAGAAGACTTACTGTAAAAGGAGGCATAGGTAAAATCTTCGAATATTCGGGGGATGGAGTAAAGACTCTGTCAGTGCCAGAAAGGACTACAATAGCGAATATGGGTGCGGAATTGGGGGCGACTACCTCCATTTTTCCTTCTGATGAAAGGACTTACGAATTTTTAAAAGCTCAGGGTAGAGAAGATGTATTTGTGCCTTTGAGTGCGGATGAAGATGCGGAATATGATGAAGTCATAGAGATAGACCTTTCTGAATTGGAGCCCATGGTGGCACTTCCTCACAGCCCGGACAATGTGGTCAAAGTGAAAGATGCTGGAAGGCCCAGGGTAGATCAGGTGGCGATAGGGTCCTGCACCAATTCTTCTTATATGGATTTGATGAAAGTCGCTTCTATTTTAAAGGGGAAAACTATACCGGAGCATGTGAGCCTTGTAATTGCACCAGGTTCTAGGCAGGTTTTGACTATGCTTGCGAAAAATGGTGCTTTAGCAGACCTTATAGCGGCTGGAGCGAGAATACTTGAAAGTGCTTGTGGGCCCTGCATAGGAATGGGGCAAGCTCCTGCTACAGGCGCCGTTTCTGTGAGAACTTTTAATAGAAATTTCTATGGGAGAAGTGGGACAAAATCTGCATATGTGTATTTGGCAAGTCCGGAAGTAGCGGCGGCAGCCGCGCTTACAGGGTATCTTATTGACCCTAGAGAACTGGGAGAACCACCTCAAGTGCCACTTGTTGAGAGATTTGAAGTAAATGACAATATGATTGTAAAGCCGCCAGAGGATGGGAAAAACGTAGAAGTGATAAAGGGGCCAAATATAAAGCCATTTCCATTGAATACACCCCTTTCCGATATAGAAAAGAAGGTGTTGATAAAGGTAGGAGATGACATTACAACAGACCACATAATGCCTTCAAATGCTAGACTTCTTCCTTTGAGGTCTAATATACCAGAGCTTTCGAAACATTGCTTTGAAATAATAGACGAAAATTTCTCAAAAAGAGCGGTTGAATGGGGTGGAGGGATAATTGTAGGAGGACATAACTATGGTCAGGGTTCAAGCCGCGAACATGCAGCTTTGGTGCCTCTTTACTTGGGGGTTAAGGCGGTTATAGCTAAATCTTTTGCAAGAATACACAAGGCAAACCTCATAAACAGCGGAATTCTTCCTCTTACTTTTGTAAAAGAAGAGGACTATGAAGATATTGATATGGGAGATGTGCTAAAGATAGAGAATACAGTGGAGCAGGTGAGAAGTGGAAAAAACATTATTGTAAAGAATTTGACTAAAGGAAAAAGCTTTGAGGTAAGACTGGAAGTTTCTGATAGAAATCGGGAAATCCTCATTGCAGGTGGAATGATAAATTATGTAAAAAGTAAAAATAAAACAAATTGAGGCACCTCACCAAAGAGGTGCCTATTTTTAAATCGGATGAGAGGAACCGTCCCCTCTGTCTGATATTTTTCTTGCGAAGATTAAATATCCTGTGTGCCCTATCATGAGGTCTTCTGGCCTTAGCCTTTCAGGGTTTATTTTGTACTTTCTAAGGAGGATTTCACTGACTTCAATGGTATAAAATCCGCTTTTTTCTAATGCCACAAGCGCTTCTGAAACTTGATTTGTGGTCGGAACTAATATTCCTAAATGCCCGCCAAGCTTTAAAGCTCCACTTACTTGTTCTAGCACTTCCCAGGGTTTTCTAACGTCTAAGAAAAAAGCGTCTAACTCTTTTTCTTCAATTCCATCGGAGATGGATTTATTGTACATAATGACGTTGTCGTATTCGCAAAACTCATCAAGATTTTTTCGGGCAAGTTTGAAAAATTCCTCTCTTTGTTCATAAGTATATACTCTTCCATGAGGACCTACCAATCTAGATAAGTAAACGGTAAAGGCGCCGGACCCAGTTCCGGCTTCCCCAACTCTTTTGCCCGGGAAAATGTCTAACCTCATGGCAATGTAACTTCCCTCTTTTGGGTATACAATTTGTGTCTGCCTTTTTAGAGAGTACATGATGTAATCAAAGGTGTCGCACTCAAGGAGATAATATTTCTCTCCCTGAATCTCAAAGCTTGTGCCGGGCGCAAGCTTAGCTAAAAATTGGACATCTACCTGCCCTTTTGGAAGTCCTACTTTGCCAGATGAAGTTATATCTACTACTTTTTTAAAATTGTCAGGTCCAACTATAATGCGCTTATTATGTATTGACTTCACCCTTTCATTCCCCCTTTTTCTTTAAAGGGTACACATGTCTATATTATAACACAAATTTTAAAATATGTTTTCAAAAGTGGGTTTTTCATTTTCAGGCACGTATTTAAGAAGCATTTTTACAGTTTTAAGCTGTGCCATGCTCTGGTCCCTATTCTTTGACTCCACAAAACTTTTCAATTTCTCCATATTTATTTCAATCTCATCTATTTCCCTGTGCTCTACTAAAAGAGCCCATTTCCTATCTATTTTTTTCCATTCACTTTCGGCTTTTTCCACCCAGTCCTTCGCTTTTTCCCAATCACCGCTTTTTATGTGATCTTCGACTTTTGAAAGAAGACTGTCAATTTTCTGAGAAGTGCTGTCTAAATATTTAATTGATGCAAAGTCTAGAAAAAATATAAAAACTAGGAGGAAAACCACTAAGGGGGTGACATATCTCATTTTATCCCTCCTTCTTATACACTGTCAGCACTTTGTTAGAGTCAAGGGAGGCAAATAATACTTCTTTCACACTTTTTATGTTCCAAATTTTAAGCTGCTCATCAAGCCATGCAAGGTCAATGCCTGCTTTTTGCATATTCTGATGCATAATTCTTCCGTCGATTATTATAGGAAGGGGCAACCCTTCGTACTCAGGTGTTATATTCAAATCTTTTGGAGTAACAGGTCTTTTATCACTTTTAGGGATGACACTCAGACTCCCGTTTGTTTCTAAAATAGCATATTCCACATCTGCTATATTGGGATAGCCTTTCACTCTAAGCTCTTCTAACAGGTCGTTTATATTATACCTTTCTTTTTGAAGCTGTGAAGTTAAGATCTTACCCTTTTCAATTAAAATTGTAGGGGTGCCGCAGATTATAACTCTGGCTCTTAGGCTTTTCATTGAGAGGTACGAAAGGACGAGCTGGGATATTAAAAGAGTGAGGACAGGTATAATACCTGCGACAAGAGGTATTCCCTTGTTCTGCATTGGTATTGCTACCAGGTCTGCTATCATTATTGCTACTACCAGTTCATAGGGCTGAAGCTGTCCTATTTGCTGTTTTCCAGAAATTCTCATAAATACTACCACTAGGGCATATAAGATTAGTGTGCGGAAAAAAAGTATTAGCATGTTTTCACCCTTTCCTCCTTTTCATATATAGTATTTATGGCATTTTTCAGAAATATTCACTTACATTTAATTCATTTTATGGAAAGAAAATTCGTTAAAATTTTTTTCGCAATGTAAAATTTTCAGTGGTAACGTTTTATAACAAATTATGATATAGAATGTAAATTTACAAGCTGTTATAATATAGATGAGGGATAATAAAAATAGGGGTTGAAGAGGGATGTATAAACTTCTTGTCAGTGATGCAGATGGGAGCTTGTTAAATAGCAATTCGGCGATTTCTGATCGAACTAAAGAGGCTGTGAGAGAGGTGATATCGAGGGGAGTCATTTTTACAATAGCGACAGGCCGGATGTTCTCCTCTATCTTGCCCTATGCTGAAGAGTTGAAAATAAATGCTCCTGTTATTTCCTATAACGGCGCTCTTATAAAAGACATATACACCAAAAAAGTGTACTATTACAATCCCATTCCTTCCGAAGATGCCCTGTTTGCCATAAAGCTTCTGAAAGAAAATGGATACCATATAAATTTATACATTGATGATGAACTTTATGTGGAAGAAATAACTGATAGAGTAGAGTGGTACCTTTCTTTTAACAACAATGTGAAGGTAAATCCTGTGGGAGACCTCATGGAGTTTTTGATGGACACAGGCAGTGTTACGGCTAAGATTTACGCTCTAAATGACTTAAAAAATCCCGTCTCCATAGATGCGAGAGTGTATGATGAAATATCCAAGAAGTTGACCATTTCATCTTCCGGCGGAGGTCATTTAGAGATAAATGCTAAAGGTGTGAGCAAAGGAAATGCTCTTAAAACCCTTGCCAATATGTACAACATAAAAAGGGAACAGGTAGTGGCAATTGGCGACAATTTGAATGATCTTTCTATGATAGAATATGCAGGGTTGGGGGTTGCAATGGGTAATGCCCCGGATATCGTAAAGATTAAGGCTTCCTATACAACTTTATCAAATGATGAAGATGGCGTTGCTCACGTCATAGATAAATTCTTTTTGAACAGAAAAACCATAGCTGTGTAGTGACAAAAAAATAAAACAGGGAATATGATATATTACCGCAGTGCGGTAATATATTTTTTTATTCCCAGGTGATAAAATATGGAAGGGACGGTTATAAAATTTATTTATTTGGTTATCCTATTTATTGGGGCACTTTACTGTTTGTTTTCTTTTCTTCCCCTTTTTGTAGAATTAGATTCCATCTTTCATCAGAAGTCTTCAAAAAAATTCATGAAAATGAATGAAAAAAATTGAAAAGTCTATTGACAAAAGTTTTAAGAACAAGTAAAATAACATAAAGGCGAAAACGATTAAGTCTGGGAGTGATAGGAATGGGTGCAACTATAAAAGATGTAGCGAGAGAGGCGAAAGTTTCCATTGCCACAGTTTCAAGAGTTTTAAACAACAGCGCTGTTGTGACAGAAGAGACAAGACAGAGGGTTTTAGAGGCAATAAAAAAGACGGGTTACAAACCCAATGCTCTTGCAAGAAGCTTAAAGATTCAAAAAACTCACACTATTGGTCTTATCATACCGGACATTTCAAGCACCTTTTACCCTGAAGTGGTAAGAGGTATAGAGGACATTGCTGCAATGTATAATTATAATATCTTCTTGTGCAACACAGACCAGAAAGAAGATAAAGAAATAAAATATATAGAAATTCTGGGAGAAAAGCAGGTAGACGGAATTATATTCATGGGGGATGTAGTAAGAGACAGCGTAATTCAAGCTTTTAACGAGTTTAAAGTGCCGGTAGTGCTTGCAGGCACACAGGACAAAGAGAAAAGGTATCCGAGTGTAATGATTGACAATGAAAAAGCTGCTTATGATGCAGTGAAGTACCTCATTTCCCTGGGGCACAAGAAGATAGGAATGATTGCAGGTTCAATGCAAGACCCAATAGCAGGTCTTCAAAGAATAGAAGGTTATAAAAGGGCTTTGGAAGAACACGGCATAAAATATGACCCTGAGCTCGTAGTAGAAGGCGAATTTAAGACGAGGAAGGCATATCTTGCAATGCTTAAACTTCTCGAGCACAAAGTTACAGCTGTTTTTGCGGCTTCAGATGACATGGCTGCAGCAGCTATAAACGCTATATTTGACTCAAACTTAAGGGTTCCTGATGACATACATGTGGTGGGCTTTGATAATACCTATATTTCCACGATTTTCAGGCCTACTATAACTACAATACTGCAGCCTGCCTATGACATAGGAGCTGTTGCTATGAGACTTTTGACAAAGCTTCTGGGCAAAGAGCCAATAGAAGAGATGCATGTCATTTTGCCTCATCAGCTGATTGTTAGAGAATCTACGGGATTTAAAGAAGGAAGTAGCCGATGAGGCTATTTTTTTTATTCGCCTTTATGATATACTAGATTTTGGGAGGTGAAATTGGTGGAGAGATTGCTTATCATAGATGACGAAGAAATGTTTGTTAAGGGATTGAAACTTTCTTTAGAAGAGGAAGGATTTGAAGTGGATGCGGCTTACGATGGGGAGGAGGGGCTTGAAAAGGTCAGAATAGGAAATTACGACCTGGTTATTCTTGATATAATGCTTCCTAAAATGGATGGTTTTTCAGTTTGTAGAGAAATAAGGACTTTTTCAAACATTCCAATAATAATGCTTACTGCAAGGGGAGACGATGTGGATAGAATTGTCGGGATAGAAATAGGAGCAGATGACTATCTAGCAAAGCCTTTCAATACTCGAGAGTTGATTGCAAGAATTAGGGCTCTTTTAAGAAGAGCGTCAAATCCCTATGTGAAGAAAAAAGAAGAGATAAGAAGGGGAGATTTGTATATTAACATTCCTGAGAGGGCAGTTTACAAAAGAGGTAAAAAGATTGAGCTCACAAATAAGGAGTTTGAAATACTAGTGCTTTTAGCTTCTAATCCCGGCAAAGTGTACACAAAGGATAAGCTTTTAGATCTCATATGGGGTGTTGATTTTTATGGCGATGCGAACACAGTGACAGTGCATGTGAGGAAGCTCAGGGAAAAATTAGAGGATGACCCTGCTAATCCCCAGTACATTTTTACCAAATGGGGAGCGGGATATTACATGAAATAGGTGATAAAATGAGTTTGCGGTGGAAAATTTTTTATTTGTATTTGACGATAATGATAATATCTTTGGCTGTCACAGGACTTTATCTTTACAACTACATTGAAAAAAGCTATTTGGACAATTTAAAAATAAACAATTCGATGCAGGCAAACATGGTGTCTAATTTTGTGTCTCGCTTTGTGGGGACCCCCTCCTCTTATCTCATTGAACCTACTATAGTTGAATATGCCAAGCAGATAAACGCCCGCATTCTTTTTACTAACATAGACGGAAGGGTGATAGTGGATTCTGCCCCTTCTAAAGAGTTTGAAGGGAAAAGCATAAAAATGTATCCAGATATAAAAGAGGCGCTAAGCGGAAAAAGTTCCACCAGCATTCACAACATAAGCGGTGTAGGGTGGGCGATGTACACAGCTGTTCCTGTCATTTCAAAAAACAATGTGGTAGGTGCTATATTGATTTCTTCCTCTATTGACAATGTGATTGACCTTTTAAATTCTATAAAATACAGGATGATATACACTTTTTCAGGAATTGGGGTGTTAGTAGGTTTTTTAAGCCTTTTGGTGGCGTCTTTCATCACAAATCCTCTGAAGAGGCTTACAGAGGCTGCAAATATTTTATCTCAAGGTAAGCTTGATTACAAGGTAGATGTAAAGAGTAAAGATGAAATTGGCAAGCTGGCAAATGCTTTTAACAAGATGAGCTACAGTTTAATGAAAATAGATGAAGAGAGGAAAAGATTTGTGTCCGATGCCTCCCATGAATTAAAAACGCCCCTTGCTTCTGTAAAGGCCTTGATAGAATCCTTGATAAACAGCAGAAGTCAGGATATAGCCTTTTATAAAGAAATACTTCATGATGTAAACGGTGAAATAGACAGAATGACAAGGCTTGTCAACGATCTGCTGGAATTGGCACGACTTGACAAGATAAAATCGCCTCGAATAAAGAGGGTAGAGGTTTCAGAAGTAATATCTGATGTAATAGATAGCCTTGCACCTCTTGCAGAATCGAAGAATGTGAACCTTACATTTAACGGTAAAGAAAAGGTTTTTGCAGAAGTAGATCCGGACAGATTTTATAGGATGGCGTACAATATTGTAGAAAATGGCATTAAGTACACTTATGAAGGTGGAAATGTATTAGTGGGCCTTGACGAAGATGAAGATAATATCTACCTTGCGATAAGTGACAATGGAATTGGCATAAGCGAAGAGGTGCTTCCCAAGATTTTTGACCGCTTTGCCAGAGGAGATACAGCAAGGTCTAAAAAGAACGGGGGCTTTGGTTTGGGGCTTGCTATTGCCAAGGAAATTATTGATATGCATGAGGGAAAAGTCACTGTTGAAAGCAAGGTAGGGGAAGGGACGACTTTTAAAATTGTGCTGCCCAAAAGGAAGAATAAGGAATATTAATTTTTCTTAATAATTTCTTTATATTTTTTTAATCATTGGAAAAGAGAAAAATGGTATTATTGAGTTAGAAACAAAAAAGATGAGGTGGGGAAGGGTGAAAAAATTTTCTTTAGCTGTTTTTGTTTTGCTTGCTGTCATTCTGATGGGAGGGTGTATGGGGAATTTAAACGCAAAAGATGATAATCCTCCCATAAATCCCAAGCCTTTAGCTCAGGAGGTTTTAGAAAATCAGACAAAAGAAGTTTCGCTTTACTTTTTAAATGACAAATCAAACAGCCTTACGATGGAAAAAAGATTCATACCAAAAGATGCGGATGTGCTCAAACAGGTTGTGCTGGAACTCATAAAAGGACCCAATGAAGAGTATTCAAGACCTATATTTCCAGCAGGTACCAAGCTTTTGTCAATTGATATGCAGGAGGGCACAGTTTTTGTCAATTTTTCTAAGGAATTTTTGCAGGAAGGCGATGATGAGAAAATTGATAAATTAAGAGTGGCAGCTTTGGTCAATGCTCTGACGGATATACCGGGGGTAAACAGTGTGCAGATTTTAGTAGAGGGAAACAAAGTAGAGCAGGTAGGAAAGTGTAAAATTGGTCTAGAACCATTAAAAAGGATCATGGTGGTAGGAGATGTGTACTACAATCCGGAGAAAATAAAAAGGTTGCAAGAGAGGGCTAATTTTGGCAAAGAAGCTTGGAGATTTGACCCGCTTCAAGTTTTGAGAAAAGAAGGTGGAATTATAGGGCTTGGAGAGCAGGACGAGATAGCTTTGAAAGAGGAATTTAGCGGAAAAGCTGTAGCAGAAGTTGTACACGACGGGAAAGTGTACAAAGTAGAGCTTATACAGCCTTTTGGAAAGGGCAGCAACTATATATGGCTTATACACAAAGTTACCCCTTTATTTACTCCAATTCCAGATACAGACCCTACAAAGGGCGAGACCTTCATATACGGTAAAGTTAAAGCCATAGATTATGAAGCGAGAGTAATCACTATTGAAAGAGAGTATCAGGACGCTCGAGATTTAAAAAACGAAGTGGGACCAGAGATAAAAGTACTTCCAAACGCTATAATCCACTTTTTAGCAAAAGTAAGCTATACCCCTGATTCAGGGGTTAAATATGCGGAGAAAGATATAAGTTTAAATAGGATTAAAGTGGGGGATGAGCTTGGCATAATACTGACCAAAGACAAAGAAGCCAGGGCGATAATAGTTTCTGACCCCAGCTTAATTCCTTATGAACCTAATATAAAGGTATTATCTCCTGCTAGAAATGAAGCGGTGTCAAGTCCTTTTAAAGTGATAGGAAAGGCGAGGGTTTTTGAAGGCGGAGTCAACATAAGGCTTATTGACAACAGCGGCAATGTATTGAATGAAACTTTTGTTCAGGCTAGTAATTCTGCCCCATCATGGGGAGATTTTGAAGCCATAGTTTCCTATAAGCCTTTAAAAGAGCCTAGAAATGGCCTTCTACAGGTATTTTCTATAAGCCCTCAGGATGGGTCTATCCAAAACCTTGTATCTATTCCTTTGAGATTAAAATGATAGGCTTTTTGAATATGAAGCAATCAGTATTCCATTGGCTATTGTTTCTGCAATTTCGTAAATAAATCCGAGCCTTATTGAATTTAAATCTTTTGCGTGGAAACTATCTACTATTCCTACTATTGAGAGGTCTCCGACCGGAGGTAGGATTTTCCCTACGCCTTTGCCAGGATGTATTGGAGATTTCTTTATAGATATTTTGCCTATGTTTTCTTCTTCTCCTAAAGAGGCATCCACAGCAATTATTTTGCTGTAAGGATGCTTCTTTTTTATGTACCTTAAATTTTCTTCTAAATTTATAGCGTGTACAGGATTTTTCAAGGTCCCGTACACGTAGTAAATAGGCGGTAAGGACCCAGAGATGAGGTTTCCCACTATAGGGCCCAGGGAGTCAGTTATAAATCTGTCTGTTCCAATGCACAAAAAGACTGTTTCGGGGAGCAGATGACGGCTTAAAAAATTAGCTATTTGAAAGGAAGCTTTTTCTTCATTATACTTTAATCTCAGCTCTTCCATTAAGATCCCCCTTTGCCCGATAATCTGAATTAAAACTAATTTTCAAAGGAATAATAGAAATGTGGCTATCAAACTTTAGGAGGTATTTCTGATGAAAGGATACAAAAAGTTTTTGACAGCAATTTCTGTGGCGGTTTTAATTGCTGCTACTACAATATTTATGTTTAAAACTTCTTTGAAAGAACAAAATACCATAATTCCTGAAAAGACGGGGATTTTATCGCAAAGTGAAGTTAAATTTTTAGTGCCCCAAGAGGACAGGGAAAAAGAAGAAATAGAACTCATGAAAAAAGAGATTAGAGAGAAAAACAAAAGGCTAAAAGTCAATGAAAAAATAGCAGAAGTTGAAAAAATGTTAGATGATGGGCAGAGGGAGAGAGTAGAAGAAATTTTAAAAAAGTTAGGAAATGATAGGGTGGAAGAGATAATAAAGCTAGTTGAAAAAGGGATAGATGGAAAAGGGAATGAAAAGATACTGGCAATTTTAAGAGAAAGGCTGACGCCTGAAGAAATAAAGTACATATTGGAACTGGTAGATAAGTACTTTGCAGTAAAATGACATTTTATCAAAATCCCCCTTCTAATTTGAAGGGGGATTTACTACTCTTTTAAATTGGTATTTTATATCTTTTCCGTTCACCATCACTGAAACGAATCCAAAATCATTGTATATGTCGTTGTTATTGCCCGATACATTTGTTCCATAGGTTTCCACGTACCTTATTCCCTCCTCTAAAGAAGTGTAAAATTTCTTGCTGCTGTTTGATATGACCCAAACATTTTTCCCAGTTTTTTTGTGAAATTCTTTTAATGTTTCTTCAAACAAGGACGCTTCTTTATTATCCTTCAAGCCCTCATTTCCCCAAATTGGTTTAGACAAAAGTATAAAGAGGTTGTCTCCTTGTATGTTATTAAGCTGGTCTTTAAACCATGTCCACTGGTTTGGATCTGGCTTTACAAAAGTGCCGTTTCTATTGTTTAATACTATAAAGGTGGAGTTTCCGTATTCATATCTTTGATATTTATCTCCTACGGCGATGTACCTTGTTTTCAAATTAGCAAGAGCCCTTTCATTTATATCTCCTACAAAAATTGCCAATGGATATTCCTTATTAGCGGTATCTACGGCTTTTAAGGAGATTTGAAGCTTTAGAAGAGTGTTGTACTTCGTGTCTCCAAAAATCATAAATTTAAATGAATCTGAAGTATTATTGACAGCAACTTCTTTATTGTCTGGGTCAAATTGAGTGAAGTCAGTCTGAGGGACTAGGTTAGAATAATCAAACTCCGACCCTTTTCCTACTTTAACAGGAAGCAGCGCAGTTTTATCAAAGACTTTTGCTACGATTGCACCACTTGAGTCAAAATTAGCAGATGTAAATGTTCCGTTATTGTCTATAGTACCTACGTTATTGTAAATTTGCCATTCAATATCAATTGGGTCTATTAAAGCTCTATATCCTTTTACATCTTTTCCAAAAAGTTTTATACCAATTTTTTTGTTTTTGTCTAACACTATCTCAGAAGGCTTAAATTCTAATACTGCAGGATTTTCTAAAACGGCAATTTTAATGGTTGAGGTTACCTCACCTACTCTTGCCACAATAGTGCCTTCACCTGTGCTTAAAGGAATGAAATAATTTCCCTCGAACCTTCCTTCAACTCCAGTTACAGAAAATTCGACCTCATGAAGTTCTACCGGAATAGGGTTGTAGTTTTCATCGTATCCTTTTACCTTTATACTTCTGTGCAATCCTTTAAACACTTTATTATCTTCGACTTCTAATTTAAGTCCATATAGATTTCCCTTAGGAGCAGTGCTAAAGACGGCTACCCCGTTGGGCACTTTTCTTTCATAAGAATTAGGAGAATAATTGTAAAGTACAGCTTCTGTTTCCCCCAAAGGTCTTACTGCCATCTGAGTGGAACCGCCCCCATCGAGGTTTAGAGCATCGTAGGCTCCTAATGAAAGCATAAGACTTGCTAGCTCTTCTTGAGTCATTCCTCTGTAAGGAGGACCGTCCACTGTCACCATAAGCACATACCTTTTATCTTTTGTATACCCAATAGCTGTTCTGGCAGCATATCCTTTTATTTCATGGGTGAATGGGTATATTTTCCCGCCTTTTACCAGTATTGTCCCTCCGCTTACAGCCATTTTTATATCTTCAAAAGGAGGATTGGTAGTTATATCCTTCTGAATTTTATCCCCTGGGCTTAGCCTAAGAAGGAGATTGCCTATATCCCCTGATGCAGCCAGAACATATCCTCCTTCAGGTATTTCAGTGGAAGGCTGTCCCTGTCGAACTTCTATTACGGTATCATTTTGGTCTACTACTACCTCTACAAGTTGCGGCACATTTTCATTAGCACCAGGAGAAAATCTATACCAGTCTCTTGTGTACATTACCGTGTACTGAAAAGTACTGCTTATTTTATTTATCGCAGCGAGGAATATAGTGGTTCCATCAGGTAAAGTTATTGACATTTTCTTTGTCCAGTAATCTATATAGGGTGTGCCTGTTTTGTCAATATAGAAAGTCGCCATTTTACCGTTTGAAGCAGGGTCTGTTATTAAATTTCCGTCTTTGACTGTTGCACCTATCACAAATCCCGTTTTTGTATCAAAGAAGTCACCATTTATGGCTGCTACAGCTCCATAAGAATTTGCCATTTCTCTTATAGGCATCCTTTCCTTTATGCCGGAGGGGCTAAAAATGACAGAAAGGTCCAGATAAGGGTCTTTTAAGTCAATTTTTAAAATGTTTATATTGATAAATCCTTCAGGGGTAAAATAAAGGAGGTTTGTGTGAGTGACTCCTTTAGTCACTATTTGTGTCTGTTCCTTTGATTCTAAGACAGTATAAGCTGCCTTTACATTTTCCACTGAAAATGCGATTACCAGCAGTATGATGAGGATAGAAATTAGCTTTTTTGAGAATATTTTCAATTTTCTTCCTCCTTTGTTGAATATATTTTCTTCTACAGGTGGATTATACCACAGGTATATTACAGCCGTGTTACACAAATATTAAAATTTAATTAAATTTGGTGCATTCTTTAAAAAGAGGGAGAATAAAAGAGTATAAGCGAGGAAAATGGCTGTTTTTAAGGTTTTATACCTGTTGTTTAATTTCAATTTTTTTATTATAATTTATCTTGCTACTGCGGTCGGGATGTAGCGCAGCTGGTAGCGCACGTGCTTTGGGAGCATGGGGTCGGGGGTTCAAGTCCCCCCATCCCGACCAGTGTGGTCGTGTAGCTCAGCTGGGAGAGCACCTGCCTTACAAGCAGGGGGTCATAGGTTCGAGTCCTATCGCGACCACCATTTCAAACTAAATAAAAGCGTGGAGGGATACCCAAGCGGCCAAAGGGGGCAGACTGTAAATCTGCTGGCGTATGCCTTCGATGGTTCAAATCCATCTCCCTCCACCATTTTTTATTTTATGAGACCTTTTAAGGTCTTTTTTATTTTACCTTATTGACTTCAAAAATGAGAGTAGTATAATATTTTCTAGAAACTGATTTTCTCATGATAAATTTTTGCAAGGGGGAATTTTTATGAGAGAGATGACAAAGAAAAACTTACTGGATGCTTACGCAGGAGAAAGCCAGGCTCACATGAGGTATCAGATTTTTGCTGATGTGGCAGAAAAAGAAGGTAAGCCTAATATTGCCAAACTTTTCAGGGCTATTTCCTATGCAGAACTGGTGCATGCCACAAATCACTATAAAACCCTGGGCGAAGTAGGGGATACAGTAAAAAATTTAGAAAAAGCAATTGAAGGGGAGACTTTTGAGGTAGAGGAGATGTATCCTGCGTATAACGCTGTTGCAGAACTTCAGCAGGAGTCAGGAGCCAAAAAAAGCATTCATTATGCTATTGAGGCAGAAAAGATACATGCAAAACTTTACGCGGAGGCAAAAGAAGCAGCATTAAAAGGGGAAGACTTAAAAATTTCTAAAGTGTACATATGCCCTGTATGTGGATATACATCAGTAGACGTGCTTCCAGAAAAATGTCCTATCTGCGGAGTGCCAAAAGAAAAATTTGTAGCCTTTTAAAGTGCGCTTTTTAGCGCGCTTTTTTGTTTTTACAAAAATATTTGACATACCTTGCAAAGTGTGATATAGTAGACAGCAGAAAATTTAATAACACGCTCTTATCAAGAGAGGTGAAGGTATCAGCAGTTGAAATAAAAAGTAAAAAAATGGTATAGTTTTAATTAAGTGATGATAAGTGCTATTAAACATAAAAAAGATTAAAATGCTATACGATATAAACAAAACTACATTGATGAACTGAGGAAAAAGGAAGATTGATAATGCCCGTTAGAACATCAAAGAGGCAAAGGGGCAAAAAACATGATAATGATACAGGCTAAACTCATTTTTCTAAATCAAGAAGACAAACAAATAGTATTAGACTTAATGAGAAGATGGTCATCATGTATGAGATTTGCATAC
>NZ_SLWU01000015.1:66214-71586 GCF_004345675.1 Caldanaerobacter subterraneus | reverse complement strand
AGTTCTTAAACTTACACTCTGTATTTTATCAGGAGGTACTTATTTTTTCA
This sequence comes from Caldanaerobacter subterraneus, assembly GCF_004345675.1. Lineage (GTDB taxonomy): Bacteria > Bacillota > Thermoanaerobacteria > Thermoanaerobacterales > Thermoanaerobacteraceae > Thermoanaerobacter > Thermoanaerobacter subterraneus. The sequence continues at coordinate 71,536 of NZ_SLWU01000015.1, read as the reverse complement.
AAGTCCATTCTCCCTTATTTTTATTCATTACAGGAATGCTCCATTGCAATTGACCTTGCAATAATCAACATATTAGCAAAATTCATCACTCCATTTGGCGTTTTTGAAATTATTTCATCAAATTTAGGAAGCAATATTTCATCAGTATATTTTTCTAAAGCATTTCTGTTCCTACTCTGTCGAATAAATATTCTTTTCAATTCATTTCTCAAAATCCCGATAACTTGCTCTTTATTTCTATCATCATACAGTCTGTCCACTACCTCAAAAAATTGATAAGGAAATGTGGATGAAAATTCTTCTTTTTTGAAATGCTCTATAAGTTCTTTCAAAAAATCTATCAACTCCCATTTGCCCCCGCATTCTTTCAGTGCCTCACTTCCTTTTATAAACTTAAGGCAAAATGCATCTCTATTATACTGTCTTTCATCCTTTGCTTTTTTCTGAGCCAGTTGAACCTCTTTTAAGGCAAGGTAAAGAGGATATTTATGATGAACTATCACAATACCTGCACTCATGGAGGCTTCAGAACTTAAAACTTTTTTAAAAGCGTTTTGTAATTCATAAGCACATCCCAAGACCTCCTCTACAGGAAGCAATGCTAAAACGTCATCCCCTCCTGCATAAACCAATTTCCCGTAATGTTTTTCTTCTACAATTCTTCGCACTTCTTGAAGAGCAAACGTGGAAATTTTTCTGCTCAGGGTCTGGTGAAGAGAAGGAGTAGTAGGGTGTTTCTTGTAAAGTATCGAAGATGGATTATCTTTTGCATGTTGTTTTATATGTTCTCCCACTTTGGGGTGTAAAGTTTCCATTATAGATGGATTATTCTCTCCTTTTAACCATTTCCCCATGTGATCTCCATCCATTTGAAGAATAGCATAATACCTGGAAGGGTTGATTTTGTAAGCCTCCAGAAGCTTTGTTATTTTCTGAACCATGTTCTGAAAGTCCTCTATTTCGAAGTTCTCTGTATATTCGCTTTTAATATATTCTTCTCTATAACTCTCTTTCATTAGCCATTGACCATCTATCTCAAAAAGCTGGTTATCTTTTAATTTTGGAACAGAAACAGTATTGGGAAGCATAAGTTTCTGCTTAAATTCTTTAAACAATTCCTTAAACTCTGCAATAAACTCTTTGTTCTCTGCAATTCTCCTTTTTTCTCCAATAGTTGCCATTTCAGAAGTTGAGGGAAATTTCAGTTCCTCGGAAAGATTTAGCTCTTCCTTCATTATCTTTGGGAACAATCGCTTCGCAAGACACACCCCACAAAGTCGTTCATTTTCTTTTACTAAACCTTTTTCCTTACTCCTTAATTTCTCCCAATCCAATGGCAAAACTTCAAATTCTCCGCACAAACTGCATTTACGCCCTTTTTGCTCTAACTGTTCAAATTCTCTTATGCTTTTCCTTGCTCCAAGCAATTTTTCGGTTAGTTCAAGAAGCAGTGAATAAGCTATGCTAAAATCTCTGTATTTTTTACTTTTTTCTTGATTTTTACCTAATATTTTATTAACATGTTTTGTAAACTCACTTATCGTGTGATAAAGCTCTGTCTCCCCTATTATTTCTCTATAACCAGCCAAAGCCTCTTCTGGAGATTCTTCTTCTTCAAACCAGGGCATAACCGCCCAATAAACCTGGAAATATTTTAATAGCTGATTTTCAATCTGCAACTGAATTTTTTCTAAATCTCTATCCAGATTTAAAATGCCTTCTAATCTTTGCGCTGTCTTTTTGGCTAACCTCTTTAGTTGCTCTTTAAAGTTTTTCTCACATTCTTCGCCCAGTTTCAAAGCTTCTCCTTCATTAACCGGCACAATTGCAAGAAACTTATTAGGCATATTAGCAATAGTCAATTTTCCTTCTAAACTTTCAGACCTCGGCACTCTATTCCATTCTTTAAACCATTCATCAAACTCTGTTTGCGCTAGATCCGTGAATGAATTACCAAATACCTTTGAACTAAGCCATAAATCTACAAGAGGTTGACCTAAAAGATTCGGGTACACAATTACATCTGGCCCATAATGTTCAACTACAAACTTCATACTTTCCCATATGAAGTAAGAAAGCATATAACTGCCTGCCCATAAATCAGAAGTTTTTCTAGCGGTAGCAATAAAGCTTTGAACAGGACCAATTGTAAAAAGCAAAAATGCTGGTTTGGGAAGAGCTGAAACCAGAGTGGACGTTTGAACAAGGTGATCATAAATAGAGTGATTGGGTGCCCTTGTATCTGCAGGATGAATTTTCATCCAGTGAAAAATTTTTTGATAGAATCTCCATAGAAATAAAAACAAGATTTTTGCTTTTTCTTCTTTATTTATCTGAGAAAGCTTATAATTCGTTGCAAGTTTCTCTATTAATTCTAAAAAACGCTTATTCTCAGTTTCATACTCTGTTTCTGCCAGTATATCGTAATATATTTTTTTGCTAAATATGTCAAAAAATATCACATCTTCTCCTCTTATTTTAACAGCCACTGGGGGAAGTATTCTATTTACAGGATAAGCTTGTGTATCTGCTTTTTCAATAAGTTTCTCTTCTTCCTCTGTTAAATCTTCTCCAAGAAGTGGTTCAATTACTTTAGATTTAATTAAAATCTCATGGCATCGACCTTTTTCCTGAAGCTGGAACTTTTTTATACATTCTTCATTGTCCATAGAAATTATCCAATGCTTATGAGGAGGGTCATGAAGAAAAGCTTTAAGTTTCAGAAGCCATACTTTTCCCATCTTTTTCTCCCTCACTTTTTCTAAACTTCAAAAAAGAAAATTTTGTATAATTATCATCTAACAGTTCTGCTTTTTACTATGTATAATTCTACATCAATTGCCAATTTCCTTCTTGAAATTATAAAAATTTCAACTTTTTTAACAAAAAATTATCTTTCCTCTGTAAAAATTAGGGAATAATACAAAAAGCCTTGTACCTCACAAGGCTTTTTGTACTATTCATAAAAATTCTCCTCAAGATATAATACTTTTCCCCCTTCTTTTTCACCCCAGTTAACTTTAACACCCAGCCCTTCAATTAAAAATTCTAAAGGCACATATGTTCGGTTATTCTCTATTCTTGGAAAGAATTCCATAGAAAAAGTTTCACCATTCTTAATGTACGTAGTTCTCCCAATCTGAAGAGTTATTTCTGTATTGTTATACTTAATGGTAATTGTCTTGTTTAAATCATTCCAAGATATTTCTCCATTTAATTTCTCTATCACATTTCTAAGTGGCACAAACACTTTTTCATCTTCTATATACGCTTTCTCATATTCTTTAGAACTATCAAGTATAGTCCCATTTATGTAAATTTCCACATTATAATCTTTTTCTCCCAAAGTTTCAAAATACACTGCTACGAAGGTATCTGTTTCTATAGTTCTTATAGTGATGATGTCTTTACTGGTATTTTTAAATTTATAATCCCAATTTGCATCCCAGTCGACTGCCGCATCATCGCCATCCGGAGCATATATAGCACCGTACAAATGTTTATGTCTCTCTACCACTTTTAGTCCACTATTTATAACAGCCCTATGAATTGCAGTCGCTGTAGCACACACTCCTCCACCTACATCTTTATAGTAATAGCCCCCTGATCCAGAAAGCCCTTCGTAAAATCCTTGCGCTATTGTTCGCTTACCAACAGTTTTATTAAAAGAAAAAATTTGATCAGGCTTTACTTTTACCCCTTCAATGTACTTTAAAGCCATTTTTGCATTTTTGTTATTATTTTCAAACTTGAAGTCTGTAGGAAGGTCTACAACTCCTATACCTAAGATTTTAGAATAAGCCGGTTCTATAGAAAAACACATAAACAGAATAAAAATAAACAACAGCATTAATATTTTAAAACTAAGGTCATAGAACATTTTCATCTCCACTCACCCCATTAATTTTTACTTTTTAACTTTCTCTTCGGCATATTGGAGATATAATTTATTAGATTTATTTGGCCAAAATTGTTTTTTATTTATTTGTTAAATTTGTTTTACTCAAAAAATTTCAACCTCTTAACTGGAGTGGAACTTCCACCAACACAAAAAGCTTAAAAAGATGATTCTCAAGAATATTTCAATCTTTATTAGGTAAAAAACGCCAAATCACTTCGCTAACTCTATTCTCTTCGATTGTTTCTAACTCACCATTATCAAATTCAATTTCATATGCTCTGGGCAAACCCTTTATGTCAAACACATGAACTACAGTTCCCTCTCGTCCATCCTTAGTTTTCAAAACATCAAGTTCTTTAATCTTCACAAATTTTCCCTCCCCTCATTCACAGCTGTAATTCATTTTAAACAACGATACTCAGGCGGCTGTTCCTGTTCTTCTTGCTGTGTTTCAACCCCTCTTAGGTAGGCTAAAAACCTGCCTCCAAAAATTTTGATATGTTTATACTTCCAGTTTCAATACCTCTTAGGTAGGCTAAAAACAGCAAGAGTCACTTGTTTATGCAAACGGAGGATGGGGTTTCAATCCCTCTTAGGTAGGCTAAAAACATACTAAACCGCTTAGTAGATACTCATGTACAGTTGTTTCAATCCCTCTTAGGTAGGCTAAAAACAAAAAATATGCTAGAGACTTTGAAAAATACAAGAGAGAGTTTCAATCCCTCTTAGGTAGGCTAAAAACTTGGAGCACATGCACAAGGTTATAACCATTGCTCGATGTTTCAATCCCTCTTAGGTAGGCTAAAAACAAGACTATATAAAGTTTTTAAAGGGAGGGGAAAATATGAGTTTCAATCCCTCTTAGGTAGGCTAAAAACTTGCCTTTTCTTTTTACTTTTCTTCAATTCAAACATAGGTTTCAATCCCTCTTAGGTAGGCTAAAAACTTGCAAGCCGAAGCAAGGAAAACCGATTGCACAAGCTTAACGTTTCAATCCCTCTTAGGTAGGCTAAAAACAAGCGACAACAACAAATTGAAATTTGGCAAGAAGGTATGTTTCAATCCCTCTTAGGTAGGCTAAAAACCATGGTATGTGTACAGTAGTAAAATAAGAGCTGAAAGTGTTTCAATCCCTCTTAGGTAGGCTAAAAACAGTATTCATCCAATACTCAACATAAGCAAAAACTCTAAAGTTTCAATCCCTCTTAGGTAGGCTAAAAACGAATTGCAAGGACAGAAACAATATCGGCTGCAAATGCGTTTCAATCCCTCTTAGGTAGGCTAAAAACAGATTGCGAGGACTATAGAGATGGTCTTTGTGATGGGTTTCAATCCCTCTTAGGTAGGCTAAAAACAACTTTTCCTAAAAGCATTCTAATTCCTCCTACCAGTTTCAATCCCTCTTAGGTAGGCTAAAAACA
>NZ_SLWU01000015.1:64198-66122 GCF_004345675.1 Caldanaerobacter subterraneus | reverse complement strand
CCTACCAGTTTCAATCCCTCTTAGGTAGGCTAAAAACAACTTTTCCTAAAAGCATTCTAATTCCTCCTACCAGTTTCAATCCCTCTTAGGTAGGCTAAAAACGCTCCTAACCTTACAAAATTGTAAAGTTCAGGAGGGATGTTTCAATCCCTCTTAGGTAGGCTAAAAACCAGGCTTTTCAGCTCCTTTTAAAGCCCTCTCAGGCGAGGTTTCAATCCCTCTTAGGTAGGCTAAAAACAAGACAAGAGTCTTACTTTAAAAATATGCTAAAACGTGTTTCAATCCCTCTTAGGTAGGCTAAAAACGCTTCAGAAATGTTTTTTATAGGCACTCTATTTCTAAACAGTTTCAATCCCTCTTAGGTAGGCTAAAAACGAGAAATTTCTTATATTCCTATCAGTAAACATGCTAGAGTTTCAATCCCTCTTAGGTAGGCTAAAAACAAAAGCCTCTTTATCTAGAGAGAAGCTTGAAGAATGTTTCAATCCCTCTTAGGTAGGCTAAAAACTATATAGGTTAGGTTAGGGGTGGTGTTTTTGAGTATAGTTTCAATCCCTCTTAGGTAGGCTAAAAACCAGGCTTTTCAGCTCCTTTTAAAGCCCTCTCAGGCGAGGTTTCAATCCCTCTTAGGTAGGCTAAAAACTATATAGGTTAGGTTAGGGGTGGTGTTTTTGAGTATAGTTTCAATCCCTCTTAGGTAGGCTAAAAACGTAAATCATATCGAAGGACAACAATCTTTATTAGATATTGGTTTCAATCCCTCTTAGGTAGGCTAAAAACGAGGAATGGGTCCCATTGGGCGTGTTCTGGTCTGGCGACGTTTCAATCCCTCTTAGGTAGGCTAAAAACTTAGATTCCCCGAAAAAGAATTTCAAGAGAAATTAGAGTTTCAATCCCTCTTAGGTAGGCTAAAAACTAGTGCAGCGAAGGCCTTGCATGGTGCGGTACTGCAGGTTTCAATCCCTCTTAGGTAGGCTAAAAACGTCCCTCATATGGGACAGTATAACACTTGCAGAGAGTGTTTCAATCCCTCTTAGGTAGGCTAAAAACAGTTGGATAGACAGATACAAAATGATGAAATCTTGTTGTTTCAATCCCTCTTAGGTAGGCTAAAAACGGAGCAAGGGAGGTGGTTGTAGGTGAAGACTAGCATGAGTTTCAATCCCTCTTAGGTAGGCTAAAAACTGTTATAACCCACTTTCAATAAACCAAACGCTTTTCTGTGTTTCAATCCCTCTTAGGTAGGCTAAAAACGGAGGGATTGGTAAGTGATTGTGAAATGCTCTAAGTGCGTTTCAATCCCTCTTAGGTAGGCTAAAAACCATTCGAGTCCTCTGAATATGCCTTTTCAAGAGAGGATGTTTCAATCCCTCTTAGGTAGGCTAAAAACTGTAATACCTAACCTTGAGTACATGTTTTGCGTACGTTTCAATCCCTCTTAGGTAGGCTAAAAACCTAATTGAGGTAAAGAAGGTGGTGAAAGTCGCTTGAAATGTTTCAATCCCTCTTAGGTAGGCTAAAAACTTCATCCACTCATGAAAATAAAACTCAGATAAACTAACGTTTCAATCCCTCTTAGGTAGGCTAAAAACATTTTGTTGTTTAGCTAAGGCGCGCGATAGCGTGTTGGTTTCAATCCCTCTTAGGTAGGCTAAAAACGCAAAAGAAAAAGGAGTAAGTAAAATAGTAATAGGGTTTCAATCCCTCTTAGGTAGGCTAAAAACATTGTTACCGCAAAACCAAATTTGTGTAACAACATTGTTTCAATCCCTCTTAGGTAGGCTAAAAACCCATCCTTTAACCCTCCTCTTTCTCTTCATCTTCCCAGTTTCAATCCCTCTTAGGTAGGCTAAAAACATAGGACCACCCAAAGATTTAACCCCAGAAAGATCGTTTCAATCCCTCTTAGGTAGGCTAAAAACAA
>NZ_SLWU01000015.1:57241-64101 GCF_004345675.1 Caldanaerobacter subterraneus | reverse complement strand
CGTTTCAATCCCTCTTAGGTAGGCTAAAAACATAGGACCACCCAAAGATTTAACCCCAGAAAGATCGTTTCAATCCCTCTTAGGTAGGCTAAAAACTACAAATTTAGAACTGGCAGGCTAAATGTTAATCTTGAGGTTTCAATCCCTCTTAGGTAGGCTAAAAACCAGCTCTAGACCCTACACATACTAACAAGGCAAATGATGTTTCAATCCCTCTTAGGTAGGCTAAAAACTTCTGCGATGACTATTGCTTTTTAAGATGGATAGGAGCAAGTTTCAATCCCTCTTAGGTAGGCTAAAAACTTTATTGTGCCTTCACTACCGTTTAAGCGCACTACAACGGTTTCAATCCCTCTTAGGTAGGCTAAAAACCACCTCGAAAATCCAACAAAATGCTTAGAACTACAATTTGTTTCAATCCCTCTTAGGTAGGCTAAAAACAGGAACTTCTTCCTCTGGGGGAACCTGCTGACTAAGATCGTTTCAATCCCTCTTAGGTAGGCTAAAAACATTTTCAGAGAATCCTGCACATAATTTAGCAGGAATGTTTCAATCCCTCTTAGGTAGGCTAAAAACCTGGTACTGGAATGTCAATATGGACAATCCAGTACTGTTTCAATCCCTCTTAGGTAGGCTAAAAACCAGATTATGCGCCTCAGTATGCTATTGACCTAAACAAGTTTCAATCCCTCTTAGGTAGGCTAAAAACGGTGGATAATTGTGGAAATACTTTAATGCGGTGAAGGTTTCAATCCCTCTTAGGTAGGCTAAAAACAAGCTGAAAAAATCATAAAAACCACCGACAGTATAATGTTTCAATCCCTCTTAGGTAGGCTAAAAACAAGCCAATCCCTTTGCCTTTATATCTTTCTTCAAGTAGGTTTCAATCCCTCTTAGGTAGGCTAAAAACTCCTTCTACGCCCCAAGCTTCTAATTGTATACGTCGGTTTCAATCCCTCTTAGGTAGGCTAAAAACGAAGAAAAACCGAAACTTACCAAATTAAGAAGTAAGCAAGTTTCAATCCCTCTTAGGTAGGCTAAAAACTTCACAGAAGCAATCTTCAAGATAATATCCTGCAAGAGAGTTTCAATCCCTCTTAGGTAGGCTAAAAACTAAAGAATTAAAGATGATAAACAGAAGGCTCCAAGGGTTTCAATCCCTCTTAGGTAGGCTAAAAACCCAAGTGGTGATAACTTGAAATGCTGATACGAAAGCCAGTTTCAATCCCTCTTAGGTAGGCTAAAAACAGTTAGGGGAAAAGCAACAACAGGCTTTGCTGCTTGGGTTTCAATCCCTCTTAGGTAGGCTAAAAACGCCGTGTACATCGGGTTTGTGAGGTTCGGGCTCAGAAGTTTCAATCCCTCTTAGGTAGTCTAAAAACTGGGCTGTTAGAAGCGTTCACAGCATCGACAAGCGCCTGGTTTCAATCCCTCTTAGGTAGGCTAAAAACGCTCCTACCCAGTGCGTAACTGGAGTGGGAAACTCAGTTTCAATCCCTCTTAGGTAGGCTAAAAACAAGAAGACGCTGCATTCATTGAAGCACGTTCTACTATGTTTCAATCCCTCTTAGGTAGGCTAAAAACCTCCATAACACACTCAAAACATCTGCAACATTGCTAAGGTTTCAATCCCTCTTAGGTAGGCTAAAAACAGGGTTGGGCAGATTATTGTTTACGATAAGACAGCGAAGTTTCAATCCCTCTTAGGTAGTCTAAAAACAAGCATTGGAAACATATATCGAAGAAGCTGTAAATGCGTTTCAATCCCTCTTAGGTAGGCTAAAAACCTAACCTGCAAAGCCTTTATTCCCCTCCAAACGTCAAAGTTTCAATCCCTCTTAGGTAGGCTAAAAACGATTGAAGGCCTGCCGGGAGCCTTAATCCCGGCACTGAGTTTCAATCCCTCTTAGGTAGGCTAAAAACAAAAAACATCCCCATAAGAAATGCTAAAAGGACTCGTGTTTCAATCCCTCTTAGGTAGGCTAAAAACTGCCGTGCTTAACGTGCTCAAAAACGACCCTGCCTGTTTCAATCCCTCTTAGGTAGGCTAAAAACGGCGACACCATCGAGCTCATTATCTGCGGCGTGAGCAGGTTTCAATCCCTCTTAGGTAGGCTAAAAACGCAACGACGGCGCTGATACTACCGACAGCGATTACATGTTTCAATCCCTCTTAGGTAGGCTAAAAACGGGACTTGGGGCAACGACATCAAAGTAGCCGTAGCAAGGTTTCAATCCCTCTTAGGTAGGCTAAAAACTGCTCAGAGAACGAAACATCAAAACACGTCCACTTAGTTTCAATCCCTCTTAGGTAGGCTAAAAACGGGGCCCCGCCCTACTCCAGCGGTGAGCCTTGCGTCCATGTTTCAATCCCTCTTAGGTAGGCTAAAAACCCGGAAAGCGGAGTGGCAGTGATATTGGCCGGGATGGTTTCAATCCCTCTTAGGTAGGCTAAAAACTTTTAACTTAAATTTTATGCCATGTCTCACCAATTTTCAGTTTCAATCCCTCTTAGGTAGGCTAAAAACGGGGAGGAAACTCCCATACGGGTGACCGAGATGGAGGAAGTTTCAATCCCTCTTAGGTAGGCTAAAAACTGTGGACGTAAATCCTGCATAATGCTTATAGCTTCTACGTTTCAATCCCTCTTAGGTAGGCTAAAAACCTTTTATTTCCTTCGCCCGCATAATTGCAAGCATAGAAAGTTTCAATCCCTCTTAGGTAGGCTAAAAACCACAAACCACACAAACTCCTTTCGTGTTTCCTGTTTGGTTTCAATCCCTCTTAGGTAGGCTAAAAACTTGGGGATTTTATAGAAAGCCCTGATAATCATCCTAAGGTTTCAATCCCTCTTAGGTAGGCTAAAAACTTTCATCTGTTCAAACAATTGCTTCTTCTTGCTCAGTAAGTTTCAATCCCTCTTAGGTAGGCTAAAAACTCATTTAAAACACCTCTTTTCTTTCTTTGCTCTATCTGGGGTTTCAATCCCTCTTAGGTAGGCTAAAAACTCGACCAGATTTCGTTTCCTGCTGAATCCAACTTTCGTAGTTTCAATCCCTCTTAGGTAGGCTAAAAACAACCTGGTTAAAATTCTAAACTTCCTTGCATCTAAGTTTCAATCCCTCTTAGGTAGGCTAAAAACTTACACCATAGCCACCTATGATAAGTGTTACTTCTCCATGTTTCAATCCCTCTTAGGTAGGCTAAAAACTTTACAGGTTGTAAAGTTTAGCTTCTATGTCTTCATAGCGTTTCAATCCCTCTTAGGTAGGCTAAAAACTGGAGCTTGAAGGCGGTTTTACTGCACTTGAGTATAAGTTTCAATCCCTCTTAGGTAGGCTAAAAACGAATGTTCAAAAAACTTTATTTGAATTGAATGTTCAGAGTTTCAATCCCTCTTAGGTAGGCTAAAAACGCAAAATCAGAAGAACAATGTAAGTACGTACTTACAGAGTTTCAATCCCTCTTAGGTAGGCTAAAAACAACATTTGATATATACGTTATGGTACATAATAATAGTCCGTTTCAATCCCTCTTAGGTAGGCTAAAAACTTAGGTTATAAGGGTTATATACAATTGGCGATGAGAAGTTTCAATCCCTCTTAGGTAGGCTAAAAACTAAAACCAAGTTTGTATAACAACATTGCTGCCCAGATGTTTCAATCCCTCTTAGGTAGGCTAAAAACAGCAGCTTGCCATGTTGTTTTAGGTGTCTGATACCCATTGTTTCAATCCCTCTTAGGTAGGCTAAAAACCGAAGCGAAAAAGAAAAACAGGCGTACAAAGAAATGGTTTCAATCCCTCTTAGGTAGGCTAAAAACAAAGCTGCCGTCCAGCACCCAGGAGCCGTCCAAGCGTTTCAATCCCTCTTAGGTAGGCTAAAAACTGATATTGTGTATCTTTCAGTAATTTCTCTTCATCGTTTCAATCCCTCTTAGGTAGGCTAAAAACACGGAAGATACGGATCTGCTTATTATCGATGACCTGTTTCAATCCCTCTTAGGTAGGCTAAAAACTGAGGACACCGTAGATTTAGCAGATAAGGCTATACAGTTTCAATCCCTCTTAGGTAGGCTAAAAACCTTGCTTGCCTGTAGTGGCAGACCATCGCAATGCTATGGTTTCAATCCCTCTTAGGTAGGCTAAAAACCTCAATTCCCTCACCTCCATCTCCAATTACAATTATAGTTTCAATCCCTCTTAGGTAGGCTAAAAACATTTCTGGAGTGAGCCACTCTGAGCTAAGGCTATCATGTTTCAATCCCTCTTAGGTAGGCTAAAAACAAGCCAGCAGTGTTCTGGCGTCGCAACAGGGAAGATGTTTCAATCCCTCTTAGGTAGGCTAAAAACTGTGCTCGATGAGCCGGTAGACTTCAACGACCACGCAAGTTTCAATCCCTCTTAGGTAGGCTAAAAACCTTACTGGTGTTTTAGGGTACGAGGTCCCAAAAGGAGTTTCAATCCCTCTTAGGTAGGCTAAAAACGATATGGAGATTGTCGTTAAGCTGCCAGAGGACTTAAGTTTCAATCCCTCTTAGGTAGGCTAAAAACTCAAGAGAGAAAGGGAGGAAAGAAAATGCTTTCAGAAGTTTCAATCCCTCTTAGGTAGGCTAAAAACCGTAATAGTGTTTTTTATGTTATTCCATATTGTAGGTTTCAATCCCTCTTAGGTAGGCTAAAAACTCGACTACGACAGAGACGAAATCGAGGCTTTACAAGGTTTCAATCCCTCTTAGGTAGGCTAAAAACCCATCCCTTAGCGACGTTGCTTAGACGACCAAATCCAGTTTCAATCCCTCTTAGGTAGGCTAAAAACTTGATAGCCGAAGGCTATCTAACGCAAAGGGAAATAGGTTTCAATCCCTCTTAGGTAGGCTAAAAACTGCATTACAGGCGGGCGGCTCTGTAGCTGCTATGGCGTTTCAATCCCTCTTAGGTAGGCTAAAAACGGGTAGCGGGAAATCGGTATTCGCTGCGCAAAAGATTTGTTTCAATCCCTCTTAGGTAGGCTAAAAACTGGCTACAACGACCCATCGGCGCTTATAAAAATTGGCGTTTCAATCCCTCTTAGGTAGGCTAAAAACGATGACGGCATGACTCAGACAAAAATCTATCTTGAGTTTCAATCCCTCTTAGGTAGGCTAAAAACGTATTTGTGCCTTCAAGTCGGTGTTTTCTAAAGTGAGTGTTTCAATCCCTCTTAGGTAGGCTAAAAACAAAAAGCAAAGAAGCCGATTTTTAAGCGTTGGTGGTTTGTTTCAATCCCTCTTAGGTAGGCTAAAAACCCACCTTATCTTTATAAACATTTAATCCTCGTAAAGTGTTTCAATCCCTCTTAGGTAGGCTAAAAACGACTTCAACGACCACGCAATGGCAGCTTTGCGATAGTTTCAATCCCTCTTAGGTAGGCTAAAAACGGCCTGCTTACCATACCATTTTAGCTTTGCCACTAGCGTTTCAATCCCTCTTAGGTAGGCTAAAAACTACAAACAAAGAAGTGCCGCTAGAATGGCTCCTGCAAGTTTCAATCCCTCTTAGGTAGGCTAAAAACGAGGTAACTCAACTTTGGCGTTACGGCAACATCCGTAGGTTTCAATCCCTCTTAGGTAGGCTAAAAACATCTCTTGGAGTGTCAAATGAGACACCTCCTATAACGTTTCAATCCCTCTTAGGTAGGCTAAAAACGTACTACGTGGCAGGGTTGGCAGGTATGCACTAACGGGTTTCAATCCCTCTTAGGTAGGCTAAAAACTATGGATATAAACAGGCAATTATTTGGCGATGGTACGTTTCAATCCCTCTTAGGTAGGCTAAAAACCTATCTACATAAGTGCATCAGCTGATAAAGTAACTGTTTCAATCCCTCTTAGGTAGGCTAAAAACAGCTGGTGCCCATTTACCACCTAAATCTTCTACATAGTTTCAATCCCTCTTAGGTAGGCTAAAAACTTACAAGAGGACAGAGAGGCCGTCTGGAAACGGGCAAGTTTCAATCCCTCTTAGGTAGGCTAAAAACCATCCCTTAGCGACGTTGCTTAGACGACCAAATCCAGTTTCAATCCCTCTTAGGTAGGCTAAAAACGAAGAAAACTTTTTTAAGCCAGTGCAGTGCGGAAATGTTTCAATCCCTCTTAGGTAGGCTAAAAACCCGCCTAAAGATGCTGGCAAGTCGGATGACCACTTGCGTTTCAATCCCTCTTAGGTAGGCTAAAAACTTATCGTTTTAAAAGAATACATTGATGAAGCTGCGTCGTTTCAATCCCTCTTAGGTAGGCTAAAAACGCCCGACGGCCAGCCCATTCACGGGCTGGACCATGAAGGTTTCAATCCCTCTTAGGTAGGCTAAAAACATATCTTATACGAAAAGTACAGTATCGAGATATGCCGTTTCAATCCCTCTTAGGTAGGCTAAAAACATAGGTGCACACGTGCAGGGACATAATTATGACTCAATGTTTCAATCCCTCTTAGGTAGGCTAAAAACTTTGCGATTTCTCCCCACCTCACCGGATTGTCCTTGGTTTCAATCCCTCTTAGGTAGGCTAAAAACAAAGCATCTTTAAAATGATAACAAATCCGCTTTATTTGTTTCAATCCCTCTTAGGTAGGCTAAAAACCAGACATTCAATTTGCTTCTCATCAAATTCCCAAAAAGTTTCAATCCCTCTTAGGTAGGCTAAAAACCCAGCTTCCGTCAAGAGAGGCTATCTTTGCGTAAGGCTGTTTCAATCCCTCTTAGGTAGGCTAAAAACTAGGGCGTATTTTTTGTTGCTGGAAGGAGGATACAGAGTTTCAATCCCTCTTAGGTAGGCTAAAAACTGTTTTTTGGTGCAGAAAGAGGGACTCGAACCCTCAGTTTC
>NZ_SLWU01000015.1:0-57144 GCF_004345675.1 Caldanaerobacter subterraneus | reverse complement strand
TTCAATCCCTCTTAGGTAGGCTAAAAACTAGGTAGCAGAAAGCAAGAAGCTAAAGAATTTAAACGAGTTTCAATCCCTCTTAGGTAGGCTAAAAACTAGGTAGCAGAAAGCAAGAAGCTAAAGAATTTAAACGAGTTTCAATCCCTCTTAGGTAGGCTAAAAACCTTGAGAAGGAGATGAATTCAGAATGACTAAAAAAGGTTTCAATCCCTCTTAGGTAGGCTAAAAACCATACTATCCCTCCTATTTCAATAATATTTGAGCAAGTTTCAATCCCTCTTAGGTAGGCTAAAAACGTGATGAAGAACGCCAAACCGAGACTGTGTAAAGGAGTTTCAATCCCTCTTAGGTAGGCTAAAAACTCGGCTTTTATGCCTCTTTTCCCGGTTTCTATATAGGTTTCAATCCCTCTTAGGTAGGCTAAAAACAGATGCGGAAGAGTGGACGAAAGAAATAATGAAAGTAGTTTCAATCCCTCTTAGGTAGGCTAAAAACTACATTCAAAGCCGTAAAGGCGACATTGCAATTGTGTTTCAATCCCTCTTAGGTAGGCTAAAAACTATGATTGAACCTACCAAATAGGCAATTAGCTACCAAAAGTTTCAATCCCTCTTAGGTAGGCTAAAAACTAAAAATTTCCTCATCATCTTAATCACTTGCCCTGAAGTTTCAATCCCTCTTAGGTAGGCTAAAAACACAGGGTATCAGATTTATAAGGATGATAATAAAAGAAGTTTCAATCCCTCTTAGGTAGGCTAAAAACCCTATTCCTAACCAAACAATTGTTGTTCTTAATATGTTTCAATCCCTCTTAGGTAGGCTAAAAACAAACTCATAAGCTTTTTTGTAAGCATTTAGTAGCTGGTTTCAATCCCTCTTAGGTAGGCTAAAAACCAAAAGAAGCTCTGCATGAAGGTATGTTGCAAAATAAGGTTTCAATCCCTCTTAGGTAGGCTAAAAACTGTGGGGAAGAATTTGTTACTACAAGGCATCAACAGGGTTTCAATCCCTCTTAGGTAGGCTAAAAACATATATAAACACCGAAAAAGATGAATTAAAGAAAAAATGTTTCAATCCCTCTTAGGTAGGCTAAAAACAGGAGCAAGCGGTACATCTTCTACCTTCATTTCACCGTTTCAATCCCTCTTAGGTAGGCTAAAAACTCTGCGACATTGCCAATTCGTTTCTGGATTGAATGGGTTTCAATCCCTCTTAGGTAGGCTAAAAACTTTGCCAGAGCTTTTAATTTCAGCCCGGTCACCCCCGCGTTTCAATCCCTCTTAGGTAGGCTAAAAACACTTGACAGGTATTTTAAAGGGTGTTATAATTAAACGTTTCAATCCCTCTTAGGTAGGCTAAAAACGAAGCGGTGGAAGGACAATCCAGATAGTGAACCCGAACGTTTCAATCCCTCTTAGGTAGGCTAAAAACCTTGACAGGTATTTTAAAGGGTGTTATAATTAAACGTTTCAATCCCTCTTAGGTAGGCTAAAAACTGTTATAATTAAACTGGTATAGTAGAAATTACGCTCGTTTCAATCCCTCTTAGGTAGGCTAAAAACAAGCTGTTGAGAAGCGATTGTCCGATATCGAAATGCGTTTCAATCCCTCTTAGGTAGGCTAAAAACCAAAAGAACAGATTGCCGGCGAGATTGACAAGCTTCGTTTCAATCCCTCTTAGGTAGGCTAAAAACATATTGGACAGCCTGTACCCAGCACTGTTTATAGACGTTTCAATCCCTCTTAGGTAGGCTAAAAACAACTCTTTCAATATAGTCAATATTACTTGAAGGAGTAGTTTCAATCCCTCTTAGGTAGGCTAAAAACATCGAAAAGCTTAGCGGATATACAGATGAAGAGAACGGTTTCAATCCCTCTTAGGTAGGCTAAAAACTTAATTGATGAAGCAGCTAAAATAGCAATACCCAAAAGTTTCAATCCCTCTTAGGTAGGCTAAAAACAACTTTGGGCCTCAGGTTTTGGAACAAGTGAAAAGGTTTCAATCCCTCTTAGGTAGGCTAAAAACTTAGCAAACATAGACCGCTGGGTGGTAGGAGAAAATGGTTTCAATCCCTCTTAGGTAGGCTAAAAACTTGTACCGTCTTTACCTGCCCTGACAGTGCCGATGATGTTTCAATCCCTCTTAGGTAGGCTAAAAACACTCCTGCCTTCTTTAAAGCCAATGCTACCAGTCTAGTTTCAATCCCTCTTAGGTAGGCTAAAAACAAGGCTACACAAGAGAAAAACAATGGTAGCGAAACTGTTTCAATCCCTCTTAGGTAGGCTAAAAACTTAAAAAATTTTTATCACCCTCAAACCCGCTTGTATCAGTTTCAATCCCTCTTAGGTAGGCTAAAAACCTTTGCTAAGCATATCTTCCCAACTAGAAAATGCAGGTTTCAATCCCTCTTAGGTAGGCTAAAAACAGAGCAATGAATTATATTGAAGCGATATTGAAAAGTGTTTCAATCCCTCTTAGGTAGGCTAAAAACTGTACGTATGTTATTTCCCCTTTTAAAAAGGGGATAGAGTTTCAATCCCTCTTAGGTAGGCTAAAAACGCAAGAGAACAACCAATTCTATTTATGATTACAACTGCGTTTCAATCCCTCTTAGGTAGGCTAAAAACCTTGCCCACAAAAGAAAAGCTACTAAGTATGAAAGGGTTTCAATCCCTCTTAGGTAGGCTAAAAACCGGTTGGATTAAATTATACAGGCAAATAACAGAACACGTTTCAATCCCTCTTAGGTAGGCTAAAAACGCTTGCACCACGGACATGAATAGTTGCAGGCGCCTAGGTTTCAATCCCTCTTAGGTAGGCTAAAAACTAGCACTGTACAGGAGCGAGAATTTGTTCTGGACATGTTTCAATCCCTCTTAGGTAGGCTAAAAACTGAAATTCTTGTAGATTGGGGAGTACCTGTCGTAATTAGTTTCAATCCCTCTTAGGTAGGCTAAAAACTGAAATATATGACGCTGGGTCTGAGGTAATACCTACAGTTTCAATCCCTCTTAGGTAGGCTAAAAACGCTAAATAGTCAGCAAAAGGTTTTAAACTTGTAGGAGGGTTTCAATCCCTCTTAGGTAGGCTAAAAACCAATCTCGCTTTTTCTGCTTGAAGCTCATGATAAAGTTTCAATCCCTCTTAGGTAGGCTAAAAACAATAGAGTTTGCGGCCAAATACTGCAACCTCCACCAGGTTTCAATCCCTCTTAGGTAGGCTAAAAACGAGGTGCTTTCCATGGGCAGCGTGTTTAGGGATGTACCGTTTCAATCCCTCTTAGGTAGGCTAAAAACTGCGGAGGTTAAACATGGAGCATAACACCTGGGACGGTTTCAATCCCTCTTAGGTAGGCTAAAAACTTTACGGGGTAAAGGAGCTAACGGTGTTGCTATAACGTTTCAATCCCTCTTAGGTAGGCTAAAAACTTGCGGGACCAGGCCGTGTTTCTGAGCCAGCATTTCTGGTTTCAATCCCTCTTAGGTAGGCTAAAAACTCGCCATGTTGGAACCGGCTACGATGTTGAAGGCCGTGTTTCAATCCCTCTTAGGTAGGCTAAAAACCTGGACTTCCTAACCAACCTATGTGTTGGCCAAATAGTTTCAATCCCTCTTAGGTAGGCTAAAAACTATCATCCACGGGCGTCAAGGTAACCGGAATGCCATGTTTCAATCCCTCTTAGGTAGGCTAAAAACGAGGATGGAGGTTTCTACTTAACATACGAAGAACAAACGTTTCAATCCCTCTTAGGTAGGCTAAAAACTCGTATACGATGAAGAACTTGTGATGGATTTTGGAGTTTCAATCCCTCTTAGGTAGGCTAAAAACGATTGACTTCATTGAGAGGGAAAAACCATACGATGAGTGTTTCAATCCCTCTTAGGTAGGCTAAAAACTTTCAGCTTGATGAAGTCCGTGGTCGTCCCGGAGCTGTTTCAATCCCTCTTAGGTAGGCTAAAAACGATTCTGTTACGTAAGGTATTCCGTAGTCTTGAAGGTTTCAATCCCTCTTAGGTAGGCTAAAAACAGAAATCTCCTTCACGAACGACTATCTCGTTTATTCGGTTTCAATCCCTCTTAGGTAGGCTAAAAACTGAGTAAGAAAGAGAGAGAGGAATGGTACCGATTAGTGTTTCAATCCCTCTTAGGTAGGCTAAAAACTAGAAATAGACATACAAAAGTATATAGAATTTATTAAGGTTTCAATCCCTCTTAGGTAGGCTAAAAACCATACCGGATGATATAACTACCTTCCAGAAAACAAAGTTTCAATCCCTCTTAGGTAGGCTAAAAACGTGCTGGATATTTACTCCATTCGTTCTCCTTCCCATATAGTTTCAATCCCTCTTAGGTAGGCTAAAAACGATTGGAATTTTCCTCTATGTCGCTTCCATCTACGGGTTTCAATCCCTCTTAGGTAGGCTAAAAACGGAAGAGAGGGAGCAGATTAACTGCAGAACTTACTCGTTTCAATCCCTCTTAGGTAGGCTAAAAACGGGAAAGGACGAAATGATAGCCTCCCGAGAAATGGGTGTTTCAATCCCTCTTAGGTAGGCTAAAAACGTTTCAGGCATATGTAAGGTTTGGAACACCTGATTAGTTTCAATCCCTCTTAGGTAGGCTAAAAACCGGTTGGAATGATACTGCTAATTGTTCGGCTTTCTGTTTCAATCCCTCTTAGGTAGGCTAAAAACACCAAAGATTTGTTGTTATCAAGAACGGGAGTATACTAATGTTTCAATCCCTCTTAGGTAGGCTAAAAACTGTTTTACCCCCTAAATTTCATGGATTTGTATTACTGTTTCAATCCCTCTTAGGTAGGCTAAAAACTAGGTATTGTAATTACAGCAAAGATAATTTTGGTAGGTTTCAATCCCTCTTAGGTAGGCTAAAAACTTGAAAGGACTTATGAATTAGTCGAGTTGAATGAGGTTTCAATCCCTCTTAGGTAGGCTAAAAACAGGAAATTTTACGCTAATACCGAATGATATATTGCGGTTTCAATCCCTCTTAGGTAGGCTAAAAACGGAGCAAGCAAAAAAACTAGGAGTAGGCAAATGGATAAGTTTCAATCCCTCTTAGGTAGGCTAAAAACGTAACGCAACAAATGCTCCTCTAGTTAGTTGATCGTTCGTTTCAATCCCTCTTAGGTAGGCTAAAAACCTAGAAATTTCTAGAATGATACGTCAATATCTTCTAGAGTTTCAATCCCTCTTAGGTAGGCTAAAAACATGCCCGCTATACTAACAGAGAATGGCTTTATCGAGTTTCAATCCCTCTTAGGTAGGCTAAAAACGGATGGAGATGATGATGAGTATTTTACTTTGGAGCGTTTCAATCCCTCTTAGGTAGGCTAAAAACACCCGTTTATGGGACCACTACTATGAGGAAATTTCTTAGTTTCAATCCCTCTTAGGTAGGCTAAAAACTTGAATAAAACCTGATAATAGTTGAAAAAATAATGTTGTTTCAATCCCTCTTAGGTAGGCTAAAAACTGGCTGTCCTAATGTCACTGGTAGAATCGCTCTAAAGTTTCAATCCCTCTTAGGTAGGCTAAAAACTAAATTGGCATTCAGTAGATGACATAAACGAATTAGAGTTTCAATCCCTCTTAGGTAGGCTAAAAACGTGTCGAACCTCTCTTGCCTTCGTTCCTCCACACGAAGTTTCAATCCCTCTTAGGTAGGCTAAAAACATCCACCATTTGACCCCGAAGAACATTGGCAGTGTGTTTCAATCCCTCTTAGGTAGGCTAAAAACTTTGTGAGAGAAAATTGGTGAAAATGTACTGTACTGTTTCAATCCCTCTTAGGTAGGCTAAAAACTTCTATGTAGCGAGGTGGTAGCAAGTGCCTAAAACATGTTTCAATCCCTCTTAGGTAGGCTAAAAACGTACTATCGTGAAGCTGAAGCTCTTGCGAGTATGAGGTTTCAATCCCTCTTAGGTAGGCTAAAAACTTAGGGTATGCAGCACCTAATACACCTAAAATCTGTAGTTTCAATCCCTCTTAGGTAGGCTAAAAACACTGTTCTAATAGCGATGAATAGTGGCTTTTGCCGCAGTTTCAATCCCTCTTAGGTAGGCTAAAAACGGGTGATACTATGAAACCTTGGGCAGAGAAATTTTAGTTTCAATCCCTCTTAGGTAGGCTAAAAACGAGGCATTGAAACAGCTAGCAGTCAAAGGGAAAATGAAGGTTTCAATCCCTCTTAGGTAGGCTAAAAACCATGAGCGGTTTCGTCATACTTTACTAAACCGTTCCGGTTTCAATCCCTCTTAGGTAGGCTAAAAACTCGAAGTCCAAGCCAGTGCTCCGAGCGTATGACCAAAGTTTCAATCCCTCTTAGGTAGGCTAAAAACCTTGCTCAGCGAAGTGGAGAATGAGTTTACCAGAAATGTTTCAATCCCTCTTAGGTAGGCTAAAAACAAGTCTGAAGGGAGGGGCTTATATGGAGAATCAAGAGTTTCAATCCCTCTTAGGTAGGCTAAAAACCCAATACCGGCAAAATAGCCAGGTAAATTTTTTGAGTTTCAATCCCTCTTAGGTAGGCTAAAAACAAGCTCAAGCGGCATTAAAAATGTTGAAGAAGTATGTTTCAATCCCTCTTAGGTAGGCTAAAAACAATCAAATCTCTAAAAAAGCTAAAAACACGACCAAGTTTCAATCCCTCTTAGGTAGGCTAAAAACCAAAATAACCACAAGAATTCAACTTAAAATATTCATGTTTCAATCCCTCTTAGGTAGGCTAAAAACGTTTATGAAATAACTTTCCAGTTTACTAAAACTAGGTTTCAATCCCTCTTAGGTAGGCTAAAAACTAAAGAAGGTTTTGGAAGTTTCTAATTTAGATGTTAAGTTTCAATCCCTCTTAGGTAGGCTAAAAACTTTATCCACTCAGCTCTCTGACGAGGATTTATAAACGTTTCAATCCCTCTTAGGTAGGCTAAAAACTTTATATTCGAGCATAGGGAAAATAATGGGAAAGAGGTTTCAATCCCTCTTAGGTAGGCTAAAAACGGAGGAACCCTGCCTACTCTGTCACTCTCTCTTAATGTTTCAATCCCTCTTAGGTAGGCTAAAAACTAAGGTTGATAGCGATACTGATACTATTGTTTTAGTGTTTCAATCCCTCTTAGGTAGGCTAAAAACCAAAAGGAACTATAGAAAGTAAAGCAGGATAATCAGGTTTCAATCCCTCTTAGGTAGGCTAAAAACTTAATACTATCATTCATAAGCGGAGTAAGCATAAATGTTTCAATCCCTCTTAGGTAGGCTAAAAACCGTTCTTCCTAACAGTCCTTTTACGTGGGATTTTGTTGTTTCAATCCCTCTTAGGTAGGCTAAAAACATAGGTTTGTTGTGGCTAATTTTCCTATTAAGTTTAGGTTTCAATCCCTCTTAGGTAGGCTAAAAACAGGAAATTGGCAAATAGATATATGGTTTAAACCAACAGGTTTCAATCCCTCTTAGGTAGGCTAAAAACAACTATATCGAGGTAGAGACACAGCCGCTAAGACCGTTTCAATCCCTCTTAGGTAGGCTAAAAACCCGGCGAGCTCCCACCTCCACGTGGTGCCGGGTGGGGTTTCAATCCCTCTTAGGTAGGCTAAAAACAGAAAAAAAGGCCCCAGTCTTTGTAGTGGCCACAGCGTTTCAATCCCTCTTAGGTAGGCTAAAAACTGCATTGGCAGAACTATATCAGCTTTGCAGGTAGGAGGGTTTCAATCCCTCTTAGGTAGGCTAAAAACAAGCATGATAGGCAAAGTAGCAAGCACAGCAAAAAAGTTTCAATCCCTCTTAGGTAGGCTAAAAACACGAAACTATTAAAGAAATTTCACCTGAAGAATATGTTTCAATCCCTCTTAGGTAGGCTAAAAACTTTTGCAGTGTTACGACTTTCAAAAATGCCTGCAATATGTTTCAATCCCTCTTAGGTAGGCTAAAAACCGGACTTAAATAGAATAGAAGGTAATATTTTAGAGCTGTTTCAATCCCTCTTAGGTAGGCTAAAAACTATAATGGGCTTTGCTTGTTGCCTGCATCGAATTTTGTTTCAATCCCTCTTAGGTAGGCTAAAAACAAGAAGCCGTCGTCAGCGGTATGTTTACCGCTTGGAAGTTTCAATCCCTCTTAGGTAGGCTAAAAACGCAATTTCACCATTTTCAACATCTGGTTGTCTTCTTAGTTTCAATCCCTCTTAGGTAGGCTAAAAACATTCCGCACGTCAGACT
Organism: Caldanaerobacter subterraneus; assembly: GCF_004345675.1. GTDB lineage: Bacteria > Bacillota > Thermoanaerobacteria > Thermoanaerobacterales > Thermoanaerobacteraceae > Thermoanaerobacter > Thermoanaerobacter subterraneus. The sequence continues at coordinate 48,909 of NZ_SLWU01000015.1, read as the reverse complement.
AGGAACACGTATTCTATTGTTTCAATCCCTCTTAGGTAGGCTAAAAACCAGGATCTGGAGTAGAACCTGGACTAGGGTCAACCAGGAGTTTCAATCCCTCTTAGGTAGGCTAAAAACAAATTAAAAATCTAATTAAGCAAAATAAATATTTCGTGTTTCAATCCCTCTTAGGTAGGCTAAAAACACAAAAGAAATATAAGGTTTAGTGCCATCATACTCCTGTTTCAATCCCTCTTAGGTAGGCTAAAAACTAAACTTTGATTCCAAGCTTTATAGCAACGAAAGCCGGTTTCAATCCCTCTTAGGTAGGCTAAAAACACTTTTTCTATATTCGTTATATACTTGATAACTTCAAGTTTCAATCCCTCTTAGGTAGGCTAAAAACACTCTTAATTTACCAAATTCTTCATTATTAAAAATTGTTTCAATCCCTCTTAGGTAGGCTAAAAACCAATAAAGCCTTTCATGTATTTGAAATCGAAAGAGAGTTTCAATCCCTCTTAGGTAGGCTAAAAACGTAAACAACTTGGGCATATATATTTTTAGCTCCAGTGTTTCAATCCCTCTTAGGTAGGCTAAAAACTTGCGGGATTGGAAAGATTCGCAGCATAAGAAAAAGTTTCAATCCCTCTTAGGTAGGCTAAAAACCTGCACGCAAGGCTTCAAGGTCGTTTATTTCTACTGTTTCAATCCCTCTTAGGTAGGCTAAAAACTGCAAGATTATGATACTACGCTTATCGGAGCTATATAGTTTCAATCCCTCTTAGGTAGGCTAAAAACATGATAGAAAATGGCATGTGCATATGCATATGCTTCGTTTCAATCCCTCTTAGGTAGGCTAAAAACATTTCGGCAGCTTGTTTCTCTTTTCTATTCATCATGGTTTCAATCCCTCTTAGGTAGGCTAAAAACAAATATTATAAAGGAGGATTGTTATGAATTTAATTAAGTTTCAATCCCTCTTAGGTAGGCTAAAAACAAGGGAACCGAAAAGCCTACCAGTGTCTAGTCTGAGGTTTCAATCCCTCTTAGGTAGGCTAAAAACTATGAAGAGGACATTTGAGAATTTTAGGGCAGAAAAGTTTCAATCCCTCTTAGGTAGGCTAAAAACGCTTTCCGCCGTTTGTAAGCTGTGTCCAATCAGCTGTTTCAATCCCTCTTAGGTAGGCTAAAAACGGCTTGGGACTGCTTTTTGTGGGAAGCTATGGTACAGGGTTTCAATCCCTCTTAGGTAGGCTAAAAACCGAATTAGAAGACTGGATAGAGGAGGTGTAAAAAAGTTTCAATCCCTCTTAGGTAGGCTAAAAACTTAGGGCAGAAAATGAAGAGCTGAAAAAGGCATTATGTTTCAATCCCTCTTAGGTAGGCTAAAAACAGATTTGGTATAACATCTTATATAATCTATTACTCTGTTTCAATCCCTCTTAGGTAGGCTAAAAACCCCTCTTTTTTATAAAAAAATTTTTTAAAAAAATATGTTTCAATCCCTCTTAGGTAGGCTAAAAACGAATCAACAAAGAGCTAACAAAGAGCTAACAACTATGTTTCAATCCCTCTTAGGTAGGCTAAAAACTGTTTTCCGGCAGCTTTATAGCTGCCTGCAAAGCTGGTTTCAATCCCTCTTAGGTAGGCTAAAAACTTTTCTATATAATTTAATCCAGCCGTCATACATTCGTTTCAATCCCTCTTAGGTAGGCTAAAAACCGAAGAATGGGTTCCTTTGGGCACGTTTTGGAGTGGGTTTCAATCCCTCTTAGGTAGGCTAAAAACCAAAGTAGCTGCTGTAAAAAGAGTGTTTAGTAATATCAGTTTCAATCCCTCTTAGGTAGGCTAAAAACTTACATCGTTTATATTGTCAATAAAACCATTTTCTGTGTTTCAATCCCTCTTAGGTAGGCTAAAAACACTGTTGCATACGAAGTAACATCCGGAGCTACTTCAGTTTCAATCCCTCTTAGGTAGGCTAAAAACTTATAATGTTTCTTTTGGAAGTAGAATGTCCTATATGGTTTCAATCCCTCTTAGGTAGGCTAAAAACATCTAAGCACATACATTCCAGCACCAGCAGTACGACGTTTCAATCCCTCTTAGGTAGGCTAAAAACTCGGAGGCCAATACCCGGCGGGCTCTCGAAATAGCGTTTCAATCCCTCTTAGGTAGGCTAAAAACCTTTACGCTGATTTAATTAGCTTAGCTTTCAATTGGTTTCAATCCCTCTTAGGTAGGCTAAAAACTTTTTGATGTTATTCCATGTGCTAGAGGCTGTAGTGGTTTCAATCCCTCTTAGGTAGGCTAAAAACTCGTCTGGGTCGTTGCATTCGTCAGTGTATTTGTAGTTTCAATCCCTCTTAGGTAGGCTAAAAACGGTCAAAATAGAAGACCCCACTATCGTAGAACAACTGTTTCAATCCCTCTTAGGTAGGCTAAAAACGGAACATATCGGCGAATGAAATAGACATAAGGCTCAAGTTTCAATCCCTCTTAGGTAGGCTAAAAACTTTTTTGGTGAAATATAAAAAAGTGCCTGCAAAAGGGTTTCAATCCCTCTTAGGTAGGCTAAAAACCAGACAGCCGTCCTTGGTACCGCATATACGAATACGTTTCAATCCCTCTTAGGTAGGCTAAAAACGAAATGTATGTTACAACTGATGAAATTAAAGAAGTAGGTTTCAATCCCTCTTAGGTAGGCTAAAAACTGTAAAACGTTTTGAAGAAGCTACAGGGAAAAAGACAGTTTCAATCCCTCTTAGGTAGGCTAAAAACGCTATTTGCGAAGCTATCCTGACGAAGCTACATATTTGTTTCAATCCCTCTTAGGTAGGCTAAAAACATGGAAGAACAAGAGTGGTACCACTGCCCTGTTTGGTTTCAATCCCTCTTAGGTAGGCTAAAAACATCTATGAGAGAGCGCTGGCGAAAAAAGAAGGAAAAAGTTTTAATCCCTCTTAGGTAGGCTAAAAACTTTTTCCCTTGCTATCACCGGTGCCGAAAAGGTACGTTTCAATCCCTCTTAGGTAGGCTAAAAACCGTTCTCCCAATACCTCACTCCATTCCGAGTATGCCAGTTTCAATCCCTCTTAGGTAGGCTAAAAACCAGGATAAATCTTTTGCAGGATGGCAGAAAAAAATAGGTTTCAATCCCTCTTAGGTAGGCTAAAAACAGAATTTGAGGAGGTGTAAAACTATGTCACACTTTTGTTTCAATCCCTCTTAGGTAGGCTAAAAACAGGTTGGAGCTTTTGCGAAAGAGCACATACAGCAGTTTCAATCCCTCTTAGGTAGGCTAAAAACGAAATGGATATACTGCAAAGAATTATATAGATATCAGTTTCAATCCCTCTTAGGTAGGCTAAAAACGCTGCTGATATATATAATCAGCAGCAACAGCAGTTGTAGTTTCAATCCCTCTTAGGTAGGCTAAAAACGCAAGGTATTAAAATGACAGCACAAGAAGGCCAATGTTTCAATCCCTCTTAGGTAGGCTAAAAACAAATGCTACCAAATAAGCTGCTGCAAGCGTAACAATGTTTCAATCCCTCTTAGGTAGGCTAAAAACGCAGTATCTTTTAGACAACTACGCAAACATAGAAGTGGTTTCAATCCCTCTTAGGTAGGCTAAAAACTCTCAACGCCTTAGAGGACATGCTCATGAGCTTGCGCTGTTTCAATCCCTCTTAGGTAGGCTAAAAACCTTCCAGTATCAGGTTAAATGCAAACTTTACAAAAAGTTTCAATCCCTCTTAGGTAGGCTAAAAACCATTGTATCTGTCATCATCAAGCGGTATCTCCTCGAGTTTCAATCCCTCTTAGGTAGGCTAAAAACGGGAACATATCGGCGAATGAAATAGACATAAGGCTCAAGTTTCAATCCCTCTTAGGTAGGCTAAAAACGTTAAAGTGCTTTTGCATGAAATACATCACATACTAAAGTTTCAATCCCTCTTAGGTAGGCTAAAAACGAATTACATAAGAGATTATATGCAAGCTGATTTGATGTTTCAATCCCTCTTAGGTAGGCTAAAAACTGTTCGCATTAGTAATAAACTTTATGGGGAATCAATAGTTTCAATCCCTCTTAGGTAGGCTAAAAACAATGTGGGCTCCAAATTTCTAAGGAGGTGTTTTTTTTGGTTTCAATCCCTCTTAGGTAGGCTAAAAACTAGCTGTCGTTACCAACTGTGCATTGTTGTTAGCTTGTTTCAATCCCTCTTAGGTAGGCTAAAAACGGCCTTGCAAAATGAGTGACTGTGAGTGTCGGGTATGGGTTTCAATCCCTCTTAGGTAGGCTAAAAACTCCTATATGCAAAGAAGAGTTTGAAGTTGAATATAAGTTTCAATCCCTCTTAGGTAGGCTAAAAACGCCATTTCTGTTTAATTGATGGGAAGGAGGTGTAATGGTTTCAATCCCTCTTAGGTAGGCTAAAAACTGCCTTCACCTGTTTTAGATGTCACGAAGCAGGTATGTTTCAATCCCTCTTAGGTAGGCTAAAAACTACCAGGAATCGGGCCTGTTATTGCAGCGGGACTTAGTTTCAATCCCTCTTAGGTAGGCTAAAAACCACTTTTGTAGGCGACGGAGGAACGGGAGAAGGTGGGGTTTCAATCCCTCTTAGGTAGGCTAAAAACTTTGCAGAGGGAAATTTACACGAAGCAGATATATTAAGAGTTTCAATCCCTCTTAGGTAGGCTAAAAACCACAATGTAATTGATATTTTAGAAAGAATCGAAATAAGTTTCAATCCCTCTTAGGTAGGCTAAAAACGTGAAGAATCCAAGGATTTTTACCTGCCGTCCTGCAGTTTCAATCCCTCTTAGGTAGGCTAAAAACAAAAATTGGGTTTGGAGTTTACAGACACAGAAATAAAGTTTCAATCCCTCTTAGGTAGGCTAAAAACGCGCATAGCAGACCTTGAGGCTGCTATAGCTGCTATACTGTTTCAATCCCTCTTAGGTAGGCTAAAAACTTCCTCTATCGTCTTTGTCAAATCAGACATGTTAGGGTTTCAATCCCTCTTAGGTAGGCTAAAAACGTGTATGTGCGAAATTGATACAAGTTTTACATGTAACGTTTCAATCCCTCTTAGGTAGGCTAAAAACATTATTTTTATTTTTATTATGTTGTCAGTGTTTACAAGTTTCAATCCCTCTTAGGTAGGCTAAAAACGTTCGAAGGTAAGGAGCTTGAAGGGTTTATTATAGAGTTTCAATCCCTCTTAGGTAGGCTAAAAACAGAAGAGAGACGAAATTGTAAAGCTGCTCAAAGAACGTTTCAATCCCTCTTAGGTAGGCTAAAAACACTTCTGTAGTTGCTCGTCCCACCAGTGTTGTAATGGTTTCAATCCCTCTTAGGTAGGCTAAAAACTGAAGGCAGAATGAATAAAATAACTCTCATAATTCCGTTTCAATCCCTCTTAGGTAGGCTAAAAACTCGATATAAAACGGGATTTTTATCGTAAGTTAGTAAGGTTTCAATCCCTCTTAGGTAGGCTAAAAACTATGATGAACAAAACGATAAATACATTGTTGTAGAGTTTCAATCCCTCTTAGGTAGGCTAAAAACAATGCTGCTGTGTGTAGAGTGCCATAATAGTGAACAGTTTCAATCCCTCTTAGGTAGGCTAAAAACAAAGACAATCCAGAGCAGAATAGGAAAGATGTAGACGTTTCAATCCCTCTTAGGTAGGCTAAAAACGTGGTGAATCCTTCAAACAACCGTATTTGGCTGGATAGTTTCAATCCCTCTTAGGTAGGCTAAAAACAGGCACAACAAAAAATTATTAGCAGCAAAATTATAGTTTCAATCCCTCTTAGGTAGGCTAAAAACGATGTACCATCCATCGAAATAGCAAATGTTGTTAAGTGTTTCAATCCCTCTTAGGTAGGCTAAAAACCTGGACTTATCTGACAGAGCACAAAAGGCAAATACAGTTTCAATCCCTCTTAGGTAGGCTAAAAACAAAAATTTATAACTGGAAGCGTTGGTAAAAAAGAACGGGTTTCAATCCCTCTTAGGTAGGCTAAAAACCTACTTCAGGCCCACGTTCACCAATTACAGCTAATGTGTTTCAATCCCTCTTAGGTAGGCTAAAAACGTTTATTTTTGCTTCGAATTCCTCAAATTCGGCCTGTTTCAATCCCTCTTAGGTAGGCTAAAAACGTTGCCCTCGCAGGATTCAATTAGAGGCATGGGGCGGTTTCAATCCCTCTTAGGTAGGCTAAAAACGTTGCCCTCGCAGGATTCAATTAGAGGCATGGGGCGGTTTCAATCCCTCTTAGGTAGGCTAAAAACGGAAGCAAGCGAGCTTGAGCAGAAAGACTTTCAACAGTGTTTCAATCCCTCTTAGGTAGGCTAAAAACGGATAACATTATAAAGATTATTGCAGACGCTTTGAAGTTTCAATCCCTCTTAGGTAGGCTAAAAACTCTCGTGACCCAGAAGATACAAGAAGATTACAATAGTTTCAATCCCTCTTAGGTAGGCTAAAAACTATAAAATTTTATCTGTTTAGCCCGGTCACCCCCGCGTTTCAATCCCTCTTAGGTAGGCTAAAAACGTAATGGATATAATCACAACAAAAAAGAGAATTGACGGTTTCAATCCCTCTTAGGTAGGCTAAAAACCCTATACAAAAGACCGAAAGCACCGCTGACACACCTACGTTTCAATCCCTCTTAGGTAGGCTAAAAACAACCTTCTTCAGAGGATTAAAATCTATCCTATCAGAGTTTCAATCCCTCTTAGGTAGGCTAAAAACAGGCAAAGTAGGAGTAGGTAAAGGAGAAGGAGTCGGACTGTTTCAATCCCTCTTAGGTAGGCTAAAAACCTGGTGCTGTTGGTAGTGGTAAAAGCTATCATGCTTTGGTTTCAATCCCTCTTAGGTAGGCTAAAAACAACTCAAGCACAGCAGAAGGGTTGATATTTGATGAAGAGTTTCAATCCCTCTTAGGTAGGCTAAAAACATCACAACTCGTTATACTCTCGTGTCTGTTAGTAGAAGTTTCAATCCCTCTTAGGTAGGCTAAAAACTTTTCTTGAAATAGATCCTAGGAGTTCTATAAGTGGGTTTCAATCCCTCTTAGGTAGGCTAAAAACGCATTGATACCAGTGCAAGACTAGGTATTAAGTATACTAGTTTCAATCCCTCTTAGGTAGGCTAAAAACTGGCAATTGCATCCGCCTCCTGTTCAGCTCTCGGTAAGTTTCAATCCCTCTTAGGTAGGCTAAAAACTACTAAACAGCAGCCTCAGTCATCTTTATGAATGCATCGTTTCAATCCCTCTTAGGTAGGCTAAAAACTTATTATGATGAGGGAAAAGCAGCGTTTTATATAGAAGTTTCAATCCCTCTTAGGTAGGCTAAAAACAAGGCTATAATATATAGCCTGCAACGGAGGGGTCTCGGTTTCAATCCCTCTTAGGTAGGCTAAAAACGCATTATTGCCCAAGGGGCTGCTGGCAGGATGGGAAGGTTTCAATCCCTCTTAGGTAGGCTAAAAACAACTATAGGGGAAGAATATCCTACTTTCCACCCATTCCCGTTTCAATCCCTCTTAGGTAGGCTAAAAACGCCGCTCCCCCGTGATGCGAGGGAAGCATTATTATAGGGTTTCAATCCCTCTTAGGTAGGCTAAAAACGAAGAAATAGACCCACCATTCAATCCAGAAACGAATGTTTCAATCCCTCTTAGGTAGGCTAAAAACTAGATTTATTGATGCAACAACCAATAAAACATATCAATAGTTTCAATCCCTCTTAGGTAGGCTAAAAACTGTGCCACTTATGACGGAAGCAGAACTTCTCGATGGGTTTCAATCCCTCTTAGGTAGGCTAAAAACCTACAACTTTAAGCATCTATATCACCAGCTTCATACCGTTTCAATCCCTCTTAGGTAGGCTAAAAACGTCGTCATTGTAAATGGCGATGAAGGAATAGTAAAAAGTTTCAATCCCTCTTAGGTAGGCTAAAAACCCACGAAAAGTTATAGTTTATGTGCTTCCTGAAACGGTTTCAATCCCTCTTAGGTAGGCTAAAAACAGCGAAGGACCCACTGTCCCAATCGCCACCGCGAGAGTTTCAATCCCTCTTAGGTAGGCTAAAAACTATTTCTATTTCGTTTATGTCTTTTAGAAGCTGCCCCGTTTCAATCCCTCTTAGGTAGGCTAAAAACTCTTGCCATTCCGCATAACTATCGGGAAGTAGTTCAACTGTTTCAATCCCTCTTAGGTAGGCTAAAAACACATTAAAGAACTAGACAAAATGGAAGGTGAAAAGGAGTTTCAATCCCTCTTAGGTAGGCTAAAAACCTTATAAAGGAGGTGGCGTAGATGGAACCGGTATTGCGTTTCAATCCCTCTTAGGTAGGCTAAAAACCCTTATCTTTAACTCTTGCATTTCCTCCTACCTCTATTGTTTCAATCCCTCTTAGGTAGGCTAAAAACAAGGCACGAGCTACCTTGATAAGTTCCTCGGATAGCTCCGTTTCAATCCCTCTTAGGTAGGCTAAAAACCATGGAACCCGGTTACAGGCTGTTCTCCTGTAAGCGAGTTTCAATCCCTCTTAGGTAGGCTAAAAACCGCAGACCAACCCCTACACCAAGCAACGACAGGAACGTTTCAATCCCTCTTAGGTAGGCTAAAAACACAAAAAATTAATGGAGGGAAATGAAAATGAAGTTTTGTTTCAATCCCTCTTAGGTAGGCTAAAAACGGTAAGAAAAATTTACATAAGCGACTATACATCATAGTTTCAATCCCTCTTAGGTAGGCTAAAAACCATTTATCTCACTCTCACTTTTGCGTTTCAAAATATGTTTCAATCCCTCTTAGGTAGGCTAAAAACTTTATGCTGTGGTTTTATATTTGTTATAAATTGCTGTTTCAATCCCTCTTAGGTAGGCTAAAAACTAGTAGTAGTCTATTTTTTCTACCACGGCGTATATTGTTTGTTTCAATCCCTCTTAGGTAGGCTAAAAACCCAAAACGTATTTCATGTTTCTTTATACCCGCCAGGTTTCAATCCCTCTTAGGTAGGCTAAAAACCTTTTCCCAGTTTCTATATCATTCAGGGTACTCTTGTTTCAATCCCTCTTAGGTAGGCTAAAAACTTTATAAATTGTTTTGCCTCGTTAAAATCTGTAAAGTTTCAATCCCTCTTAGGTAGGCTAAAAACAAACCAATTGTGATAATAACATCACCATCTGAGAAATGTTTCAATCCCTCTTAGGTAGGCTAAAAACATCAAGTTGCAACATTAGCAGCATTATCAGAAGTAGTTTCAATCCCTCTTAGGTAGGCTAAAAACCAGATTTTGCTCACAAAAGCACACATGAAGCAGGAGGGTTTCAATCCCTCTTAGGTAGGCTAAAAACGGAGGGATAAATAATGTTTAAAGTTGGAGATAAGGTGTTTCAATCCCTCTTAGGTAGGCTAAAAACTGTCTAATACAAATTCTTTTATACCCTTAAAATTTTGTTTCAATCCCTCTTAGGTAGGCTAAAAACAGGAGGCAGAGAAGCATGAAAATGCGGTTGTTAAAATGTTTCAATCCCTCTTAGGTAGGCTAAAAACAGTTCAAGTTCTAACTTAAGCATTTATTTCACCTCCTGTTTCAATCCCTCTTAGGTAGGCTAAAAACCAGTTATAGACCCGCCAAGTCCCGGACGACCAAAACCGTTTCAATCCCTCTTAGGTAGGCTAAAAACGAAAATTGTCTATCACAAAGGAGCTCATATCCCTGCGTTTCAATCCCTCTTAGGTAGGCTAAAAACCGGGATACCAAACTCTCCGAACTGGTACCCCGCTTTTGGTTTCAATCCCTCTTAGGTAGGCTAAAAACTTTGAAGAAAAATAAACAAATGCGATGTGTAGAAAGTTTCAATCCCTCTTAGGTAGGCTAAAAACTTATACCCGTACCAAGACAATTGTTATGCTTTGACCAGTTTCAATCCCTCTTAGGTAGGCTAAAAACACCTCTCCGAAGACCCGGATATTTATTGGGGAAACTAGTTTCAATCCCTCTTAGGTAGGCTAAAAACCTTTTGCGTGTGTATTTTTATGCCTTGTCACCTACAGTTTCAATCCCTCTTAGGTAGGCTAAAAACAGCACAAAAGCAAAAAATAAAAAAGGCAAAAGAGGCAGTTTCAATCCCTCTTAGGTAGGCTAAAAACGCAGAGATATATTTCTATGCCTTGTGTTTTAAAAAGTTTCAATCCCTCTTAGGTAGGCTAAAAACCCATTAGGCATATACATTTGTTTTTTCTTTTTATCCGTTTCAATCCCTCTTAGGTAGGCTAAAAACGTGCAGAGATATATTTCTATGCCTTGTGTTTTAAAAAGTTTCAATCCCTCTTAGGTAGGCTAAAAACTTAAATTTGCCTTTTGCTTCCTAAATTGTTATGGTGTTTCAATCCCTCTTAGGTAGGCTAAAAACATTATAACATCATAATTTTATGATGCCAAGTAGTTTTGTTTCAATCCCTCTTAGGTAGGCTAAAAACGCACAAAAGCAAAAAATAAAAAAGGCAAAAGAGGCGTTTCAATCCCTCTTAGGTAGGCTAAAAACCCTTTTTTATTTTTTGCTTTTGTGCTCAAAATCAATCAGTTTCAATCCCTCTTAGGTAGGCTAAAAACTTCATTCATATTAACTATCCTCCTTCTTTTCACTATGTTTCAATCCCTCTTAGGTAGGCTAAAAACAATCGCCTCTAAAAGCGTTTTATTTTTCTCGGAGGTAGTTTCAATCCCTCTTAGGTAGGCTAAAAACCAACACAATATATTGTGTTTTTATTTTGTCCTTGCAGTTTCAATCCCTCTTAGGTAGGCTAAAAACATCGTTTCTAAAGTGTGAAGTAATAGTTTTATACCTCGTTTCAATCCCTCTTAGGTAGGCTAAAAACTGGTTTGTGATGACTATGGCCGTATGGACACAAGGCGTTTCAATCCCTCTTAGGTAGGCTAAAAACACATAATGAGAGAGCAAAAGCAAGAATAGAAGAACTGTTTCAATCCCTCTTAGGTAGGCTAAAAACTATAAGTTCGTTTATATACGCTTTGTATTCGCTTTGTTGTTTCAATCCCTCTTAGGTAGGCTAAAAACATTGAAGAAGGCTTAGAGGAAGAATGTCATTTGTGGTTTCAATCCCTCTTAGGTAGGCTAAAAACTTAAAACTGAAGCTTAGAAATTTTAAAGGAATACAGTTTCAATCCCTCTTAGGTAGGCTAAAAACAAATGAGATTAAAGCAATGGAAAGAACACTAGAATTGTTTCAATCCCTCTTAGGTAGGCTAAAAACAATCCTTCCATCTTTCTTCACCTCCACGGAATCTTTCGTTTCAATCCCTCTTAGGTAGGCTAAAAACACAGCGCATCCAGCTTGAAATCGCAGACCTGGAGCAGGTTTCAATCCCTCTTAGGTAGGCTAAAAACGCAGAAAACGAGGAACTAAAAAAAGCATTGTTAAAAGGTTTCAATCCCTCTTAGGTAGGCTAAAAACAAAAATGCCAAAAGTGTTTGAAAAACGAAAATGGGGTTTCAATCCCTCTTAGGTAGGCTAAAAACCGCCAGAGTCTACTCTCAAAGCCTCTGCAGAGGCAGTTTCAATCCCTCTTAGGTAGGCTAAAAACGCCTATCCTTTAGAGAGGCGCTATCCATTTCATAAAGTTTCAATCCCTCTTAGGTAGGCTAAAAACTTCTTTCAGGCTGGCAAGACAAGATATAGTAGTGTAGGTTTCAATCCCTCTTAGGTAGGCTAAAAACCTGCTATCACATACTCTAATACCTCTATCAATTCAAGTTTCAATCCCTCTTAGGTAGGCTAAAAACGCTTCGAAGGCGTTCAAAATGTTTTCTTCATCAGTTGTTTCAATCCCTCTTAGGTAGGCTAAAAACAACAATGGACGGCAAAATAGCACCTGGCAAAAAGTGTTTCAATCCCTCTTAGGTAGGCTAAAAACTTTTCTTTTCTGCTTCTTCAGAGGGAAATAGGTAGGCGTTTCAATCCCTCTTAGGTAGGCTAAAAACCCATATTGGCGTCTGGACTGTATATTTCCAAGACGCCGTTTCAATCCCTCTTAGGTAGGCTAAAAACACTCTTCCGGCTTTAGACCAGCATCCTCTAAAACGGGTTTCAATCCCTCTTAGGTAGGCTAAAAACGTGTTTTGGCGGAAAAATAGAGAGAGCTGGCTAGTAGGTTTCAATCCCTCTTAGGTAGGCTAAAAACCAGGGATACTGAAAAGGGATTTCCTTTAGTTGAAATGTTTCAATCCCTCTTAGGTAGGCTAAAAACATTTAGAGTAGCATTTCGCTGCCCTGCTACTGTAGTCGTTTCAATCCCTCTTAGGTAGGCTAAAAACCGGATTAGAGCTTTATAAGGGCGGTGATTGAATGTTGTTTCAATCCCTCTTAGGTAGGCTAAAAACATACAAAGGCAGAACGTTCGAAATAGAAGCGGTTATGTTTCAATCCCTCTTAGGTAGGCTAAAAACCAGGTACTCCAGCAACATTTGCAGGATATCCAATCTAGTTTCAATCCCTCTTAGGTAGGCTAAAAACCACTGGATTTTAACCTAACATACCGAGCACCGGTGAGTTTCAATCCCTCTTAGGTAGGCTAAAAACCGCAGAACATATTGCTAAAACCCACAATGTTACAAAGTTTCAATCCCTCTTAGGTAGGCTAAAAACTTCCGCAACAAGAGAGTAGTCTTCTTCGGTTTCCTGTTTCAATCCCTCTTAGGTAGGCTAAAAACTTCTTCATCTCGGCTGTAAAATCTTCTATAGCTTTTGTTTCAATCCCTCTTAGGTAGGCTAAAAACATATGAAGAATACGTTGCAGGGAAAGTGGTAGAAATGTAGTTTCAATCCCTCTTAGGTAGGCTAAAAACAAATGAGCGAAGCAGTTAATAAAGCAGGTGGGGCGGTTTCAATCCCTCTTAGGTAGGCTAAAAACACTGATGAAGAAACTATTGTAAATACTGACCATCTTGGTTTCAATCCCTCTTAGGTAGGCTAAAAACCAGGAAGGGAAATTCCTGCACATAAGCCTGATACTGTTTCAATCCCTCTTAGGTAGGCTAAAAACGTGGTCTCTAACGGCATTCCGCAATTCTTGGTACTGTTTCAATCCCTCTTAGGTAGGCTAAAAACATTAGTATCACTCATTGTTTGCTGCTAAAAATATTTGTTTCAATCCCTCTTAGGTAGGCTAAAAACTAGGCAAGTAGATGTTTTGGGATTGTGAGGGCTAGGTTTCAATCCCTCTTAGGTAGGCTAAAAACGGTTGGACATATAGATGGCATAGGAAGAAAAGAGAGAGTTTCAATCCCTCTTAGGTAGGCTAAAAACGTCACTGGCTCTATTGCTGGAGGCGTCACCAGTCGTGTTTCAATCCCTCTTAGGTAGGCTAAAAACTAAAGATATGCATTCATATCATTACTCCTCCTCCCCTGGTTTCAATCCCTCTTAGGTAGGCTAAAAACTTGGATGGGATAAAGCTAGATTTGTAACGTTTTTTGTTTCAATCCCTCTTAGGTAGGCTAAAAACACAAAAAGTATGCATTTGCTCTATCATGTACATCTATAGTTTCAATCCCTCTTAGGTAGGCTAAAAACTTTTCACATGTATGAAGCTGTCCTTTAGCTCTCTCATGTTTCAATCCCTCTTAGGTAGGCTAAAAACAGGAATGAAAGGGATGGAAGTTTTAGAAAAATATTTGTTTCAATCCCTCTTAGGTAGGCTAAAAACTCAAATGAGCCAAGCCGTCAACAAAGCAGGTGGAGCAGTTTCAATCCCTCTTAGGTAGGCTAAAAACGGGCAGGCTCTGAACGCTTTTGGGCTGTCTGGCGAGTTTCAATCCCTCTTAGGTAGGCTAAAAACACGCCTTCGAAGCAGCTGTAGAAGCTGCTTTGAAGAGTTTCAATCCCTCTTAGGTAGGCTAAAAACTAATAGACTTGCCAGTATTAGTCCATACTCCACTGTGTTTCAATCCCTCTTAGGTAGGCTAAAAACGGCATTTTTCAGGAATTGCTGTCATATCTCCACCTCCAGTTTCAATCCCTCTTAGGTAGGCTAAAAACACACAAGTACAGTTATATCTCCACGCATTAGGATTGGAGTTTCAATCCCTCTTAGGTAGGCTAAAAACCTCATCGCCCCTGTATTCATTTATCTTTTGGTGGTTCGTTTCAATCCCTCTTAGGTAGGCTAAAAACAAGAGGAGGATTGGAAGGACGAGGTAGTAGGTGCTTAGTTTCAATCCCTCTTAGGTAGGCTAAAAACCGCAGAAGAGACAGAGTTTTTTGTATGGGCTCGAAGGTTTCAATCCCTCTTAGGTAGGCTAAAAACTGCTTTTTAGCTGGATTCAACCCTTGTACAACCATATGTTTCAATCCCTCTTAGGTAGGCTAAAAACTTCTTTTTGTTCATGCTTGCCATATGTACCATATGGAGTTTCAATCCCTCTTAGGTAGGCTAAAAACAAGGTTGCTCCAGACCTTGCCTCCCTTTTGTGGGAAGGTTTCAATCCCTCTTAGGTAGGCTAAAAACTATTTAGAAACAGGATTTAATGTAGTGTTATATTTGGTTTCAATCCCTCTTAGGTAGGCTAAAAACCACCAAAAGTGTTTAAACCAAATGGTGAAATCGTCCGTTTCAATCCCTCTTAGGTAGGCTAAAAACATCACTGCCAAGAAAGCGTAAGTACTGTAGAAATGGTTTCAATCCCTCTTAGGTAGGCTAAAAACACAGAATCATCAGCGAAAGGTTGGCACGTGCCGAAAAAGTTTCAATCCCTCTTAGGTAGGCTAAAAACAGGTATGGCTAATACAATGGCTATGGATATAAACAGAGTTTCAATCCCTCTTAGGTAGGCTAAAAACCAGGAAAGGGGGCAGGAGGATTAGTCCTCCTCCTCCGTTTCAATCCCTCTTAGGTAGGCTAAAAACCTTTTTAGAGGTGGTAGAATGCTTATACCTATTTTGTTTCAATCCCTCTTAGGTAGGCTAAAAACAAGTACACATAAACTGTGGATAAGTCTGTGGATAAGGTTTCAATCCCTCTTAGGTAGGCTAAAAACCGGGATACCAAACTCTCCGAACTGGTACCCCGCTTTTGGTTTCAATCCCTCTTAGGTAGGCTAAAAACGGAGCCATTTTCAATCCCCATACAAGGGACGTCATAGTTTCAATCCCTCTTAGGTAGGCTAAAAACTTGTTTTGCTTTTACGCTTTAATGCGATATAATTAGAGTTTCAATCCCTCTTAGGTAGGCTAAAAACTATCTGAAGACCTCTCTATGCTTTTAGAATGTGATTAGTTTCAATCCCTCTTAGGTAGGCTAAAAACGTTGAAGGAGCAACAAAGCTTTCTAAACCTTCTAAATGTTTCAATCCCTCTTAGGTAGGCTAAAAACGTATAAGGGCGACGAGGACGCCATTGGGGTCGCATAGTTTCAATCCCTCTTAGGTAGGCTAAAAACTTAAGGGCTGCCCATCTTCTCTCCCTCCCAAACCCTGGTTTCAATCCCTCTTAGGTAGGCTAAAAACAATGCAGTTGTATCAAGGCTTTGAAGCATCGTTTTTTGTTTCAATCCCTCTTAGGTAGGCTAAAAACGTCTTTGTGCTATATCTTGTTTTGCTTTTATGCTTGTTTCAATCCCTCTTAGGTAGGCTAAAAACTCAGGGTCTGTGTAATCAATACGTACGTAACCATTCAGTTTCAATCCCTCTTAGGTAGGCTAAAAACACGTTCAAGGCCTCATAAAAAGCGGATGAAAATTTTGTCTCTAATAATGACTTTGTCAAGTATCTTGCTTTTATTATATCACATTATTAAATAAAATCAATTACCTTGATGAAAACAAAAAATAAAAATGTCGTCGATCTCCAGTGATTTTTGCATTATTAGGGATCGACGACAAATATTTTGTTATTCAAATACGTTTAATAAAATTGGTATCAACAAATTATTTACAAAAAACACAGTAAAATAGAAAAATCACTCAAATCAAAGTTACCCCTATGAAAAAATAGAATTGTTTAAAAATGACTATGGGAAAGTACCAGAATTTATTGATAATAGTGAATTTCTAAAAACTTTTAGAATTCATTTTTGGAAAATATTCCTGATGAAACTCCTAAACTTTTGTAAAAACAACTCCAAGAGAAAATCACAAATTTGAAATTACCGTTCGTCTCAGAATTCTTCATAGTTTATCAAAAAAACTTGAAGGGTTTAATATATCCATTCCTCTCCTCCTTTTTTTATCCCTAAAAGTTCTCTTTTAGTATATTTAGTATTGCCTAAAATATAAAATAGAACAGAATCTTCTTCAGGGTCAATAATGCGAGTAAGGTCATTTCTTAAAGCTCGATAGGTAGCTTCTGTGAGTTCTCCTTCCAATACAGAATTCTGCACCCAAGTGAGATAACGCCGAGCGGTTTTTAGAACTTTATTTACTCTATTTACATTTACATCATATACCAAAATCACATACATAACTTCTCCACTCCTGCAGAAAAAATAGTTTAATCTCACCATCTACTCACAAAAGGTTCATATAATTCTTCTCCAATAAGATGTTTTTCTATCTTATATAGTTCCAATCGAATCAAAGTCTGATAACTTACATTGCGTTTAAGACGGCGATGATAAAATGTGGTTTGTAGTTTATCTTCAAATTCTTGCACATAAAGACGCCTGCCTCTTTCTTTTAGTAAAAACACTTCTCCTTGATTTTCAAAATCGTCTTCTTTTATGACATTCTTATTTAAGAGGGTAAAAAGTACTCTATCGGCATAAATAGGTTTAAAAATTTCTGCTACATCTAAATTCAGTGTAAAACGCCTGAAATTAGTAGTGTGGAGATAACCAATCCTTGGATCTAAATGTGTCTTATAAATTTCTGTCAAAATTTTAGTATAAACCAGTGAATTTCCAAAGCTAATAAGGGCATTCAGAGGATCAGTAGGTGGACGCTTATTTCTGTTTTTCAAAATAAAAGGGGTGTCATCAAGTATTGTGTTAAAACTTTCATAGTAATAACGTCGAATATTTCCTTCTAAAGCCATTAGTTCTTCCACTGAAGAAACCGAAGATAAACTCTCTTCTAATGAGGAAATGGCATACAAATAGCTTTCTAAATCTTTACCACGATTCTGATAATACTTTAATACCTGTACAATATTGGCTACTGCACCTTGAACAAATCTTTTTGCTAAGTCTAAACGTTTAGTAGAGTCTAAGTAATGTTCTGCTTGCTTCAAAATTATATAGCCTGAATTGTAATGTTCCCTAGGATAAAAAGTTCCTACATAGTTACCATAGTAACCAAAAAAATGCAAAATTATTTCTTTATCTTCGGCGAATTCTATAAACTTTTTGTTCAAATCAACTTCTCCAAAAACATATATATCCCTTACACTTTCTACGGGAAAATATTTTTTCTCCTTTTCACCTTCCACGCAAATGGTATTATCTTTTCTATACAATCTGCCATTGGCAAAAAGGTAAAGTGTTTTCTGCAAATACTTTTCACCTCACTTTTATTACTATTTCATTAATCATACCTATGCCCAGCAAAATTCGGCATAGGCACATTTGGAACAATAACGTCCTCTGTGAGGAGATGGAGGAAGCGGTTGGTTTACCAATTCTAAAATTTCCTGCTTTACCTTTTCTACTTTTCCTTCCCATTCTGGGGTTAAAATCAAAATCTCTTTTTTTCTCTCCTCTGGAAATAAAAGTTCTCCTTCAGCCTCTATCCCCATATTTTTTAATTCATAAAGATAAAAAGCTAACTGCATTCGTGCAGCCTCTATAGCTTTAGAAGTTTTCTTAACTTCAGCTATCACTAAAGTTTTTTCGCCCCTTTTAATCATGTCTAAAGCCAAATGTTCTATGTGCACTTCTTTTCTTTCCCTACTATAGGCTTGTTTTTGAATTAATCTACCTATCTGTAAAAATATATTATCTTCGTCTGGACATACCTGTCGAGACATAAACCATACCTGACGTGGACATATAAAAAAGGCCTGTACATAACTGCCTATAACCTTAAATAGTTCTTCTTCCAAAGGAAATAAAGTACTCAATAGATCCACGCCCCTTCCTCCTTAAGCTTAAATCCAGTATTGGGGTCATAAAATTCATCTACTAAATCTCTGGAAAGATAGGGTATGGTTTTGCCTATATCTACTTTGTTTATCAAGACTTTAGCTGGTACAGAAATAATGTATCGTCCAAAATCCTTTTTTATTTTGTAAAAGGCTTCCCATCGCGCTTTCCGATTAGAGGCTTTAATTACTTCTCTTTGATAAAAATCCCAAACTTCCTCTGCTTTATCATCTAAAGCTACATAGATACTTACAAGGTCCCACCGATTTTTTATTAATTGAAAATCGTTAACACCATAAGTATCATTCTGTGCTTTAGTAAACCGGCAGTAAGACATAGCCTCCAATAGCCCCATACTTTTACTCTGGTCTTTTTTCTCCCTGACCATTTCAAAAAATTGTTCCACTAAAACAGGGAATTCTTTTTCATCAAATTCTCGCCTTTCTGAAAAAACTTGCTTGGCGCAATGAATATGAACTCCTCCATAAACTGATGGAGCCATAATTTCGCCTTTTTCATTTATCAATTCAATAAGTTTTACTGTACCCTTATCATGTTTAAAATTACGATTACATCTTCCCGCTGCCTGTATGACCGAATCGATAGGTCCAATATCTCTCCAAACCTCATCAAAATCCAAGTCTACTCCTGCTTCTACCACTTGGGTAGATATTACAATGGGTTTCTCTCCTTTTCTCAGTATCTCCTTGATTTTCTTTATCCTCTCCTCTCTTTGCAAAGGTATTATATTAGTAGATAAATAATAAACATCAGCTTCAGGCATAAGCTTAGTTAGTTTTTCATAAAATTCTATTGAACTTCTGATAGTATTAGATATCACGAGATAAGACTTGTCTTTCTTATAATTATTGACAAAAATTTTAACCGCATCTTCTATACTTTTTTCTCCACCTTCAATTTTTAATCGAACTCGAGAAAGTTCATTAAAGTATCCGATAATATCTTGGGCTTCCCCTGCTAACTCTATAGCTTCCCCAGGACCAAACCACTCTGGTCTGGTAGCAGTCATAAGAATCAACCTTAAATCAAAATATTCTGCTGCTTCTTTCAATACTTTTATCACAAGAGGCCAATACTCAACTGGTATATTTTGTACCTCGTCCATTATTAAAATGGAACGGTTAAGCTGGGAAAATTTTTTAAGCATTCTATTTCTATTCCCTATCAAAGTATGAAGTAACTGTACAAAAGTAGTAACTACCACCTCACTTTTCCAGCTTTCTATAAGGAGCATAGCTTCGTCAAAAGCTCGCATATCTTCTTCCTCTCTATCTTGATAAAAAATTTCACTCAAGTGATGGTGTTTAAGTAAATAAGGCGAAGGAGTGGAGGAAAACTGATCTACAGTTTTAGAAAAAATCTGATGCATTACTTCATAAGTTTGATCTATTATGCTTGTAAAAGGCAGTGCATATATAATTTTAGGAGCCGTGCCATAGATTTCTTTTAAGCGCTCTCTTAAAATGAATGCTGCATTTATAACAGCCAGAGTCTTGCCACTGCCAGTAGGAGCCGTAAGAGTAAAAAAGCGATGATCAAGAGGTGCGTTTCTTATTCGTTCAGCTGCTTGTTCAAAGACTTTTTCCCGTATGTTAACAATTTTAGGTTCTCCACTAGGAGTAAAATGTTTTTCTTTATATATGACTACCAAATTAGAAGGAAAATCTACTGGTTTAACTTCTCTGACCCGTCCGCTGTGAAGTTTATCATTATTTATTAGTACAGAAAAGAGAGAAACCATTTTGAAATATTCATTTAACTCCTGGTTTTTTGTGGTTTTTTCTCGATAAAATTTTCTCCATTTTTTATAAAGTGAAAGATAAACATCCTTCCAATCGTGAAAAAATTCATTTAAAAGCTCTTCCCAGTTTTGCTTCAAAACAGAAGGGACAGGAAGGTCTTTCGCACTTAACATTTTTATTAACCACTGCCTGGCTTTATTTAAAGAAAAAGAAACAGCTTTTGCATGTTTTTTTAAGTCTTTTATTTGCTGTTCTATAATTTCTAACCGTCTGGCTTTATTGGGATCCAGAGCTTTTTCATAATAATCTTCCATCTCTAAAGGAGATATTAGGTATTCTTCTATATTTCCCAAATCTCTGTGATGCCAGAGAACTGACATAAAAACCATTAATTCATCCCAATCTTTTAATCCTTCTTTGCCTGTTAAAAATGCACTCCATATGGCTGAAATAAAAGCATGATCTTTATAGGGATTAGTTTGCTCTTTAAGTAAATAATCTTGAAAATAAGTAGTATATTTACCAAAATCATGACCAAACCCAGCAATAATACCAGGAAAAAGCAGTTCCTTCTCATTGGGTAGTTTGATTATGTCTTCTGCAGATTTGAGTGCAACGAAAACTAAATGAGCACCTAAGCGATAGAGGGCTTTTTGTTCTCTGTGGGCATAGTAAACCATAATTCTCCCTCCATAAAAGCTACATTTTCTTCCCCTGAAGGCAGAGCAAAACTATACGCATCAACTGAGAGTATAGCTTTCCAAGGTCGCCCCTGAGTTTCGTAGATATAACTTTTAGGGGGCAAAAGATTTCTCCCCTCAGAAAAAGCTTCAGGAGCTTTTTCTCTGTTTAATGTAATTCCATTAGTTAGAAAAGGCTGTTTCAGAAAATCAACCGTTAAAATAGAATGAAGCATGACCTCTTTTCCTGCAGAAATTACTTTTGAAGGTTCACCAAAATATACTAATTGAGCTTGGGCAATAAATTCTGTCAAACCCAGGTAAAGAGGAAAATACGGTTTATTTTGCTTTAGCCTTTTGGCAACTTCCTCTGTTATTTTTTCTTCTCGATGTCCAAAATAAATGCGGTAATTCAGCATAGGAGCTCCTCCCCCGGGGAGGAGAAGCTCCAGAGGTACCTGGGTTCCTTTCATGAAACCTAATTTTTTCATCACATTTAAATCCTCTTCCTTAGTTCTAATATAATTTACCGTCTGAAAAAGACTCCGCACTGGAACTTTTATAACTACTCCAAATCTCGCGTTGTCGGGATTTAATTTTTCATAATAACTATCCCTTTCCCACCCCAAAATAGCTGCTATTATCCCCATCAATACTGTTCTCGGAGGAAAAGGATAAGACAAAGAAGAAGTATTAGTATAATATTTGCGGAAATGGGCGAAAGGCCCCCGCAAATCAAATACAGCTATCTTCATATCTTCTTCTCCCTTCTTAAACCAGAGATATTACTTTCGAAGATCCTAATATATTTTCCAACATCTCAGAAAAAGTTCGTTCTTCTCCATTTACAAGTGTCCTCAAATCTAGATCTTGCCATACGAATACCCTGTTAATCTTTTCTTTCATACCTTCCAAATATCTTGTAATTCCTCCAATTTCTAATTTTACATCTTGAATAGAGCGCAATCCTTCCTCTTCAGAAAGTCGGAGATATTGTCTTAAATCTCCTATGAAGGTCTCATCATCTATATATTCAAATCGGACATAGAGTCGAGGATATTGCCCAATTTTGGAACGAGTAGCCAATAAAGGAATAGCTTTAAGCATAGCTTGATCTAAAAGTTCTAAATCCTCATAAGTAGTAGCCCCCAATGGATTTTCTCCCGCTTTTTTGTACATCTCCCTTACCCGGCGTGCACTGATAATCCCGTGGAAGGCAATCAAAGAATAATAAAGTCTATAATCTTTTCCAAAAGTGCCTTGCCCAGCCTGCTGCCTTGAAGAAAATTGGGAAGAAATAGTATTAGATTCTACTAATTGAACTCTATTGAGAGAATATCCCCAATTAAACTGTACTGGCCCAGTAAGAGTTATCCCTTCTCCTTCTCCTTTTTTCCCACCTTTTATAGGCATGGTAGCTCCGAAAAGGCGTACATCAATTAGTTTTGTAAGTAAAATTGGCAGATCGGCACTACTAACGCTATCTTCACTATCCCTACCCAGGACCTTTTTTATCCTATCCTCGGCTTGCACTACACCTTCAGCTTTAGTCACATAAATAGTCTGGTCCTCTCCCTTGGCTTGGAAATAATCGTACAAATAGTCTCTTATGTAGCGTTTAAGCCTCACATCGGAAACTAAATTACGCTCTTGTTCTAAATCCATTCTTGGTCTATTTTCGTCATCGGGGTCTCCGTTGGGATTGCACATTGTCGCATCGTAAATAAACAATATTTCACCATTTTTATCAACAAGATTCCTCATAAAATCATTCCTCCTCTTCTTTTTCTTCTAAATTTTCTTTTTTACCTGACATTCTGGAACCAAAAGCATACCCTGACAGTATATAAAAGACGTTTTCCTCAGATGTCAAAGGCCAATCTTTTTCACCGCGGTATTTGTCCATGAGCTTTTTCATCTCACTGTAAACCTGCTCATTGAAGCGAAGTTTATCATACTGTCTTAGTTTTTCAAAAATCAAGTTGGACAATTGCTGAACTTTTTGCCAGCTCATACCTTGATAGTTGATTTTGTCTAAAATAGGTTTGCTCTTATGCCCTGAAGAGTATTGTCCCTTACCTACTTCGCTTATGAGATAGCCCATCAAAAAGAGAGCAGCCTGAGGTTCATTATATTTCATCTCTAATAAATAGCTCTTTATCTCCGGCTTTAAATCCGGCATTTCTGATATTTCTGGCAAGTTCCTCACTCCTTTCAATAAATTTTCTTCCTTCAAAAGTTTTATTAATAGTCCAGCCCTTAAAATTTCCTGGCTTAAAACCCAATCCCTATTTTCTTGAGTAATTCTTCTCCTCTCTTGATTAGTACCAGCTAATGAATCTGTTAAATAGATACGCGCCAATATTACAAATTGAGTTATAAGAAAATTATAGTCTAAAGGATTCCTTTTAAGTAGGCCGTTATAAAGATAAAGTAACTTCTTATGCTCTGTTTTATCACCCTCTTTCAAAGGCAAAAGATAATATAGTTTTGTAAGGTCAAGCCACCAATCTCTTTTTGAAACACCACCTAATAATTCAACAGCTGTATTTGAGAGTTGGTTACTTTTTCTAAAGATTTGGTATAATCTGCTTGGGGCTACATCTTCAATTAAACCTAAGACTCTAAATTCACTTTGCGCTTTTTGATAAAAAAGGAAAGTTAAAAGAGCCTTATCTTCTATCCCTCCTTCTCCCATTTCTTGAAGCATTTCTCTAAGCTTTCTTTCAAATTCTGTTTCATCCGTTATACTTCTTACCTGACCGGTAAAGTCTACAATATTTTGTGTTTTTCTTTTTAATTTTTCTACTATGGCTGAGAAATCTACCCTCCATTCTTCTAAATCATGTGTTAAAAGGAATGAAGGCAAAAGCAAGAAATTTATATTTCCTATTCTAAATCCCAAATTGCTGAGCATATATCTTTCAGCTACCAAAAGGGAATTAAAACACTCCTCACAAATGAGAAAATTGCGAGAAAAACCTTTCATATCTAATTCAGAAGCAAAACCAATTTTATCAGTTATATAAGGCTTAAAAAATTGGAGTCTTTTAAAAGCAGTAGGACTAACTCTTTCCTTCTTCTCTCCACAAATGGAGCAATATCCTTCCAGCACCTCTTCTTCAAATCCTTCTGTGCGATGCTCGATGATTACTTTGTCATAAGGTGACAAATCTACTAATGGTCTATCATTTAAAACTATTGTCCACAGAACTATTTGCCTCTTTTTTACTCCAGTTTTTCTAGCAATCTCTTCTGACAACTCTTGCGCTACTAATTTGGCTAAATCTTTTTTCTTAATTAGCTCTTTAGCTTTTTTAATAATATCTTTAACTTCTTTTTGCGCCTCTTTATCAGTTTGCCCTCTTTGCTGATACTGTTTTAACTGATATAAAAGTTTATCCAGTTCACTAAGACCTTCTTTCAGCTTTTCATTCTTTAGAGGAAAACCAATTTTTCTAATATTAAACAAGCTCTCACCATTTGGCAGCAAAACAAAATATTCTTTTAATACTTTATCTATTGAAAGGGCCAATTCTGAATTTTGCCTGCCCCGGCGTAAAAGTGTCTGATAAAGGTTATAGAGTGTAGAGCCCACAAGATAATTTAAATTAGTCACCGTAAGGAATATCTGAGGTATATTCCCTTTGGCATTGCCTACAAAGCGCCAGCGAAGCAAAAAATCTTTTCTAGATTTATCTTCCTCTGGAATCTCCTCAAAATCAAAATTAAATTCTAATTTTCCCCCTTTTTCAAAGAATTGAAGTTTGACTAAATATTGTTTTTCATCCTTCTTAGGTGAAGTCAAATCTTCTATAAGGTAGAGAAGCATTTCTTCATCAACGCCTAAGTTTTTGCCAATAAAAGTTACTGCCTCTAACATTTTTATCCCTCTCTCTTTAATGATTGTATCAATTCTCTCTGAGCTCTTTCGTCTGGCTCAAATCGACCATAACCTACAGCAGTTTTAGCTCCGGCTCCAGCCCAGCTAAGAGCTTCTTTTATCCATTCCTGCAATTTGACTATATCTTCTTTCCCTTCTTTACCACGAGGAGCTATGGCAAAAACAAAAGTTTGGTCTGAAGCTACTGTTAAAAAAGGTATGGGCACAGGGTCATACCAATCTCCCGGCGTTTTTTCGATTTTACTTTTCTCTTGCAAATAATAGGGGCTGTAATGGGGTGTCATTACATCAGCTTCTAATTTAATAGCTTTTATTGGTAACACATCAAAGAAAATAATACTCCCTACTTTATCGGATTTGCCCTTGCCTTTGGGTCCAAAGATTTTCTCTATTTCTTCCGAATCTATCTCTCCCCATTCATCTGCCCAAGAACGGATTAATCCTTTGAAAGAACTTCCCGGAAGATAAGGCACTCCCAAAGTATGGTGCCAAACAAAACCATTTTCTATGGGGTGTTTTCTTCCCAAGCCGGTAACAAACCGCCACTGGGTTTTGTAACACATATAACTTCCACCCAAAGTCGTTACAAGAGATAAAAGGCGAGTAAGAGCTTCTTGTATAAGTGATGGGTCGCCTATGTCACCATTAGTCACCGATTGAATCCATGCTTTTTTCCCATCTTCCGCTATAGTCCAACCGTCTTTCCATTGATGGAAAAATTTATCATACCAGAGGCCAGTGTTGAAATTTTTTTGATATTTTCCCCACAGCTTAATGTTGTGCACTTCTTGATAAAGAGGAATCATGATGTTTCCTCCTTCTCAACAACAGTCTCTTTCTTAAAAAAAGCCACAGCAAATTTTTTAAGCCACTCCAGATAAGCTAAAACTTCCATTTGGGCTTGAATATATGTCTCCCTGTTACTGTTGACAATGGCCTCCATCAAATCTTCTGCATTGCGATAAGGAGCTTGGGAATGATCTCTGCAGAGCCAGCTCTGTATGGAATTGTACAGGACATAGTGGAGGTCTTCCTTATCACCTTTGGCCTGGGCTAAAAGAGTAGCCATGGCTTGTCCTAAGCCATTTGCCAAAATTGCTGCAGGCAAACTTTCTACATATGAAGCGTATTTATTCTTATCATCAGAAGAGTACCTACCATTGTCGTTATTTATTTTTCTAATTTCGTTCAAGGCATGTTTAGCCCTTTCTTGAGCAATAGAGGGCCTCATCTGGATTCACCTCCAGAAAACCACTGTATCCTGCACCAACCCTGACCTATGGTTTCGTTTCCTCCCACTTGGAGATATGGACTATCTTTAAACAAAGACTCAACCTCATATAAGTCATTTTGATCCTCTGTAAGTTTTCTTTCAAAAATAAGAGAATAGAATAATGTATCAGGGGGAATTACTTCTTCATACCATAGGTTGTCACTGGTCTTGTTTTTATTCAGTACATTCCGGGCATTAACAGGTAGTCCGTACTGAGCGAAATATTGAAATTCTTTATCATCGATGATCACTAACTGAGTTTCTAGACGCTTTTTTACTGAATCATGGGGAATGAACTCTTTTAAAGTTTCTACTATTTTATTGAGATCTTTACCTTTGCTTGTGGAAAAAACTATTTCTTCCAGAAAAAGTTCTCCCATTTCTTCTTGAACTAAGGCTTTATCCCCCGGGTCAGGTATATCGAAATCCCAAGACAGCCCCATCAGCTCTCCATCTCTTTTTAGACGCTCTAAAATATAGGGGCAAGTAACCCACTTAAAGGGGCCTGGTAGAGACCTCACAGGTAAAAGAAGAAGACGAGCATCGGTTATAAGCAAAGATCCCGCTTGGTTTGATTCGCCAAAAATCCGCTTTAATTTTTCTTCTTTTTCTCCCCATACCTGCTCTGCCTTATCTCTCAAAGCACCTTTTAAGCTAGAACCCACTATAACTGGATAACCTGTGGTTTTTTCCCGAGCTACAGGTAAGTCCACTGCTCCTACCACTTGTCCCACCCCAGGATGCAAACTGGTCTCCGCAAAAAGAGATAAAATACTACCCTTCATCTTATCTCCTCCCATCTACCTATAATTATCTGGCTAAAGCCATAATTTCTTTTTTCTCCTAAGCATTGCCCATGAAGTTGTCTCAGTTTCTCTTTTATGCCCTCTCTATTTTCCGCTTCATAAAACCATAGGCTACCAGGAGGAAGAACAGGTACTAAAGGCCTAGGTTCCTGTTTTTTTAAGTCCCATCCTCCTATATATAGAGTTTTACCTATGCATGCCGATACCACTTTGCTAGGGATTTCATTAGTAATCTCTGGAGGACCTTGAAGTATAACGGTATCTAATTTTTCAAACCATCCAGGCGTAATAAGTAAAGCAAAAAAGCGCAATTTGCCATCTTTATCAGGATGAATTTCTGGAAATGAAGGTAAAACTTTTTCAGGCAGTTCTTCGTTTATCTCAACCCTGGCCAGGCGCCCTTCTCCACCTAAAGGTATTGCTTTGATGCCAGAAATGTCCCAATCATCAGGAATGCCTCCTACATATATGGCCAAAGATGTTTCTTTTTGAGGTCTTACATGAACTACATAGTAAAGATGGCCCTCCTTGGCGGTGCGGGTTTTATCGGACCGCTCCAAACCTATGCGGGCTTCATTCAAATATATCTTGTCCCTGGGCAATATATCTTCCTCATTGGGAAGGCCGCCTTGTATCACCTTCTGAAGACCTTCTCGAGATATATACTCCCCTTCTATTACCTTATACCTTTCTCCACCTTCACCTGCTATAACAGGAAGGCGAACTTCCCCTAAATCGCAACGAACCCTGGAACCGGGCACCAACCTCAAAAAATCCTTGCCTTTTTTCAGAAGTAAAAGAGGTGCAGGAAAATAAGGCTGATTTTTGTACAAGAGATGAGGACCTCTAAACTGAATTTCACCTAAATTATCTGAATCGCCCAGCTCTTTAGGCCATAAATTAGGCTTTTCAGGAGACCACCCTCTCTTTATGGCTAAACTATATCTTACTGCCCCCTGTAGGGTGGTTATAAAGGGTGGAAAAAGGCTCTGTACGCTACTGTATCCTCCTTCGCCCGCATGAAATGAGACTCCGCCCCGGAAAAAGAAAGTGTCCAAAGCTTCAAAGGACCACCTGCTCCAGTTCATACCCCCACCCCTTTCTGGCTTAGAAATTTCACCAGCATAAGACCATCGGTCTGAAAACTGGCTTTGTCTACATCCATCAAGTACCCCTTCCCATCTTCCTTTTCTTTTCTTTTAACCCTCTGGCAAAGCTTTAAAATATTCTTTGCTTTTTCTCTTGCTGTAGGCCAGTCCACTTGGCGCTCCCTATTTTTCCTGTATTCTGCAGCCAAAAGGTCTACTAAATGCTCTTCAGATATCCATTGTTCCGGTAGCTTCCCCTCCTGAGAAAACAAAGGTTCTATTCTCTCCCGCAAATTGTAAAAGAAAGCAAAATTGTATTCTTTAGGCTTGTCTCCTTTGGACAAAGCATTTAAAAACTCATCAAAGATATTGCTGTTATGGGTTTTGATGAACTCCCAAGGAGCAGACCAAGTTAAAACTCGCCCCGATCCTTTCCAAACAGTTACAGCTAAGCTATCTCTTCCAGTTTCATCTTTAGCTACTCTATCCAGTATGTCATGAGCCTCCTTTATAACTCCTGTTAATGGAACATTGTAGTGGGCATATACTAAAGCTGCTGAAATAGTGCCTTCACCATCTTCCTCCAAAACTTTGTAATCATCTCCAAAGGTTTCCCTAAAAGCATTGACGTATGCTTCCCGCAACTTAAGAGCCAGAGATAGCGCTTTTTCCAGAGAAACCATTGCTAAGACGTCATCTCCTCCGGCATAGACCAAAACTCCATTATGAAGTTGTACAACATCTTTTACGTTTTTAGAAAAACTATTCAAGGCAGAACTAATCTTTTTGGCATTGTACCTTCGCAAAAGAGCACCCATTCTATCTCCATCCATCAAAAGAAGAGCATAGAAGGAAGAAGGCTTTTCTCCTACCTTGCCCGTAAGCTCCTTTAAAGCTTTTTGACATTTTTCTCTCTCATCTTTGGGATCTTCCCCACCTTCTTGCACCCAGAGATTGGGATTACTCAAAGCAGCTTGGTGAAAACAATTGCCATTCAGAGAGAGAAATTCTCTCGTCTGGGTATCGCGGTTTGCGATTTCTCTCAGCGAAGGGAAAAGCTCTAAATCTTCCTTATATGTAGCTCCAGGAAGAGAAGAAGCACATTCTGCGTATTGTCTCACTATTTCTGGAAGATTTTTTACTGCCTTTATTATCCACGGCAAAGCTGACAAATACGGAGTAGAAGGATAATTTTTCTGCTCAGGATCCCATCCTATAGATTCACGAGCTACCAAAGGAAAAAGCCTTTTGATTAACCCTATAGCAGAAAGTCTCTCCCTTTCATCCAGCTCGTACCCGCCTACTTGTTTTCTTAAAGATTCCCAAAAAGCATCCTGTTTTTCTCTTTCTCTTATGCGCAAATACCCTGAAAGTTCCTGAAAATGTCCCATCAGGGTGCATTTATCACCAGGTTCAGGTGGCAAGATACGTCTTCTCCAGTTTTTCTTTCGATCTAAAAGATCTATTTCTTTTTCATCCCCCAAAGCCCAGTTTATCTCCCAAAAATTTTCGACCTGACGCCTCCATATGTTTTCCGTATCTTTCCCCTCATGAGCTATGGGTTTTACAAACCTCTCC
Organism: Caldanaerobacter subterraneus; assembly: GCF_004345675.1. Lineage (GTDB taxonomy): Bacteria > Bacillota > Thermoanaerobacteria > Thermoanaerobacterales > Thermoanaerobacteraceae > Thermoanaerobacter > Thermoanaerobacter subterraneus. Next base: position 19,704 of record NZ_SLWU01000015.1, on the reverse strand, counting down.
CAAACAGCTTGAGCTATCTTTCCCCATCCGCTTCTTACAGCATCTGCGCATCTTTGAGGCTCAAAATCTTCTGGTACTATTGCCATAAAGCGATTGGGCAGAGTAGCAATACTGGGTCCTTTTTGGATTTTTACTCCTTTTTTTAGCGCCTCTATAGTTTTTAGTAGCGGATCAACTATTTTACCCTGATCAGTTACTGCAGGAAATACAATTTCTCCATTACCCTCTAGAACTTCTATAATTGCAAGGCCCGAAAGATATGAAAGGAGGAAAGAGCCAACCCAGAAGTCCCTGGTTTTTCTGGCTTGAGCAACAAACTCTTGAACAGGACCTATTGAAAAATGTAAACTCACTTTACTCATTTGGCCACACCACCTCGGCTTTTAAAGTAGGGCGCTCAAGAAAGATAGAAATCACATTGTAGTCTACTTGAGGAGGTATAATCGTCGTTTGTCTTCCTGTTTTGATTTCCACATTTACATTAGAAGGTAAAAATTGAGATGGAATCAAGCTTAGCACTGCTACATAACTACCGTCGGATAATTTATGAATGTGAATAAACAAAGGGCTCGCTCTTCTCTTTTGTCCTTTTGAATGTGGTTCTATAGAAACTTTTCCTTTACCGCTAAAAAAGTAATTATGAGGTAAACCAAAAACCACTCGCCGTGGAATTCTGTTAATTTTCTTTCCATTTAAGAAATCCAGCATTAAGTCATGGTCATCAGTAAAATTTTGCTCCGCCTTCTCATTCCAAGGTAACATATGTTTATCTTTTGAAGCTCGACCGTAACTCCGATATCTCAGTAATTCCATACCGATCTCATTTAAAAGTGCAATGGGATCACTATTTCCCTTTTTTATAAATATTTGAGTTTTAGTACTAAAAGCTGTATATGGAGGCAGATCACTGCTTTTGCTTACTATGTTTAGAAATTCTCGGATGATATTTTGTAACTCTTCTACATTACAAGGCTCATTCCACTCTTCATTATTTTCAATTCGCAGAGAAACCAGAGAAAGAGAGCCAAAGCCTCTCCTGGACCTGGCTCCTGCTCCGCCAAAAAGCCCCAGAGCCTGTAAAGATTGTTTCACAAATTTTAATTCTTCTTCTGATACAGATTTTTTTAAGAATAAAGTGAGAGTAAAACTCCTGCCGTTTTCAATATATGACCTAATTAATTCTCCTTTTTCTGTCAAACCATACCCTAAGTAATTTAATCCATAAGTATATTTATTGAAAATCTGTTTCTTATTAGGCATAAGCGTATTATCATCAATTTTTATAAGAAACTTAGCTTGCCCCTCAGTACTGCCAAAAATACTATTTTCTACCTCAAAAACTTTTTTTAGAGAACCCAGCTGGGGCCAGGCAACAGCCCGGAACCAAAATCGCAAGAGCCCTTTCAGGCTGGAAGGCCTAAGCTCTGTATCAGTTCTATTATCAGCCCCACCCATGAACATAGGTGTGCTTATATGATATGTAGCTTCAATTCGCACTTTCCCACCCCTTTTCTTTTGCCAATCTTAAAAATAAATTTACCCCCGCTTTCTCGCCCTTACTTTATTGTCTGTATTTGCTAAAACAAATTTTTACTTTTTAGTTCTTTCCCTAATCTAAAAGTTTTTCCAACATTGAATAAATTTCTTTTAATTGTTTTTCAATGCTGGTTGGTATTTCTTGAGCGCCCTTTGTTTTACCGCAGTGGGCAATGCTATTCCGTAAATCTCTGATTTGTCCCCACAGTTTAACTAATTTTTCGCTCTCAGCCAATTGCTCAAACCATTCTGGTACTAAAGCTTCCTCCCCTTTTTTCTTTTTCAAACTACTGTTTAGGGCTAACTCTATTGTATTCGTCCTGTAATCCCTATCCAACCATTCTTCTTTCAGATTTTTGTAAGCTACCAAATCCACTATCCATTCTCTAGTTAATAAAATTCCCTCTGTGTATCGTCCCTTATCTATATAATGTCGAATAATCGCTAATTGGCGTCGTAGATTCTCCCCAGTTAACTTCTGTGAATCGCATTCATAAGCCAATTCCTTTATTTCCCTTTTTATTTCGTCTAAAACTACCCCAAAAGGTTTAGCCCAAGTCTTTACTTCGTCTGAAGCCTGTTCAAACAAAGGCAATAATTCTTGAGAAAATTCCATAACTTTTAAAGGACGGAGCAACTGCAAAGCCTGTGATATTTTTTTGAGCCCTTCTCCTAATTTCTTTAATTTAGTTGGTCTCTCCCCTTGCTGATTTTCTTTCCAAAGCCTATTTTGTGTTTCAGCAATTTGCTCTGCCAAAAAAGCAGCATCACTTCTTTGTCGCAAAAACTCTACTCCAATCATCCAATCAAACAAATCTATCAATTTTGTTAAGTCAAAAATAGGAACCCTATCTTCCTCTTTTGCTTCATAAGCGCCGTATAAAATAGCTTCAATTTTTACTCCTTTGACCCTTTTTAAGTAGACAGCTGCCGCAAATACTATTAAAGGCAAAGAGCGAAAAGCATGGGTAATATCCAGAATAACTTCGTCTCCTTTTTCTACAACTTGAGTACATATATCAAAGATTTCCCAAAGTTCCTCTTCTGATTTTCCTTCCGGAATTTCTCTTTCCTCTAATTTAACTTTATTTTTTAACCGTTTTTGTAAAGTTTCCCAATAAGTCTCTTCTTCTAAAGGTTCTGGAAGCGCTTGGTTGCATTCGGGGCACTGCTCTCCTTTGGGAGGTCTATAATTTTTAGCCGATGGAGTCAGTAATACTATAACTTCCTCAGGTTGAAAAATTTCAGCAACTGCTTCTGGAAAAAGATAGGTTTTTATTTGTTTATCTTTCCAGACATAAATAACTTCTTTATATTGTCCTTTGCCTAGAAAACTTATTGCTTTTTTCATCACTTATCCCCTTTCAAATTTAACTTTTTTCTTAACTTCCTCTTTTTCTCCTCGCCTCCTCCCTCACTTGGTGTAAGCTAATAATCTCTGCTACTTCAAACTGGAGGGGAAGGCTTCCTTCTATTGGTCGAAGACGCAATACAGGAGGGAAATAGCCACATCTTCCATGTACTTCTGCTAAAAGAGTTACTGCGCTTATGCTGAGAGATGGTGGATTTAGTATAAAAGGTACTGTTTGCCATTCATGAGATGTAAACCCTACTCTATCTACTAATTCAGCAATTTGAGGAATTAAGGGTTTCTGCTGGTCTATATAAGCATCTATTTCCATAACGCGTTCTATTTTTTGCCCCAATTTTTCTTCTAGTTTTTGAATTTGGTCCTCTGTTAGAGGATGTGAAAAATTTATGAGAAACATTGCAAAAACCCTCCATATGTAGTTATTCTTCTAGATCTTTTAAGGCAAAATAGGGTGCAAATTCTGCAATGAGAAGATTGCGGTCTACTTTCATAGAAGGATAATCCTTCCACTCCTTTAATTTTTCATAAATGACTTGCAATTGATTAGCTATAGTCTGCTCTTTTTTATGAAGAATCTTAGATATAGATGCATTGTCGTAACCTTTACATACAAGCTCAACAATCTCTCTTTCTGCTAGAGTAAGCCAATGATTTAAAAATTCCTTTTTTCTCTTAAACTCCGCTTTTTTAGTCAATTTTTTATACCAAGCCTCAACTTCACTAGGATCCCCTATCTCCGCTACTGTACGCATTAAAGTAGAAGCTTCTGACCAACGTATTACAGGTATTTGCACTAACCAGACTTTTTCCTCACTTGAAAGATGAAGTTTGCGCTCATTCCCCGGTTCCCAACCTTCTGTAATAAGATACCATAAACGATCTTCATCCCCAAATAAAAGCTGAGCTACCAGCATCCCTATTACGCCCATTATTTTTCGTCCGCCTGAAATAAGAAAATGGATTGTGAAACCATTTTCCTTAAGTTCTCGAATCTCTTTATAAATAGTGCTTAGCAAAGCTTTTACACTTCCTTCTGTAAGAAAATCCTCTATCACCTCATCATGGGAATAACCCTTTACAGGTACTTTAATAAATTCTGTGTTGTAGGAGCCTTTCAAAAACTCGTCATCTAAAATTTTTAATGCATCAAGTACTTTAGGATTATTGGTATGTATTGCAACCACCTTGCTAACCGAATACCCTTTTTTTAACAATTCATCTAAAGCAATGGTTATTACTTGCGGTTCAGTTCCTAAAGTCGCTATTAAAACTTCTTTTTGTTTTTTTAGCCTTTCCTTTTTGTTTGGATTTTTCATGATAATTCCGCCCTCTTCCACCTTGTCAATTATTTTATCCAAATTGCTCAAATTTTTCTATGTAATGTGTTACTATTTTAAATAGTAATTACTTCACCCTATTATCTCAAAACACCCGAACCCTTGGGAATTTTTAGCTCCTAATCCCGTGTAATAGGCAAGTTCCAGAAGTTCAGGTGTTGTTTCTACATCGTATATGCCCATCCAGCCTTTTACATAGACATTTTTGTATTTAATCATCTTAGAATACCTTCTGTCTTCTTTTTCTACAAGGGGTATGAGCTTAAAATGGGGATTTTGTGGCCTTATCTTGTATACCAGCTCATACTTTTTTATGAGGTTGTTCAAAAGCAATGTAGAAAATTTTTCGTCCCAGGGAGAATAATAATACGTATATTTTTTGTCTCCATCCCTCAGAGTGGTATACATTACCACCGGCGAAATAAATTTTATTCGGGCTTTCTCCTTGAAAACCGGAGGGTTTTCTATGTTCAAAGAATTTAAAGTAAACTTTTGACCGTTAAAATGGCAGTATTCTCTCTTTAAAACGTTTTTCGAAATATCAATTATTACCTCCTCCAGAGGCGAAGCTACTGTGAATTTAAAAGGCGGTTTTATTATTATCTTTTTATAACCCTTTGGCTTCTCCACAATTTGAAATTCCCCTTCAATTCTAGAAAATGTAAACAATTTAAACTTTCTTTTCTCATATTGAAAACCTACATCGTGGAGAAAAGCAGCAAAATCTGTATCGCCCATCAAATCGTACAAAAGTCCTTGTACTATGTAATTGTAATGAATGGGCAGTATTAAATTTTTTTCTCCTGTAAATTCTAAAGTTATTCTCATCTTCAACACCTCATGTAATATTTCCAGTGAAGATATGGTTGTATTGGTTTTGTATGTATAATATTCTACACCAATTTCCATTTTCCTTCTTAATTTTTAAAAATTTTTTATTTGTCTCTAAATCCTTTTTGTCGTATAATCAGTATTAAGGGAGGGAAAATGATGGAAAATGTAAAAAGGTTTTTCATATTTTTCTTTTCTTTTATCCTCTTTGTTCTACTTACACCCCCTATTGAAGGGTATGGTCAGGAAAAAGAAATAACTGTAATCCTAGATGGATACCCAATAGAATTTGACACAAAGCCTGTATTAGAAGAAGGAACCACATTAGTTCCTTTCCGCGCTATTGCTGAAGCTTTAAATGTAAACGTAGACTGGAATGAGGCTTCACAGACAGTAACAGCTACCTATAAAAACTCCATCGTCAAACTTCAGGTAGGGAATAAAATTGCCTATAAAAACAACACTCCTTTTAAACTCCTTGTAGCACCTAAAATTGTGAACAATAGAGTTCTCATACCTCTTCGCTTTTTCAGTGAAGCTTTCGGTTTTGACGTTAAGTGGGAACAGGAAACTTATACAGTAAAAATAAATTCTCCAGCTAGAGAAATGTCAGTAATAGGCTTTTACGCCTTAGGCGATGAAAAAACCAGCAGCTGGACAAATTTATTTGGGAAGAAATATCCCGAATACGATACTGGCAATACGCAGTATTTTACCTCCATAGCTCTTGGATGGTACAGCTTAGACAGTTCGGGCAATCTCTTGACAAAAAGTTCTACAGGATGGCAAAGGCCAGAGGGGTGGGAAAAAGTTTTAGAAGCTTTATCAAAGTACAAATTAAAATCAGAAATGGTACTACATGTAACAGATGGGGACGGCACTCTTTCTAATTTACTTTTTTCAGATGAAGCCGTAAGGAAAGCTATTTCTGCCATTTCTGAAGAGGCAAAGCTATACGATGGAATAAATCTAGACTTTGAAGGTCTGGGACTTACCGAAAAAGAAGAAGATATAGCTAAAATAAAAGAAAAATTTACAGAGTTTGTGGAACTACTCCGTGAAAAAATAGGCTCATCTAAGACAATTACTTTAACTCTTCATGCTCCAAATAGCGCTTACAAAGGGTATGACTATAAACTGCTGGGGCAGGTAGCTGATAAAATCATTGTGATGGCTTATGATTACGGTCAAAAACCCGAACCTGAAAAACTAGTGATACAGGCAATTGAAGAAACTTTAAAGGAAGTACCAAAAGAAAAAGTGATTTTAGGAATTTCTATACCCAGCGAAACTCCTGAAAGTTTTGCAATAAAGGTAGGTCTTGCGAAAAGATACGGCTTAAATGGAATAGCGCTCTGGAGACTGGGTTTGATAAATGACGAGATGTGGGAAGTACTGAAAACTTCGATTATTCCAGCAAAAACATAAAACCAGACAAAAGGGACGGTTCCCTGTGTCTGAAAATCCGGACAAAAGGAACCGTCCCCTCTGTCTGAATGTTTACTTAAGTGTGTCTTGAAGAGTTTTCCATGCCAGTAAAGCGCATTTTACACGGGCAGGAAAGTCTGAAACACCCTGCAGTACTTGAGCATCTCCCAATTCTTCTAAATCCACGTCTTTTTTGTGTATCATGTCTATAAATTTCTGTACAAGCCTTAAAGCCTCCTTTTTATCCTTCCCTTTTATGAGGTCAATCATCATGGAAGTAGAAGCCTGACTTATGGCACAGCCGTGACCTGTAAAAGAGGCATCTTCTATTACATCCCCATTTATTTTAAGGTATATTGTAATATCATCTCCACAAAGGGGATTGTGTCCCCTTTCCTTGAGGGTTGCTTCCTTCAACTCTCTTCTGTGAGGAGAATTTTCATAATGTTCCATTATTATCTCTGAATAAAGTTGATTTAAATCGCTCATTTAAACCACTTCCTGACTTTTTTAAGTGCTTCCACAAGGGCATCTATGTCATCAAAGTCATTGTAAAGGTAAAAGCTGGCTCTCACGGTAGCAGGAACCCCTAAATATCTCATCAGAGGCTGACAGCAGTGGTGACCGCTTCTTACTGCAATTCCTTCTTCATCCAGTATTGTCGCAACATCGTGTGGGTGAACTCCTTCCACATTGAAAGAAATTATCCCTCCTCTGTCTTTTGAATCCATAGGCCCATAAGTTTTTACATATTCGAGGGTATTAATTTTTTCAAGTCCATACTCCAAAAGTTTAGCTTCATGTTCATATATATTCTCAAGTCCAATCCTTTCAAGATAATCTATCGCAGAAATTAGCACATAAGCTCCCTCTACATTGGGAGTCCCTGCTTCAAATTTTAAAGGAGGAGGTGCAAAGGTGGAATATTCTTCATAAACTTCGTCTATCATTTCTCCTCCCCTCAAAAAAGGAGGCACTTCATCTAATAAGTCTTCTTTTATATACAAAACTCCAATTCCCATAGGGCCCAACATCTTGTGGCCAGAAAAAGCAAAAAAGTCGCAATTTATTTTCTTAAGGTCCACTTTCATATGAGGTACGCTCTGAGCCCCATCCACCAGCACTTTTGCCCCATACTTATGAGCAATTTGTGTAATTTCTTCCACAGGATTTATTATCCCTAAGACATTTGACATGTGCTGTACAGCCACCAATTTTACTCTATCAGACATTTTTTCTTCAAAATCTTTCATTGAAAGTCTGAAATTTTCATCAAGATACACATATTTTAATTTTGCTCCTTTTGCTTCTGCTACCATCTGCCATGGAAGAATGTTGCTGTGATGTTCCGCTATTGTCAGAACTATCTCGTCCCCCTCTTTTATGTGCTTCATTCCCCATGTGTAGGCGATAAAATTTATTGATTCTGTAGTATTTCTTGTAAAAATAATGGACTCCTCACTCTTTGCATTTACAAACTTTTTCACTTTGTCTCTCGCCTTTTCATAAGCCTCTGTAGATAGAACGCTTAAATAATGAGGGCTTCTGTACACATTTGCATTTAGTTTCTCATAATATTCTTCCATGGCTTTTATAACCGACTCAGGCTTCTGGGTGGTAGCAGCATTATCAAGGTATACAAGCCTCTTTCCATGAGGCTTTACATTAAATATCGGAAAATCTTCTCTTATTTTCTTCACATCCATCATTATTTTATAATCCTCCTCCCTATATGACCCCTTAATATTATCTCTCTTATGGGGTCATACGGAATCAAATCTATGACAGGATTTAACACTGCCTGTACCATCAAAAGTCTTGCTTCTTCAAGGCTAAAACCTCTGCTCATCACATAATAGAGCTTGTTTTCATCCAGCTGACCTGCACTGGCAGAGTGATTTGCCTGTACATCCTCTTCTGCACAGTAAAGAGCAGGAATAGCAATTGACCTGACAGTTTTGTCAAGCAAGAGCACTGTCTCATTTTCTTCAGCTTTTGCTTTCTTAGCGCCTTTTTTAATATCAATATTTCCTATAAAAGTAGCTTTTGCACTCCCCTTTAAAGCACCTTTTAAATCCACACTGCTAGTAGTCTTAGGAGCATAGTGATACACTTTATAAGACATGTCGTACTTCTGACTGTCCACACCCAAAAAAACAGACTTTGCCGTGAAACTTCCGCCTTCTTCACTGAGGTAAACTGATACGTCAAAAGCGCTAATATGAGCTCCTATGACCACATTTGACCAGTTGACTGTAGCTTTTTCCCCAACCTCTACCAAGCAGTTATCAAAATCGCTAAAGTCATCTCCCAATCTCTGTATCTTTACAATATTTACAGTTGAACCCTCTTTTGCAATCAACCTGGTTATGCCATTTTTAAAACCTTTCTCCCCTGAATTGTAATCAAAGACAACCGTAACTTTAGAGTATGGCTCAACTTCAATTACATTGTAATCAAGCAAAAGGTCATTTTGTAAATTTGCAATGTAATCAAAGACCACTGGCTTTTTAATTTCTTTGCCAGAGGAAATTTTAATGTAAAATCCAGCATTATAATGCTTTTCCACCTCTTCTGTAAGCTTTGGATCTATCCCATAAGCTTTATCCGTCGTAAAATTTTTTAAAATATTCGCATCTATTCTCTCTACAGATATTCCTTCCTGTTCTACATCTTTTATCTCAACAGCATTGTACTCTTTGTATGCTGGTTTTTGTATTTCCTCCCATGGTATTCTTTTTAACATTTGCTTCACTCCTATCCAATTGCACCTTCCAGCTCAAGTTTTATCAACCTGTTCATTTCCACTGCGTACTCTAAAGGCAGAGCTTTAGCGATGGGCTCTACAAAACCTCTCACAATCATAGCCCTTGCGTCTTCCTCATTAAGGCCCCTTGACATGAGATAGTATATCTGCTCTTCGCTTATTCTCCCAACTTTTGCCTCGTGGCCGATGTCTACATTGTCATTTTCTATATCAATGACCGGTATAGTATCAGATTTAGAAATGTCGTCCAGCATCAATCCTTCACAGGTGACAGCAGCTTTTACCCCTTCTGCCTCAGGTCCTACCTTTAAAAGTCCCCTATAGGTTGATATTCCTCCATCCTTTGAAATGCTCTTGGCCAAAATTTTTGAGGAAGTATAAGGAGCTAAATGTATCATTTTTGCCCCTGTATCCAAATGCTGGCCTTTTGCTGCAAAAGTGATACTGGTATACTCCGCTTTTGCTCCTTTCCCCACAAGGACAGAAGCAGGATATAACATTGTCTTTTTACTGCCAAAAGAACCGGAAATCCACTCTACCATTCCGTCTTTTTCTACTATTGCTCTTTTTGTGTTTAAATTATAAGTGTTTTTACTCCAGTTTTCTATGGTGGAGTATATAATCCTAGCACCTTCTTTTATAAAAAGCTCTACACATCCGGCATGCAAATTAGAGACAGAGTAAAGAGGTGCTGAACAACCTTCTATGAAGTGAACTTCGCTTCCTCTGTCGGCAATTATTAGGGTGTGTTCAAACTGGCCGCTACCAGGTGCATTCATCCTGAAATACGCCTGCAAAGGAACTTCCACTTTTACACCTTCAGGCACATACACAAATGTTCCGCCGCTCCACACTGCCGCATGAAGAGCGGCAAATTTGTGGTCTGTCGGAAGTACATTTTTTGTCATAAAATATTCCCTTATGATGTCAGGGTATTTTTTTAAGGCTGTGTCCATATCTTCAAAGATTACGCCCTGTCTTGCAAGGCTTTCCTTCATGTTGTGGTATATCACTTCAGAATCGTATTGGGCCCCTACTCCAGCCAGAGCTTTTTTTTCTGCCTCAGGAATACCCAATCTTTCAAAAGTTCGCCTTATCTCTTCCGGTACTTCCTCCCATGAGGTCTTTTTCCTTGCACTTGGCCTTATATAAGCTACAATAGAATTTATATCCAATTGACTCAAATCTACACCCCATGTAGGCATTGGCATTTTTTCATATATTTCTAAGGCTTTAAGCCTAAATTCTCTCATCCATGAAGGTTCGCCCTTTTGTTCAGATATCTCCAGCACTACTTCTTTGGAAAGCCCTTTACCTGTCTGAAACTCGTATTCAACCTCGTCCTTTATATTGTATATGCTAAAATCTATCTCCCTAATCTCTTCCTTTCTCATGTTTATACCTCCTCAAGGGCTATGCGCCATTTCTCACAAAGTCATAGCCCTTTTCTTCTAATACTCTAGCAAGCTCTTTATCTCCCTCTTTGACAATCTTTCCATCCATCAAGACAGATATAACATCAGGTTCTAAATAATTTAATATTCTGTTATAGTGAGTGACTACCAGAATCGCCATATCCTCGGTTTTTAATTTTTTTATAGTTTCAGCAACAACTTTCAGCGCATCTATATCAAGCCCTGAATCTATTTCATCCAGCATCACAAGCTTTGGCTTTAAAAAAGCCATCTGAAGCACTTCTGTCTTTTTCTTTTCCCCGCCAGAAAATCCTACATTGAGATATCTCGTCCTGTATTCAGCACTCATATCCAAAAGTTCCAGCATTTTTTGCATTTCCTTCGCAAACTGAAGCATTGTCATGTTCTGTCCTGTGACAATAGTTGAAGAAGTCCTTATAAAGTTATCAACCGTAATACCGGGAATCTCTTCTGGCGACTGAAAAGATAAAAATATACCTTTCTTTGCCCTTTCATTTACTTTTAAATTTGTAATATTTTCTCCTTCAAACAAAATTTCTCCGCCAGTGATTCTATATTTAGGGTTGCCCATTATGGCATGGCACAATGTGCTCTTGCCACTGCCATTAGGCCCCATGATTGCATGTATCTCTCCCTTTTTTATGGTCAAATTAAGCCCTTTTAAAATGTGCTTATCCTCTACTTCTACATGTAAATCCTTTATTTCAAGCAAAGCCTCTCTCATCTCTTACAACTCCTTTTTAATTCCGACTATTTTTATAGGAATACTTGAACAATATTATTATACACCACAAAAATTCTTAAATCAATAAAAGAAGGGATAAAGTTGATAATTATTTTCTTTTAATAAACATATGTCAAAAACTGTACGTAAAAATATAAGAAGCCGGGAACGAATTTCCCCGACTTCTTATATCTCATCCACCTCTACAAACTTTGCCAATATATCGTCCACAGGAATTATGAGATATTCCTCTCCCTCATGCTTTATCTTTGTCCCAGAAAATTCCTTGTAAATCACTCTGTCTCCCACTGCCAGCTCTTCAGTTGCGCCGGCTGCAATAGCTTCAATTACCCCTTGATTCAATTTTTCTTCTGCAGACTTGGGTATTATAACTCCGCCCACTTTTTTCTCCGGCTCTTTTTCAAGTTTGATGAGAGCATGCCCGTTTACCGGCTGTATCTTTGTCATACACCTTCCCCTTTCTATATATTTTTTGAAACGCCATATTTATTATACCAAAATTTATTGCTCTGTAATTCCCAACAATTGATTTAATTTTGCTTTGTCAAAACCTACCACTATGGTACCGTTGATATCCGTCTGGGGCACACCTCTCTGACCTGTTCGCCTTACCAGTTCAGCGGCTGCAGCCGGATTTTTGGTCACGTCTATTTCTCTGAAAGGTATATTGTGCTGCCTCAAGTAAGCCTTTGTGGCATTGCACCACGGGCAAGAAGGACTTACATAAACCGTCACTCTAAGGGGCTTTCGCTCTTTCCCATCTGATGACTTTGTTGGAGATACTACCAATAATTTTTCGTAATATTCCTTGCTCTGAAGTCCAAACACAAACTGCCACGGCTCTTTTTCTTTAAACAAAATCACAGAAGGCACCACTTTTATACCAAACTGCGGGTGAATGTCCTTTACTTCTGAAGCATTGACAACGTACACTGGTACTTTGGGATTGTCCTCACTAAACTTCTTCATCACTTCTAAAGCTTCCAAACTTTTCTGAGAAGAATTTGAGTAAAACATAAGCATAAAAATGTCATCTTCTTTACTTCTTATTTCCTCGAAATGCTCCAAACTTTTTACATATTCCAGCATCGAATCACCTCTCTTACTCCTACCCCCCATAAGTATTGGGTCCGATTTATATTATAAGTAAAAGAAGGGCAGAAATCAAGATATTTTTTAACAATCTTCCCCAATTGCCCATACAAGAACCTTTTCTTCTTCAAAATTCCGTCTCTGGGCCCCCTCCGCAGAGAAAGTGTATTTGTGCCTCTTAAAAGATAATAAAAAGCAGGAAATAAAGATGGAAAAAAGCGAAGGAGGCACTTGGTTTATTGATGTAAAGGAAAACCTCAAAAAAGGGAGCTTTTTTCTTTTTTATTGAATACATACACTTTCTCTGAAGGGACATATTTCTTTACTTCTTCTGCAACAAAATTCTCATAATCTGAAGCGTTCCTGTACGTAAAAACCTCATCTTTCACAACAGTGTCATAGCAAAATATAAGGGAGGCCTCGTTTAACTTTTCTATCCTTTTTGCCTGTTCTTTTGGCAGCCTAAAAGCGCCAATATTCACATCTCTTACGCTCTTTTCAGGAATGCAGGAGAAAACTTCTTTAACAAATTGGCTGTACACTTCTTCAAAGTTTTCCAAGTACATTACAGGCTCAATAGATATTCTGATTCTAAGCCCTCTTGAAATGGCTTTTTTGATGCTTTTTAATCTCATCTCAAGAGAAGGAGTAAATTTCTCATATCTATCAATTACAGGTTGCGGCAACAAAGTCCAAGCAAAAATGACATTTGGTGGAATCTCCAAATCTTCCAAAGCAGGAAAGTTAGCGCTCTTCGTCTTAATCTCCAAAAGGAGGTCCCTAGAAGAAGCGTATTCAATCCACTCTCTGGTAAAACCCGTTAAATATTCTAATGCCAGCAAATCCGTCTCATAGGAAATGCTCAAATATATCTTTTTTCTTTCTATGAGCTTGTCTATTTCTCTGAAATAATCTTCCATATTTACAAATATCACCAAGTGAGCAGAAGGGTACAACCCTTGCAGATAGCAGTATTCACACTCATAGACGCAATTGTATATATTCGATGTATGGAAAAAATGTATATTTCCAAAATCTTCACAAAGTTCTGACCCTTTATACAGAAAATCATGCCTTTTCTTAGCAATTATCAGGTTCTGCCCCTTTTTCTGAACCAAATAATTTTGATTGGGCCTGTTAAAAACTTCACTGTATCTGTTAATATATACAATTTTGCTCTTAGGAAACTTACTCAATATTTTTATCGTCAAAGGATGGTTTTTTACATCCTCTTCAACGTAAATGTGAGAGAACTTCTTCAAAGGCCTTCTCCCTCTCTTTTTTGTTTGTAACCTCCATCCCAAAAAAACCTTTTAAAAAATCAACGCCTTTATTTTCCCGCACTTTATAGTGAAGGCAAGCTTTGTATAAAATCTGCCTCTGACTTGCTGTCAACTTCAACTTGTCTGACAAAGTCTTAATAATATTCTTTTCTTCTTCTGAAAAAACTTCCTCGGTTTTAAAACTTTCTTTTATCATTTTGATGAATTCATCTATTTCTTTTAATTTCTCTTCAACAAGCTGAATCACAAAGTCTCGAGAAATCCCTTCAAAATCCAAGGAATCAGACACCAGCTTCAAAAGGTAAATCTGATGGGCATCAAAAAACTTTGAAGCGGCTTGGTAAAAACCGCTTCCTTCCATATCACACAAATTTGCTTCCATTCTATAAGCATCCTTTACAGGATGGTTAAAAGTCTCAAGGTCGCTTTCCTCAAAGGAATGGTCAACTAAAACATCAGGTACAAAAACCTTTTTAGTTTCACTGTCTATCACTTTGTTGATTAAATAAAGATGCCCTTTCATTTGTGGAAACTTCGATCCGGCAATTCCAAAATTTAATGCAAAGCTATCCCTGTAAATCCCATATCTTCCTAAAGTGTAGGCTACTGCTATAGCACTATTTATCTTGCCAACTCCTGTCACAGTTAGCAGGGCCTCGTCATTTGAAAAAACTTGAAAATAATTGTTTTGAAGGTCTCTTTTTAGTTTAAAATAGTTTATAAAAGGGTAAGCTTCAGCATAAAGAGCAGTAAAAAGGAAAATCATATTGCATTCATTCCTTTACCAATAACCTGTGATATTCCTTTTTCCCTTTTCTCACAAGAATGGCATTTTCTTTTATCATCTCTTCTTTTATGCATTCATCCACGTTTTCTACCCTCTTGTCGTTGATGTAAAGGCCTCCCTGCTGAATAAGCCTTCTTCCCTCGCTCTTTGAAGGTATGACTTTAGCTTCAAAAAGCACATCAACTATTTTCCTTCCGATTATGTCCTGAGAGACTTCAATGCTGGGCACGTGTTCTATTTCACCGCCGCCTTCAAACAGAGCTTCGGCCGCCTTCTGAGCCTTTAGGGCTTCTTCTTCACCGTGTACAAGCTTTGTAACCTCAAAAGCCAGCACCTTTTTAGCTTCGTTTATCTCCTTATCCCTTAGTCTCCCAAGCCTTCTCACTTCGTCCATAGGAAGGAAAGTCAAAAGGGCCAAAGCCTTTTCCACATCATTATCTCCTATATTTCTCCAGTACTGATAAAATTCATAAGGAGAAGTCTTTTTAGGATCCAGCCATATAGCGCCTTTTTCAGTTTTGCCCATCTTCTTTCCTTCGCTTGTTGTAAGGAGCACAAAAGTCATTCCATAGGCCTGCTTGCCTTCTTTTTTGCGTATAAGCTCTACTCCAGCGATTATATTAGACCACTGGTCATTTCCTCCCATCTGCATTACACAGCCGTAGCGCCTGTAAAGCTCTAAAAAGTCATAAGCCTGCATTAGCATGTAATTAAACTCAAGGAAAGTAAGGCCTCTTTCCATGCGAGTCTTAAAAGCTTCCGCCTCAAGCATGCGATTTACAGTAAAGTGAACACCTATATCTCTCAAAAATTCTATGTAATTCAAGCCAAGGAGCCATTTAGCATTGTTTTCCATTATAGCTTTGCCCTCAGAAAAATCGATGAATCTCTCCATCTGCTTTTTGAAGGCTTCAGCATTTCTATCTATTTCCTCTTTAGTGAGCATTTTTCTCATGTCAGTTCTACCGCTCGGGTCTCCTATAAGGGCAGTCCCGCCTCCCAAAAGCACAATTGGCCTGTGGCCGGCTCTCTGCATGTGAGCCATTGTCATTATCTGAATCAAATGCCCTACGTGTAAGCTGTCAGCAGTGGGGTCAAAACCTATGTAAAAAGTTATCTTTTCTTTTTCTAAAAGCTTCTCTATCTCTTCTTCATGGGTCATTTGAGCGATATATCCTCTTTCTTTTAAAACCTCTAGCACCGACACGTTTATACCCCCATCAGTTGGTTTTTGTATTATTGTATCAAAGTGAAAAAATATTTTCAAATGTTTTTTTGATATAATAAGGATATAATGAAAAAGCAGGTGAAAAAATGAACTACAAGTTTTTTATCATAGCCAAAAAAATAGAACCCTTTTTCCAAGAAGCCATAGAGGAATATTTTAAGAGATTGCAGAGGTTTTGCAGCATTTCTCTTTCAATCTGTAAAAATTCAAAAAAACTTCCTGTAAAAGATTTGGAAAAATCTTATAAAATATTGATTACACCTCAAGGGAAAACCATCTCTTCTGAAAAATTTGCTTTAAAGATAAAGGACCTAGAAATGAAATCCATAACAGATATAACTTTTTTAATAGGAGAAGGAATCGAGATTTTTGATGAAATACTTACAATTTCGCAAATGAAAATGTCAAAGGGATTAACTGCTACGCTCCTCGCAGAACAGCTCTACCGCGCTTATAAAATATTGAGGAATGAACCATACCACAAATAAACTACAAAAGAGCATAATAAATTTGCTCTAAAAGCAAAAGCCTTGTGAGCTGATGAGGAAAAGTCATCTTAGAAAAAGAGATGTTTACATCAGCCCTTTCTTTGACTTTTCCCCATATGCCCAGTGAACCGCCTATTACAAAGACTACTTTTTTGTATCCCATACCAAAAGCCTTCTTTATAAGGCTTGCAAATTCTTCGGTTGAAACTTCTTTCCCTTCTATGGCAAGAGCTATCACAAAGCTTTCCCTGTCAATTTTGTATAAAATCCTTTCTCCTTCTGTCTTTAGCACCTTTTCTCTACTTGCTGGAGTACCAGGGTCCTCTTCTTCTTTTACTTCAACAATTTCAATATCATATATTTTCTTCAGCTTGTCCAGATAAAATTTTATCCCCTCTTTTATATAATTTTCTTTAATAGTTCCAACAGCTATTATTTGTATTTTCATCCTCTTGCCCCACTTTAGACCACCAGATATTTAGGAGGTTCATCGCAAAAATCACATTTGTGGGGAGCAAGCCAATCGGTAAAAGAAACCTCATCTAGTTTGTAGATGTCAGGAGGCTGCTCGTACACTTCCACAAACTCCTCAATAGCGTCCTCCAAATGCTTTTCACACACTACATACATCAAACTCTCTCCTGTTCCAAAAAACATGGTAGCGCCAACTTTGACCTTAAGATTACAAGAAGCTTTTTACTTTCCAAGGACAATAGTAACATAACCTTCCTTCCCAGTCAACGTCTTATACTTAACTTTTATGCTTTCTCCCGGCTTTTTTTCGTATATGATGCACTTTAGACCTGTCATCGTATTTACTGGTTTCCCATCTACCTCCAGTATGATATAACCTTTCCTTATTCCAGCTTTATAGGCGGGCCCTGTAGGGTCTATATCCGCCACGTATATCCCTTCGTAAATATACACATCTGCAGTTATGTAACTCGCAATCTCTCTGTCATACGCCACTATTCCTAAGTAAGGCGGTTTGAAAGTCCCTGTTTCAATGACCTTTTTAAGAATAGGCTTTACAATGTTTATAGGAATTGCAAAGCCTAAACCCTCTGCAGTAGTGACTTTAGCAGTATTTATCCCAATGGCGTACCCTTGAGAGTCCATCAGAGGTCCGCCGCTATTACCCGGATTTATAGAAGCGTCTGTCTGTATGAGGTCTTCCATGATTTTGGGCTTACTGTCTTCAGTTATGGGAAGGCTTCTGTTGAGTGCACTTATTATTCCTAAAGTCACCGTTCTCTGAAATCTTAACCCCAAAGGATTTCCTATAGCGATAGCCGTTTGACCTACAGAAAGCCTATCAGAGTCCCCCAGCTCAATCACTGGCAGATTCTTCGCATCTACCTTAAGTATAGTGAGGTCTAAAACCGGGTCAGTCCACATTACTTTCCCCGGCAATATATTTCCATTGCTCAAATAAACCTTTATATTTCTGGAATTTTCGTTAACCACATGATTATTTGTTATTATGTAACCGTCGGGGTGCACTATAAATCCCGAACCGACTCCTTCAACAGCCCTTTCTAAAAAATAATACTTTCTCTCAAATTCCAGCGTTGTTATGCCAACTACAGCCGGTGTCGCTTTTTTTGCCACCGCTTCTGCTACAGTAGGAGGCTCTCTTTTTGGAATGATTATTTCTTTTTTCAAATTTGACTCAGGGGGATATGGTATAGGAATAATTTTTCCCCATAAAAAATTAGGTGCAATGTATATAAAAATTAAAGAAGTGATAAAAGACGAAATTATTGCAGTAGCAACTAACTTATTAAAATTATACTGCATAACATCACCCCATTAATAGGATTAGATGTTATGCAGTTCATTATACACGAATTTTTACTCTCATTCTCTTATTCTTATTATGTCAGCTCCTAAAGCCTGAAGCTTTACTTCCATTGCTTCGTATCCCCTGTCAATGTGGTAAATGTCCAAAACTTCTGTAATGCCCTCTGCTGCAAGTCCTGCTATCACCATTGCAGCTCCACCTCTTAGATCTGTCGCGTAAACTGGAGCACCTGTCAGTTTGCCCACTCCTTCTATGATAGCGCTTCTTCCCTCCACTCTCACTTTCATTCCCATTTTCTTTAATTCTTCTAAATATCTAAACCTGTTCTCATATATATTTTCTGTAATGACACTTATCCCATCAGCTAAGGCTAAAAGCACCGCAAAAGGCTGCTGCATGTCCGTCGGGAAGCCTGGATACGGCAAAGTCTTTATATCAACCCTTTTTAAAGGCCCTTCTCTTCTAACTCTTATGACATCGTCATACTCTTCCACAATTACTCCCATTTCCACAAGCTTTGCAATTATCGACTCTAAGTGGGTCGGAATTACGCCTTTTACATATACGTCTCCTCCCGTTGCCGCCGCTGCCACCATATAGGTTCCAGCCTCAATCTGGTCAGGGATGATTGTGTAATGGCAGCCCTCTAGTTTGTCCACTCCTGTAATCTTTATAGTGTCAGTCCCAGCACCTTTTATATTTGCTCCCATTGCATTTAAAAAGTTTGCTACATCAACTACATGAGGCTCTTTCGCACAGTTTTCTAAAATAGTAACCCCTTCTGCTTTGACAGCTGCCAGCATCAAATTTATTGTTGCCCCCACACTTACAACGTCAAAATATATGTGAGCTCCTCTTAATTTCTCTGCCTTAATCCTTATAAAACCGTGCTCTATAGTAGTCTCAGCCCCTAATGCCTCAAAACCTTTGATGTGCTGGTCAATTGGCCTTACTCCTATGTTACACCCTCCCGGCATCGGTATTATCGCTTCGTTAAATTTACTCAAAAGCGCACCTATGAGATAATATGAGGCCCTCATTCTGCTCGCCAATTCCCTGGGAGGATGGAAAGAATTAAGCCCTGTGGGGTCTATTTTTATTTCGTGTTTGCCTTTTTCTACCTTGCCCCCTAATCTTTTTATTATTTCTGCCAAAGTTTCTATGTCCTTTATATCAGGCAGATTGTCTATGACACTTGGACTATCTGCCAGTAGAGCCGCAGGTAAAACCGCAACAGCAGAATTTTTAGCACCGCTTATCTGGACAGTGCCACGAAGAGGCTTCCCTCCTCTTATAACAAACTTTTCCATACACATCTTCCTTTCAACCAAAAAATCATCTAAAAATCAGATACTGCCACACTATATACTTTAATACAATTCATAATATTTTACAAGTGTTTGTGTGATAAAAGCCCATAGAAAAATCTTCAAAATAAAAAAGGGGATTATTCCCCTCTTTCCAAATTGCCTGTACTTGACTTTGTCAGTTTGAAACCCAAAAGGCTTGGGAATACAGGTATTGACAAAAAATGGGCGTGAAATTTGTCACTACATTACTTTCTCATGCT
>NZ_SLWU01000014.1 GCF_004345675.1 Caldanaerobacter subterraneus | reverse complement strand
TGGCATGTTGGAAGAAGGGTATTTTTTTGTCTTTTTGCCCTTTAAATGCCTCAAAAATTTTTTAATTACCCCCTTGACATTTTACCGTTTGTCTTAAAAAGTAGAAAGAGCCAATCATTTTATGTTTACAATTCCTTTATACACCAGTCCTCTCGTGGTGTCAACAGTGACTGTCATCCCATCCTGAAGTTTTGAAGTAGCTCCTTCACACCCTACAATCACAGGGATCCCCAAGTTAAGCCCAACAATAGCAGCGTGGGAGGTGAGCCCGCCTTCTTCTGTTATTATGGCAGAAGCTTTTTCAATAAGAGGCATAAAATCTCTCTCTGTCTTGGTTGTAACAATTATATCTCCTTCTCTAAACTTGTCTCTGTCCTTGCCAATGTCATGAATTATGCACACAGTGCCAGTAGTAGATTTTGAACCTATACCAATACCTCTTAAAATCACATCTCCAACTATGTGAACTTTGAGCATGTTTGTGGTGCCAGTCATGGCAACAGGTATTCCCGCAGAAATCACCACAATATCTCCATTCCTTATAAGCCCAGCTTTTAACGCACTTTCTATTGCAACATCTATCATTTCGTCTGTGGTTGACACTTCTTTTGTCACTAAAGGATATACTCCCCACACGATGGAAAGCTTTCTTGCCACCTGCTCGCTAGGAGTAGTAGCTATGATAGGAGAGGAAGGCCTATACCTTGAAACCATCCTAGCCGTATAACCTGATTTTGTACAGGTTATGATAGCTGAAGCGCCTATATCTCTCGCAGTCGTGCAGGTAGCATGGCTTATCGCATTAGTAATGGAAACATTTCTCTCTGTACCTACACCTACTATATCTCTGTACTGGACGTAAACCTCTGTCTTTTCCGCAATCCTGGCCATTGTCTCAAAAGCTTCGACAGGATATTTGCCCTGGGCCGTCTCACCTGACAGCATTATGGCATCCGTTCCATCCAAAATAGCATTAGCAACATCCGTAACTTCAGCACGAGTAGGACGCGGATTTCTCATCATGGAATCCAGCATTTGGGTTGCAGTAATAACTGGCTTTCCAGCTTCATTGCACTTCTTTATTATTATCTTCTGCACTATCGGTATTTCCTCCAGAGGTATCTCAACGCCCAAATCTCCTCTGGCCACCATTATCCCGTCAGATACCCTTATTATTTCGTCTATATTTTCTACTCCTTCGCGGTTTTCTATTTTAGCAATTATCTGAATGTGGTCTGCTTTATTGTCCTCAAGAAGCCTCCTTATAGCAAGCACATCTGCTGCTTTCCTGACAAAAGAAGCAGCTATCATGTCAATACCTTTCTTTATGCCAAACTCTATATCTTCTATGTCTTTTTGTGTCAAAGCCGGGAGATTCAATTTCACTCCAGGAACATTTACTCCTTTGTGGTCTCCAAGAAATCCAGAATTCTCAACTACACAGATTATGTCTTCCCCTTTGACATCCACAACCCTTAGTGAGATCAATCCGTCATCAATCAAAATTTGGGTACCTCTTGAAACATCTTGAGGCAAACCTTTGTAGGAAACACTGACTACCGTTTCATCTCCTATTACATCCCTTGTAGTTAATGTAAAAGTCTGGCCTTCCTTTAACTCTACTCCGCCGTTTTTAAACTTTCCCGTTCTAATCTCGGGTCCTTTTGTGTCCAGCAAAATAGCTACAGGAAGACCTAATTCTTCCCTTATCTTTTTTATGTTGTCAATCCTCGCTCCGTGCTCTTCAAAATCTCCATGGGAAAAATTAAGCCTTGCTACATTCATTCCTTTTTCTATTAACTTTCTCAGTATATTGTAGTCCTCACTAGCAGGTCCAATTGTACAGACTATTTTTGTTCTCCTCATAACTTCACTCCTTAAAAAATTTTATATAGAGAGGATTTTGCTGAGTTCGTAAAGCTTTCTGTTAAACTCTTTCTTCATTGAAAGCGCTTCATCTATATCATCGTCAACAATTTGATTGTTTCTTATGCTTATTACTCTCTTCGTCTTGTTCTCCAAAAGAAGCTCCACTGCCCTTGCTCCCATCTGACTTGCCAAAACTCTGTCCATCACAGTGGGAGCTCCCCCTCTTTGAATATGTCCTAATATGGTGTACCTTAAGTCTAACTTGGGAAGCCTTTCTTTTATCATTTTTGCCAGTTCTGGGGCGCTCATTACTCCCTCTGCCAATACGATTATGTGGTGAAGTTTTCCTCTCTTTATTCCATAAGTTATTTTATCACATAATTCATCTATACTCCATTCCACTTCAGGCAAAATTATCATCTCCGCTCCACCAGCCACACCAGCGTAAAGGGCGATGTACCCTGAATTTCTACCCATGACCTCTATTATATTCGCTCTCTCATGGGAAGTTGCTGTATCTCTTATTTTATTTATAGCATCAATCACAGTGTTGCAGGCTGTATCAAATCCAATAGTATAATCTGTACAAGGGATGTCATTGTCAATAGTGCCAGGTATACAAATCGTATTGACATTCCACTCTTCGCTAAGAAGCTGAGCACCTCTGAAGGAACCATCTCCTCCGATTACAACCAATCCTTCAATTCCATGTTTCTGCAAAGTCTCGTATGCCTTTTTTCTCACCTCTTTTTGCTTGAACTCCTCGCAACGAGCAGTCCTTAAGATTGTCCCACCTTTTTGTATAATATCTCCTACTGAAGAAAGCCCCAAATCTATCACTTCATCTTCTACAAGACCTGCAAATCCTCTCATAATACCCTTTACCTTAAGGCCGTAGTAAATTCCTGTCCTCACCACAGCCCTTATAGCTACATTCATGCCAGGAGCATCTCCACCGCTTGTAAGTATTCCAATCGTCTTCATAATGTCCCTCCTTTTTTATCCCACTTGGACATCATATGTCCCTATTTTGTCAAGGAAGCCCTTGCGGGCAAAAAAAATTATAAGCCGTATTCAATAATGATGCTTTGAGCATCCTGAGCTTCTGCTTTGGGAACCAAAACCTCACAGTATGAACCTTTTTTATCTAACTTTTTATTCAGTGGACGCAATTTCACCAAAAAACCTTCTTTAGTTAACACTTCTTTAACTTTTTCTGCCGTCTCCATATCTTGTGCCATGTATACTACCGTCCACATAGAGCTTCCTCCTTAGAGTTTCTAGATAATATTTTAATCTATTTTCTTTCACTTATCAACTTGAAAAATCAGACCACTTTCACATTTTCCTTCCCTACTATGTCCTCTAACTTCTTTATGAGTTCTTTGCTGCCATTAACCCATAAATCTCTCTTTGCAGCAAGAAGTTTGCTGTTTACCTTCAACACTACAGGCATATTGCCCGGGCATTTCTTAAGCACCTCTTTTACCTCTTCTATCTTTGAAGAATCTTCCATGTTTATATACAACTTCTTTACAACGACCTGCGACAAAAGCTTTATGTCATCGCATAAAATCTTTGGCTCCTCCTCTTCTTTTACGCTCACTTTACCTTTTATCAAAACAGCATTGTCTTCCTTTATCAGAGAAGAATATCTCTCATACACAGCAGGGAACACTATCACTTCTACAGTGCCGTACATATCCTCAAGAGTGACAAAAGCCATTATATTGCTATTTCGCGTAAACTTCACCTTTTTAGCCACTATCACTCCTGCTATAGTAACCTCTTGATTGTCTTCCAATTTGGATGTGAACATTTCATCCTCTGGATTTATCTTAAAATCCAATGTAGTGACATTTGTAATCTTCGGTATATCTTCAAGGTATTCTTCTAATGGATGCCCGCTTATATAAAGCCCCAATGTCTCTTTTTCCATTGAGAGAATCCTGTTTTTGGGGTACTCTTCTACATCAGGAAATCTAAAATCAATTTCCTTATGTTCTTCTGACACTTCAAAGAGAGAAATCTGTCCTTCGATCGCACTGCTTTTTGCTTTTTTCACGCTTTCTATAAGCTTATCGTAAGACTGAAGGAGCTGGGACCTTTTTACTCCCAAAGATGCAAAAGCTCCCGCCTTAATGAGGCTTTCTATCGCCTTTTTGTTGAGCTGGCTGTCCTGCATCCTCTCAAAAAAGTCTATTACAGACTTAAATTTTCCCCTCGCCTCTCTTTCCCTTACAATCTCTTCTGTCACATTAATTCCTACATTCTTCACAGCACTCAGCCCAAACCTTATCTTGTCTCCTACCACAGTGAAATAGGAGTCGCTTTCATTGATGTCAGGCGGCAGCACTTTTATCCCCATTTTCTTACATACCTGCACGTAAAAAGCTATCTTGTCCAAATTATCTACAAAGCTATTCAAAAGAGCCGCCATAAACTCCACTGGAAAATATCTCTTCAAATAGGCTGTCTGGTAAGCTATGACTGCGTAAGCTGCAGCGTGAGATTTGTTAAAAGCATAGTTGGCAAACTCTAACATCTGGTCAAAAAGCCTATTTGCTGTCTCCTCATCAAGGCCGTTCCTCAAAGCGCCAGGTACCACTACATTTCCTTCCTCATCCACTATTCCGTAGATAAAGTTCTTCCTTTCTTGTTCCATCACATCCATTTTCTTTTTCGCCATTGCACGCCTTACTAGGTCTGCCCTACCAAGAGAGTAACCCGCCACATCCCTTACAATCTGCATGACCTGTTCCTGATACACCAAAGAGCCGTACGTCACCTCTAATATAGGCTTTAAAATGGGGTGTTCGTACTCTATTTTTTCAGGATTATTTCTGTTGGCAAGGTACTTCGGTATCTGGTCCATAGGACCCGGCCTGTAAAGGGAAATTCCTGCGATTATATCTTCTAGGTTTTTAGGCTTAAGCTCTGTCATAAACTGCCTCATTCCAGGAGATTCAAGCTGGAAAACTCCTTCTGTCTCTCCTTTTGAAATAAGTTCATACACTTTTGGATCATCGTAGTTTAAAGAATCCAAATCTATGATAATCCCTTTGTTTTTCTTTACCATTTCAATTGTATCTCTTATGACAGTGAGAGTCCTCAGCCCCAGAAAATCCATTTTTAAAAGTCCAAGCTTTTCCAAGGTGGTCATTGGAAACTGGGTGACTACAGAATCATCATTTTTCTGCAGCGGCACATAGTTCACAAGAGGCTCCTTTGATATGACCACCCCTGCAGCATGGGTAGAAGCATGCCTGGGGAGTCCTTCTAAGGCTTTTGATATATCTATTAGCTGTTTTACTCTTTCGTCCTTTTCGTACCTCTCCTTAAGCTCAGGATTTAGCTCCAAAGCTCTGTCAATAGTCATGCCTAATTCAAAAGGTATCATCTTGGCTATTTCGTCCACTTCTGCATAAGGGTAGTTAAGAGCTCTACCTACATCCCTTATCACAGCTCTGGCTGCCATAGTACCAAAGGTTATAATCTGAGCCACATTGTCTTTGCCATACTTTCGGACGACGTAGTCTATAACCTCTTGCCTTCTCTCATAGCAAAAATCCGAATCGATGTCAGGCATGCTGACCCTTTCAGGGTTTAAAAACCTCTCAAACAGAAGATTGTACTTTATAGGATCTACATTAGTGATCCCTAGAGTATATGCGACCAAACTTCCGGCAGCAGAACCTCTTCCTGGCCCTGTCATGATTCCATTGTCTTTTGCAAACTTTATAAAGTCCCACACTATTAAAAAATAATCCACATATCCCATCTGCTTTATCACTGAAAGCTCGTACTCTAACCTATCTATGACTTCCTGGCTTGGGCTTTTATACCTCTTATAAAGGCCTTCATAGCATAAATTTCTCAAATACTCGTATGAGTCCACTCCTTCTGGCAAGTCGTATTTAGGCAGCTTAGTCTTATTAAACTCAAACTCAATATTGCACATCTCGGCAATTTTTTCGGTATTTTCAATAGCCTCTTTACAGCATGCAAAAAGCTCTTCCATTTCTTCAGGAGATTTAAGGTAAAACTCATCTGTAGGGAAAAGCATCCTGTCCTCATCTTCAATTGTTTTTCCTGTTTGAATGCACAATAACACCTCATGAGCTCTTGCATCTTTCTTTTCCAAATAGTGGACATCATTTGTAGCAACTAGCGGTATTCCCGTTTCTTTAGACATTCTGACAAGCTCTCTATTCACTTTCTTCTGCTCTAAAATGCCATGGTCTTGAAGTTCTAAATAAAAATTGCCCCTTCCAAAAATGGAATCGTAAAAGAGGGCTACCTCTTTCGCCTTTTCATAATCTCCCCGTAAGATCAAGGAAGGGACCTCACCGGCAAGGCAGGCGCTTAAAGCAATTAATCCTTCACTGTGATTTTTCAGAAATTCTTTGTCCACACGGGGCTTATAGTAAAATCCTTCTAAAGATGCAGCAGTCACTATTTTCATCAAATTTTTATACCCTGTCATATCCTTTGCCAGTAACACCAAATGATAATTTTCATCGTCAATTCCATATTCTCTATCCTGCATTCTCCTCGGTGCTACGTATATCTCACATCCTATGATAGGCTTTATCCCTTGGGCTACAGCTTCCTTATAAAAATCTATTACTCCATACATTGCCCCGTGGTCCGTAATAGCTATTGCTTTCATTCCCAACTCTTTAGTTTTTGCAATCAAATCCTTTATCCTGCAGGACCCATCCAACAAGCTATATTCCGTATGCACGTGAAGATGTACAAACATAGCTCTCACCTAGACCATTTTAATTCTCTTAGAAAGCCTTACAGACATCAATGCCTTTGCAATCTCTTCCTTTTCATGTATTATACCGATTTCCACTTTGCTAAAATTATTGCTCATCTCTATAACCCTAGCAAAAACTTCAATAACGTCTTCTGTCCTCATCGGCTTTATAAAATACACAGAAAAATTATCCAGCACTGCATCATACCTTTTGTTCTGTGTAATAGCAAAAATACCCGTTTCACACATCAACATCATCAAAGCACTGCTGCTTACAGTTCCAAACTGATTAATCATTGTAGAAGGGACTTTTCCTTTAAACTTCACTCCATTCTCTATTTTTTCCATCTCAAAGTCCCTAAAGATGGTATCCTGAATAGCCTCACTTATCTGCGGCTGTTTTGACATGTAATGTAAAGCTTTAATCACATCTTCTCTGCTTATAAGGCCTATAAGTTCTTTGCCCCTTGTCACAGGAAGTATCTCCACATTCCACCATATCATCAAATGGGCAGCATAAGACAGTGTAGTAGTATCTGTCACAAAAACAGGGTTTGGAGTCATTATATCGCCTATCCTATCATCGTCAGAAGCAGTAGCCACATCTCTTGAAGTCACCATCCCTACAAGCATTCCCTTAGAGTCTACCACCGGGAACCGAGTGTGTTTTGTCTCAGCATACAGTCTCTTCCAGTCCCTTACTGTCTGCTGAGGGGTCATATACACAGGATTGTAAGTCATCACGTCACTCACGTACAAAATCTTTTTTCTCGTCATGCTTTCATTTATAGCCTTGTTTATAAGAGTAGCTACAGTAAAAGTATCGTAAGAAGTAGAGATGAGCGGCAATGAAAGCCTGTCGGCTAGTTCTTTTATGTGGGGTAAAGTATCAAATCCCCCTGTTATCATCACAGCCGCTCCAGCTTTCAATGCCGCCTCCTGCGCATCTTCCCTATTACCTATTATTACTAGGTCTCCCGGCGTTATGTATTTTACCATTTCGTCAATAGTCATGGCGCCAATCAAAAACTTTTTAAGTTCCATTTGCATTCCGCCATGACCGCCCAATACTACCCCTTCTACCACATTGGTTATAACTTCATATGTAAGCTTGTCAAACAGGGGTTCTTTTTGTTTCCTCCTTATAGTTCCAACACGAGGAATTGTACTCACTAGCATCAATTTTTCTGCATCTTTTATAGCTTTGTAAGCAGTCCCTTCGCTTATCTTTAAGGTTTGTGCCAGCCCTCTCACTGAAATTTTAGTACCTTCTGGCAGCTTCTTTATGTACTCCAAGACCATTTCATTTTTTGTCATTCCCATCATCCTTTTACACAAAAAAGGTTTCTGAAAAGAAACCTTTTTTGTTTACTCTTCACCGAACTTTGATTCGATGAGGTCAACTAAAGCTTTTATAGCCTCCTCCTCATCGTCTCCCTCAGCACTCAACTTCACTACATTGCCCTGGGAGACCCCTAGAGACATTATTCCCATAATGCTTTTAGCATTTACCTTTTTATTATCTTTTTCTACCCAAATCTGGGAAGAAAATTTACTGGCTGTTTGGACAAATAAAGCCGCAGGTCTTGCATGAAGCCCTGTCTTATTTTTGATTTCAATAGTAACTTCTTTCATTACTGAACTCTCCTCTCTTTTAATTTGTTTGAAATTTCTTCAATTTTCCTAAGCCTGTGGTTCACCCCTGACTTGCCCACAGGAGGAACCAACATTTTGCCTAATTCTTTTAAGCTGAGGTCAGGGTATTTAACCCTCAGCTCTGCTACCTCTCTCAAACTCGGGGGCAAATAATCAAGTCCAACAGTTTTTTTAATGTAATTTATACTTTCTATCTGCCTTAGAGAAGCATTAATAGTCTTTGTCAAATTCGCAGTCTCGCAATTGACTATTCTGTTCACATTATTCCTCATTTCCTTGTAAATCCTCACGTTTTCCAGATTGAGAAGAGCATTGTGAGCCCCCATTATGTTCAAAAGGTCTACAATCTGTTCTCCTTCTTTTAAGTATACTACATAACTATTTTTTCTTGCAATAACCTTGGAATTCAAATTAAAAGAATTAATCAAATTGCTCAAATCCTGCCCGTGTTCAAGGTTGTGAGTCACAAATTCCAAATGATAGGCTTTTTCAGGGTCACTAATTGAACCACCTCCCAAAAAAGCTCCTCTTAAATAAGCTTTTTTCATCTTCACAGTCCTTATAATTTTTCTATCTATTCCATAGTTCAATTTTACATGTCCTCTTTCTCTATTCAATATCTTAGTCTCTTCTAAAATATCTCTCACAGCTTTGGTGTCACTCACAAACAAAATATATGTCAATGCCTTTTTTAAATATTTCCCTCTCCTTACCATTACCTCAGGTGCTACTTTAAAAAGGTCTTTCAAAAGTTTAAAAGTTAAGCGAGCCACTGAAGCATTTTCTGTGCTCAAAGTAAGAGATAGTTTATTATTTCCATAAAATGATACACTTCCTATCATTCTAATTATAACAGCCAACTCTGCAATTTTGCTTTCCCTATCCTCAGGATAAATTCTTGATAATTCGTTTTTTGTATCTGAAGAAAAAGACATAGAGACCACCTCACCGGCTTATCATTATTATACTACATATTTTTGAAAAAAAAACCCCTCCTTAAAAAGGAGGATGGTTTGTTGACAAAGTCCTTATCTTTCAAGTGGTAATTTTGTCAACACTCTACCCTCCTTAAAAAGGAGGAAGCCTTTAAAAAAGAATATTTTCATTATTCTCTCCTTTTTCACGGTATCTCGTATCAAAACCCCTGTAAGCCTTCAACTTCTCATACTCTCCAGCTTCTATCAATTTCTTAATAATTTCTAGCTTACTTGCATCGTAATTTGCGTAAAGTCTTTCATAATCTTTGTAATAATAGTAATCTCTTCCATAGCGGGAGGTATTTTTCATAACATCACCCCTGTTTTCTAAAAAATAGAAGGGAATTAAGATTCCCCTCTATTTTCTACTGTACATATTATTCACATAACCTTTAATTTGCTACTTCAAAATATAGGCAGTGTTAGGCTTAAGATACAGCAAATTGCCACTCCTTTTTAATTCTCCCATTTTTAATATATCCTCTTTTCCTCCCGCCTCTTCTAAAAATATCACTTCCTCTTTGCTGCTGTTGTTTATAATCACCACAATTGAATTTCCTTTATATTCCCTTCTAAAAGCAAACACCCTTCCAACAGCGTACAAAGTGGTGAAATTGCCATACTTAAGTTCTTCATGCTCCTTTCTTATGCGGATAAGTTTTTTGTAAAACTCAAAAAGTCCCTTGTTCTGCTTTTCCTCCTCCCATATCATGCACCTTCTGCAGTCAGGGTCAAATCCTCCCACCATTCCAGCCTCGTCTCCATAGTAGATGTACGGCACTCCCACAAATGTAAACTGGAAAACCAAAGCTAATTTCATCCGCGCCACCATGCCATTTGCGAGAGTCAAAAACCTTTCAGTGTCGTGACTACCTATGAGGTTAAACATGACTCTATTAACGCTATCCATGTGTCTCATAAGCTGCTCAGTTATCAGTGTGTTGAATTTTACAGCACTTATTTTCCTCTTCGCAAAAAAGTCTACAACTGCATTTCTAAAAGGATAATTCATGACAGAGTCAAACTGGTCCCCTCTTAACCACGGAGAAGCATCATGCCACACTTCTCCTACTATTATGGCATCTTTTTTGGCATTTTTTACAACCTCTCTAAACTTTCTCCAGAAGTGATGGTCTATTTCGTTGGCAACGTCCAATCGCCAGCCGTCAATGTCTACTTCTTTAATCCAGTATTCAGCCACTTCTAGTAGGTACTTTTGCACTTCCGGGTTTTTAGTCATAAGCTTAGGCATTCTCCACACATTCTCGCCAAAAGTCTCGTAAGTAGGTTTGGGATGCGTTTTAATGGGCCATTCGTACACATTGAACCAATCCCAGTACTTTGACTTCGGCCCATTTTTAACCACATCCTGAAATGCAAAAAAGTCGTATCCACAGTGGTTGAACACTGCATCGAATATAACTTTTATGCCATTGTCATGACACTTCCTCACCAATTCTTTAGCTTTTTCCGTGTCACCAAAATGAGGGTCTATCGTGTAATAATCCGTGGTGTCGTATTTGTGAGTAGAAGGAGACAAAAATATTGGAGTTAAATAAATGGCATTTATCCCTAACTCTTTTAAATAATCTATTTTGTCGATTATTCCCTGTAAATCC
This sequence comes from Caldanaerobacter subterraneus, assembly GCF_004345675.1. GTDB lineage: Bacteria > Bacillota > Thermoanaerobacteria > Thermoanaerobacterales > Thermoanaerobacteraceae > Thermoanaerobacter > Thermoanaerobacter subterraneus. Next base: position 61,946 of record NZ_SLWU01000014.1, on the reverse strand, counting down.
CCTCCAAAAAAAGAATCTGCAGTCGGCTTTTCCCCCCATGGCTTTACGTTTTCGGGGTCATTAGTTCTGTCTCCATTGTTGAATCTGTCTGGAAATATCTGATACACTATGCACTTGTTTGCCCAATCCGGAGGAGAAAATATATCCTTTTCCCTTATATAGGGATAGTGGAAAAAACCCCAGAAGCTATCCTCTGGCCTCTTTTTGAAAAAACCAGCTTCTGTGTAATAAAGTTTTTCTCCCGTTTCTGAAACTAAATAAAAAAAGTACAAAAACCTCTTATTTAATTCAAGAGTAGTCTCATAATAGTCAAAAAGCTCGTTAGTGTGAACTAAGGTCATAGGCTTTATTTTAAATTTGCCCAGCCAGTCATACCTGTCTTTAAAAAGAATGTATACCCTATCCACATCGAAAACTGCCGTTCTCAAGACTATTTTTAATTGGTCTTTATTTACAGGATATGCATAAGGTATATCGCTTTTGTGGAATATAGCCTCTTTTATCATATCTTTCCCCTTTCTACGTGTGTATGTTTATAGTAACTGGAGAGGGACTACTTACAGCTGGCAGTTCTTCACCATCTACACTTATTTTAACAGCTGGTGGATATCCCATCAATATAGTTATGTCATTTTTAACTTCAAAAGTTTTCATCATGCCAGCTGTCATCAAACCCTCGTACACCACATTCCCATCTACTTTTATACTAAACCAGCACTTTTCGCCTACCATGTTGATTTCAACCTTGTAAGATTGAGAAGCAGGAGATATTTTGTATTCTATTTTTTTGGAGGTTTCTGAAACCTTTTCTATCACAGTCTTTGGAGAAACAGTGGAAGTCACATTCTCTTGAGTAGAAGGTGTAGAAGGAGTTTCATTTTTTTCAGGCACAGTTTGTGAAACTTCCTGTTTAGGAGGGAGTGGCGCAAGCCCTTTCTTTATCTGGGCGAAAAAATAATAAAATCCATATCCAATAATGCCTATTATCAAAATAGATACTAAAGCCTTTTTCAAAGCTGAAAAAAGCCAAGACAAATCCAAAGTGGTTTTTTTATAGCTCTTAGCCTTGGACAAATTTTCCTCTTCCTTTTCTTTGAAGAGGTATTCGTACTTTTTCACAATTTCATTGCCATCAAGCCCCAAAGCTTCTGCATAGCTTTTTACAAATCCCTTGGCATAGACCATAGCAGGCATTACGCTGAAATCCCCGTCTTCAATAGCCTTTAAATATCTTGTCCGAATTTTAGTTATTTCCTGAATTTCTTCCAGAGTCATGCCTTTTTTAAGCCTTTCGCTCTTTAAAAATTCTCCTAATTCGTTCATTACCTATCACCCCTTGCCAAACCATCCACTATATATATTCCACACAAAATACAATTTTCCTCCATTAATTTTCATAAACCTCTTCTTTTGTATAAAAGGTCTACGAAAGCCTCTATTCTGGTCTGATAACCTGCTTGCCCGGTATTTTCATCATACACTAATGACATTACTGGAATGTCGTAATCCCGACTTACTTTGGCAATTATCCCTTGTGCTATTATCTCAGGGGTGCAGGTAAAAGGAAGGATGTGAATCACTCCGTCATATTTTAGTTTAGCATATTTCACAGTATTTGCAACAGTATTAAGTCCATGACCTCCTATATCTCTCTCAAGGTAACCTCTGGCATTTTTCTTAAACTCCAGCCTCTGAGGCAGTTTAAAAGCGCTGTTTATAAGGTAATCAGATAGGTACTCTGTTTTTGTCACCTCCACTCCAAGTTCATTTAGAGTTTTCCCTATGTTCATATTAGTAGAAGGCTCCAACAGCATGTATATTTCCCCTACTAAAGCCACCCTAAGCTGTATTTTCCTTTTTACATTGGCATTTTGCTTTATCTTATTCATCCCCTCAGAAAGGATTTGATTTATTTCTCTGGCATTTTGAGCCTTTTCTAACTTTTTTATGTACTCCTCATATATCTTAGTAGTAATGCCAGGCGCATCCTCATGAGCTCTTTGTATCAATAAAAATTTTTCTAACTTGTCCGCTGCAATCATCTTCTTCACTGCCAGCATAAAAGACTTCAAAGCCACCTTCCAATCCACATTGGGAAAATGGGAAGCCAATTCCTTTAAAAAATCTTTCACCCTCCCATGGGGTGGATCGAGGATAATCATTTCAAAATTATATCCCAAATCTTTTAAAATCTCCCTCTGAACCTGGCCGTAATACCCAAACCTGCAGGGTCCTATCCCCCCAAGCATTACAATCGTGTCAGCCCCCTTTTCCAAAGCCTCTATGAAATTGCCGACATTGATTTTAAAAGGAAGGCAGACAAATTCGTGAGAATTTCTCACCCCTAAAGTTAACGTTTTGTTGCTGGAGGGAGGAGGGTCTATGACCTCTATTCCTATCCCTTCAAACATAGTCTTTAAAATCATATTCAAAGAACCCATGTGAGGATATGTAATTTTCACACCACCACCGCCTTTTTATTAAACCTTAAAAGGTCTACAAAAGCCTCAATTCTTGTCATAACTCCTGCTTCTCCTGTATGCTCATCTATAGTAAGCAGCATAAAAGGCAAATTCTTTTCCCTTTTATAAAATCTCTCAAGAAGCTCCTCCGTCATAGAATTGGGACCACATCCGAAAGCTGACACCATAATAACTCCGTCAACTCCTTTCTTCTTTAAAAAGTACATCCCTGCCCCTAGAATATCTCTTTCGTACGTCCAAAATATATCTTTTGGAAGAAATGCCACTCCCTCTAATATTGAAGCTTTGTTAAGCATCTCTACAGTAATCACTTCCGCTCCCATATTTCTTAATTTTTCAATTAACCCCATGCTTATGTATTCATCCATGATGTTATAAGGATGGGAAAGCAGCGCTATTTTCAAATCGAACCTTCTTCTTTCTTCTCTTACTTTTACTTTCCCTTCCTCCCACATTTTCAAAGCTTCTAAATTTGTAAACCCTTCTTTCAGCAAATTTTTAAACCGCCTCTGCTCCTCCATCCCTTTTAGATAGGCTTTTAAAGCATCCCCCTTTGTCCTTCCAAGCATTTTCCCAGCTCTTATAAATTCTCTTTTTGTAAATTCTTCATCTTTGTAGTAGTTAATCTCAATGTCTATAACAGGCGGCAAATCCTTTATTAAACTTTTTATAAAGTCAGGTAGCCCCAAAAATTTAGAGCACAAGTATTTCTTTTTCTCTACACTTACAATTCTAGGTATAAAAATATAATCCACTCCTCTTTCTTTTAAATCCATCACATGGCCTACATAAGTTTTAACAGGCAAACAAGCATCTTCAACGCTGTTCTTTACGCCATCGTCCACAATTTTTTTATTCGTATTCTGTGAAGTAATTACTTTGGCCCCCAGCACTTCAAAAAATGTCTTCCACATGGGATAAAAATCGTAATACAAAAGCCCTTTTGGTATGCCTACTATTTTTCCCATTTTTAACCTCCTCCATTGCAAATACACTATCTATTTTTCCCTAAAAGAAATAAAAAAATACCGGACAAAATCCGGTATTTACAAATTGTTCCATGTATAACAATTTTTATCCTTTCACAGCCCCTGCAGCAAGACCTGCCTGCAAGTATCTCTGCAATACCATAAATAGTATTACAAGTGGTAGTGAAGCCATCACAGAAGCAGCCGCAAATTGAGTCCAATGAGCTGAAAATTGGTTAGTTATAAATCTTTGAAGTCCTAATGCTATTGTATAGTTTTCAGGTGATTTTAATACAGCACTGGACAAAATAAATTCACTGTACACTCCCATGAAACTAAATAAGAATATCACTACGAGCATAGGGGTTGCCAGTGGAAGTATTATTTTTGTGAAAATCTGCCAATGAGTGGCTCCGTCCACCAAAGCGGCTTCATCCAGCTCTTTTGGAAGGCTATCAATATACCCTTTTAAAAGCCATATGCTAAAAGCGCTGCTTCCTGCCATCACCAGCATCAAAGCATATAGATTGTCTAATAAATTTAACTTCGCCATTATCCCATATATGGCTGGCAATGCCATAAAGGTTGGAAACATCTGAAGTATTAAAAGAGTCTTTAAGCCATTTTTTCTTCCCGCAAATTTCATTCTGCTGAAAGCATAGGCAGAAGTAGCTGTTAAAAACAGCTGAATAGTTGCTACCCCCACACTTAAAATCATACTGTTTTTTACCCAGAGCAAAAAATTAGTTTTCTTTAATACAGTGGTGTAATTTTCAAAAGTGATGTGGCTAGGAAAAATCGCTCCAGAAAAGAAAGCATCTCCTGGCGCAAAAGAAGCTCCCACTACCCACGCCACCGGAAACATCATCACAATTATCACTGCCCATATGATGAGGCGGCTTATCCACAGAGAAACTTTCTCATGGGGTTTTAATCTTTCTCTATACTGAATTTTCCTTGCCGGCTTTTGAGCTTGGGTCCTCACACTTGCATATTCCACTTTAATCCACCTCCTTAAAAGCACCTGTAAGCCTCATGTTGAGAAGGCTTAAAGTACCTATGATAAGGAATATGATTATAGAAAGAGCCGCTGCCAAATCATAGCGGTTTGCCTGCATTGTCAATTTATAAGCAGCACTCACTAGTATATCCGTATGTCCTGCAAAAGAAGTGTCAGTTCTAGGTGGTCCTCCTCCTGTGATGAGGAAAGCTGTTCCAAAGTTATTGAAATTATACGCAAAGGAAGATATTATCAAGGGCAATGTAGAAGAAGTGAGCATCGGAAGAGTTATCTTAGTAAGCTTCTGAAACCACGAAGCCCCGTCAATATCCGCCACTTCATAAAGTTCTGGCGGAATAGCCTGTAATGCCCCAAGGGAGGCATTCATCATAAAAGGATAACCCATCCATACGCTCACCATTATAATAGCAACTTTTGCCCAAAAAGGCTCTAAAAGCCAAGGTATCATGGGTAAGTGCAGTTTTTGAAGTATTAAATTTATACCGCCGTACTGCTGGTTTAAAAGTCCTGTCCAGGTAAGAACTGCAATAGTACCAGGCAGCCCCCACGGTATAATCAAAATAGCTCTGTAAAAATTCGTCTCCCACATATGTTTGTTATTTAAAATTACTGCTAATAAAAGTCCAACAATATAGCTTAGCAATGTCGCTGATAAGGCGTAAATTACAGTCCACACAAAAACAGGTGCAAAAACATTTTTAAAAGGTCCTGTCAGTATGTCGACAAAATTTTTAAAACCTACAAATTGATAATTCTTAAAGTGATACAGATTAAAATTAGTAAAAGCGATGTAGATAGTGTATGCCATTGGAGCAAAGCTTAAAACAGTCATAGAAAGTATTGCTGGAGACAAATAGGCATAAGGTCTTAGCTTATCTTTCAACGATTTATGCTGGTTCATCCTGTACCTCCTTTCCCTTAAAAAAAGGGGCATAAAGCCCCTTTTTACTGCATTGTAGCAATTCCCTGTTTAATTTGTTTTACCATATCGTCAGCTGCTTTGTCAACAGGCACTTTTCCTGAGGTTATAAGCTGCAGCGCATTACCAGCAGGTGTCCATACCTGGCTCATCTGAGGAATATTTGGCATTGGAATAGCATGCTGTGCCTGTTCAGCAAATGCACTTAGTATCTCGTTGCCCTTAACTTCTGGATTGTCCAGCAAGGACTTAATCACAGGAATTCTGTTTCCTGTCTCAAACAATGGAAGCCCTGTATTTTCAACCAAGTACTTCATCAAATCCCAAGCTTCTTTCTGATGCTTTGAATTTGCGCTCACAAATGCAGCCTGCACACCTGCAAAAGAAGGAGTTGGCTTGCCATCAATTTCTGGAAGTGGAGCAACTTTAAATGGAACATTGGCTTTCTTGAATCCGTCCACATCCCATGGACCGCTTATATAAAGTCCAATTTTACCACTCTGGAAGTTACCTTTTGCCATGTCATAGTTTATGTCTGGGGGCATGAATTTATATTTCTGAACAAAATCTTTTATAAGCTCTAACCCTTTCTTTGCGCCTTCGTTGTTGAGCCCTATGTCGTTTGGATCAAGTCCGCCTCCTGTGTCTTTAAAAACATATCCGCCATACGCTGCGATAAAAGCAAAGCTGAAATAGAAGTTATTGACATCATACTGGAACCCTACTTCTTTCCCCAATTTAATCAAGTCATCTAATGTAGCTGGAGGAGTTTTGACTTTATCCGTATTGTAGAAAAGGGCATAAGTTTCCATAGCAATTGGCACTGCATACATCTTTCCATCATAGGAAACAGCGCTTATGCTCATTGGCACATAGTCATCTTTGTTTATAACTCCCTCTGGAACCTCAGCTAAAAGTCCTGCCTTTTGGAAAGTTCCCAAGTTGTCATGGGGCAATCCAAACATTATGTCTGGCCCTTTACCGCTTTGAGCAGCTGTAGCAAAAGCTTGGAAATCGCTCTGGTCTGCTAGAACTTTGACCTTGTTTCCTGTCTGTTCAGCCCATTTGTTAGCAATTTCTTGAACTTTTGCTATTTCAGGGTCTGTCAAGTGGGACCATACTATCAATTCTACAGGTTCCTTTTTCTGCTCTGCTGTCTGAGTCTGTGATGACTGACTTTCACTTGTCTTGCTGCCGCCGCCACAGCCAGTCAGAGCAATTGACAGCACAAACACCATTGCTGTCAACAACGCAAGTATTTTTGAATACTTCTTCATACAAATCCTCCTCTTAAATTGGTTTTATAATAATTTGGGGTGCACCCCAAAATTTTACTTCGCTTTCACATTTGTCCAAACACTTACGCTGTCCCCAGGTAAAGTCAAACCTTGCACTAGGTTTTCTCCATTACCTTTTGTGACTTTTAACTCAACACCCTCCAACAGACCTTTAAGGTAGTCTTTATAAATTCCCTTCCTCAAAGATGTTTTTACTGCCTTAACAGTAGTTTTCTCTCCTTTATTTATCGCAACCAGCACCACATCTTTTCCATACTGCCTTTCATAAATATACACATCGTCAGAAATATACCTTGCCGTAGTAGTTCCATACTGTAGGGCTGGAGTGAGCTGCCTTAACCTTGACAGCTCTTTTATCAATGTATAAGCCTTTGTGCTCTCATCGAACTTTTCCATCATTGGTCTATTATACGGGTCATTCCCGCCATTTGTGTCGTTATGAAGGTACTGCTCAGTGCCATAGTATATTACAGGTATCCCTCGAGTCGTCATTATAAAAGCAATAGCTTCGTGTAATTTATCCTTGTCATTGTTCAAGGACAGAAATCTAGGCATGTCATGGTTGTCTATAAAAGTAACCAGCTTATAAGGATTTTCGTAATCTTTATTGGTATCCTCTAACGTGTCATTTAACCTCTCAAATCCGTACCCCTTGCCAAATACATCTCTTATAGCACCGTTTAACATAAAATCCAGGACAGAAAAGCCGGTAGTATTAGCAAACTGTATATTATACCCATACAACGGGTCAGTAGGACCGCTTAACATCCATTCACCAAAAAGAAGCACATCCTTTTTAATACTGTAAATAGTGTTAGCAAAGCTTTTCACCCACTCCATAGGCATATGCTTTGCAGCATCCAGCCTTACTCCATCAATTTCATGATTAAACCATAACTTAATAGAGTCTTTTAAGTATTTATCAACAATAGGGTTGCTCTGGTCCAAATCTGCCAAATCAAACAAATTTTTATCCTGAAGTTCCTTTAAATTATTCCAGTTGCTTATGCTGCCATTGTGGTGAAAAAGCTTAAGTGAATCATTACTGTAAGTACCTAATAGCTTCCCATCGTCATATAATGCGCCATTTTCTGCAAAATCAGGATTTTCTTCATCGGCAGGGCTCGTGTGATTTGTCGCAAAATCTAAAATCACTTTTATTCCATTCTCATGCGCAACCTTTACAAAATTGTCAAAGTCCTCCCATGTACCAAAGTGTTCTTCTACTCTTTTGAAATCTCTTGCCCAGTATCCGTGATAGGGGGTATTAATCTCGCCATTATATACGGCTGGTTTATTTATATTATCCACTACTGGAGAAATCCAGATAGCAGTGACCCCCATCCCCTTTATATAAGGGATTTTTTCTGTCAGTCCTTTCAAATCCCCTCCCCAGTACATCCTCCAGTTGGTATGGGTGGGGTCAAACATTCCTTTGCTCACTTCTGGGTCGTCATTTGAAGGGTCTCCGTTGTAAAACCTATCCACCATAACCTGATATATGACTTCTGACTTTGGGGCTTTTGCCTCTTGCTTGCTACTGCACCCACTAAAGAACAGCAAAATTGCTGCAAAAAGCGCCACAAATGCTTTTAAATTTTTTCTCATCTCTTTCCCCCTTACACTTTTAATACCATAATATTACAGCAATCGCTTTCCTGAAATGCAATTAAAAAAGAGCAAAGTAGAAAATTTCATTGCAATCGCTTGCGCTATCGTTTCAATAATATTGTATATCTTATTTAGACGAATGTCAATAGATTTTTTTGTACAAGATGGACTAAAAATTAAACTTAACTTATCAAATCTACAATAATCTCTGCAAGCTTTTGCTCATCATGCCTTATATATTCCTGCTTTACAGTTACCAAGTCTTCTTCAACAACTTTTATACCCATTTTTTCTATCTCCTCTTTGTCATATTTCACGGGCTCAGATAAATCTCTTATATAGCGCTGCCTGTACTCCTCAGGGATTTCACCTTTGTTCACAATCACATAGTCCAAAGACTTAAGCCCATGGTCAAAAAGAGCCTTTATATGGTCAGTAGCAGTATACCCCAAAGTCTCACCCGGCTGTGTCATTATATTACATACATATATTTTTATGGCTTTAGATGTTTCAATAGCATCACAAATTCCATCTACCAAAAGGTTCGGAATAACACTTGTATACAAACTCCCCGGCCCTAACACTATCGCCTCGGCATTCAATATATCCACTAAAACTTCTTCAAAAGGAGCAGCAGGAGAAGGTTCCAAATATATTCTCTTTATTCTGCTGTTTTCTTTTTGCTGTATCTCAGGTATTTTGGACTCTCCTCTTATGATAGTGCCATTTTCCAGTTCTGCTATAAGCCTTACATCTTCTACTGTAACAGGAAGGACTTTCCCTGACACAGCCAATACTTCACTCATCCTCTTGACAGCCTCTTCAAAACTGTTAGAAATTCCTATCATTGCAGCCAAAAACAAATTTCCAAAACTCTGCCCCTTTAACATCCCCTCTGTAAATCTGTACTGGAGAAGCTGTTCCATTGTAGGCTCTGTGTTTGCCAAAGCCAATATGCAATTTCGTATATCTCCAGGAGGAAGTATACCTAAGTCTTCTCTCAAAATTCCCGACCCTCCTCCATCATCTGCCACTGTCACCACCGCAGTTATATTTGTTGTGAAAAGCTTGAGCCCTCTTAACATAGTAGAGAGCCCTGTACCTCCACCAATCGCCACAATGCGAGGCTGTTTTCGCATAAATATCTACTCCTCTCCAATGTCTCTGTGATTCACCACAACAGAATAATCCTCTTTTTTTAAAAGGTCATAAAGGGCATTGGCAATCGCAACAGACCTGTGCTTTCCTCCTGTACAGCCAATTGCTATTACAAGCTGTGATTTCCCTTCTCTAATATAATATGGAATCAAAAATTTGATCATGTCCCCCAATTTTTTCAAAAATTCCTTCGCTTCTTCCCACTTCATCACATATTCTTTTACTTTCTCGTCATTTCCAGTTAAAGGTCTCAGCTCGTCAATATAAAAAGGATTAGGTAAGAACCTCACATCAAACACAAGGTCAGCCTCAAGAGGTATTCCGTACTTATAGCCAAAAGACATAACATCAATTATAATTCCCTTAAATTTTTTCCCTTTTAGGAAGATATTAGATAACTCCTCTTTTAATTGAGAAGAAGTCAAATTAGAAGTGTCTATAATATAATTAGCAATTTTCCTTATATCTGAAAGCCTTTTTCTTTCTTCGTTTATACCGTCAACTATTCTCCCCTCTTCAGATAAAGGATGTCTCCTTCTGGTCTCTTTAAACCTTTTTATCAAGACCTCATCAGAAGCCTCTAAAAACACTATCTCGTAATCGTAGTTATTTTTTTTCAAAAAGTCCAAACTGAAATAAATATCTTCAAAAAACTGCCCTCCTCTCAAATCCATCCCCAAAGCTACCTTGTCAATATTTTTTGATTGATAAAACAAATCAGCAAGTTTTGGTATTAAGGCGGGAGGAAAATTATCTATGCAAAAAAATCCCATATCCTCCATCGCCTTTAAAGCCTGCGTCTTTCCTGCACCGGAAAGCCCTGTTATTATCACAAACCTCATAATTTATCACCTCTCGGCGTTTATCACGTCTTCCTCAGTGAGTCCAGCCTCTTTCGCAATTTGTATTCCCTTTTTAAAATCCCCCACCCTAGAAGGAGTATGGGCATCGCTGTTTATGACGAATTTACATCCTTCTTCCTTTGCTATCTTTACATACTCCACTGTCAGGTATCCGTGACTCGAGTTAATCTCCAGTGCTGTTCTACTTTCTTTTGCTGCTCTGGCCAATTTTCGCGTATCAATATCCACCTTTGCTCCAGGATGAGTTATTATATCAATTCTATATTTTTTTATTGCTTTTACCATCGCTTCTGTATTTTTCTCTCTCACCTCTTCTTTAAGATAACCTGTATACTTTGACACCATATTTTTACCAAAAAGGTCAATGGCGTCTTTAAAACTTTTCGGCACTATTCCAGTGTGGTACCCCACAAGCAAAATATCTAGATACTTCAGAAGTTCATCGGGAACATCAATATCCCCTTCTATACTTATCAAATTCGCTTCCACTCCCATCAGTATTTTTATCTGAGAGTATTTTTCCCTAAGCCTGTCTATTTCATCTCTCATTTTCTTAAAGTCTTTTTTTCTCATGCCATAAAACACATGAGCAGGGCCATGGTCAGTAATAGCAATAGCCTTAAGCCCAAGCTCTACCGCTTTTTTCACATTTTCTTCTATTGTCCCTTTGCCGTGGCTGTATATCGTATGGGTGTGATAATCTGCAAAAATCCTCATTTGTTCTCTCTCCTATTTTTCCCCCACAATTTTTATCTCAGGCATAAGCTCAACTCCAAATTTCTCTTTTACTACTTTCTGGATATACTCAATCAAGTTGAGCACATCGTAAAAAGTCGCATTCCCAGTGTTTATAATAAATCCCGAATGTTTTTCTGAAACTTTAGCACCCCCGATCGAGTACCCTTTGAGCCCCGCATCTTCAATAAGCTTTCCTGCATAGCACCCTGGAGGCCTTTTAAAAGTGCTCCCTGCACTGGGATAATCTAAAGGCTGTTTTTCTTTTCTCCTCTGATTTAGTTCCTCCATCTTCTTTTTTATCTCTTCATAATTCCCTCTTTCAAGAGAAATCCAGGCTCTCAAAACTATCCATTCTTTTTCTTGCAAAATGCTATATCTATAAGAGAACTTCATTTCCTGATTGGAAAGAATCAATATATTGTTATTTTCATCTAAGACTTCTACCTTTTCTACCACGTCCTTCATCTCAGGCCCATAGGCACCGGCATTCATCACTATGGCCCCACCCAAAGTGCCAGGTATGCCACTTGCAAATTCAAAACCGGTAAGCTCATGTACCAATGCTACATTTGCAATATAGGACAGGGAAGCTCCTGCTTCTGCTATTATCTTAGTTCCTTCTACAATGACATTCCTCAAAGAACTAAGTTTTACAACCACGCCTCTTATACCTTTTTCACTTACCAGCAAATTAGTGCCATTCCCTAGAATAAAAAAAGGTATTTTTTCCTGTCTTAAATATGCGATGAGATTAATAAGTTCGTCTCTGCTTCCCGGAACAGCTAGTACATCAGCTGGCCCTCCTATTTTAAAAGAGGTATGCCTTTTCATTGGCTCATTTAAATATAATTTCCCCTCTTTTAAAATTTCTTTCAATTTATCAACAAGTATCTCAGCCACTGTACCACTCCTCAAAATTAAAAATCAAAAAATTATTCCATCTATAGTCTATCAATTACATGTTAATTTCATTCCATGTGCAATTTTATAATACCACTTTTTATTTACAAAATAAATAGGAGGGATAGCCCCTCCTTTCATGCGTTGTAACATACCTTAAACCTTTTTGTAACACACCCTTCTGCATCGTACATGCTGACAACCGCCGTGCATTTTTTTATTTTTATCTCGCAATTGCAGTCCCTGCAAAAATAGAGGTTATTTCCTATCTTGCCCACATTAGTACTCTTGCAATTTGGGCATTCCATAAAGTAATCACCTCTTCATTACCAACAATCTTCTCAAAATTTTGAATATTTTATGTACACACCCTACTTTTGTCCATTAAATATTATACCACATAATGCAAATAGGAAATAGTCTAATATTTTGGACTTTTTCCTGCATTTTCTTAATATTTCTCCTCTTTTTATGCTTTTTCTCCTAGAATAAATAAACACAAGTCGTTTGCCCTACATTTCTAATTCCCTCTTTATTCTCGCAACAATAGAATCGGCAGCTTCAAATCCCATATTTATACATTTTTCTGCCTGGTCAAATCTATACCAGCGTATATTATCGACATTAGGTTTTATTGTATAAACCCGTTTATTTCCCTCCATTTTTTCAAGATTCTTATTAGAATTGTCTTTTAACAATTTAATAGCGGTTGTTGTAATAGATATGATTTCAGGTAAAGGCCTTTTTATATTAAAATACTTTTTTATTGGCAGCACTTTCTCACTATTAGCTAAAGAATAAAAAAAACCTTTCGAAAAAGCCCATATCAATGCTTGAGCTTACATCGCAATTTATAATTATGTCTGCTCCCAAGCTAGCTGCTAATTCTATTGCCTCAGAATCAACAATTGATCCATCAACTAACTTGGTTCCATTGTACTCCACAGGTTCAAAAAAGGCAGGGATAGAAATGCTTGCCCTTATAGCTTTTATCAAGTCTCCCTCTTTAAATACTACTCCCTTTCCTGTTTGAATATCAGTAGCCACAATATATAGAGGAATATTAAGTTCCTCAAAACTTTCTTTCACATAACCCCGCAAATATTTCTCTATTTTTTCACCCTTTACTAAGCCGGTTCGTGAGGCTTTAAAATCCAATAAACTTATAAATTTTAACATATTAATCTTTTTTGCATCACTTATAAGTTTGTCTACATTATGTCCTGAAGCATAGATTGCTCCTATTATCGCTCCCATACTTATGCCTATTATAAAATCAATAGGAATATTTTCTTCTTCAAATCTTTTTAGTATACCTAAGTGCGCATATCCTCTTGCTGCTCCACCGCCCAGTATAAGTCCTACTCTTGGTCTCATTTCCCATCACCATTTTTACTCAAAGATAATTTGTATGGCATTTAACGCATCCAAAATTTCATTTTCATTAGAATCTAAAATCACTTGAATTCCCGTACCAAACATTGCACCAAGTATCATCCTCGCCACTGCTCGTGGAGAATAATTTCTAAAATTCTCTCCTAAAGCACTGTTACTTAGAATTTTTTCCTCAATCATTTTAGATAAGTCATTAAATAAATCTTTTAATAAACTGTTAAAAGAAGAGGACCACATAGCTAAACCTGTAAAATCGTACAACAGTTTAAAAAGTCCTGGATTATTTTTTAAAAGGTCTTTAAAAAAATTCACTAAGGATAGCATCTTATCTTTTGCAGTTTCTCCCATACTCAAAGCTTCATTTATTTCTTTTAAATATTTATTTATCATCATCTTTATTACCTCTGTAAAAAGCCCTTCCTTACTGCCAAAATAATAATGCAATTGGCTTAATACAACACCAGCTTCCTCTGCAATGTCTCTTAAGGAAACATTAGCATATCCTTTAGTTGAAATACACTTATATGCAGCATTTAATATTCTTTGCGATTGGTTTCTTCCATCTTGGATTTCCCCTTTTGAAGTTTATTTATTAAAGCCGCCCAGATCGGAAAATAGAAATTGCTAAACCTAAAACTATGACAAAAGCTATCGCTAAACCAATCTTTAAAATTATCCCATTAAGCTTATACATTTCTGCACCAGCATTAGCACTCATTCCTGACCCTATTAAAATCCCTGCAATGACAATACTTAAAGCCAAAAGTATAATACTGGTGGAAAGCCGATTAAATACCTTATCAACCCGTTTCTCTAAATTTTCAAGGTCTCTTATTTTCAATTCTATAGCATAATTTTCTTCTTCTGTTTTCCTTAAAAAATTCAATAAAAATGATGGCAACTCCTTTATCAATCTGCTATAATCCATTGTGGCATTTATTATCTCTTCTTTCATATGTTGAGTAGAAAACATTTTAGGTATCAACTGCTTTGCAATTGGTTTTGCCACTTCTAAAACGCTAATTTTGGGATCTAACTTTTCTACTATTCCCTCTAACGTTATAAGGCTTTTAGCCAGCATATTAAATTCATTGGGAATTACAATATTATACGAAAATACAAGGTCAAATATCCCATTGAGGACTTCCCCAACTTTGAGCTTTTCTAACGGTATTTCAACATATCTATCTCGCAAATTATTTATGTCTTTTTCTAGCTTTTTCATATTGACATTTAGAGTCACAGCATTTAAATCTATAATGCTTTCAATAATCATCCTGCTATTTTTGTAAACAATCCCCAACAACATTTTAGAAAACTGTCTTTTCCTTTCTGGACTTAAGCTACCTACCATTCCAAAATCTAAAAATGCTATTGTCCCATCCTCTAGCACCATAATATTTCCCGGATGAGGGTCTCCATGAAAAAAACCATCCCTTAAAATCTGATTCAATACAGATTTTGCAAGGTTTCTTGCAATTGCACCGCAGTCTAATCCAGCCTCATCAATTGCATTAAAATCATTTAACGGAATGCCACCAATGTATTCCATCGTCAATACACGTCTTGTCGTATGGGTCCAGATTATAGAAGGAATTTTGACTTTTTTGTCTTTTAAAAAATTCTTTTTGAACTTTTCTGCGTTTTCCCCCTCTATTCTAAAATCTAATTCCTCTTCCAATCTCTTTTTGAAGTCTTCTACCATTTTTGTAAAATTGTATATTTTTCCATATTTTGTATGATTATCAACAAATTTGGCAATATCTTCTAATATCCTCATATCTTGGGCTATGATTTTTTCTATCCCTGGCCTTTGAACCTTGACAACAACAGTTTTGCCTGACCACAACAAAGCCTTGTGAACTTGTGCTATAGAAGCCGCCGCTAGAGGAGTAGGTTCAAATTCAGCATAGGCTTCCTCCAAACTTTCGCCAAATTCATTTTGTATAACTGATTTCACCTCATCAAAAGAAAAAGCAGGAGCTTTGTCCTGTAATTTTTCCAATTCTTTTATGACATCTTTTGGCAAAATGTCAGACCTTGTGCTTAAAATCTGCCCCATTTTTATAAAAGTAGGTCCTAATTCTTCAAGAGCAAGTCTTAATCTTTCTCCACGGGAAAGTTTCGCAATATTTTCATCATTTGTTTGCTTCAAGATTTTTCTTCTTACATTTATATGTTTTAAAATTCCAATATTGTCAATTATAGCACCAAACCCGTATTTGATGAATACAAAAATTATTTCTCTATATCTTCTTAAATGTTGCATTATTTCACACCTGTCATCAAAATTTTATAGTTACTTATTTTTCTGTGTTTTGCATTTCCTCCAGCACTTTTCTGACTTCCTCACGAACAATACTTTTTATCTCTTCCCTAGTAACAATATCTTCCTTTTTGGCAACATTCATGTAGCCTAACGTTTCAGCAACTGCGTCTTTAATCATTTTTCTCAATTCTTCCTTCTGTTCTTCACCTTTTTTTACCAAGTCTTTTACCATTTTTTGTGCATCTTCTCTTGCAACTTCTCCTCTATCTACAAGTTCTTCTACTATTTTTTCTATTTTCTCTCGTGATAATGCAAATAATCCCAAACCAAAATTGATAGATTTTTCAAGCAAACTTGTCATATATATAACCCCTTTCAAAATTAATTCGGACATCCGTCCTAATATCTCTATTAATATTATATACTAAAATTTCCTAAAGTCAATATGGAATTTTATTACTCCTCAAGAAGCTCTTTTACAACTTCTATACCGTTTAATTTCATGTGATACAAAAACATGGTATGTATCAAATTGCCATCATGAGGCATTATTTTGAGGGATTGAGCAGTTTTTACAGATGTATCATAGGTTTCAACGCAATTTTCCGGTACAATTACATTTACTTTAAGATTATTGGCATTTGCAATCATTTTTATAGACATAGCTGTCTGGTAAACGCATAAATCAGTACAATCTCCTACAACAATAAAAGTAGATTTTCCTTCCTTTATCATTTCAACAACTTTCTTTAAAAACTCATTCCCGCCTTCTAATTCCCCTCCAAAAAATACATTCAACGAATTTTTCTCTACAATCACAGGTTCTCCTTCAATTATTTCTTTTAATTCGTCCACAATTTCACTTTCAAAAGTACCTTTTACACAATGAGGTGGAAATTCTCCAAATTCAACTGCATCTGAAGGATGGGCGTCATTTAAAAAGAACACATTTTTTATCCCCATTCTGTAGCAGGCTTTCAATAAATTCTTTATAGGTTCTATTATGCCTGCCACTCTTGGACTAGCTAATGGACCGCTTTTACAAAAACCGTTTAGCATATCCACAACCAAAACTGAAACCTTATCCTCTCCACCAGCATTGTATATTACACTACTCAAGCTTTTTTCTTCAAGGTTACTGTAAAAGTCAAAAAGGTAATTTAAAAAGGGCCTAGTGTTATACAAAAAGCTATCAAAATTCATAAAAAACACCCCTTTATATGTTTATTCTTACCAAAATTATACCATAAAAACAATTCTTAAACATAATGTATTACATATTGAAAAAAGTTTCTCTAGCTACAGCCAAAAGTCTCCCATCTTCAGCATAGGCTTCACAAACTGCCACAGTAGTTTTACTCCCCGCATGAACTATTTTGCCTTTGGCTTTCACTTTTTCCCCTACTCTTATTGGGGAAAGGTAATTTATATTCATCTCAATAGTTATCACCTGTTTACCTACTGTCCTTGCCGCCATACCCATAGTGATATCCATCACTGAAAAAAGCACGCCTCCATGAGCAATATTAAGAGGATTAAGGTGCTTTTCTTCAATTTCTATTTCTGTCACAGCATAGCCTTGTCCCAGTTCTACCACATGAACTCCTATTAACTGATGAAAATTTGTATTTCTGTTCACCTCTAAAAGCTCTTCAAAAAGTTTCTCATCTATTCCTGCATTTTTTGCCTCCACCTCTTTCCCCTCCTTATAAATTTGTTGCTATTATTATAGCATAAAAAATAGCAGGACATTTTATCCTGCCTCAGAGTGCTGACAAAGTCCTTATCTTTTAAGTGGCATTTTGTGTTAATGCTCCGGAGTTACAAAGCGCCAAAACTAAGGCTCACTTTTCGAGCTCCAGCGGGGTTCCGGCCAATTCGCTTTACGGCTCAACGTGGCCGCTCGCTTTCGCTCGCCCTGCCTCCGCTCTCAAGCTCGCCAAGTTTTGTTACCGCTTTGTAACAAGTCGCATTTACACACAAAATGCCATTTCTCTGAGTTTGTCATCAGTCTGAGATGAGCTAGTGCAAAACCCCAGCTCATTTTCTTTTAAGAAAAGTGGTAATTGCAGGTATCACTGAAATCACAATTATAGCAATAGTAACCAACCCAAAATGGTCCTTGACTATTTTCAAATTTCCAAAAAAGTATCCTCCCAAAGTAAAAAGAGAACCCCAGAGAATTCCGCCAAACGCGTTGTAAAACAAAAACCTAAAATATCTCATCTGGCCAATTCCTGCAACAAAAGGGACAAAGGTTCTGATGATAGGGATAAACCTTCCTACCACAATAGTAATAGCGCCGTACTTCTCATAAAAATCACGAGCTTCCAGTAAATGCTCTTTTTTTATCCATCTCAAATTTTCACTCTCATAAATTTTTTCACCTATAAACTTACCTATATGGTAATTAACCGTATCTCCCAATATTGCAGCAGAAGCTAAAAGCACAATCACATAGTACACGTTCAGACTCCCTATCGCAGCAAAGGTCCCTGCAGCAAATAAAAGCGAATCACCTGGGAGAAAAGGGGTCACTACAAAACCCGTCTCAAGAAAAATGATAAAAAACAAAAGGCTATAGGTCCATGTGCCATAAGTTTGAATTATCGTTCCAAGATATTTATCCAAGTGAAGTACAATATCTACAAAATTTTTTACGATGTCCATTAACTTCATCCTTCCATATATATAGTCCTTTTCAATTATACTATATATACGAAAGGTTGTGTGAAAATACGAGAAATTTTAATCAAAATTTAATCTTCTTCGTTATACCAGCCATGCCTGTGCCTCATTCCACCGTGCCCCCTCATATCCTCCCCGTATACTTTGTAATTTCCTCCTTCTACCCTTATAGCCTTGCCATTTACCAATGCATCAGCTATCTTCTGCCTAGCAGAAGTTATTATTCTAAAAAAAGTTGGCCGAGATACCTTCATCATATCGGCACATTCTTCCTGTTCCAACCCTTCTAAATCCTTCAGCCTGATAGCCTCCAGTTCTTCTACTGTGAGTATCACTTCTTCCAGCATAGAAAGCGGAATCCCTACTGGTTTAAAATAAGTAACATTTGGTTCGCTTCTAACCCATCTCCACTTCGGCGGTCTTGGCATTTTATCACACCCTACTATTTTTATAAATTGCAATTACTTTAATATTTTATACTTTCTGCGAAAAAATATCAATCCCTCATGAAATCCAAAAAACTTTTCAACCAAAATTGGGTCAAATTGTCATCCGCCATCTTTTTAATCTCTTCTAAGGCCTCATATTTATAACAAATCTTCCTAATTCCATTATAAATCCTTTTTAGACGCATGTCCATTACAAATTAAATTGTCACTCTTATTCTCTAATTAACACTTCTTTTATTTTTTGAGATACAATCTCTTTTACTTTTAACAAAAAATCAATATCACAATTACCTGTTCCGCTTAAATTTTTATCAAGTACTCCTTCAGCATATTTATACCTCTGTAAAACATATCTTTTTACAGGAGAAATCCAATCTGCAATAAAAGTGAAGTCCTCAAGAGTAAGCAATTTATCATTTACAGTTGTCCTAAACTCATAATTTATATCCGAGTCTTTTATTAACTCTACACTTTTTTTAATATTTTCTATGTCCTTTTCATTTTTTAAAAACATATCATACTTTTCTATTGGCGCTTTTATATCCATCGCTATATAATCCAGTAATCCTTCTTCAAGCAAACTTTCCAACACTTGAGGTCTTGAACCATTGGTGTCAAGTTTAACTTCAAAATTTAAGTCCTTTATATTTTTTATAAAATCTTTAAGCCCTTTCCAAAGTGTAGGCTCTCCTCCTGTTATGCATACCCCCTCTATCAAATTTGCCCTCTTTTTAAGGTAATCAAAAAACTCTTTTTCACTTTTTATTCCTTCTCTCATTTGTATCAAATAAGAGTTATGGCAGTATGGACATTTAAAATTGCAGCCACTCACAAACACAGTGGCTGCAATTTTCCCAGGAAAATCTACAAAAGAAACCGGCAAAAAATCGTACATCATACCACAAATTCCTTCCTTTGCTCAAATTCTTTTCTCTTCCCTTCATTCCAGTTTTTAATAGGCCTATAGTATCCCACTACGCGGCTGTAAACCTCACATTCTCTACCGCAGTAGGGACATTCAAAATGCTCGCCTGAAATGTACCCGTGGTCTTCGCATATGGAAAAAGTAGGAGTTATTGTGTAGTAGGGAATCCTGTAATTATAGGCGATTTTCCTTACCAATGACTTGCAAGTTTCCACATCGCTAATGGCTTCCCCTATAAAACCGTGAAATACAGTCCCTCCAGTGTACTTAGTCTGCAATTCCTCTTGCAAATCAAGCGCAGTAAATATATCCTCTGTAAAATCCACTGGCAGTTGAGTAGAATTGGTATAGTACGGAACATCATCTCCTGCAGTAATTATATCTGGAAAAAGCTCTTTATCTTTTTTGGCCAATCTGTAAGAGGCTCCTTCTGCAGGAGTTGCCTCCAGGTTGTACATAAAACTGGATTCCAGTTGATACTGTTCTAACTTATGCCTCATAAAGTCTAAGACCTCAAGTGCAAATTTTCTCCCCTCTTCTGTGGCAATGCTCACTCCCATGAAATTGAGCAAGGCTTCATTCATACCAATAAGCCCTATGGTGTTGAAATGGTTCTGCCAGTAATACCCAAACCTCTTTTTCACATCTCTAAGGTAAAACTTGGAATAAGGATAAAGCCCCATTTCTGTCATCTTCTCAAGTACTTCCCTCTTTATCTCAAGGCTGGTCTTTGCAATGTCCATAAGTCTTTCTAACCTCTGGAAAAACTCCTCTTTCGTCCTGGACAGATATCCAATCCTGGGCATATTTATCGTCACAACACCTATTGACCCTGTCAAGGGATTTGCTCCAAAAAGCCCTCCTCCCCTTCTCCTCAACTCCCTGTTGTCCAATCTAAGTCTACAGCACATTGACCTGACATCATTTGGGTCTAGGTCGCTATTTACAAAATTGCTGAAATAAGGAAGGCCGTATTTTGCTGTCATCTCCATCACTTTGTTTACAACAGGGCTGTCCCAGTCAAAATTTTTAGTTATGTTATAAGTGGGTATGGGGAATGTGAATATCCTCCCTTTCGCGTCCCCCTCCATCATCACCTCTGCAAAAGCCATATTTATCATGTCCATCTCTTTTTGAAATTCCTTGTAGGTCCTGTCCATAATCTTTCCACCTATTATTACAGGCTCATCTGCCATAATCTCGGGCACAACCAAATCCATGGTTATATTCGTAAAAGGTGTCTGAAAGCCCACCCTTGTTGGGACATTCAGGTTGAATATAAATTCCTGCATGGCCTGTTTGACTTCCCTGTAAGACAAATTGTCATAGTAAACAAAGGGAGCAAGGTATGTATCAAAATTGGAAAAAGCCTGGGCCCCTGCTGCTTCTCCTTGAAGCGTATAGAAAAAGTTGACAATCTGCCCAAGGGCTGACCTGAAGTGCTTTGGCGGTTTGCTCTGAACCTTTCCTTCCACTCCTGTAAACCCGTTCAAAAGCAAATCCCTTAAATCCCAGCCGCAGCAGTAAACAGATAAAAGTCCCAAATCGTGAATATGTAAATCCCCGCTTATATGCGCATCTCTCACCTCTGGAGGGTATATTTTATTCAGCCAGTAGTGAGCAGTAATGCTGCTCGATATATGGTTATTGAGCCCTTGCAGTGAATAGCTCATATTGCTATTCTCATTTACTCTCCAATCCTGCTTTCCCAGGTACTCATCTACCATTTTCTCAATATCCATGACCATCTTTTTAAACTCTCTTATATCTTGGTGTTGTTTTCTGTAAAGAATATAAGCTTTTGCAGCTTTAGCATATCCCCTTTTTATTAAAAATACTTCCACCACATCCTGAATTTGCTCAACACTGGCTATCCCCTCAAAAACCTGTTCTACGTGCTTTGTCACTTCATCAGCGATTTCTAATGCCTCTTCGTATTCCCCTTCTCCCACAGCTTTAAAAGCCTTATAAATCGCATTTGAGATTTTTGTCTTATCAAATTTCACCTCTCGCCCGTCTCTTTTAATCACCTTCATCTCAATTTCCATACGTAACCCTCCATTTTTTTGTTTAAAAAACTCTCAATATGACACAAAATATAGTAGTATCTTAATTTAATGCCTCAATATTTAGTATATCATGGTCACCTATCCAAGTCAATAAAAAAATAAAGCGCGGAAACCCGCCGCACTTTAAGACTTTTCCTCTGAATTTGCTAAAAGCCTGGCTTTGCAATTGCTGCATATTCCATAAAAATTTAGTTCTCCATAGTAAATATCAAAGTCATACTTTTTTTCTATCTCTTTTACAGTTTTTATAAGCTCTGGGCTATAATACTCGTCAATATTACCGCAGTATTTGCAGATTAAATGCGCGTGTATCCTTTTTTTGCTAAACATCTTGAGCTCATAGTATTTCTTGTTTCCGATAAGATTTTCAGAGATAATATCGCTTTCTACTAAAATTTTTAAGTTCCTGTATAGAGTAGCAATTCCATAGTGAGGCCACCTTTTCCTTACTTCTTCATAAAGTGAATCAATATCAAAATGCTTATCCGGATTTTTTAAAAATACATCCAAAAGGATCTGCCGCTTTTCCGTAACCTTCAAGCCCCTACCTTTTAGAACCTTAACTAAAAGAGGCATAAGGTTTTTTTGATTTTTCACCATACAACTCACCAAATTTCAGACATATGTTCAATTTAAATATACAATTTTTATTGACATATGTCAATAACTTTCGTACATTTTTCTCCATTTCTCCCACAGAAAATCATCTATCTCATCCACCAAGACAGGGTCAAACTGCAAGCCTTTTTATAAAAATAGCTAAATTAAGAAAAACAAAAAAGAAGAGGCTGGGTTTTAAAAAACTTTGCAGCCTTTTTGCTGAATTCTATTTTATAATTCTTCCCCATTAATTCCAGCCTCCTTAAGCACCTCCTCAAAAGGTACATATTCATTTTCGCTGGCAAGAACTTGTTTAGCTTCTTCTATAAGTTGAATATCAAATTCGTCCAATTCCTCTTCTATTAATTCTTTTAAGTTTTCAAGAATGGCTATAACTTTTGCCATTTTGTCTTCCGGGATTTTGTCTATTATCTTGTAAGCTCGTTCCTTTAAAGTCATTATATTCACCACCATATTTATTGGTTTCCTTTTTATATTTTACTATAGAAAGGTTAGAATTAAAAGAAATAACTAAGTTTATGTCCCTCTCTTTTTGCCCATATCATTTTTGAGGTCCTTTCTGCTACCTCTTTTTTTGTAGTTGTAAAAAGCTCTTTGGCAAATTTAAACTCCTTCTCTTCATTATCGTACTCTCCTTTAAATTTCCTTACCTTTATCCAAATGCCTTCGCCTTTTTTGAAAAACTCCAGTATATTGTCAGAAACCTCTTTTAGCCTTTCATTAAATTCCTGAAACATATCAGAATTTACTGCCACAAAAGAGGTTAGATTTTTCTACAACTTTCTAATAGCAGGTATCAGGTTTGTCCTCCCGCCTTCAGCCTCTTTTTTAATTTCCATGATTATATCCGGTGTCAAAGGCAGTATAATCTCTTCATCCTTGTATTTAACCTCGTGCATCTTAATCACTTTTAATGTAAGCTTCATATTCTCACTCATACCGCTTACCATAAGGTTATATGAAGAATCCTCCAGTGCTTTTGCCCAATCCTTGTAAGCATCGCTATTTAAAGTAAGAACGTAAAAGTAATTTTTATCTTCACCTTTAACTAAAAACTTTAACTTCTCATACATCTTTTCTCCATAGGTCTTTGAAAAAAACAGTAAATTAAGAGAGGCACTTGTAACAAGTGTGCCTAAATCGCTTCCCTTTTTGACCTTATCTCCTGCAAAATCCAACGCTTTGTCCCAAACTTCTGGTTTGACATAATTTGCTCTTATTGAATTTTCAGAAACTTCCTCTATATCCTCTATCTGTGGTGCAAGTTCAATGTAGAATACCCTCTCTTCCTCCTCATATTTTTCTAACTCACATCCCAAATGCTTCATCATTCTCTTGTGTGTTTCAATTGATGTGCTAGCAGTCATAAATATCACATTCCCGCCTTTTTTAAGCCACTCATCAGCAAAGAAATTTCCTATTAAAGGCTTCCCTGAGCCTCCAGGTCCGCTTACCAACAGAGGTTTTTCGTACACCCACCCTTCAAAAAGAAGCTCTTTCATCCAATCCCTTTCAAAATATATTCTCATAAATAGTAGCCCTCCTTTTATTTTTATATCAATGCAATTAATCTATAAATAAGACCAGCGATTAACATGCCGTATATAAAAGCAGAAAACGTAACAATCAAAGCCCTTTTAAAGCCAAATTCTTTTATAAACATGCCAAAGGCTATTATACAAGGAATCTGTGCTGAAGATGCAAGCCCAAAAGTAAATATTTGAAATTTTGACAAGACCGTCCCAAAGTCATAAGTCCCCATGGCATTTGCCAGCATTGCAATCACAAGGTCTTTTTGTAAAAAGCCATAAAGAAGCGGTATTACGGTATTTGCAGGAAGTCCAAGCCAGCTTACTGTCAAAAACCTAAAGGGTTTAACTATAAAAGCAGTAAGGTCATAATAGTCTAACATGCCGTACAAAATTCCTCCAGCTACCAAAAGAGGAATAACCACTTTTACAAAGTCTTCCATCCTAACCCATGCTTTAACCAGTAAATTTCTAACAACAGGCATGCGATATGGAGGCATTTCTTCTACAAGAGGCAGTCTTTCCTTTGAAACGACTATTCCTAAAATCTTTGAAGTGATTATAAAAACAACGAGTAACGTAAAATAAGTTAATATAAGATACCCTATTCCTGCGTAATGCCCGACCACTCCAAAGAGTATGGCATTTCGTGAAGAACACGGGACAACTGAATAGAGTATTGCCACCTTAAACCTGTCCTTGAAATTACTGAGAATCCTTGTAGATTTTATGGCAGGCACACTGCAACCAAAACCCAGCATCAAAGGAATGATAGCCTTCGCAGGGAGGTTAAGCCTTGACATCAAGCCATTTAATGCGATTATAAAGCGGGATAAAAGACCAGTATCTTCCATGAATGTAAGAAAAATATAGAATATCCCCACATAAGGTACAGCTATACTTATACCTGCAGCAAGGCCTATGAAAGCATTTGTCACCAAAACGTCAAGAAGAGGATGGTAAGCCGAAAGATATGCGCTTAAGCTTTCAATATATCCTTCAAATAAATTTCCTAAAGCGTCCTGAAACCATCCGCCAATGTAGAAAAGCCCTAAAAATATAAGGGAAAGGACACTTAAGCTAAAAACTGCACTACCTATTGGATTGTTAAGTATAAAGTTATCAAGTAAATTTAATTTATTTGCCCTTTCTTCTTTATAGGTTAAAATCTTTTGAGAAATATAAAAGGCATATCCTGCCCTTGTTATAACTATGTCTTTTGTCACATTTGGATGAACTCCCCTATATCTTTCCTTTAAATTTTCAAACTTATTCAAGTTTAACAGTCTACATACCATGTCCCCTTCTTCTAATATTTTTACAGCAATGCCTCTTTTAGAAAACTTTCCCTCATAATCAATTTCTCTTTCTATTATTTCTATCATCTCTTCTATGTGGTCATCGTACTGAATAGAGTAGTTAGACTTTTTTACTGATTTAAAAGCATTTTTTAATTTTTCAATCTCCTTTTTAAAAGGATTTATCACCACAACAGGAACGCCCAATAATTCCTCCAAAGCCCTTAAGTCAATTTTCATCCCCTTTTTCAGCGCTTCCTCATAAAAATTAACCGCTATCATGAAAGGAACTCCTAATTCTGCCAATTGGAGGGAAATTATGAGATTTCTCTCTAAAGCAAGTGCATCTAAAATGTGTATCACAAAATCATAATTTCCTTCTAATACTATCCTATATGTAACTTTTTCTTCTTCACTGGAAGGGGTAAGGCTGTAAATGCCGGGGGTATCTACAAATTCCCATGATTCATCTCCAACTTTTGTTCTACCTTCTGTAACATCTACAGTTGTACCAGGGTAATTAGACACTATAACCTTTGCTCCTGTTAGAGTGTTCAAAAAGAGCGATTTCCCTACATTAGGCTGTCCTACCAGAAGCATCCTCAAAAGCTTCTACCCCCTCTATATCATCTCCAATTTCTCTTCCTAAAACCACAAGCCTACCATGGGATTCTATCACTAAAAAGTCATCTCTTTTCTTGACAATCTTAAAATAGCTTCCAGGTGCAAAGCCTAACCCTATAATCCTTGACAATACCATGGGGTTATCTATAGAAAGGCGCACAACAAACCCTATTTGTTGCTCTTTAAAATCTTTTAATTTTTTAGGGGAAGAGGCAGACTCAAAAGCTTTTTTCATATCCTTCATGGCGTAATGCTCCAAAGCATGAGCAATTTGATGCCCGTACACACTTTCTACGAGATTGTGTTTTTCATATATACCTTCAGCCTCTTTTTTCCCGTCTTCTGTGAGAGAGACCTCTTGCTTTTCAAAGTTGACAAAATTATCTTTTTCTAAACTTCTCACTGCTTCAATTACGTCTTCTTTAGCTACTTTACTCTCTATTGCTATTTCTTCCAATGAAGACTTATTGCCTTCTTTTTCCTTTAAAAATCTCAAAATATCCTCTTTCAACACTTTAAGCCATTCCATTGCCTCTCCCCCCTGAACTTAATTTTTACAAGTCATTTTACACTCCCTTTTAAAAGGACAACGATGACACTTACCGCCTTTCTCAAACTGTCTCCTCATCCCAATCCAAATCATAGCGGCCGAAAAACTCCTGCTCCCACTAATATAATATATTCCACGGTAAACACCTTTTTCCTTTTATTTTACAAAATTTTTACCCAAGCCCTAGAATTCGCCCTCCCTGATATACCAAAACCGCCATTAGCCATCCGAGAACCAGAGTGTATCCTATTGCAAAGAAAGTCCATTTCCATGAATTTGTCTCTCTTCTTATAGCGGCAATTGTAGCCACACAGGGGATGTATATAAGAGTCATAACCATAAAGGCATAGGCAGACAGAGGCGTAAAATGCTGCCTTATAGCCTCAAACAAAGCATCTCCCTCTGCACCGTACACCACTCCAAGAGTACCAACTACCGTTTCCTTCGCTAAAATGCCGAATATCAAGGCTGAAGCCGCTTCCCAAGTACCAAATCCAGCCGGCTTTAAAATGGGCGCTACAGCGCTTCCCAATCTACCAATATAGCTCTCAGCGCTGGCATATTCCACTCCCGCGGGAAGGCTAGATAAAATCCATACCAGCACAACTACTCCCAAAATTATGGTGCCAGCTTTTCTCACAAATAAACTTCCTCTCTCCCACATGTGAATAAGCAAGCCCTTTAGAGTAGGCACTCTGTAAGGAGGAAGCTCCATCACAAAAGGAGCTGTCTTGCCTTTGAAAAGAAATTTTTTAAATATTTTAGCCATTATAACTGCCAGCACTATCCCCAAAAGGTATATAGAAAACACCACAAGCCCTTGATTCTCTGCAAAGAAAGCTCCTGCGAAAAGCACATAAACTGGAAGCCTGGCAGCACAAGACATTAAAGGATTTACCAGAATAGTAACCAATCTATCCTCCTTGTTTTCCAAAGTTCTAGTAGCCATTATGCCGGGCACATTGCAGCCAAAACCAATCAGCATAGGTATAAAAGATTTGCCATGAAGTCCCAAAGCAGTCATAAATCTATCCATAACATAAGCGGCTCTCGCCATGTAGCCGCTATCTTCTAACACAGAAATTGCAAAGAATAAGAGGAAAATCGGTGGTATAAATACCAGTACAGAACCAACTCCTGCAATTATTCCATCTCTTATAAAGGAAATTAAAATGTCCGGTGCAGCGATTGACAAAAGCCAGGAGGCTGTAACTTCACCCAGCCAGTCAAAAAACATTTCTATCCAGTCTGATAGGGGATTGCCCAAAGCAAAAGTGAATTCAAAAACCGCCCACATAGCTACAAGAAATATTGGAATGCCGAGGTATTTATTCGTCACAATCCTATCTATTCTGTCAGATAAGGTGTACCTCTCTTCAGGAGTACTCCTCTTTTTTACACATTCCTTTACTATACCAGAAATGACCCCATATCTTTTATCAGCGACGACAACCTCTGCATCTTCTCCAAAAATCCCTTCTAACTTCTTTTGGATCAACTTGACTTTCTCCATCAATGCCGTTTTGGATGAAAACTCTTTCATTATGTTCTCATCGTTTTCTATGAATTTAATAGCCAGCCACCTAGGAAAAAACTTCTTTGAAAGCTCTTCATCTTCCTTAATCAAACTTTCAAGCTCAGAAATGCCCTCTTCCAATTCCTTCCCATAATCTATGCGATATCTTTCTCCTTTAAATTCTACCGCTTTTAGTACGTTCTCCAGTAACTCTTTTACACCTTCCCCTTTAGTGGCCACTGTCATTACAACTGGCACTTTCAAAATCTGCGACAGCTTATCTTTATCAATCTCAATGCCCTTAGCCTTTGCCTCATCCGACATGTTTAAAGCTATAACCAGGTTTGCATTCATCTCCAAAAGCTGCATTGTAAGGTACAAGTTTCTCTCCAGATTAGTGGCATCTACCACATTAATCACAACATCTGGCTTATCGTATATTATAAAATTCCTGGCAATCACTTCATCTTCCGTGTAAGC
Organism: Caldanaerobacter subterraneus; assembly: GCF_004345675.1. GTDB lineage: Bacteria > Bacillota > Thermoanaerobacteria > Thermoanaerobacterales > Thermoanaerobacteraceae > Thermoanaerobacter > Thermoanaerobacter subterraneus. Next base: position 33,574 of record NZ_SLWU01000014.1, on the reverse strand, counting down.
CCCCAAACTGTAAGTGCCAGGAAGGTCTACTACCTTAAAATCTATACCTTCAAATTTAAGCCTTCCTTCTTTTTTCTCAACAGTAACTCCTGGCCAGTTCCCCACGTGCTGTCTTGATCCTGTAAGCTCATTAAACAAGCTTGTTTTACCTGAATTTGGGTTCCCTGCCAATGCAACCACTAATTCCTTTCTACCTTCTAAAACGCCCATCTTTTCCATCTTTGCCCTCCCCTATAATTCCTCCACTAATATTTTTTGAGCCATGCCAAAGCCCAAAGCAAACCTCATCTCCCCAACTCCTACTATAAGAGGTCCTACATCGTTTTTTACAACCAAAATCTCTACTCCCCTTACAATCCCCATGTCAATTAACCTTCTTCTTATACCTTCCCCTCCTATTATGTCCACTACCACAGCCTTTTTCCCCGGTGGAAGCATAGAAAGAGGCAATACAATTCCTCCCTTTTTTAACAAATTATATCACCTCGATTTCTATCTGAGAAGCTTCCCTTTTTCTAAGACTTAACCTGTAGCCCATCACTGTAATTTCAATCGGGTCTCCAAGTGGCGCTACCCCTTCCACTTTGACTTCTGTCCCGTGAATTACTCCCATATCCACAAGTCGCCTTCTCAGTTCCCCCACCGCCTTAATTTTCACTATTTTCCCTTTTGTCCCAACAGGTAGCTTATCAAGCGTACTCACTTTCTCTTCCAAACTAATGCCTCCCTTCTTTTCGACATGAAATTGATATACAGTAATACTTGATATTGAGAATAATTCTCATTATCTAATAAAAGAATAGCACACCCCTCTTTAAAAGTCAAGATAAAAAAATAATCCGCCAATCAGTGGCGGATATCCTGTCTCATAAAAAGTGTAAAGGAAATTGCAAAGAGGAAAACGCTAAGAGCAACAAGCCCAGCAATCTGAGGCCAAATCAAAAGGAGACTCTGGTCAAAAGAAAGAGGCGTAGGTATCGCTCCAACTACCTGAGCAACTGTAAGTGGCCCTAGTGACCTTACATTTGGAGACAAAAGGGTAGTAACAACTTCTTGATACAGAGTAGTTGGTGAAATCCTCAAAAGGTATTGATGAATCTGCATCTGACGAAACACTATCTGTGCAGGTCCCTCTGTATCTATTGGGACCAAGATATTTACTATCATATCGTAAAATAGCGCAAAGAAGAGCCACACAGCTATGCTGGCAAGCAATGAAGTTGCCGGCTGTCTGAAATATATAGAAAATAAAATTCCCAAACTCAGCCATACTCCTACGTACAGGGCTGTAGCCAGCAAAAACACGATTATTCGCATTACCTCTTCAAAGGTAGGAGGAATGCCGAAAAATAATATAGCAAGCCCCATCACAAAAAAGCCAAGTGCCAGGAAGAAAACTGTTATCACCAGAAGAGCTGCAATCCATTTTGATAAAATTACGTCATCTCTGTAAATAGGCTGAGCTATAAGCCTCACCAATGTTCTTCGATTTATCTCCCCATTTATAGCATCAAAAGCCATGCCTATTCCCAAAAGAGGGGCTAAAAATCCCACAAATGTGATAAAAGAAGGCAGTCGCCCATCAGATACAGTAAAAACCTTCAAAAAAAGGTACAAATCGCCCAGCGGAGTATCAGCTTTTGATACTGCATCTCTTATAGCCATTCCAGCAGTGTAGATAGAGGCAAGTGCTGTCAAAAATATCAGAGCCAAAAGTATGTTAAATCTCCAGCTGTGTATATGGTCGGCAATTTCTTTTTTAATAAGGACTCGCAGTGAGTGGCGCATTTTATTGCACCCCCTCAAAATAGCGATGGTAAATATCATCTAATCCATAGCTTTTAGGCATAAGCCTTACAAGATTATAGCCTTCCTTTACCACAGTTTTGGCAACTTCAGCAGAAACGTCTTTTTCAGCATGGACGATGAAGGCTTTACCTTCCTTTTCTACTTTTTTCACGCCTTCCACACTCATAAGTTTGGAAATAAGGTCATCCTCCATAGGATTAACAGCAACTTCAAAGGTGTAAAGTTCTGTAGAAAACAGCTCTTTTGCCAGTTCCGACACAGTACCTTTTGCTATTAGCTTCCCTTTTACAAATATCCCTACTCTATCGCATATCTCCTGAACTTGATGGAGATGGTGAGAAGACAAAAGAACAGTCATACCGCCTTCTCTGCTCAAATTCTTTATGAGTTCCAAAAATTCTTTCATCCCCTCCGGGTCAAGCCCTAAAGTCGGCTCATCGAGAATCACTATCTGAGGTTTTTTTATAAGGGCATCTGCAAGCCCCAGTCTCTGCCTCATGCCTCTGGAATATGCTCCCACTTTTTTGTCTTTAGCTTCCCCAAGCCCCACCTTTTCAAGCAGTTCTTCTGCTGCTTTTACCGCTTCTTTCTCCTCCATACCGTTTAAAGCAGCAGTGAGCTTCAGATTCTCAAGCCCTGTCATGTCTTCATAAAACCCGACATCCTCGGGCAAATAGCCAACCCATTTTTTTACTTTAAGTGGCTCTCGCGTTGAATTAATCCCTAAAACTTTTACTTCCCCCTCGGTTGGTTCCACAAGGCCTAATATCATTAAAATAGTAGTAGTTTTGCCCGCACCATTAGGGCCCAAAAGTCCAAAAACCTCTCCTCTTTTTATCTCTAAATCCAGATGGTCGACGGCTGGCTGAGTACCATAGATTTTAGTGAGACCTTTTAGCTCTATTACAACATCAGCCAATTTTACCGCCTCCCGTATTTCTCAATCAGATAATATAAAACCCCTATTGTAGCAGCAATTATGAGAAGCGCTACAATTCCCCAACCCCAGCTTGTCTTTACAGTAACTCTAAATACAGCCTCGTCACTAGCCTCTGGGGTACTTGCCCTCATTGTGACCACATAGTCTCCTGCTATGGCTTTCTTATCAGCGTGTATCGTAGCTGTAACCTCTTTTGTCTCTCCAGGAGCGAGGGTATCTATAGTATCAGGTTCAAAGGTTACCTGCCAATCCACAGGCGTATCCGCATAAAACTTTATCTTTGCCAGCTGTGCCGAACCTGTATTTTTCACCTGCAAAGTCACCTTTTTATCTCCACCGGCAACTATATCAATTGAAAGCACTCCTGTAGGAGTAGTAAGCTTTAACCCATATGTGCCCCTTATCACCACTTCCAACGTAACAGAAGCGCTTGTATTCTTCGTCTCTGCCTTAATTGGTATCTTGTAAGTACCAGCTTTAATCTGAGATGGAGGTGTTATAGAAACCCTAATTAGCTTCTGACTGTTTGGCTCAACTGATACGGATGTCACCTCTTTGCCTTCCACAGTAAACTGCACGTTCCAGCCAGGTTGCACATCAGCGATAAGAGCATAATTTTGCGTATCTGGGGTACGGTTTTTAAGCTTAAGCTCATAACTAAAGGTAGACTTATTCGTCCCCTCCATATTGGGCTGGTCTGTAGTCAACTCTGTCTGATAAGTACCCTGCTCTGTCACATTTACTGTAAGAGTTAAAACAGGAACTCCAGAGCCTAAAAGCACCACTTTATAGCTTCCTTTATCAACCTTTAAAGGCACTTCCACAGTAAGAGTTATTGTCTGGCTGTCATTAGGCTTTACAGAAATTTCTTCGATCTTCCATCCCCCAGCTGTCAAAGTAGTCTGCCATCCCTCAGGGGCTTTTACACTTAAAGGTATGTTTTTAATTTGACCAGATTTGTTTTGAACATCTATGCTGTAGGAAATAGTCTCTCCAGGTGTAACCGCTATATTTATATAGGGCGTAAAAAAGGTCACTCCTGAAACATCAGCATAAGCGATATTATTCCAGTAAGTAGAAAGCATTAGAAATGTAACAGCCAAAGTTAATACTTTGACAATCTTCATTTCTTAACCCCTCCTACATTATTTTTAATAGTGGTGGTAAACGTTTTATAAGCGTAGATAATCCCTGTTTTTTATTATAAACGCATAAAAAAAGGGCTGTCAACTTTTTATAAAAAAGAAAAAGCACTTTCCCGTGCTTTCAGACTGTTGACAAAGTCCCTCTTATTTAAGTGGCATTTTGTGTTAATGCTCCAGAGTTACAAAGCGACAAAACTAAGGCTCGCTTTTCGGGCTCCGCCGGGGTCCCGGCCAATTCGCCTTTCAGGCTCAACGTGGCCGCTCGCTTTCGCTCGCCCCACCTTCGCTCCTCAAGCTCGCTAAGTTTTGTTACCGCTTTGTAACAAGTCGCATTTACACACAAAATGCCACTTCTCTAATTTTGTCAACAAACTGAAAGCACTTTCCCGTGCTTTTTCATTCCCCAAAACAATCTATACAAACTTTTTTACCATCTTTTAACCTTATTCTGTGCTCTCCAGCGTACTCTCCGCATATTTCGCATTTAATAGAGGGATATATTCGCGCTTTTGGGGGTATTTCATAAGGCGGTGTCTTAAAATCAAAAATTTCCTCCAGCGGAGCATTAAGCAAGTATTCCATCCACTTTTTTCTGTCATCAGCGTGATTAAAAGCCTTTAATACTATTCTAACACCTTCCCGGGTATCTTTTCTAAAAAATGTAAATGCCTGCTTGCCTTTATCCTTAAAAATTAGATTTCCTTTTCCAAAAGTACACCCTGTGATATACTGAATGGCATCGACTCCACAGGCATTGTTCTCTGTGATGCAGACAATTTCTTCGCCCTTAGAAAAGGTGAGATTCAATTTTTTAATTGCCGCTTCACTGGCTCTAAAACCTATTGCAAGTCCTGGGCACTCATGCCCGTGAAAGGAAACACATTCTTCCCAAAGCTTTTTGTCCATAAAAATCCTCCTCTACCTTTACAGCCTATCTTCTGGTTTGACACTGTCTAGCTCGTATACGTAAGGTTTTATGTCCAGAATAGGACTTTTATCAAGAGCATCAACCCCTTTAACATACAGCTTATTGCCCTCCACCTTTATAAGGTCCGCTACACAAAAAGCTATAGGATTAGGCCTATTAGGTGAACGGGTAGCAAAAACACCTTTTATCTCCGGTCCCCACGGAGTAGCCGTTTTTATCACGTCTCTTTTCCCTAAATGGCACCAATAAAGAACTATTATGTGCTTTTTCTTCTCTATCTCTTGAAGCCCTTCCTGAAATTCAGGATATATTTCCAATATTGCCTCCTCATTCCTAGCCCTTCCTTGATGAGGCGCTTCCCCTTTCCTTTTATAAGGGCTGTGTATAACACCTATAGGTACTAGTTCCACAGCAATTCTCCCTTCCTTTCCGTTAAAGTAGAATAAAAATTCAGACGGGAGGGACTCAGACGGGAGGGACGGTTCCTCCTGTCTGAAAACTCAGACGGAAGGAACCGTCCCCCTTGTCTGAGCTGTTAAAGTGGAATGACAACGGGTACTCCTCGGCAGGTTTCTACTGCAACAGGAATCCCATATACAGCCTCTATGTTTTCTTCAGTCATGACTTCCATTCCACCATAGGCAAAAATGGTATTGTCTTTTAAAAGCAAAAATTTATCTGAAAACCTCAAAGCCAAATTCAAATCGTGAATTATTACAATTGCGGCGATATTCTGCTCTTTTACAGTCTCTTTTATAATTTTTAAAACCTCAATCTGATTTTTTAAATCCAAATTATTCGTAGGCTCATCTAATAGCATAACAACTGGTTGCTGCGCCAAAGCCCGCGCTATAACCACTTTTTGCAATTCTCCACCGCTTAACTCATTTAAGTATCTTAAGGCAAGTTTTTCTAAATCAAACTTTTTTAAAACCTCATTTACAATTTTTATGTCCTTTTCAGTAATATCCCACTTTATATAGGGCTTTCTCCCCAAAAGCACAGCATCAAATACTGTAAACCGGCCATTCTCATTTCTTTGAGCGACATACCCAATTTTCTTTGCAATTTCCACCCTACTGAGCTTTGAAATCTCGTCTTTTTCAATGTATATAGTACCTTTGTGGGGCTTCAAAATCCTGTTTATGCATTTTAAAAGAGTAGACTTTCCAGCCCCATTATTTCCTAAAATAGATAAAAATTCTCCTTTTTCAAGATGAAATTTCACATTTCTTAACACAGGAACGCTGGTGTAACTGAATTCTATACCATCTATGTTTAAAATCACCTTCTATACCCCCTAGAAAGCACATACAGGAAAACCGGGGCACCTAAAAAGGAAGTGATAGCTCCAACGGGCAGAACTATCGGAGAAATTATTGTCCTGCCCAGAGTATCTGAAGCAAGAAGTATCAGTGCACCTATTGCAGAAGACGCAGGAATTAAAAACCTGTGGTCTTCTCCAATCAATCTTCTCATAATGTGGGGCCCTACAAGCCCAACAAATCCTATTATGCCAACAAAAGATGTAATCACTGCAGCAACAAGAGAAGACATAAACATGCCATAAAGCCTTATCTTCTCAACTTCTACGCCTAACCCCTTTGCCGTCTCCTCTCCGCTGTCTAAAGCATTGTAATTCCATCGGTTTAACATAAAATATATAAGTGAAATCCCTACCACAACAGACATTATAGTTAAATCTCTCCAGGAAGCCCTTCCCAAATCACCAAAAGTCCAGAAAACTATTGAAGCCACTTTTACATCATCTGCAAAGTACTGCAAAATCATCGTGATGGCAGAAAATAGAGAACCCAAGGCAACCCCTGCAAGCACCATCGCTTCAGGTGTAACTCTAAAATTTTTTGCCAACATAAGCACAACTACAGTAGAACCCATAGACCCCAAAAAAGCAAAGATAACTACCAGATAAGGATTGTTTATTATTACAGAATCAGGATTTGTAGTGCTTCCTGCCCCAAATAAGATAATGGCAACTGCCGCTCCAAAAGCTGCACCCTGTGATATCCCTAAAGTAAAAGGGGACGCCAAGGGATTTCTCAATATGCTTTGCGTAACACACCCAGCTACAGAAAGCCCTACTCCTGCCATCATAGCCGATAAAATTCTCGGCATCCTTATATTCCACACAATTATCCTGAATCTTTCTTCCCCTTGTCCTACCAAAGTTTTTACTACATCCTTCACGCTAAGTCCTGCAGAACCAGCATTTATGGCATACACAGCAAGGAGAAAAGTTGTTAATATAGTAAGAAGTATTATCCATATTTTTCTCCTTATATAACGATTGTAACTTTCAGGTACCGCCTCTAATATCAACTGCCTCAAGACTTCATCCCCTCGTCCTTTATAATTCCCCCACAAAAAGTGGAGGAATTTATCTTTGATTATCCCTTAAAATTTAATTTTTTCAAAACCGCCATAGACCTCTTTCATCTTATCGTAGAGGACTTTACCCTTTTCACCAAAAAACTTCGCATATATTTCTTTCGCTTTCTCTACAGGGTCTACATCATTGAATCTTTCAGGGTATAAAACTTTGCCTACCCAGTATGAATCAACCAGAGCCGTGTCAACATTTGTGTTGTACTGGTTATATGGGAGTATCCCATACACATTGCCATTCTTAACTGCCTTCAAATTATTATAAAAATCGGGATTTTTCTGATAATCTTGCTTGACCAAATCAAGATTCCCCTCATCAATGAAGATTATATCTGGATTCCAAGCCAATAACTTTTCTTTTTCTATCATTACACTACCTTTTTGCCCTAAAGTATCAGCCACATTTTTAGCATTAACCGCCATAAAAGGGGGATAATTTCCTTGAGTGCTTTCTATGCCGTGAGCGCCTTTAAATCCCAACGCCCCTACATAAACTGTCGGTTTTTTATCATCGGGAATATCTTTAGTTCTGTCCTGCAAGTCCTTTTGAATTCCCTTTATATACTCCACCAGTTCTTTTGCTCTATCCTCTTTCCCTAACACTTTTCCTATAATCTCTAAAGAGGTGTATATATCTTCTTCAAAAGTCCCCAATTTACCATAACTCAAAACAATTACAGGAATTCCTGTCTTTGACTGCAAGTCATCAGCTTTTGACTTGTCAAGCAAAGATATGACAAAAATTACATCGGGATTTACTTGCACCAGCTTTTCTGCGTCCGGTGTAGAATCAGGACCTCCCTGCCCAATGGTAGGAAGCTTCGCAAACTCTTCCTGGAAAAGCATGTTGTAGGTTCTGCCATTAGTCAATTTTTTGTCTATGTTTTCAACCCCTGCAATTCTGTCAATACCATCAACATAGGTCACAAGCCTTAAAGCTCCAGGACCAATAGCAACTACTTTATGTACTGGACCTTTTACTTCCACCTGCCTTCCTACCAAATCTGTAACTGTTATAGTTTGAACTGTCTCTTTGGAAGTTTCAGAGATTTGCGCCTGATTCTGCGATTTACTACAGGCTGTTAAAGACATAACAATTATTAGCAGTATAGCTAGCACAACGTTTAACCTCTTAAAACCTTTTAACATTTCCGCACCTCCACTAAAATTTTCTAATTGCACTTGTACACTGTATACTCTAGTTTTAATTTAGTGCTACTTTTATAAAAATTGTAACACGCGCAATATAAAAAAACAATAAGGTCTCAAAAAAATTTTTATCTATTCTATAGAGTAAAATCCCTTTACTAAAACACCATTTTCTTCTAAAAGCTTCCGTATTATCTCTTCATCTTTCTTATCGTACATTATCGATATTCCACAGCTTAAATCAATAGACCTTGGCGTTGGTACCACTTTATACCACAAATTCTTTTTCTTCAAAATATCCTCTGCTCTCATGACATAATTCACGCTTGGAAAAGCTATGTAATTGCCTTTCATCTTTTTTCCTCCTAAAATTTTTGTTGAAAAGCTTTAAAAAATGTTATAAAATAAACTATCGGGAGTAGATAGGCGCTGGTGTGCCTCCTAGACTTCAAATCTACGGTCTCGCTATTTAAGCGAGAGGTGGGTTCGATTCCCACATACTCCCGCCATCTATTGATAAATAAGCCCATGGTGTTCCCATGGGCTTAATTCTTTATTTCCCTTGCTAGAACTCTTACATCTCCTATTCTTTTAGTCAGTTTAATAGAATCAAAGTATTCCAAAATTGCCATAGCGTATTTTCTGCTGGTATTTAACAGATCCCTATAAACTGCCAAAGTGATTTCCTTATTTTCCTTAAGATAATTTATCAGCACATTTTGGGCTTCTTCATAATTATCTTTTGAAAGAAAAATTTCCTCATCAAGTTTTACTAACTCTCCTATATTTACCAAATATTCTACCATAGGAATTATTTCGGGATACCCTTCTAACTCGGAAAGTTTCGGAGGTTCAAATTTTGAGTCTCTATAAATTTTTATTATCCTTTCTTTTAACTTTTCTTGCTCTTCATTAAGTACGACTTTAAAGTCTTTTAAAGCTACTAGCTGATTTTTTATCTTTATTATCTCTTCCTTTTCCATTAATTCAAAGATAAAATCGCAGAGCTTAGATTTAATATCTCCAAACAGCTTATTTTTCAGCTCTTCTTTTGAAATGCCTTCTTTTAAAGGGTTTTTCCTGTGAAAATCCTCGAGGATTTCTTTTGTTCTCAAACACATCTCTTCATACTTTTCCCGGTGATAAAAATAATCTTTTTCTTCTAATTTTAGCTTAATCAAATTTTTAAGAGAAAATTTACCTATATCAACCACATTTGCTTTTCTCTTAATTTCTTCTTCTGACAATGGCAATAGCGACTCATACACTAATTTCTCTATCACAAATTTATCTCCAAGTTTTTCAATGTTACTCAGCGTTTCAATGACCTCTATATCAAATCTTTTGTGTTTTTCCGGATTCGGATCTAATATGATACCTCCTCCTATCGTAAGCATGGGGGAATAAGTTCTAATGACAAATTTATCTTTTCTCAACACAGAGACACAATCCTCCAGGTAAATCTGCGCATAACAGCTTTCTCCACCATGTAGCTCATCCCTATCAAGCAACACTGCTCTTCCTATTACTTCTGAAGCACCTGTATAAAATCTTATTCTTTCTCTATTTTTAAGAGTTTTTGCTTCTTTTAAAAGAGAGAGCTTCACATCTATCATAGTAGAAGGAATAATGGCCTCAGGAGGAGCAATCACATCTCCTCTTTCTATCTCTTCTACCTTGACATTTGCTAAATTTATTGCAGTTCTCTGCCCTGCAAAAGCACACTCAACATTTCTTTCATGCACCTGAAGGTTTCTCACTCTTGACTCGATCATCTTGGGATAGATCATCACTTTATCTCCGACTTTTATCTTTCCAGATATCAAAGTACCAGTGACTACAGTCCCAAAGCCGGCAATAGAAAAAACTCTGTCTACAGGCAGGCGAAATATTCCTTCTGAACTTCTTTCCTTAACTTTTTGCGCTAATTCATCCAGTGTATTTACCAAAATATCTAATCCTTCTCCTGTAACAGACGATACATGAACTATTGGCGCATTTTCTAGAAAAGTACCTTTTAAATTCTCTCTTACATCTTCCTCTACTATTAAAAGCCAATCTTTTTCTACCAAATCACATTTTGTCAGCACAATTATGCCAGCCTTTATATCGAGAAAAGATAGTATATCCACGTGTTCTTTAGTCTGTGGCATTACTCCCTCATCAGCAGCAATTACAAGCATGACTATATCTATACCGTGAGCCCCTGCCAGCATGTTTTTAATAAATTTTTCATGGCCTGGCACATCAATTATACCCGCTCTTATGCCAGAAGGCAAATCAAAATAAGCAAATCCCAAATCCGTGGTAATTCCCCTTAATTTTTCTTCTTTGAGCCTATCTGTATCCTTCCCTGTAAGAGCTTTTATCAAGGTCGTTTTACCGTGGTCAATATGTCCTGCTGTGCCAATTATAATATTTTTCACTGGCACACCCCCGTTATTTCTTCTAGAGCATGAAGAATTACCTCTTCATCACCCTCTAATAAAGTCCTCACATCTATTGTAACAACACCATCAACTATACGGGTTATTATAGGAATATCTCGTATTCTTAGCCTTCTTTCTAAATCTTCAGTATCAAACCCTTCCACCTCTAAAGTAATACCATAGGAAGGCAAACTTTCTTCTGGCAGTGATCCTCCCCCCGACAAGGATGTAATTTCTACAACTTTTGATTTAACTTTAGGAATTGTTAAAACAAGCTTATTTAAGATAGCTGCCTTTTCATATAATTGGGAAGGTTTTGCAGTCAGCATCTTTAAAGTAGGGATGGCTTCTACTGGATTATAATCCCTATAAATTCTTAACACACATTCTAGAGAGACAAGACAAAGCTTATCCACTCTCAATGCCCTTGTAAGAGGATTCTTTTTCATGAGGTCAATGTATTTTTTCTTCCCGACGATTATCCCGGCCTGTGGTCCGCCCAAAAGCTTATCTCCACTGAAAGTGACAATATCCACACCTGCTTTTACAACTTCCTGGACAGTTGGTTCATGGGGCAAACCGTATTCTCTTAAATCTACCATAACTCCGCTGCCCAAATCCTCCATTGTAGGAATGTCGTACTTCCTGCCAATCTGAACCAATTCCTCAGTTGCTATGTCATGGGTGAAACCTACAATTCTGTAGTTGCTGGTGTGAACTTTTAAGAGAAGAGCGGTATTCTCAGTAATAGCATTTATATAGTCAAAGTCGTAAGTCTTGTTCGTAGTACCCACTTCTTTTAAAATGGCTCCGCTTTGAAGCATTACATCGGGAATTCTAAAAGATCCTCCTATTTCAATAAGCTGTCCCCTTGAAACTATAACCTCTTTCCCTTTAGCGAGAGTGTTAAGAGCAAGGAGCACAGCAGCTGCATTATTATTTACAACCAAAGCTGCCTCCACATCCAAAAGTTCGCACAAAAGCTTTTCTACATGAGAATACCTAGAACCCCTCTCTCCTTTTTCCACATCATACTCTAAAGTGGAATAGCAAAAGGCTATATCTAACAGATGTTCTTTCACTTGAGGAGGGAATAGAGCTCTTCCAAGATTTGTGTGTAGAATAATTCCTGTTCCATTCACTACCCTCCTCAAGCTCATTTTCTTTTTCTCTTCAATCTGGCTTACCACATCTTCCAAAATTTTTTCTATGTCAATCTTTTTTACTTCTCCCCTTCTAATTTTTTCTCTGTATCTTTCAAGAACTTCCCTTATACAGTTTTTTACTACTTCCCTCTTATTAAATTTCAAAACCTCATTTATTTTTTCTTCCCTAAGTATCTCATCTACTGACGGAAGTTTTCTGTACAAGTCCTCCATAGCACAGCTCCTCTCGCCGGAGTTATCTGACATAAATATCATATTCTTGTTTTTCTTTCACCCTTCCTACAATAAAAGCTCCAAATTTTAACTTTTTATTAAGCCTTCGATAAAGTTCTTCTGCTTTCTCTTCTGACACTGATATTAACAATCCTCCTGAAGTTTGGGGATCAAACATAAGGTCAATGACCTCGTCCTCTTCCACCTTTATGCAAACTTTTCCTTTTAAATACTTTTTATTCCTGTAACATCCCCCAGGGATTAACCCCATTTGAGCCAATTCTCTCGCCCCTTCAATCAAAGGAATAGAATCTTTATCAAATTCAATAGTAACACCGCTGGAAAAAGCCATCTCATAGGCATGTCCCAAAAGTCCAAATCCTGTTATATCAGTACAGGCATTAACTCCAACTTCCTTCATTATTTCAGAAGCCTCTTTATTTAAATACTTCATAACTTCCACTGCCAATAAATATGTTTCAGATGGGCACATCTCTCCTTTTATGGCAGTATTTATAACACCAATTCCCAAGGGCTTCGTGAGAATCAGCACATCTCCCGGCTTAGCAGTAGAATTTTTTATCACCTTCTCAGGATGCACAATTCCTGTGACGCTCAAACCGTATTTAGGTTCTTCGTCCTCAATAGTATGACCTCCTGCTATTAAAGCTCCAGCTTCTTTCACTTTGTCATTTCCACCTCTTAACACTTCCTTCAGCACGTCAATGTAAGCAGCTGGAAAACACACCACGTTTAGCGCAAACAAAGGAACTGCTCCCATGGCATATACATCACTTAGGGCATTTGCTGCCGCAATCTGTCCAAAGTCATAAGGGTCATCCACCACAGGAGTAAAATAGTCAACTGTGTGGACTATCGCAATGTCTTCATTTAATCTGTACACAGCAGCATCATCATTGGTATTCAAACCAACTAGCAAATTTTCATTCCAGGTTATCTCTAACTGGCACAGAACCTGTGCCAAGGCCTCAGGGCCAATCTTGGCTGCTCAACCAGCGCTTTTTGTAAATTGTGTAAGTTTTATTTTTTCTATCACAACTGATACCTCCTTTCTGTTATTATAAATCGGCCCAGGGCCTTGTCACTATGAAAATTACCGCCTGTTGAGAACTTCTAATGCTTTTTCATAATCCTCTTTACTTACAAGGATCACAGGCCCTGTGCAGCCCATTCCACTCTCTGCATAAATCCCATTTTCCCATAAGAGTTTCACCATATCTTCAAGCTCCAGAACATCAATCCCAGAAATTTCTTCCGTAACTGGCTTTTTCTCGGGTATTTTAACAGAAATTTGCTTCTCTTCTATCTCTTTACCCTTCAACCCCTTTATTACATCATCAAATCCTGTTCTTCTAACCAGCTCAAACTCTTTTGATGCAATTTCAAAGATATTCCCCTTTACTAAATCTGCTGCAAACCTTATGGCATTGGCAGCTACAGGAGCTCCAGAAGCTCGCGATAAAATCAGTATAAGTCTTCCATAATTTTCTCCTATCCCCGGTCCATAGCCATATCCCAACGCTTCATAGTCTCCTCCCGTAGTATAAGCAGAGAGAATCTTTACAATGATATTTCCTGTAAGTGTGTCCGTCACCATCACGTCGCAGGAAGCGGACAAAAGGTCATTTCCCCTCATTATCAAGCCGCCATCCTGCCTTATAGAAGTCGCAAAATCTATGTCATAACCTCTTTCCCGAAGCTCAAGCAAAATCCGCTCAACCTGTCTTGCACCATCTACATTTAAGATTCCTATTCTAGGCTTTTTGATCCCCAGCGCTTTTGCCACAATATTGCCGTACACAGCATTTCTCACCATAGCTTCTATTCTATCAAAAGCAGCAGTACCTGTTGTGGTAGCTATCAAAAGTTCCTTCCCTTTTGCAGGTGTTACAACTCTTCCTACTGTAGCAACACCCAGAGGGAAATTGTAATGCATTGTGACACAGGCATCCAATTCTTTTCTATCTAATAAATCCTCCATTATTTTGTGGCATTCTTCAAGTGTTTTTGCTTCATAACATTTTAAGTCACTATCTCCCCTATCCCCAATGAGTACAACTTCGACATCGCTAAACCTCTCTTGTGCCATCCTAGCTCCCAGGATTATTTCAGAACTTCCATGTTCACTGCCTAAGGTAGTTATTCCTACTCTTATTTTCTTGCTGTATTCCCCCTTCTCAACAAAATCCGCCATTTGATTAAAAATCTCTGCAATCACCTTCTTGTTCATTTTTTACACCTCACTACCAATGAGATGCTCTGCAAGGTCCCTCAGGGCTTTAGCTATCATTTTCCTTATCTCTTTTTCTTCAACTCCCTTTTCTTCTTTTACCCCCGGATTTGCCTCTATAATCATTGAAATCCCATCAAACAGATTTGTCATGCGCGCCAGAAAGAGGCTACCTTTCCCTATTATCATAGCTCTTTTAATTTCTCCCTTTAGTATTTTTTCTCTTATATGCCCCAATACAGGAACACCTGAAGGAATGTGCCCTTGAGTGGGAGCAAAACCAGGCATGCCGTGTTTTAGTATGAATTCATCTATTTGACTCTTTTCTATATCCCCTCGCTTCACACCTAGTGCTGCAATCATCTTGTAGTTAGCTTTAGGGACATCTCCTGCACCTGCTGGCTCTGTTATCTCTGGGTTTTGCATCTCAACTGAATATTTGTCAACATCTGTCACTTTAAGTCCCAACTTCTCAAGAGGTTCCACTGCTACTGCATGCATAACAGCCTGAGGCGAAGCGCCTGCTCCTATTGTATGTCTTCCAATGCTATCCAATCTAATAATTGGATTTATTCCATCATCTTGTGAAACTAGTACAGCAAAACCGCCCAACACATCCTCAAGGAGAGGCAATCCTTTTTTAACATGGTCTCTCCCATTCATTCCTAATTTAGCAGTAGCCCCACCAGCTACCACTACTATATTTTTAAAAACACCTGCTTTTACCAACGACGCAGCATTCAAAAGAGCATGGGCAGGTCCGGCACAAAATCCCCTTACATCGGCACCTGTGGCATTACTGCAACCTACAATTTCACCGATGGCTTTTGCAAAGTTTCCGCCACCTCTCTGATTCATGTCCCCACAAGCTTCTTCCGAACATTCTATTATGTAGTCTATTTCTTCCGGACTCATCCCTGTATTTTTTAACAAATGCTTAAAGGCCAATACTGCAGAAGCCTTTGTGGCCAGATTTTCCAACATTACATGGGAGGAAAGAGTTATATCTTTGTCATGAGCTTTCTTTACACATCCAACTATTTTGCCGTTAAATCTAAGAGGTACCGCCTTATTTTCTATCTGCCTCTCTATCTCCTCTAAAGAGACTCCTTCTTTTAATCTTGACAAATCTTTCTCACTGATCAATGGATGTCCTTCTAATTTTCTTCTAACTTCTTTTACAAAGTCTTTTTCCAAAAACACTAAATCAAAAACGTCAGATATCTGCATCAAAGCGTAAAACTCATCCTCAGGCATTATCTCTCCAAATGACCCAAATCTTTTAGGAGGCAATGGATTTTGATACCATGGCCGTGGAATATCATTCAGTTTGTCAGGATATATATTCCCTATATAAGCTTGATTTGGAGGGTAAGAAATACAGTCTTCATAAGACCTTATGTAGTCATTTATTTTTAAGAGATAATCGGAATTTTTGTTTTCTCTTTCTAATATTTGGGTTGTACCTGCTTCCAGCATTACGTTAGGCACATGAACCAAAATATGACTACATCCTTTTATCACTGGATTCATCAGCGCCACTCCTTTCACATGAAATTGCAGCTCTTTTAAAAAGAGCTGCATAAAATTTTATTCAAAAACAGTTTGCCCTTCTATATCTGTTTCTAAAGCTTTTAGAGCTTTTTCTACTAATTTTTTCCTTAAAGCATATTCTTCTTTAGGCCCAAGTGAAGGATTGCCCAAAGGATGTGGTATAGCCACTGCTGGCACAATTCTATTCGCACCTACTGTCTTGGAGATTGGAACTATGGTGCAAACGTGAACTGTTGGTATACCGGCCCTTTCCAACTCTTTTACCATCGTTGCACCGCAACGAGTACAGGTTCCTCAGGTAGAGGTTAGAATAACAGCCTGCACTTTGGCTTCAAGCAATTCCTTAGCAATATTTTGAGCAAATCTTTTCGCATTAGCTACTGAAGTGCCATTTCCCACAGTAGCATAGTAGTAGTTATAAAGCTTGCCAATCTTGCCCTCCCTTTCTAACTCCCTTAAAGCGTCAACCGGAAGCACCCTGTCAGGGTCTTCATTGGCGTATACAGGGTCATATCCTCCATGAGCCGTTTCATGAGTTTCGCTAGTTAAATTATCTATTCCTTCTATACTGTATTTGCCGTACTTAGAAGCACTGGAAGATTCTATGTGGTCTGGATTGCCTTTTGGAACAATTCCGCCTGAAGTGACGAGTGCGATCAGGGCCTCTTTGACATTTACAGCTTTAGCGGGAGGAACTCTGTCAAAATCAGGCATAGGACATTCCGTGGTAAAAGGCTCTCCTTTTAACTTTTTGATGAGCATTTCTACAGCCCTTTTAGAAGCCCTTTCTTCAACAAAGATGTTTTTTCTTATTCCTCTTGGAATATATCCCTCTTCTTCAGGCGCACCTATGGGCTCCTTAAAACCTAACTTCAAAGCTAAACTTGCCATTTTAGAAACTGCATTTTTCATTCCTGCTGCCGAATCAGTAGTTTTTATGATGTACACATGCTTCTTATATAGGTCAACTCCTGGGTTTTCAGGATACATTCCAGTAACCGCAGGAATTCCAAACTTATCCTGAACAGCTTTGCAGATGGTGCCACAAGCTGTTCCATACCTTCCCGCATTAAAAGCAGGACCAGCTATGAAAACATCAGGCTTATATCTTTCAATCATCTGTAGAATCTCTTGTGTAGCCTTTTCAATGTTTTCATTAAAATAGCTGTCTCCACAAATTACTGTTGCTACAATCTCTGCTTTATCACCAAAAGAACCTTTAAAAGCCATTCCCGGACCTACCGGTCCTTCTTTCACCATGGGCGGAATTGAAGCTTTGTCCTCTCCTCCAATTTGACCAAAAAACTGATTTAAATAATGGACAACCCTTAACAAATTATCTCCTCCTTTCGAGGAAAACTTAATATTTTGAATACTGTTCTCTTATAGACCTGACTTCTTTAGAAATTGCCTCAACATCTAGCACCATCTCCATCATGCCGACCTGTTCTTCATACACATTAGGGTCTATCTCCTTCTTTATTTCCTCTTCTAATATGTGGTAAACTCTGAGTCCCAACGGGACCCCTGCCAGTGGACCTGCATAGGTAGGATCTCCATTTGTAACCGTTTCTGCAGCCAAACTTGCAGCTTCTGCCTCATTGCTTCCCAAAATCACTACTACATTTTCCGGACCGTATTTTTCTGCTAACTCTTTAATCCTACCTTGGATCTCCAGGTCCATTGCTCCTGCAGCAGTTCAGACAAAGCATTCAGTAGCAGTAAACACCACTTCTGCTCCAGTTGTCTTTATACACTCTTCAATGGCAGGACCTGGTATTCCATCCCTATCGCCTACTATTATCACTTTCTTACCTTCTAACATTCTTTCTACCTCCCTTTAATATTCTCTTGCAGTCAGATTATTAAATCCCACTTCAGAAGTAGAACCAATAATAGCCTGTAATTCTACCTCTATGCTGCCATCTTCTTTAACGCTTCCCTCAAAACCACCCGCTATTACATTTGCTGCTTCTATATGCCCTATAATCTTTTTCATTTTTGGGAGCCTTATTATCTCATTTGCATTTCCTGTACTTACAACAGCATTTGCTCTCGGGTCTGCATCTGCTAAAGACTGAGACAAACCGTCTCTTCCTGCAAATTCATCTGTAACAAGAACCGTTTTTATTCCTTTCTCTTCCAGCTTACGACAATTCATTATCAAGTCTGTGTCTGGATTCCCGAAACCTTCTTCTGAAATAATGACTCCCTCAAGCCCAAGGTATTCTGCCAATTTGGCTGTATAATCAGAAGACCTTTCTTTGTCCGCTAGTGTGACATTTTCATTTGTTATGATTATTCCCACAAAATTTATTTCTTTGCCATGCTTTTCATATAAATCTTCTATGATGGGATTATTCATGTGAACATAGGTGGTATTTTTATCGCAGGCTGAAACGCAATTGCCGCTGACTATAGCCCCGTCCATCACTTCTGTAGGATAAATGAAAGTTGGAACAATTTTCTTAGCATCAACTCCATACACATAAGTATCGTGAAGCAACCCCTGGCTCAGTAACATGTAAATATATCCTACTCTAGGCAAATCGGGATACTTTTTCACACTTTCAAGGAGTGGCAAAGTTTCATATTCCTTTATCTCATCAGGTTCTACATCTCTTCCAGCTTCCCCTATCAAAGCTGCTGCTTTTAAACCAGCTATTCTTACAACTTCCTCATGTTCATGTTTTGGAAGCCCTTCTACGGGTTCACACACCACTACGATATTTATAAGCTTCGAAAAAGGAGTATATTTTGCACCTTCCCCTGACATGTCAATTATGCCTTCCTGGAATCCCACAATCCTACCGGTTGTCACCACAGCTGTCCCTTTTAAGACATGAGTTCTACCCTCTCCTACTGTCTCTACTTTGCTTATAAATCCTGGAAATATTCCTCCTTTTCCTCTAACTTTGACACGCGGTTCAATTACGTCCTTTACTGGTATTATTCTCACTTCTTCTCCCGGCTTTGCAATTTCTATATCTACTCTTTCTAGTCTGCTGTCTTGCTTTAAAGCTTTAATTATTTCTTCTTTATTTAAGTAAAGCACTCCATCTTTTACTTTTGTTACATCAGAAAACACCACATCTTTTATATAAATATTCCCTATTTCCAGCCTCATAAAATCACCTCCTCTAAATATGCCTTTTTATCATCTCCTCAATCTTCTCTATTGTCACATCTTTTGATATTTCATCCACTTTTTCGCCATTTTTGTAAAGCTGAAAAGTTGGAAGTCCTAATACCTTCAAAGAAATGCACAATCTCCTGTTTTGTGAAGCATCTAATTTGCAAAATTTAACTTTATCAGCATATTTTTGCTCTAACTTTTCTACTTCAGGCATTAAAGCAAGGCACTGTTCGCACTTTGGTCCCCAAAAGTCAATCAAGACCAACTTTTCTTCCTTTTTTACTACTTCATCAAAATTGTCTTTATTCACTTCAATCACCAATTCTCACCTCCTTTCAACACTCCAATTCTTCAATATACCTCTCAGCAGCTACTGCTGCTATCGCCCCATCTGCCGCTGCTGTCACTATTTGTCTTAACAGTTTTGCCCTGCAATCCCCTGCGGCAAACACTCCTTCAATATTTGTCCTCATATTTTCATCTGTCAGAATATATCCCCTTTCATCCATCTCAATTAATCCCTTGAAAATTTCTGTACTGGGCTTCATCCCGATGAAAATAAACACCCCATCCGTTTTTACTTCCTTCAACTCTCCTGTTTTGACGTTTCTCACTATAACTTTCTCTACTATCCCATCCCCTTCTATCCTTTCCACTACGCTGTCCCACAGAAATTTTATTTTGGGATTTTTAAAAGCCTTATCTTGCAAGCATTTGTTTGCTCTTAACTTATCTCTTCTGTGGATAATTGTAACGTTTTTAGCAAATTTAGTGAGGTATAACGCCTCCTGAACAGCAGAGTCCCCTCCTCCTACCACTACCACATCCAAATCAGTAAAGAAATCTGCATCACAGGTTGCGCAATAAGAAACTCCTTTGCCTATAAATTCTTCTTCTCCTGGCACATTTAATTTCATATGTTCCGCTCCTGTAGCAATTATAACCGTCTTCCCTTCATAACAGCCTTTTGTAGTTATAACCTTTTTTATCTTTTCGCTCAATTCTACTTTTTTGACTTCTTCCATGACAAAACAAGTTCCAAAAGATTCTGCCTGTTCTCTCATCCTCTTTACAATTTTAGGTCCTGTCGCCTCTTCCACAGAACCGGGATAATTTTCTATATCATCCGTTATAGCAGCTTGACCTCCAATCTTACTTCTTTCAAAAACTACAGTATTCAATTTTCCTCTTGAAGCGTAAATCGCTGCAGATAGTCCAGCAGGCCCTCCACCAATTATGAGACAATCATATAAAGTAGGCACAATTTCACCTCGCTATTCTCTAAAAGTTTCTATAGCTTCTTTTATCAATTCTTTATCAAGGTAGGCAAAGTCATTTAAAACCTTTTCATCGTTTATATAATTTATTCCTTCCTTCTCTATTATCTCTTTTACTCTATTAAGGCATTCCTCAATTATCATCACACTATTAAAATCAACAGGGCCTTTATTTTCCTTAAGCAAAACAGATTTAAAAGGAGAACAATCTGGTTTTACGTTTCCCGCAAGAGGATGGGACATTAAGACATATCCTTTATGGATGAGGTCTCTACACCTTGTCAATACATTAACAATTGTTCCCACAACAAACTCACAGTTTTGAGGATATTTATCTCTTACTAAAGGGTTATTTGTGATGATAACGTATTTCATAATATCACCAAAATAGGGGAATAAAAGGACCTTACGCCTTTTATTCCCCCGTCTGTTTACCTGAGAGATTCTTCTTTATAGAAGAATTGCTCCTTCGGTGCCTCTTTAGAGGCTTTCCGGGATATGGTCCGAATGCGGTCCTTTTGCCTGAGAGTTTCACGAGTATACAGGCCATATACCCGCTTGCCCCTTCGGCGCCCGGTTAGGGTCTCTCCCGCATTCTTCATCCCATTTCAATATTAAATTGTTTGTTAAATACTTTACAATTATATTATATTCCATAAAATCACCAATGTCAATACATTTTCTCTTAAAGGTTATACCCTGATTGCCCTCAAAGTAGTCATTTTTTCTGCTATTGAATACATATTTGAAATACTGCCCACTAAAAGCTTTTCTTTTATGCCATAAAAATCAAGACAAGTTCCACAAGAGATAATCTCCACTCCCATTTCCATTAACTCTTTCAAATCTTCGATGACTTCTGAACCTTCTGTGGTAAGCTTTACACCATTATTTATAAAAATTATACTTTCAGGCTTTTTACTCTGCTCCTTTAGAGAAACAATAAAGCTCTTCATTAGAATTTTACCAAGTCTCTCATCTCCCTCACCAAATTTGTCAGAAGTAACGACAACTACATAATTATCGCTCTTTTCATTGATTACAGTCTTTTTCCTGTAAATATTTATGTAAAATTCTTTTTCCTTTTCTTCTACTGCCACTTCACAACCTGCACTTTTCGCATATTTTGAAACATTCTCTTTAGCCGTTTCATTGTCCACAATTACTAAAATTTTTCCTTCCTGAATGTTTTCCAACGCTTTTTTAGTCATAATGACAGGAATAGGGCAGTTTTTACCCCTTGCATCAACTATATTATCCATAAAAATTCTCCCTCCCCTTTTAACTCATGAAAAAAGGCAGGTTTGTTAAAATCCTGCCTTTTTTCATTTTAATTTAATTATAACACTTAATCATATTTTTGACAAAGCATCTAAAGCAGCAGAACTTATTGGGTAAGAAACTGGCGATGAAGTAAGAAGTGGATGGGTCGCCACTTGGAAAGTAGTCAATTCTGAAGCTGTTGTCCCTTTTTGTATTGCTAGGCTTAAAATGTTTATCATTTCACCCACATTATCTCCACCTGCTAGTTGAGCTCCCAGTATAACTCCTGAATACCTTGAAAAAATCAATTTTATCTTAACATTCATGGTATTTGGCAGTGTTCCAGGGTGTTTGTCTATAGTGTTAAATTCACCAATGACTATATCAAATCCCTCAGCTCTAGCTTGTGTTTCTGTGAGGCCTGCTGCAGCAAAAGCAGTATTGTATATCTTTGTTGAGAAAGCACTTATAGTGCCTTTATTTTCTCTTACTAATCTTAACTCAAATGCATTTACACCAGCAATTTTAGCTTCATTAGCTGCAATAGAAGCCAAAAGTATTGGTACGTTTTTCCTTGTGAAGAAACATTTCTTTTCCGCGCAGTCACCTACTGCGAAAATATCTGGGTCATTTGTCCTCATATATTCATCAACAGTTATTGCGCCTTTTTCATTTAGTTTAATACCCGCTTCTTCAGCTAACTTTGTATTAGGCTTTACTCCCATAGCTACTATAACAACGTCTGCCTTTATCCTCTCTCCAGTATGGATTTCTACCTCTTTGACTTCTTTTTCTCCAATAAACTTTGTAACTTTTGTACCTGTAAGCACTTTTATACCATGCTCTTTTAATTTAGTTTCCGCCATATCACTAAATTCTGGGTCAAAAGCCTGCCACAGAAGTTTGTCTGCCACCTCAATGATTGTTACATTCTTACCTAATAATTGTACCTACTCTGCCATTTCAACTCCAATGAAGCCCCCACCTACTACTACAACATCCTCTGCTTCGTTAATCTTTTGTTGAACAAATTTCAAATACTCCTCATCCTTCTTTATTGTGAACACATTGTCCAAGTCATAGCCAGGTATAAATGTCGGAACTATCGGTAGGGAACCTGTCGCTAAAATTAATTTTTTATAAGAAATATCTCCATTTTTTCTTGTAGAAACTTTTTTATTTGGCCTATCAATAGAGACAACTTCGTCTATTACCAACTCTACTCCTGCATTTGTAAGCATAGAATCAGGGATCACATTTTTTGAAGTATCTTTTAAAGTACCAAAAATATAAGGGATTCCACAAGGAACCATCACTCTTTCTGCCATTCTTATAACTGTTACTTTTTTGTCTTTGTACGTCTTTTTAACAGATAAAGCCGCTAAAATTCCACCTGCACTTCCTCCAATTACTAAAACATCCGTCTCCATACTGTAAATTACCTCCTAATTATATTTTTCTTTTACCCCCCTACCCTGAGGGGCCCCTATCTCAATTATAGGCTTCTAATGAAATTATGTCAATAAAATATCAAAAATTTTGTTAAGAAAATAGTTTAACAATTCAATTGATTTTTTGTTGACAAATGTTTTATACTTATTATGAGAAGAAAGTGAGTGTGATATGCCATGATAAAAGAATTGACAGCAGAAAAAAATATATCTAGTTTAATTGAAAAATTAGAAAAACAGCATGCTCTTGACAAAGAAGACCTTGTAATGCTTCTCTCTACCCGGACAGACTTTAGAAATGTTAGCAAGATATGTTAGGTATTGGTCCTTTTATACCCTGTGAAAACACTCCTTTAGAAAAAGAAAAAGGTGGAGATGTTAATTTAGTGCTCAAAAGATGATAGCTCTTTCAAGGCTTCTTCTTCCTGATATAAATATACCTGCCACTACCGCTTTAGCAGTCAAAGACAAGGATGGCTACGCAAAAGGGCTTCAGTGCGTAGCCAATGTAATAATGCCAAATATAGGAATAGAAGAGTATAAAAGGCTTTACAAGCTCTATCCGGGCAAAGTGCCGGATGACCCCAATGAAGCTGTAAACAGTATTGAAAATATCAAAAAAGTAATCCTATCACAAAATAGAAGTATTGGCAAAGATAAAGGCTATCGCAAAAAGGTCTTTCACTGATGCGATAGCCTTTGTCTTAGGATATTGCTCCTACTGGACATACATCGATGCATCTTCCACAGTCTCTACATTTATTTGGATCTATGTGAGCAACACCATCTTTTAGTTCAATAGCTTTAAAAGGACAAAATCTCAAACATTCACCGCAACCTATACACTTTTCTTCATCAACTTTTGGCTTTGGCGGTTTGGTGTATTTATAGTTTTCTTTCTTTTCACCTGCTGGCGTATAAGCTTCAGGTGGAGCAGGTGGAGCAAAATATCCGCCCATAGACATTACATCTTTTCTGGCCATAGGCCCTCCGCACTTGGGACATTTTAAGGTGTAGCAAGGAACTCCCCTTTGATGGGGAATTTCGTAACCGCAATTCTGACACATACAAGTGCCATCAGGTCCAAACCCTGCTCCCCTTCCAAATCCTCTACCCCTTCCATATCCTCCTCCGAATCCACCGCCTCTTCCCATTTCTCTACCAAAACCCGGCATATGATCGTCCCCTTCTTACAAATATTTTTCGCAATAAAACTTCATAGCTTCTTCAACCATCTCCACTTCTTTAGCCACAATAGGAGTTTTATTCCACTCTTCTTTTATCCTCCTTTGGCTTTCCTTGCCCATAGACTTGCCTATTAAGACATCGCAGTCCTTTAAAACTTCCATTATCTCCTCTGTCTCTGCATGCCTGTGCTTGCCATCCCCATAGGGGTTTTCCCTTTCTTCCACTTTTTTGAAATTACTATTTTCATCTACCTCAAAAATTATAAAAAATTTACTCATGCCGAAGTGTTTGTCAGAAAGGTGAACTTTATCGTTGGAACCAACAGCTACTTTCACCAATTAAAATCCCCCCTGTTTTCTTTGGTTTAAACAACAATGGAAGAGCTTGTGGTTAAATACGAAATTTTGTCCTTTAAAACAGACTTCAAAAATCCGTATTCATCTATGCCGGTACAGTGGCCGGTAAGAACCTTTTTCACGCCGTATTCCTCAATTTTCCTGGCAATATCCTTTACTTTCTCTTCCTCCATCCCTCTTAGGTGAAAACCACCTATTAGAGACTTTATGTAAGACACACCGAAGCGATTTCTGGCGGTTTCCAGTATATTTAAAATGCCAGCATGAGAACATCCGGTAACTACATTTATCCCATCTTCTTCTTTAACAACTACAAAAACCTCGTCTAAAAATTTATCCGGTATTCTTTTCCCTTCTTTTTCTACAAAGAAGTTTTTGGTAGTAAATTCATTGTCATAGGTTATGTCCGTATTTGTTATTACATAAAAACCCTCTTCAATTTCTGCATCTTTATCAATTAGCAC
This sequence comes from Caldanaerobacter subterraneus, assembly GCF_004345675.1. GTDB lineage: Bacteria > Bacillota > Thermoanaerobacteria > Thermoanaerobacterales > Thermoanaerobacteraceae > Thermoanaerobacter > Thermoanaerobacter subterraneus. The sequence goes on along the minus strand of NZ_SLWU01000014.1, from coordinate 8,449 downwards.
AAAATTATTTTTGTACTTTTCATAAAAAGACAAATCAAATCCTATCTCTTCAAACTGCCCCCCTTTTCTCATAGCGTATTTCTTATTTAAAATTTCCTTATGGGTGTATATCTTTACCTCTGGATTTCTCTCAAGAAGGCCCTTTAGCCCTCCTATGTGGTCATAGTGGCCGTGGGTTAAAACCACTTTCTTTATCCTTCCTACATCTATCCCCATAAGCCCGCAATTTTTTATGAAATTCTCACTCTGACCTGTATCCACCACTATTTCCTTATTCCCTTTTTTAAGGAGGAGAGAAAGCCCGTGCTCTGCCACAAAATTTCTAGCAAAAACCACATTTTCTATTAAAACTTGTACCTCCACTCCTTCTCATCCCCTTCCCTCAGTGATAATGTCCATGAGATTTATGCTCTTCACAAGGACTGTTAGAAGCCATCAAAGTCCCTTCTAAATATTTTTTTACCACTTTATCAACTTCACCTTCTGCACCTGTTATAACGTCTATTCCGTAGTTATTGAAAAGCTCAATAGCGCTCATGCCCATACCTCCAGAAATTACACAGTCTACACCGTGGTTTTTTAAAAATTCGGGCAAAAAGCCAGGTCTGTGCCCTGGATTAGGCAAAAAAGAAGAGTTTTTTATTTCTTTCCCTTCCACATCAAAAATCCAAAACCCTTCGCAATGCCCGAAATGCATAGAAACCTCTTTCCCCTCTGATGCCACTGCAATCCTCATTGAGTCACCGCCCTTTCCTCTAAAATTCTCTTTATATTTTCCCACATGTCTAGAATCTGCCTGTAAGCTACGCTCTCAGGATAATCTTTTAAACTCTTCAGATTCTTTAAGGCTTTTACTACAGTTTCATCAAAATTTATTCTCCCAACAACAGGAATGCCATTTTGTTCGCAATAATTTTCTATCTCCTCTGACACTTCTTTGTTTAAATCCCATTTGTTTATACAGACGGTCACAGGTACCTTAAAAGTCTCAATTGCGGACATCACTCTTTTCATATCGGCAAAGCCCGATAAAGTTGGTTCAGTCACAATTAAAACAAGGTCAACCCCTGTAGCAGAAGCAAGAACAGGACACCCTATCCCAGGGGCACCGTCAATTATTAAATATTCCTCCTCTTCCGCCACCTCTTTAGCCTTTTTTCTCACTTCAGTTACCAGTTTACCTGACCCATCAGCACCGGGGAAAAGCTCTGCATAAACTACTTTTTCCCCTTCTTTTGTCTTTGCATATATGACATGACCTGTTTTTTCCTCTACCATTTTAATAGCCTCAACAGGGCACTTATACATGCAAAGGCCACAGCCTTCACAGTAGTAAGGATTTACTTCAAAATTAGAAATCGCATTAAAGCGGCATAGCTCTTCACACAGCCCACATTCTATGCACTTGTCTTTGTCAATCACAGCCGTTTCTTTGCCGTAAAAATCGTATTTTTCTACTATTTCACCCTGCAGAATTATATTCAAATTAGGAGCCTCTACATCGCAATCTGCCATAATTTTGTTTTTAACAATTGTGCTTAAAGTTGCAGCAACAGTAGTCTTACCCGTTCCACCCTTGCCACTTAAAATCGCAATCTGTTTCATTTTTTTATCAACCCCAATACATCACTTGCTAATCTTCCAAAAATGCTTTTTATCTCTTCATCCACTTCAATTAACAACTTTCCTGTTGAATAAGCCTGCGCCAGTTTCCTTTTAAAGGGAATTTTGGCAAGCACTCTTATACCCTCTTTTTGGGCATACTCTTCTATTAATTCGTCCCTTTCTCCGGCTTTGTTTATCACAATTCCCATAGGTATATTCATCTCTTTTACCAATTGGACTGCTAAATCAAGGTCATGTAAGCCATATGGGGTAGGCTCTGTAACTAATATACAAAAATCGCTACCCTCAATAGAATGTATGACAGAACAGGAAGTGCCGGGAGGACTATCAACTATTACAGGTTTGGCTACATCCTTTATCATTTTGTTTATCTCCCTTAAAATCGGAACTCCTGTCGCCTCTCCGTAATTTAACCTGCCATCTATAAAATCCAGAGTATCCACTTTCCCTTTTCTTATCGTTCCAATCTTTTTAGGGACTTCTCTTATAGCATTGTAAGGGCAGATTTCATAACAGGCACCGCAAGAATGGCACAAATGGTCAAACACCAGTATCTTTTTAATTAACTTAGTCAAAGCGCCAAAGCGGCACGCCTTCACGCATTCACCACACAAAGTGCATTTGTCGTAATCTATTTCCGGAATCAACACATTTACATCTTTTTCATATTCGATTTCAGGGTTTAAAAATAGATACCCATTTGGTTCTTCTACATCACAGTCAACATAGAAACTTTCCTTTAAAGTCTTAGCGAGATTTACAGAGACAGTAGTCTTTCCTGTTCCACCTTTCCCGCTTAAAACTGAAATCTTAATTCTTTCCATTTCTACTGCTCCTTTACCAGTGATGATGGTGTCCGTGATTTGTAGCTTCTGTTATTTTTTCTAACTCACCTTTTTTAAGCAGTTCTATATTTGTCTTTACATCTTTGTCTACCGCTTTATATACAGGAATTTCTGCTGCTTTAAATACCTCCATAGCATTAGGTCCTACATTGCTTGAAATTAAAGCCTCAATACCCTCATCCAAAAGAGTTTGTGCAGCCCTAGTTCCAGCACCACTACTTTGCGCCACTGCCAAATTGTCAACTACTTTGTAATCCATGGTTTCAGTATCCACTATGATAAAAAACTGTGCTCTCCCAAATCTGGTATCTACATGGGATTCTAAAGTTTTACCTTGTGAAGATACAGCTACTTTCATGTTCCATCTCCTCCATCCATTATTGACATATGTTAATTTACACTTACTAATATATTATTATTTTTGGCATATGTCAATAAAATTATTAAACAAGTGTGTGTTACAAATTAAAGTAAATCATAGCTAAAAAAATAAGCAGCCACATTTATGTGACTGCACCTTTAAACCGTTAATCCTCTTTTTTATCTTCTTTCCTCTCTAGTTGGTCCAATCTCTCTCTTATATATTTGAGTTGGTCCTCTAAATACTTTGCTTCTACGCTTAGAATGTCTTTTTCATTTACATTGTAAGGATTGTATGCAGGATATGGGGGAACATAACCATACCATCCTCTTGCCCAGCCAGGAAGTCCTGTCAAGTAGTACATCCATCTAAATCCTCTTCCTCTTCCCCAGCCTGGACCTCTTCCCCACCAACCCCAATATGCTCCAATAGGGTTTAAATAACCAGGTACATTATATCCTGCACAATACCCTAATCCTCTCCCTGTTCTTGGACCTAATCCGAGAGGACCAGTTCCATCTCCTCTTGGCATTTTAATCCCTCCTTTTATATTGGTCATATGACCATTACCTAGTTATATAATATCACCATTTTGAACTTATGTCAATAATATTTTATGCAAAAAATCCTTTTTATTTGCTCAGAAAATTGCTACTTTATCAAAATTTTAGTGAGAATATATTGTATAATAGTACAAAAGGAGGTTTTGGCGATGCCTTTGCCAAAAGAAAACAAAGTTTATACTTATGAAGACTACATAAAATGGTCTGGAAATGAAAAAATAGAGAGTATATGTCGCTCCTTTTGCTGTAAGATTTCCAACTGGAAATAAAAAAATGACAAGGAAATAAAAACAGTGGTGGAACCTGATATTGTAGTTGTATGCGATAAATCAAAACTTGATGATGAAGGATGTAAGGGAGCACCTGATTTAATTGTTGAAATTATATCACCTTTTGATAGACTTAAGTAGTGTGTTTGACCTTTAAAAATATAAAAATCTTAGAAAGGAAGGAAAATTATGCCTAAGATATCCCCTTTTGAAAAGCACTTTGACAGGTATGAAGAATGGTTTATAGAAAATGAATATGCTTATCAGTCGGAATTAGACGCAGTAAAACTTCTCATGCCAAAATTTGAAAAGGGTTTAGAAGTAGGAATCGGAACAGGAAGATTTGCAGTACCTCTTGGTATAAAAAACGGAGTAGAACCTTCTTATCAAATGAGAAAAATAGCAATAGAGCGGGGACTTAATGTAGTAGAAGGAGTAGCAGAAAATCTTCCCTTTGAAGACAATTCTTTTGACCTTGTTTTGATGGTGACTACAATATGTTTTGTAGATGACGCACCTAAAGCTTTAAAAGAGTGCTTTAGAGTACTTAAAAACAATGGCACAATCTTAATAGGTTTTGTGGACAGAGATAGCACAATTGGGAAGATATATCAAGCAAATAAAGAAAAAAGTTTGTTTTACAAAGAAGCAACATTTTTTACTACAAGTGAAATAGTAGAACTACTCTATGAAGCGGGTTTTAGAGACTTTAATTTCTCTCAAACTATATTCAAAAAACTTGATGAAATAAAAGAAAAAGAGCCTGTAAAATACGGCTTTGGGAAGGGTTCTTTTGTAGTTATAAGTGCAAAAAAATAAAAACTATTCTTTTGAAAGTAATGCCTTTATTGCATTATCTAAAAAATTGTCCTCCTGCGGTGGATCCTTTTCCGGTGGAATAGGTACTACCTCTGGAACAGATATTATCTCTCGCAAAGTACCAGACAAAACCACCTGTACATTTTGATTTCTATCCACTATTATTGAAATAGGCTCTAACGCTCCGCTAAGTATAGCTAAAATAACCATTATTTGGGAGGGAGTTAATACCCCTTTTTTCTTTTTATCCCCTCCTGAAGGGCCTTTTTCTCCTTCATTCCCATTGTCACTTCCACCACCAGAATTTTCACTATCACTTCCATTATTTTCTTTCAATCCTAATTTTAATAATAAATCTTTTAATTGAGATTCAAAATTATCAGATGAAAACATTTCTTCTCCTCCTGACTCTATATTATCTTATAGGCAATGGGAAAATTATTATTGCTGGCTCTTCAGTTCGCGCGTATCCTAAAGCAAAGTAAAGAATTAAAGAGAAAATTATTACAAATAAATATGCATTAAACCCCTCTTTTTTCTTTTCCATCTATATCACCTTTTCCAAAAATTTATGTGCCCATTTTTATATATGATTTCATCACTTTTATTGTGCTTGTGCACTTTTACTAAAAATAGGCTTCCACAGTTAGCGGAAGCCTATTTGTCTTCTCCTTTATAAATTATTGCCTCTTCATCTACATATAGTTCACAAGGCTTATATTCATTTTCAATTCCTTTTGAATCCTTCAAAGTTTCTATGCGGTACATAGAAGACCTATACCAATTGAGCTTTGGCTCTACTTGTATAAAATCATATGGCTTGCCAACAGTTTTTAAAAGATAATCCCAGTTGACATAATGATTAAAGTCATAGATTATGTCAGTGATAGCTACTTTAAACTTACTAGTTAAAATTTGTTGGAATATATTCCACTTTTCTAAAGATGCTTCTATCAAAGTCACACCAAAATATCCCGCACATCCTTCTTTTCTGAGAGTAGAAATTCCTCTCCCTACAGAAAGTTCTAAAGCTTCTACAGTCTCTGGTGGGTCAGTGATGAAGGTATCAAAATATCCCAAATACTTTTCTGGCAATTTATCTCTAAAGTCATATTTCATTGCTTCTATAGGTAGATTATACTTCTTAGCAGTGTCATTAATATAATTTACTAACCTATCATCTATCTCCAAAACCACAATTTCTTTTGGCATGCCAGAAAGCCCTGCTGCAATGCTGACAAGGTCATCATCACCTAAAACAAATAGTTTTTTCCCTTCTAAATCTCCCCTTTCAGCCATCAGAGCTATTCTGCTTATTACTGTTTGAGTAGTGACAAACCCCTGGTCATAATTGCTAATAGCTTTTGGACGATCCACTGTAATTTCATCAAATCTTCTCACTAAATATTCTAATTGAGAAAGATTTATTCCCCTTCCTTCACAGTGAGGGCAAGTATATACTTTCTTAGGCGCTATGTTTAGGCTCTTTAAATACTCCATCCCTTTGGAATTAAACTTTATTTCTCTATTTTGGTCAACTTCTACTAGCCCTTCCTGGCGCAACAACTCAATCACTTCTGCAACTACAGGGAAAGGCCTTTGAGATAAAGTAATAATCTCCCAAAAATGTGAAGTAGCTGCAGAAGCAGATAAAATCTTCTCCACATCTTTTGTTGATGTCACGACCCCTGTTTTTTGGTATATTTGTTGTGCTATGTCTTGTAGATTCTTCATTTTCTCACCCCCTATAATAGTATTTTTACAAGCTTTTACACCTTCAAAATACCATACAGGGGTATACCACTATTTTAACACTTTTTAAGCCGACATATAAAATTATACATTTAGTACAACAAAAAAGTCAAGTGAACTAAAGTAGCAGTAGGTATTTTTATTATGAGTTATGTAGGTAGTCAAAGTACCAGTAATAAAATTGAGAAGCTTACACCGAAAAGAAATAACAGGATACTTCCCAAAAAAAGCACTAATAAAAATATTTGTATCAACAACTAATTTTTTTCATATCTTTTCCTTCTAATATACTTTACTTCTTCAGTTATTCCTTCTAATGATATGGGGTATTTTTCGGCTCTTTCATTAGTTTTTTCTAATATATCGAGCAATTTGCTGTTTATCTCACTATTGTATTCTTTTATAAATGATTTTTTTAGCTTTCCCTTCAACTAACTCTCTTAAACAAAGATATTTATACCTTTACAACTTAAAAAGTATCAATCACACCACAAAACTTATAAGAAGCATAACATTTAAAATTGTCACTATAATTCCTATAGTCCATAACAATATCTTATAAAGCAATGTATTTGCAAACTTTCCCATTATCTTCTTTGAAGAAGTCAAATAAATGAGCAAAAAGATCGTAATTGGAAGCTGTACACTTAAAAACATCTGCGAATAAACCAGTCCTTGGAAGGGGCTTTTTACAAAGAATATTATTAGCACTGCAAAAATATATGTAATTCCTACGCCAACTTTTGTATGAATATCATTTATATCATAAGGCTCTTTATATATCCCTGCAAAAACACTTCCACCTGCCATTCCTGCTGTTATAGATGAAGAAATTCCTGCAAAAAGAAGAGCCAAAGCAAAAACAACTGCTGATGCATTTCCTAAAAGAGGTTTTAACATCTGCTGTGCCTGGTCTAATTCTATGACATTTATGCGATTAGCAAAAAAGGCTGATGCAGCAACAATAATCATAGCACTGTTTATCGCCCAACCTATTACCATGGAAAAAATAGTATCAAAATACTCATAATTAAGCTGCTTTACAATTATTTCTTCATCTTCTAAATTCCACTGCCTGCTCTGGATTATCTCTGAATGTAAAAACAAATTGTGGGGCATAACAACAGCACCAAGCACACTCATGATTATAGGCATTGAACCAAGCGGAAATTCTGGTTTCACCCAGCTTGTAGCTGCTTCTGTCCACTTTACATCAACTAATGAAAGCTCAAATATAAAAGAAATACCGATAAGTGATACAAAACCTATAATCCATTTTTCCAACTTTTTGTAGGAATTTGTATAAAGCATCCATGACACAAAAACAACAGTAATCAAACTTCCTATCTTTATAGGAATTTTAAAAAGCATTTGAAGAGCTATTGCAGCTCCTAAAATTTCCGCCATCGCCGTAAGTATAGAAGCTAAAACTGCTGAAATAAGCACAAATTTGGACACAGAAGGTTGCAAAAATTTACTTGCAGCTTCAGACATGCAATAACCTGTAACTATACCCAAATGCGCAGCGTTGTGCTGGAGTATAATAAGCATAACAGTAGATAAAGTCACCATCCATAAAAGCTTGTAACCATATGAAGACCCTGCAGCAACGTTAGAAGCCCAATTCCCCGGGTCAATAAAGCCAACAGTAACTAATAACCCTGGACCTATGTATCTAATAAAATCTAAAGCCATAAACTTAGGAGGGTGTTTACCTTTAAACAAATTCTTTATATCTTTAAACATTTGTTCACCTCTTTTTAAATAATTAATCTGCGCTCTTTACAACTACAAGAGGTATAAGGCGTGCAACAGATATTGTAATTCCTCTTTAAAAATTTTTTTGCCTTTGTTGCAAGAAAACCTTCGTCTTGCAATAAAAAACATATTACCAATGTTGCAATTTTTCTCAATTATCCATTCTTTCACCATTTCCTTTTTCAATTTTATTATATCACCCTTTTAAATATTCCTCTTCTGTTGGGAGTCTTCGTCGTAGTTCGCACTCCTCGTCCTTCATTCTCAGCCGGAGCGTAAGTCGATGCTCACCACCCCAACGCCCACGTTATTTTAAGCTTTGACGGAATTTAAGCTACAGCCCCCAAAAGCAAAAAAAAGGGGCTGTCCAAAAAGATAAGTGGGTAGCCCCTTTAATTTTACTCTTTTGACATAGTGATATATTTTTGATACAATATATCAAAAATGATAATACAA
>NZ_SLWU01000013.1 GCF_004345675.1 Caldanaerobacter subterraneus | reverse complement strand
GATAACATCTTCCTTCTCCTCTCCTCTTTTGCTTCATAAAAAACAAGGAACCCTTCTCATAATAACGGGTTCCCGATATTTTGTCAACAGTCTGATAGGGTATGCTATAATAAATGGCATACCCTATTTCCTTAAAAAATTTTACTGAAAAAGTTTTAATAATTTTTCGGCATTTTTAGGATTTAATTCTGCATCTACTAGAGGAGGACCATTTTTTATAAAATCAAATTGGTCTTCATAAGTTTCTTTTTCCACTTTATAGATTATACCTATAGGGATTTTATCGCCAAATTCCAATGCCTTTTTAAAAGCTTCTTCTTTGTTTGTATAATCGTAATCTTCTGGCAAGTGATAACTTCTTTCTTTATACCAAGCAAAAGTGTTGACTCTATTCCAGACAACACAAGGCTGAAGAAGGTTATGAATAGTGTTTAAAGTATTAAAAACTATTCAAGATTTTATTAAACACTATTCTTTGCTAGGCTACATTCAGCCTAACCGGGTGTAACCCCACACCCTCTATCCCCTCCGCAAATGCTTCGGGGAATACTTTTCTTATAATATTGTATGCGCTGTTTACATCCGCGTTTATTAAAATACCTTTGTTGCTTCTAAATAATCCTCTTTTTATCCTGCGGCTTGGGTCATAGTTTTCTTTGCTGACTTCTTCTCCATCTAAAAAACTGCAACCACTGGTATAACTCTCTTCTACCAGTATGAGGTTTATCCCTTCTTCTTCACATTTGTACTTGAGCATGTTTATGAACTGATAATAAGGGATACTCACGAAATTTTGATTGTTTATTTTCCCTAATTCTATTTCCTGCTTCCATTTTGGGTTATATCCAACTACAAGTGTATCTATGTTATATTGTTTGCAAAAGTTTACTATAAATCTGCTTATTTTGTGCATAAGGTCCTTTATTTTGTTGTCTCTCTTTATTGACAGCTTTTTAATTCTATTGTTGGTACCTCTGTCTCCTACATAATTCATTAACTCTGCCTTTTTCTTGTTGTAATATTGATTTATTGACTTAATAACTTTGCCATTAATAACAATAGGCTTTATGCCTATGTTATTTACCAAAGTTACAAAGTTATTAAGTCCTAAATCCATACCTGCGATTTTTTTGGGTGGTCTTTTTACTTCAGCTATTTCTTTTTCATATACTATTTCAATAACATAGATACTCCCTTTTGGAATTATTCTGACTTCTCTTAAATTTCCTGTTATCCTTGTTTTAAGCCTTAAATCTGTTTTTGGAAAAGTTAAGTATCCATCTTTAATTTTGCATTGTTGGTTTGTGAGGATAGCAACACTTCTTCCATTTTTCTTTTTATACTTTGGCAAGTTAGGTTTACCATTAAATTTGCTTTTATCTTTTTCCCATTCTTTTATTGCTCTGAAAAATGACTTCCAGTTTCTATCGAGAAGTCTTAAGGTTTGTTGTGCTGTTTGTGCTGGTAAGTTTTTGTATGTTTCGTGTTCTTTTAACATTTTGTTAAGGTCCCTGTACCTTATCCATTTTTTGTTGTTTATAAATTCCTGCCTTGTAATGTAGTTGGCGTAATTGTATAAGTTTTTTGCTGCAAAGCATATTTTATCACAGTAAGTCCATAATTCATGATTCTTATTTATCTGTATCTGTTCTACTCTCTTGACTATTATCTTCAAACACCTCGCTTTCTAAAAGCTTTCTTATTTTTTGAATTTTTCTTTTGCTGTAGAATTTTATACTGTAACAGTGCAACAAACTTATAATTTCTTCAATTATTTCCTGAGAATCAAGCTTCTCATTTCCAACTTCGGATACAACAACTATTTCAGTATTAAATTTTCTAAATAAATGTTTAAACAATTCAAATCCTGCTCTGCTTAACCTGTCTTTGTAAGCTATAATAACCCTCTCTACTTTACCCGCAAGAACATCATCAAGCATTTTAAAAAATTCATTTCTTTTTTCAAAACTAATTCCACTTGCTATGTCAGAAAATACTCCATGTATTTTATAGCCATTATTAAAACAAAACTGTTTCAATAATTCAATTTGATTTTCCAAATCCTTCTTTTGTTTTGGGGTTGAAACTCTTGCGTAAATATATGTTTTTCTCTCGACCCCTTTCATAAAAATTTTGTATACGTCTTCTTCATTATAATCATAAAATCCATTTGGCATAACTGTTACTCTTATTTTTCCTTCTTTTACATATTTGGTTAGCGTTGGCCTTGATATTTTTAATAATTCCAGAACCTCTTTTGCTTTCATATTTGTATCACCCATAAATATTGTAGCATAGCCCACAAAGCAAAGTAAATATATTTTATTAAAAATTTTTAATATGTTTAAAACCCTTTATTATTTTTTGTTACTAGGCTGAAGAATATCTATATTTCTTCTTATCACATGTATGAAGTGATTGCCACCTTCCCCATATGTATCTCCATCACCTGATTCTACAATTACTTTTAAATTTTTATTAGCTAATTTTATACCAATAGCAGGGGGGACAGCGCGCCCGTGCAAGCCATTAAAACTATTTATCTTTATATAATGAGGCATCTTTGCACCTTGTCCTGCTTCTCCTCCAATTAAAATTGTGTAATCCATTTTTCACCTCTCCTTAAATAATTATTAGTTGAAACTTTTTTTCATTATATCATAATTTTCTTTAAAATAAAAGTACAGTTTTGTTAATTTTAACAGCGATAGCTTTCTTAATATGTGGTATAATATAAAAAGACTTCAAAGGGAGGAGTATTGGGAAAGTGGCAAAAGTTGCATTTTACACTTTGGGATGCAAAGTGAATCAATATGAGACAGAAGTCATGGCAGAGCTTTTTAGAAAAGCCGGATATGAAATTGTAGATTTTGATGAAATAGCAGATGTGTATGTAATAAACACCTGCAGTGTTACTGCGAGAAGTGATATGAAGTCGAGGCAGATGATAAGAAAGACGAGGAATAAGAATCCAGATGCAATAGTGGTGGCAGTGGGTTGTTATGTTCAAGTAAGCCCTGATGAAGTTTTTTCAATGCCTGAAGTGGATATAGTAATAGGCACAAAGGATAAAGATAAAATAGTTGATTTGGTGAAAGATTTTGAAAAGGAGAAAAAGAAAACTAAGCTAATAGAAAATATAATGAAACAGAGAGATTATGAAGAGTTTGGTATTACTGGGTACACAGAGAGGACAAGGGCTTATATAAAAATTGAGGATGGCTGCAACCAATACTGCACGTACTGCATCATTCCTTATGCCAGAGGGCCAGTTAGGAGCAGAAAGCCAGAAAACATAATAAAAGAGGTCAAGAAGTACGCAGAACATGGGTATAAAGAAATAGTTCTCACAGGTATACACATTGCTTCTTACGGCAGGGACCTTAAAAATATAGGGCTTTTGGATGTAATAAAAATGGTTCACGAAGTAGAAGGAATAGAAAGGATAAGGATAAGTTCTATTGAACCCACCTTTTTGACAGAAGATGTGGTAAAAGAATTAGCAAATCTTCCTAAAATGTGCAGGCATTATCACGTGTCTCTTCAGAGCGGATGTGATGAAACGTTGAAAAGAATGGGAAGAAAATACACAGCTTCTGAGTATAAAGAAGTGGTGGAGAGGCTAAGAAGGTACATTCCTGATGTTGCGATAACTACAGACATAATGGTGGGATTTCCTGGGGAGACAGAGGAGGAGTTTGAAAAGAGCTATAAATTTGCTGAGGAGATATGCTTTGCTAAAATGCACGTATTCAAGTATTCTCGGAGGAAGGGCACAAGAGCGTATAATTTTCCGAATCAGGTCCCAAATAAAGTAAAAGAAGAAAGGAGCAAAAAGCTTTTACAGCTCTCTAAAGTTTGTGAGAGAAAGTTTAAGGAAAGATTTTTAAATAGGACAGTAGAAGTTCTGTTTGAGCAGAAGGTAAAAGATTTAGATGGATATGTGGAAGGGCTTACAGACAATTACCTTAGTGTGGCAGTTAAAGGAGAATTAGAAAATTTGAGAAACCGCATCTTGCCTGTTAGAGTAAAGGAAATAAAAAATGATTTATTGATAGGAGAAATTGAAGGAATTTATTAAGATGTGTAGAATATAAAAAGAGGAGGTGAAAAAGGTGTCGGAATGCATTTTCTGCAAAATAGTAAACAAAGAAGTTCCTTCTAATATAGTGTATGAGGATGATTTAGTTGTAGCTTTCCGCGATATAAATCCCCAAGCTCCTGTACATATTCTAATCGTGCCAAAAGAACATATACCAACCCTTTTAGATGTTACTGAGGAGAACAAGCACCTGATATCTCATGCTTACATGGTAGCAAAGGAAATAGCAAAAAAAGAGGGTATTGACGAAAAAGGCTATAGAATTGTGACAAATTGTGGTAAAGATGGCGGACAGACAGTCTATCACCTTCATTTTCACCTTTTAGGTGGAAGGTTTATGACTTGGCCTCCAGGGTAAAATTATTGACACTTTGTGGGTTTAGGAGTATAATAAAGTGAGAATTTTCAAGCTCTTAGTCACAGTAACAATTGCAGCTTGCCTCGAGCAGTTTATTTGGAGGGAGGGAGAGTAGTGGCTGAAGTAAGAGTCGGCGAAAACGAGTCTTTGGATAGCGCTTTAAGAAGGTTCAGACGTCAATGCTCCAAAGCAGGAGTTTTGTCAGAGCTTCGCAAGAGAGAACACTATGAGAGTCCTAGTGTAAAGCGCAAAAAGAAAGCCGAAGCTGCAAGAAAGAGAAAATATAAATATGGCAGATAAAAGGATGTGGTATAAATGACCCTGAAAGAGCGCATATACAAGGACATGGTAGAAGCCATGAAGAGCAAAGACGCTTTTAAGAAAAACATTCTAAGCATGGTCAGAGCTGCCATACTTCAGGTGGAAAAGGACACGCAGAAAGAGTTGGACGATGAAGGGGTCATCAGTGTAATTTCAAAGGAGATAAAACAGAGAAAAGAAGTTTTGCCTGAATATGAAAAAAGTGGAAGACAGGATCTAGTAGATAAAGCAAAAAAAGAAATAGAAATTATGGAATCTTATTTGCCAGAGCAGCTTTCAGAAGAAGAGATAGAAGAGATGGTGAAAAAGGTCATTGAAGAGACTGGGGCAAAGAGCAAAAGTGACATTGGAAAAGTGATGGGCAAAATCATGCCGATGGTAAAGGGAAGAGCAGATGGCAATTTGGTAAGAGAAATAGTCACAAGGCATTTAGAAGGATAAAAAAGGAGAGAGCACCTCTCCTTTTTGTTTTTTACTCTTCCTCAAAAATCTCTCTAATTTTTCTGTAATCTGATGTGTATGCCAGTGCTGCCATTAATTTTACTCTTGCCTTTTGACCTGATAGATTTCCTCCAAAAATTACCCCCAGAGATTCGAGGTGTTTTCCTCCTCCTTCATAAGCATAGGAAGGATGTACTCTTCCCATCGGGCACCTTGATACGAGAACTACAACTGTTCCTTTAGATATAGCGTATTTTATTCCTTCTGCTACTTTTGGAGGCACATTTCCTCTGCCCGTCCCTTCAATGACAATGCCTCTTTCTCCATTTTCTACTAAAAATCTTATCAGTTTGTCATCCATTCCAAACACTACTTTTAAAAGGCTTACGCGACGTTCCAGTTTTTTTGTGGGAATGTACTGCCTTTTTTCTACGTTTCTATAAAAATACACATTGCCACTGTCTACATACCCCAGAGGACCTGTTTCAGGGCTTTTAAAAGTGTCGAGACTTGAAGTATGGGTTTTCGTTACATCTTTTGCAGAATGAATTTCACCGTTTAGCACTACTAACACGCCTCTTTTTTTGGATTTTTCTGAAGAGGCTGTGGTGAGAGAGTCAATTAAATTGGAAGGCCCATCATAACCTGCTTCAGAGGAATTTTTCATTGCGCCAGTTAAGACAATAGGTTTGTCAAAATTTGTGGTGAGCTCTAAAAAATAAGCTGTTTCTTCTAATGTATCAGTGCCGTGGGTTATCACAACTCCTTTTATTTCATCTCTTTTAAGGGTCTTCTCTACTACTTCTCTTAATTCTTCCAAAAGTTCTACTGTGAGATGAGGACTAGGGTAGTTTCCAAATTCTATAGTTTCAATTTCTAAAACGTTTTCTCTGTGAGGAATAATTTCAAGCAGGTCTTTTCCCGTGAGGGAAGGGACTGCCCCTTTCAGATTGGGGTCTTGCTTCATCGCTATGGTTCCACCTGTAAAAATCACAGCCACTTTACCCAAATTTCATCCACCCAGTTTTTTTCTATCTCCATTATAGTATATTTTTTGCTTTTGCACAAATACGCGAAACTTGTTTGTCCGTGTCAAGATTTTGTAGGTAAAAAATTTTCAAAACTTTCCTCACCGTTAAAAATCTAGGAGTTTAAATCGATAGTTTGTATATATTGCTAATTATATTAAATTATTACTTCAACAAATCATAAATATCTGCTTCCTTTTTTCGCTTTTTTAACGTAAAATATATACTAGAATTGTTTATTCCTCAAATACCTACTGCTAATCCATTTGCTCGTGTTAATTCATTTAAAACGTATTTTATCCATGACTTGCTCGCAAATGAACCTTCCAGTATCGGTAATGAAACTCTGACAAGTCTCTGTCATTGCGCTAATATGAAAGAAAAGGTAGCTTAATACTTTTTGCTACCCTCCTAAAAGTCGTTCCTGTGGATAGTTTTGTTGCTATCTCCTTTATCCCCTTTCTGTCCATCTTTTCTGCTGTCCACTCAAGAAGCTGCCTTGATACTTTTTGTATAAGTTCATGTATCCATCTTTCCAGTTCATAAAAGTCTTTACTCTCCTTTATTATTTTCATTAAACCCTTGAACAAAAAGCAGGATTATGCCCACTATGTGTCGAATATCTAATAACATATCAGACCTCACCTTCCTTTGATTTGATTTTTGATTTTTTCCCGGTGAGACTTTTTTCTACATTTGCACTTTTTTTCTGTTTAATCACCTACTGAAATTTTACACTATCTAGTGATGCTATTGTATCATGAAAGTTTTACCAAAAAAATTAATTTTGAAAGAAGGATTTTACAAAAGAGTAGCGAATCTATAATAATATAGAGAATATAAGCCAACAAAGAAATCTTCTTTAACTTAGGTTTATCCTCTTCGAAAAAGATTGGGAATTATTATAAAGTATCTGGTAGAGATAATTGTTTAGCTGTGATTTTCATAGGATTTCCTCCGTTTCGCTTGTGAGTTCATTCTACCAAAGAATTTGATAAAAGCGGAGGAATTCCTGTGAAAATATATAGCAGAATCCCTTAATCCATAACGATTTTGGGATTTTGCAAGAACCTACAATATCAAACTTTTAGAGGGAGGGAAGTTTATGTCAAGAAAGGGTCTACCTGAAGGAGCATACGGTTTAAAGGAAGGTCAAAAGTATGTTCCTTATGTTCCGAGTGAAAAGATTATGCCTGAATTTACTGCTTTATCAATCATCGTTGGAATTCTTTTAGCCATTATCTTTGGTGCTGCGAACGCTTATCTTGGACTTAAGGTAGGTATGACAATTTCAGCATCAATTCCAGCTGCAGTTATTTCAATGACTATTGTAAGAGTAATTTTAAGAAGAAAATCTATTCTTGAAAACAACATGGTTCAAACAATAGCATCAGCAGGAGAATCTTTAGCTGCAGGTGCAATATTTACACTTCCAGCACTATTCTTATGGGGCGAAAACCCTGATGTTCTTACGATGGGACTTGTTACATTTATAGGTGGAGCTTTAGGAGTACTTTTCATGATTCCAATAAGAAGATATTTAATAGTCCAAGAGCATGGAAAACTTCCATATCCAGAAGGAGTTGCTTGTGCTGAAGTTTTAGTTGCAGGCGAAGAAGGTGGCATAGGGGCAAAATATATATTTACAGGAGGACTCATTGGACTTATTTATAAATTTCTTGGTGATGGATTAAAGCTCTTCCCAACAGAAATAGAATGGGAAATTAAAGGATATGAAGGTGCAGCAATAGGTGCTGATGTTTATCCAGCATTACTTGGTGTTGGATTTATCATAGGACCAAGAATTTCGGCATATATGCTTGGTGGCGCAATTCTTGCATGGCTAGCATTTATTCCGATGATTACATTCTTTGGGCAATATATTGCAGATCCGATATTCCCAGCAACAGCTCCAATAAAGGAACTTGGATATTGGGGAATTTGGAGCCGATATATAAGATACATTGGTGCCGGTGCTGTTGCGACAGGTGGTATAATAAGCCTTATTAAGAGTCTTCCAATTATAATCAATTCCTTCAAAGAGGCTGTGAAAGGTTTCGGCACTAAGGCTGCTGGAAAAATTGAAAGAGTAGACGCCGACATTGATGCTAAGTGGATAATAGGTGGTGTTATTGTTCTTATTATATTGATGGCTATCTTGCCACAAATTCCTGTAGGTGTGCTTGGAGCAGTACTTATAGCTATATTTGGTTTCTTCTTCGTAACAGTTTCTTCAAGAATAGTAGGACTTGTTGGAAGTTCATCAAACCCAGTATCGGGGATGACAATTGCTACACTTTTGATTACAACTGTTATATTGAAAGCAGCTGGATATTCAGGAACACTAGGGATGATAGCAGCGCTTGTTATTGGTGCAGTTGTTTGTACAGCTGCAGCAATTGCAGGTGATATTTCTCAAGACTTGAAAACTGGATACCTTGTTGGTGCAACACCATGGAGGCAACAGGTTGGTGAAATAATAGGAGTTCTTGCTTCAGCAATAGTGATAGGCTTTGTATTGGTAATGCTTAATAAAGCCTATACATTTGGTTCAAAGGAACTTGCAGCTCCACAGGCAACACTTATGAAGCTTGTTATCGAAGGTATTATGAGTGGAAATCTTCCATGGAACCTTGTATTCATAGGTGTTGCCACTGCGCTTATGCTTGAACTATTTGGAATTCCAGCACTTCCGGTTGCAATAGGATTATATCTTCCAATTCACCTTTCAACACCAATTATGGTGGGCGGAATTATAAGGGGAATAGTTGATAAGAAGGAAAAGAATGAAGAAATTTTGAAGGAAAAGGTAGAAGTTGGTGTTCTTTACTCATCAGGGTTAATAGCAGGGGAAGGCCTTATGGGTATAATACTTGCAGCTTTTGCTTATGCTAATGTAGATTTAGCATTAAAGAATATGCTACTTGGACAATGGGGAGCATTGATACTGTTCTTGTTAGTAGCATGGTCACTTTGGATGTATGTAGATAAGGTTGGTAAGCAGAATAGCTCAAAAGGTGAAGCTATAAAGTAATAAAGGGCGGCTAATGCCGCCCTTTATGATAAGGGGGGAATTTCTGTGAAGTATTTGTTATATGTTATACTTGTTGCGTTAATTACAATGCTTCTAATTTATGTTGGATACATTAAAGAAAGCACGCTTCCTGATGAACTTGTAAACGATCTTTACAGAAAATCCAAGAAAAAAATAACAGATTATTTATCTAAAAACAAAAGTGCAAGTATTCCAGAACTGCAGGATTTAATAAAAAATATAAAAGGAAGGGTCTTTTGGAGTAGCAAACAGGTAAAGGTGAATGACCCGGAGAAGTTTGTTAATTTTATTGTAGACGATTTATATAAAAATGGACTTATTAGTATAAAATATGAAGGGAATAGGAAAATAGTAACTTTAAAGAAAGATACTAATTAATTTTCCTTCTGGTATTTATTATATATATTTCCATTTATGCTAAATTTTTGATTTCAAAACCTAAAAACTTTCCCTTTCTTTTCCATCTTTGATATAGTAAAGATTGTTAATTGCTATTAAACTTACTACTCTCCAACAGGATTATATCTATTATTTGTCGAATATCTAATAACATATCAGACTTCTTCTTCCTTTGAATTTGATTTTTGATTTTTTCCCGGTGAGGTCTTTTTTTTGCATCCATACCTTATTTTCCTGCTTTGTCATCTACTGAAATTTTACACTATCAACTTGTCTTAAAAGCATAAGAGAATTTTTTGTTTTTCTTATACATAAAATTTAAAAAAGGGGGGACTTCCATGAAGCAGAGCTTAAAAGATGAGCTCATAAACGCGATAGATTTCCCAAAAGATGCGCTACTCAATCTTCCTAAAATTACGCTGATTGGCAAAACCCACTTGACTGTCGAAAACCATAGGGGCATTGTGGAGTACCTCCCTGAAAGAGTAAGAATCAATTCGACAGTGGGAATTATAAGGGTTATAGGGGAGAATATGGTTATAAATTCCATAATGACTGAGGTTATCACGATCACAGGTGAGATAAAGAGTGTTGAAATAGTGGTATGAGGGGGATAGGCTTGGTTTCAATAAAATTATGGAATTTTTTAAGAGGATATGTTATTATAAAAGTTGAAGGACTGGCAATTGAAAAATTTCTAAACCTTGTGATGGTGAATGAGGTTTATATATGGGATGTTGAAAGAAAAAATTACACCACCCTTACAGCGAAAGTCAGCACAAAAGCTTTTAAAGAAGTTCTTCAGTACGCCAAGAAAACTGGATGCCGCGTCTTTATAGTTTCAAAAAAGGGATTGCCTTTCGCAGTTTTTAGGTTAAGGAAGAGAAAGGGTATTGTCTTAGGGTTTCTTCTCTCTGTGTTGCTTGTGTACCTTTTTTCTACTTTTATATGGGAAATTGATATAAAGACTGTAAATGGCTTAAAAGAAGAGGAAGTTGCCAAGAAATTGTCAGAGATGGGCTTAAAATCAGGGGTTTCAAAGTTTAAAATAGATATAAATAAACTGGAAAAGGAATTTTTGTTGAATAATGAAGAGGTTGCTTGGATAGGGATAAATGTAAGGGGTACTAAGGCTTTTGTAAAGGTAGTGGGAAAGACTAAACCGCAAAAAGTATTGTCAAAAGAAGAACCTTGCAATATAATAGCTAAAAGAGACGGCATAATTTATAAAATGACGGTTTTGGAAGGAGAAGCTGTCAAAAAAGTAGGAGACACAGTAAAAACAGGTGACATACTCATAAGCGGTATAATTGAAAAACCTGGGCTTGACACAATGTTTGTCCATGCGGATGGAGAAGTTTTGGCCAGAACCTGGTATGAGATTTCTGTAGAAGAGGAGTTAAAAAGGACAAGATGGGTAAAAACAGGGGAAAAAATAGTAGCGACAAAAATTATTATAGGGAGCAATACCATCACTTTTACCCCGAGGAAAATCGAATTTGAAAAGTTTGAAAAAGAGGAGAAAAATTTAATTCCCTATGAGGCGCCTTTTAAGATAGTTAAAGAGGTCTACTATGAAGTGAAGCCAGAAGTGGAAACTGTGCCTATTGAAGAGGCAAAAGAGAAAGGGCGCAAAAAGGCTTTAGAAGAGCTTGAAAAAGTGGTAAGTCCTGGAGGTAAAGTGGTGAACAAAAAAGAAAAATATGAAGTGATAGATGGAAGGATATTGAGGGTAACTGTTATGGCAGAGGTTTTAGAGGATATTGGGGTGAAAGAAAAAATTTCTTATACAGGAGGGGAAGGAAAAAAGATTGATTAAGGAGCTTGCTATCAATATTGACAATGTGGAAGAGACTGCCAATTTGTTTGGCAATTTTGATGAGAATATAAAGTTGATAGAGAAGGGGCTGGATGTCAAAATAGTCGTAAGAGGTGGAACTATAAAAATAACTGGAGAGGAGAAAAATGTGGATTCTGCTAATAAGCTTTTTACTAAGCTTATGGATATGATAAAAAGAGGAGATGTCATCACTACTCAAAATGTGCTTTATACTATGAACTTAATTGATGAAGGGGAAGAGGAAAAGCTAAAAGAGCTAATGTCAGACATAGTGTGCATAACTGCCAGGGGAAAACAGATAAGGTGCAAGACTTACGGACAGCTAAGATATGTAGAGGCCATAAGGAAGAATCAGATAGTTTTTGGAATAGGACCGGCAGGGACGGGGAAAACGTATTTGGCAATGGCTATGGCAATCACTGCCCTTAAAAACAAAGAAGTGGGGCGAATAATTCTTACGAGGCCGGCTGTAGAGGCAGGAGAAAAACTAGGATTTTTGCCGGGAGACCTGCAGGAGAAAGTGGACCCTTATTTGAGGCCTCTTTACGATGCTCTTTATGACATTTTGGGAGCTGAAGTGTTTCAAAAATACATGGAAAAAGGTTTGATTGAAGTGGCTCCTTTGGCTTATATGAGGGGGAGAACTTTGGATGACTCTTTTATAATACTGGATGAGGCTCAAAACACCACTCCTGAGCAGATGAAGATGTTTTTGACAAGAATCGGATTTGGGTCTAAGGCTGTGATAACAGGAGATGTGACTCAGATTGACCTTCCAAAGGGGAAAAAATCAGGGCTTAAGGAAGTAATGGAGATATTGAGAGGAATTGAAGGCATAGAATTTGTGATGCTTTCGGAACAGGACGTAATAAGGCATCCCCTTGTTGCAAAGATTATAAAAGCCTATGAGGAGTACGAAAAGAGGAAAGAGGAGAGCGATTTGGAAAAAGAGCGAGGGGAATAATTTTATGAGCAAGTTGGACAAACTTAAAAATTTTTTAAATAAAGACCCGCTCATAATCATTTTTTTTGTCGTTTTTTATTTTGTTTCAAGTTACATGCTGATATATACTAGTATAACTCCTCCGAAATTCGATTTAAAGGCAGGAGATGTGGCACCTCAAGATATAAAAGCACCTAAAGACGTGATAGATGTCATCGCAACCCAAAAGAAAATTCAGGAGGCAGTAAATGCAGTCAATCCCAAATACGACTACAATGAAAACATTGCTAAAGAATCTTATCTAAAACTGGCAGACTTTTTTAATAAGCTGAGGGAAGTTAGAAAATCTTCAGAGAGTGAAGAGCAAAAACTGCAGGACTTTAAAAACATCACTCCTATCAACCTGGAAGATAAGGATATAGCTTTTTTGCTCAAAATAGATGACAGCACTCTTATAAAAATGGAGACTGTGATACTTTCTGCAGAAAAAGCTATTATGGCGAGGCAGATTACAGAAGATGCTTTGCAGAGCGCTTTGAATGACGCAAAAAGTGTAGTGGAAAGTTCTGATATTCCGGTTGATGCAAAGCCTGTAGCTGTGGAAATTTTGTCTTCTGTCATAGTGCCTAACATGATTTACAATGCGTATGAAACGAATCTTGCAAAAAAAGAGGCAGAAGAAAAAGTCCAGCCGGTAATGTACAAAAAAGGTCAAAACATCGTTGTGAGCGGAGAAATAGTTACGCCCGAACAGATAGAAGTTTTAAAGTCATTGGGGCTTTTGAAAGGCACTGACAAAATAGATTATGCTTTGATAGTAGGGTTATTTTTGATTTTGTCTCTTTCTTTGTTCCTTTCAGTTTACTATATAATAAGGCTTGACAAAAAAATAGCGACAAAGAAGATGTACATTGAGCTTTTGTGCCTTACTGGGATTTTGTACCTTGTGTTGGTGGTGGCTTTTAAAGGCATAGAGCCTCTTTTAATACCTGCTGCCATGCTTCCAATGCTTGTCTCCATCCTCATAGACCCTTATATCGCCATCATGGTAGACATCATATACTCTCTTTTAGTTGGGTTGATGGTAAGCTTTAACCAAGCCTTCATCTTCATGTCTTTGCTAGGAGGCTTAATTGGGGCTATTAAGCTGTCTAGCGCAAAGCAGAGGATGGACTTTGTAAAGGCTGGACTTTATGTTAGCGCTGTCAACTTGGTGAGCATAGTTGGAGTAGGGCTTTTAAACAGCAATGACATAGTATCTGTTTTAAAAAGCGGCTTGTGGGGGATAATAAATGGAGTTTTTAGCATAATTTTGGTGATTGGGACTTTGCCTTTTTGGGAGGCTGCTTTTGACATTTTGACTCCTTTGAAGCTTTTAGAGCTTTCAAATCCTAACAATCCGCTTCTTAAGAAGTTGATGATGGATGCTCCTGGCACCTATCATCACAGTATGATAGTGGCGAATCTGGCAGAGGCAGCTTCTGACGCTGTTGGAGCAAACAGCCTTCTTGTCAGGGTAGGAGCTTACTACCACGACATAGGGAAGATAAAAAGGCCTTATTTTTTCAAAGAAAACCAATTGTCAGACGAAAATTTGCACGACAAAATTTCTCCAGACTTAAGTACATTGGTGATAATTTCTCATGTAAAAGACGGAGTGGAACTGGCTAAGAAATATAAACTTCCTCCACAGATAATTGACATGATAAAAGAGCACCATGGCACTACGCTTGTAAAATACTTTTACAATAAAGCTCTTCAAAAAGAAGAGGGTGTCTGTGAGGAAGAATCCTTCAGATATCCAGGCCCCAAGCCTTCTACTAAAGAGTCGGCCATTCTGATGCTGGCTGATTCTGTTGAGGCGGCTGTGAGGTCTTTGTCTGACCCGACAGAGGAAAATGTAAGAAACATGATAGAGAAAATTGTGACAGATAGGTTAAACGACGGACAACTTTCAAATAGCGACCTCACTTTAAAAGATATTGAAACGATTAAGGCTTCTTTTCTAAATTTGCTGGCAGGTATGTTTCACAAGAGAATTGAGTATCCTGATATTGAGACAAATCAAAACAAAGAGGTGTTAGAATGAACGTCTTGATTGATAACAGGCAAACTAAAGTGGATGCCTCAGGTTTGGAAGCCCTTGTTGAGAGGGCAATTAAAGCTACTTTAGAAGAGGAAGAAGTTGTAGATGAAGTTGAAGTTAGCGTCTCTTTTGTGGACAATGAGGAGATAAGGAAATTGAATAAATACTACAGAGGGATTGACAGCCCTACAGATGTGCTTTCTTTTCCTCTTATGGAATTTGAGGAAATTGAAAAGGGAGAAGAAGATGAAAAAGATGCTGAGGAAATATATCCGATAGGAGATATAGTAATATCTTTAGAAAAGGCCAAGGGACAGGCAGAAGAATACGGGCATTCTTTTGAAAGGGAAGTAGCTTATTTGACTGTTCACAGCATGCTTCACCTTTTAGGCTATGACCACGAGACGGAAGAAGAGAGAAAATTGATGAGGGAGAAAGAGGAAAAAGTAATGGAAAGGTTAGGCCTTAGGCGGTGATTTTGTGAAGTCAAGAAATTTAATAGATAGTTTTAACTATGCCAT
Source organism: Caldanaerobacter subterraneus (assembly GCF_004345675.1). Taxonomy (GTDB): domain Bacteria; phylum Bacillota; class Thermoanaerobacteria; order Thermoanaerobacterales; family Thermoanaerobacteraceae; genus Thermoanaerobacter; species Thermoanaerobacter subterraneus. The sequence continues at coordinate 58,066 of NZ_SLWU01000013.1, read as the reverse complement.
AGAGGGGATTCTACACGTTTTTAAAACGCAGAGGAACATGAAAATTCACTTTGCAATAGCAATAGCTGTGCTGTTTTTTTGCCTTTTTTTGGACCTTACTAGAGTAGAATTTGTAATAATATTGTTTACAATTTCTCTGGTATTGATTGCGGAGATGATAAACACTGCCATTGAAACTACCATTGATATGTTAGTGAAGAATTACAACCCAATGGCGAAGATTGCCAAGAATGTAGCTGCTGGGGCAGTATTGATAGCTGCAGTGAATTCTGTGCTCGTTGCCTATTTGATATTTTTTGACAGGGTAAACCCCTGGACGAAGATGGTACTTGTAAAAATCAGGGAGTCACCAATTCACGTTACAGTAATAAGTATTTTAGTGGTAGTTTTTTTGACTTTGATTTTAAAGGTATACTTTAAAAAAGGGACTCCGATGAGAGGCGGAATGCCCAGCGCTCACAGTGCAATTGCCTTTTCAGTGGCTACTGCTATCACTTTCATGACAGCAGATGCCTTTATTTCTACTTTGAGTTTTTTATTAGCTCTTATGGTAGCAGAGAGCAGAGTGGAGGGCAAGATTCACACTTTTTCTCAGGTTTTTGTCGGGGCAATTTTAGGGATTTTGTTTACAGTGTTAATTTTTCAGATTATAAGGTGAAGGGAAGGTGAAAAAATGGCCTACAGAGCTGGCTTTGTAGCGTTGATTGGAAGGACAAATGTAGGAAAATCAACCCTTTTAAACGCCATATTGAAAGAAAAAGTTGCTATTACTTCTCCAAAGCCCCAGACCACCCGCAATACCATAAGGGGTATATTGACTACAGAAGATTACCAGATTATTTTTGTGGACACTCCTGGAATTCATAAACCTAAATCTAAACTGAGTGAATTCATGATTGAAGTAGCAAAAAGGACTCTAAAAGATGTAGATTTAATTTTGTACATGGTGGAGCCCGATACTTCGATAGGCCCTGGAGATAGGTATATTTTGGATAATCTAAAAGAGGTGGATACTCCAGTTATTTTGGTGGTCAATAAAATTGACTTGGTGCCTGCTGAGAGAGTAGAAGAGGCTATTAAGGTTTTTAAAAGCGAGTACAATTTTAAGGATGTGGTGGCCATTTCTGCTTCTTTGGGCACTAATGTTGAGGTTTTGAAAGAGAAGATAGTTTCTTTCTTGCCAGAAGGACCTAGGTACTATCTTGATGACTATATAACTGACCAGCCCGAGAAGTTGATAGTTGCGGAGATAATAAGAGAAAAAATGCTTTATTTTCTGGAGGAGGAAGTTCCTCATGGAGTCTATGTAGAAGTGGAATCCATAAAAGAGAGGGAGGACAAAGAGATAGTAGACATTGACGCTTATATTTACTGTGAGAAAGAGTCCCACAAAGGAATAATCATAGGAAAGAATGGGCAGATGTTAAAGAAGATAGGGCAGGCGGCAAGGCAGGACTTGGAAGAATTTTATGGAAAGCAGGTATTTTTGCAGCTGTGGGTTAAAGTGAGGAAAGGCTGGAGGGACAATGAGAAGCTTCTCAGGAAATTGGGCTATGCCATTGACAAGTAAGCTTTTAGAGTAGTAAATTATAGGAGAAAGATGTTGAAAAAGGAGGAATCTTTAATGAACATAGCTAAGATGATAGACCACACTCTTTTAAAGCCAAATGCCACAAAAGAAGAGATAAAAAAGGTCTGCGAAGAGGCGAGGGAATACGGATTTGCTTCAGTGTGCATAAATCCATGTTTTGTTGATTTGGCCTATGAGATGCTAAAGGATACTGATGTGAAGGTATGCACGGTTGTAGGTTTCCCTCTGGGAGCTAATACAATTGAGACAAAAGTGGTTGAGGCAGTGGAAGCGGTTAAAAAGGGAGCTACTGAGATAGATATGGTGCTTAATATAAGCATGCTGAAAAGTGGCGAATATGACTATGTGAAGAAAGAAATAGGGGAAGTAGTAAAGGCTGTGAAATCCCACGGGGACATAGTTGTGAAAGTGATACTGGAGACTTGCTATTTATCTGATGAGGAGAAAATCAAAGCCTGTGAGATTTCAAAGGAAGCAGGCGCTGATTTTGTAAAAACTTCTACAGGCTTTGGGCCGGGAGGTGCTACAGTAGAAGATGTGAAGCTCATGAGAAAAGTGGTTGGAGAGAATTTTGGAGTAAAAGCTTCCGGCGGAATAAGAAGCTATGAAGATGCAAAAGCGATGATAGAAGCAGGGGCTAACAGGATTGGAGCTAGTGCGGGTGTTAAAATAGTAGAGGAGTGGAAAAAACAAGGTTTAGGTTGATAAAAATGCGCTTTTTAAAAACAGAGGCAATAGTTTTAAAGAGCAATTTGATAAGCGAGAAGGATAAAATTGCTACTCTTTTCACCAGAGATTACGGGAAACTGCAGGCGGTCGCTAAAGGAGCTAGGCGCTCGAAAAGCCGGTTTGTAAATGCTGTAAGGCCTTTTATTGTGGCTAATTACGTGATTTTTGAAGGTCAGAACTATTACTACATTGACCAGTGGGAGCTTGTAAAAAACTTTGAAAACATAGAAAAAGACCTCAAAAAGTTTGCTTTGGCTTCCTATATAAGTGAGACCATTTCAAGAGTACTAGAGGAAAAGCAGAAAAACACAAAACTATACTTTTTTACAAAACATTCGCTGGAAGCTGTAGAGAGTTTAAACGTAGAGACATCTATTTTTCTCTTTTCTTACACTTTAAAATTGATATCCCTTTTGGGCTACATGCCTGTTTTGGACAGCTGTGCTGTTTGTGGGAAAAAAGAAAATTTAAGTTATTTTTCTTCTTCTTGCGGTGGGGCTGTTTGTAAAGATTGTAACGAAACTTGTAAAGATGCAAAATTTTTAAATAAAAAAGTCTTAAAGTTTTTGCTGTATCTTTTAAAAGCTAAGTATGAAAAGCTTGAAAGAATTTCTGTGCCAGGAGTTATAAAAGAGGAAGCGGATAAAATAATAACAGAGTATGTGAGAACTCACCTTGAAATGGACTTTAAATCCAAAGACTTTGCCATGAAATTGAGCGATTAAAGAAGGGAGGGAGAAGAATGGTGGACGAACAACTGGAAAAAATAGACATGATTGTGGAGAGAACGGGGGTAAGTTACAAAGAGGCAAAAGAGGCTCTGGAAAAAGCCAATGGAAATGTGGTGGACGCCTTAATATACATTGAAGAGAACAGAAAAAGTTGGACAGAGTCTTTTACAGTAGCAGGCACAGAGGTAATGGATAAGATAAAAGACCTCATTAAGAAAGGGAATGTCACAAAGATAAGAATCAAAAAGGATGATAAAGTCCTTTTAGAGATCCCTGTCACTGCAGGAGCCATTTCAACAGTAGTAATACCGCAGCTTACACTTTTGGGAGCGGCGGTGGCTTTTCTGGCTAACTGTACCATAGAGGTAGAAAAATACGATAAAAGTGTTATAGTTTTAAAAGAAGAGAAGAAAAATGATTGACATATATTACTCAATTTGATATTCTAAAATAAGTAATGCTAAAACCTTTCTCCCCGAAAGGGGATGAAGGGTTTTTGTATAATTGGGAAAAGGAGTGTTATTGATGCCTGTCAAAGTTACAATGGATAAAATAGTGGCTCTTGCAAAAAACAGGGGTTTTGTGTTTCCTGGGTCTGAGATATACGGCGGGCTTGCGAACACATGGGACTATGGGCCTTTGGGAGTGGAGATGAAAAACAATATAAAAAGGATATGGTGGAAGAAATTTATACAGGAAAGCCCTTATAATGTGGGAATTGATTCTGCTATTTTGATGAACAGAGAAGTGTGGGTTGCTTCAGGTCACGTGGCTAGTTTTAGCGATCCTCTGATGGACTGCAAGGAATGCAAGTCTCGCTTCAGAGCTGACCAGCTAATTGAAGATTACATAAAAGAAAAGGGACTTGATATTTCGATTGAAGGATGGACAAATGAGCAGATGATGGAATTTATAAAAGAGCACAAAGTTCCATGTCCCAAGTGTGGAGCCCACAATTTTACAGAGATAAGGAAGTTTAACCTGATGTTTAAAACTTATGTAGGGGTTACAGAGGATTCAAAATCTGAAGTTTTTTTGAGGCCTGAGACAGCTCAGGGAATATTTGTGAATTTTAAAAATGTCCAGAGGACAAGCCGCAAGAAAATTCCTTTTGGTATCGGGCAGATTGGCAAATCTTTTAGAAATGAAATTACGCCTGGCAATTTCATATTTAGAACGAGGGAATTTGAACAGATGGAGCTGGAATTTTTCTGTAAGCCAGGGGAAGACATGGAGTGGTTCAATTACTGGAGACAATTTTGCATGGATTGGCTTGTAGAATTTGGCTTAAAGAGGGAGAATTTAAGGTTCAGAGACCACAAAAAAGAAGAGCTGTCTCATTACAGCACTGCCACAACCGACATAGAGTACAATTTTCCCTTTGGATGGGGAGAACTGTGGGGAATTGCTAATAGAACTGACTATGATTTAAGACAGCATATGGAACATTCGGGAGAAGACATGACTTACACTGACCCTGTCACAGGAGAAAAGTACATACCCTATTGTATTGAGCCTTCAGTGGGAGTGGATAGACTAATGCTTGCTTTTTTGGTTGATGCTTACGATGAAGAGGAAGTGGAAGGAGAAACAAGAGTAGTTTTAAGGCTTCACCCAGCTATCGCACCTGTTAAAGTGGCGGTTTTCCCTCTTTCCAAGAAGCTTAATGAAGCAGCTTATAAAATCTACTTAGACCTTAAAAAGAAGTTTCCTGCAGAGTATGACGAATCAGGTAGCATAGGAAGAAGGTATAGAAGACAGGATGAGATTGGAACGCCTTTCTGCGTAACTTACGATTTTGACTCAGAAAATGACCACAAAGTTACAATAAGAGACAGAGATACTATGGAGCAAATAAGGATAGACATAGACCAAGTGGATAAATACCTGGAGGAGAAACTCAAGTTTTAAGGGGAATCAGTTTTCGCTGATTTCCCTTTCTTAAAAATTAAAAAACAAGTTGGTTATGCCTTTATTTTGTGGTATAATTATAGTAAAGTGTTAAACAGAAGACCAGAAAACGTTTATGAAAACTTTTGAAGGGGTGATAAAGATTCAACTGACGCCTAGACAGCAGATCATTATCGATATTGTAAAGAAATATCAACCCATTACAGGAGAACAGATTGCTGAAAAACTGAATGTAACTCGAGCCACATTAAGACCGGATCTGGCGATCTTGACTATGTCCGGGATCTTGGAAGCGAGACCTAAAGTCGGCTATTTTTACACTGGAAAATCACCCCTTAGTCTGATACAGGATTATATAAAAAGCATAAAGGTAAAAGATGTAAAGTCGGTGCCTGTAGTGGTAGAAGAAAGTACTCCCGTGTATGATGCGATTGTAACTCTTTTTTTAAAGGATGTTGGGACAATTTTCGTACAGGATGGTGGATTTTTAACCGGCGCTGTATCCAGAAAGGATTTTTTAAAAATTGCTATAGGCAATACCGATATTTATAAGGTCCCGGTGGGAATAATTATGACCCGGATGCCGAACATCATCACAACTTACGACGATGAGCCTGTGTATAACGCTGCTGTGAAGATTATTGAGCATGAAGTGGACAGCCTCCCTGTTGTGGAACCTGTAGTGGGGAAAGATGGAAAACAGGGGTACAAGGTGACAGGTAGACTGTCAAAGACCAATATAACCAGACTTTTTGTGAAGCTAGGGGAAGGTTAGGGGGACTGTGGATGCAAGAAGGAGTATCGATATACTTAGTGTCCGATTCCAATGTAGACACTGCGGAGAACATCGCAAGCATTGCTGCTGCTCATTTTGATACTTTTATTGAAAAAATAAAGAAGTATTCCTATGTCGGGGATATTAACCAAATTGAAGATATTGTAATGGAAGCAGCTAATGATTCAAACAGCATAATAATACACACAATGGTAGTAAAAGAGCTAAAAGAATATCTCCAAAAGAAGGCCCAGAAATTTGGAATAAAGATAGTTGATGTAATGGGACCAGTTATAGATGCTATAGAGGACAGCACTGGCATATCACCCCATACAGAGCTTTTGAGGGACAGCAAAGAGGACTATCTAAAGAAAATAGAAGTGATAGAATTTGCAGTAAAATATGATGATGGAAAAGACCCGATGGGAATACTATTAGCAGATGTGGTTGTGATAGGAGTATCAAGGACTTCTAAAACTCCCCTTTGCATGTACTTGGCTCACAAATATATAAAGGCTGCCAATTTGCCTCTGGTTCCTGAGATTGAGCCGCCGAGGGAGCTTTTTGAAATAAATCCCAAGAAGATCTTTGGACTTACTATAGACCCTGAAGTTTTGGTGAAAATAAGAAAAGAAAGGCTTAAATCTCTAGGCCTTAATGACAATGCTCTTTACGCTACAGAAGAAAGGGTTAAAAAAGAGATACAGTATGCTGAGGAGGTGATGCAAAAGTTAGGCTGCACAGTGATAGATGTTACCAATAAGGCTGTAGAGGAGACAGCTAACATAATATTAAACGTGTTAAGAGGAGGAGAGAGTACATGACTAAAAAATATGTGTATTTTTTCAATGAAGGCGACGCCTCAATGAGAGACCTCTTGGGAGGAAAAGGTGCAAATTTAGCCGAAATGACGAGATTGGGATTACCTGTTCCGCCAGGGTTTACAGTTACCACAGAGGCTTGTACAAGATACTATGAAGATGGGGAGACAATTGCACCAGAGATAGTTGAGCAGATTCATGAGTACATGAAGAAGTTAGAAGAGGTTACTGGGAAAAAATTTGGAGACCCAAATAACCCGCTTCTCGTATCTGTCAGGTCCGGCGCAAGGGTTTCAATGCCTGGAATGATGGATACCATTTTAAACCTTGGCTTGAACGACGAGACCGTAGAGGGCCTTGCAAGAGCAACTAACAACGAGAGATTTGCTTATGACAGCTACAGAAGGTTCATCCAGATGTTCTCCGACGTAGTTATGGGGATTGACAAGAACAAATTTGAAGCTATTTTAGATGAGATCAAGGAAAAAAGAGGTGCTAAGTTTGACACAGACCTTACAGCAGAGGATTTAAAAGAAGTTGTAAAGAGATTCAAAGAATTATATAAACAGGAAAAGGGAGTAGACTTCCCACAGGACCCTCAAGAGCAGCTTTTGGAAGCTGTGAAGGCTGTTTTCAGGTCCTGGAACAACCCGAGAGCTATAGTCTACAGAAGGTTAAATGATATACCGAGCGACTGGGGAACAGCAGTAAACGTGCAATCAATGGTATTTGGCAACATGGGTAACGATTCTGGTACTGGCGTTGCATTCACAAGAAATCCCGCAACTGGTGAAAAAGCTCTATTTGGTGAATTCTTGATGAACGCTCAGGGCGAAGACGTGGTTGCAGGTATAAGAACGCCTCAACCAATTTCTACCTTGAAAGAGACAATGCCAGAAGTTTATAACCAGTTTGTAGAAATTGCTGAGAAGCTGGAGAAACACTACAAAGACATGCAGGATATAGAGTTTACCATTGAAAGAGGAAAACTCTACATGCTACAGACAAGAAATGGTAAGAGAACTGCTCAGGCCGCTATAAAGATAGCTGTTGACCTTGTAAGAGAAGGCCTAATTGACGAAAAGACAGCTGTATTAAGAGTAGATCCAAAACAGCTAGACCAGCTCTTGCATCCTACTTTTGAGCCAGAAGCGTTAAAGGCTGCCAAACCTGTTGCCAAAGGATTGCCTGCATCTCCTGGTGCTGCTTCAGGAAAGGTGTACTTTACAGCTGATGAAGCAGTTGCTGCTGCAAAATCGGGAGAAAAGGTAATACTTGTAAGGACAGAGACCTCTCCTGACGATATTGAAGGTATGGCCTCCGCAGAAGGAATACTCACAACTCGCGGTGGAATGACATCTCACGCTGCTGTTGTAGCAAGAGGAATGGGTACTCCCTGCGTAGTTGGATGTGGAGATGCGAGAATAGACGAGCAGGCGAAGGTAATGAGAATTGGCGATATAGTTGTGCGCGAAGGAGACTACATATCAATAGATGGTAGCACTGGCAATGTGTACATCGGAGAAATAAAGACAGTGACACCTGAAATAAGCGGAGACTTTGCTATACTGATGGGCTGGGCAGACAAGTACAGAAGACTGAGAGTCAAAGCAAATGCGGACACGCCAAGAGATGCAAAGATTGCTCTTGAATTTGGCGCAGAGGGAATTGGACTTGCTAGGACAGAGCACATGTTCTTTGATGAAGAAAGAATTCCTGCTATGAGAGAGATGATTATAGCCAAGACAGAGGAGCAGAGGAGAAAGGCATTAGAGAAGATACTGCCTATGCAGAGGTCAGATTTTGAACAGCTGTTTGAGATAATGGGCGAATATCCTGTTACTATAAGGCTTTTGGACCCACCACTTCACGAATTCTTGCCACACCTTGACGAGGAAATAAGGGAACTTGCTGAAGACATGGGCGTTCCATTCGAAGAATTAAAGGCTACAGTAGAGAGCCTGAAAGAGTTCAATCCAATGCTTGGACACAGAGGATGTAGATTGGCCGTAACATATCCTGAGATAGCTGAAATGCAGACTAGAGCTATAATAGAGGCTGCAATAAATGTGAAGAAGAGAACCGGCAAAGACGTCAAACCCCAGATAATGATACCACTTGTGGGCGAATTGAAAGAGTTCAAGTACTTGAAAGACATAATTGTAAAAGTAGCAGATGAAATAATAAAACAAAGTGGTATTGAACTAAAATACCTTGTAGGTACAATGGTAGAAGTGCCAAGAGCAGCATTAACTGCAGATAAGATCGCTAAAGAAGCTGAATTCTTCTCCTTTGGTACAAACGACTTAACTCAGATGACCTTCGGATTCTCAAGGGATGACGCTGGTAAATTCTTGGAGACTTACTATGAGAAAAAGATATACGAATTTGACCCATTTGAAAAGTTAGATCAGGAAGGTGTAGGCAAACTTGTAGAGATGGGCACAAAGCTTGGCAAGCAGACGAGACCAGACCTCGAAGTAGGAATATGCGGAGAGCACGGTGGAGACCCATCTTCCATAGAGTTCTGCCACAGAGTGGGATTAGACTATGTATCTGCTTCACCTTACAGAGTGCCTATTGCAAGATTGGCAGCTGCACAGGCAGCTATAAAATACGGAAATTAACTTACAAAGGCAGCTTTTGCGCTGCCTTTGTATTGTTTTTTCAGAGAACATGTTATAATATTAAGTAAAAATGGCAATTTAATAATGGAGGGATTAAAATTGGACAGAGAAAAAGCATTAGCTTTAGTCAAGGAGTATGTGTCGGACGAAACCCTTATCAACCATATGATAGCTACAGGTGCTATAATGGGAGGACTTGCTAAAAGGCTTGGACAGGACGTGGAAAAATGGGTGGTTACAGGAATAGTCCATGACATCGACTATGAAGAGACAAAGGACAATCCAGAGCTACACAGCATAAGAGGAGGAGAAATCCTAAAAGAGCTGGGATTTGATGAAGAAATTGTTCAAGCGGTAATCGCTCACAACGAAATTCACGGTGTTGAGAGAAAGACGTTACTGGATAAGGCGCTTTTTGCAGCAGATCCTCTCTCAGGGCTTATTGTAGCTACCGCTTATGTTATGCCTTCAAGAAAATTAGAAGAGGTAAAGGTAAGCTCTTTAAAGAAAAAATTTAAGGATAAGACTTTCGCAAAAGGTGCCAACAGAGATCAGATAAAGACCTGCGAAGAATTGGGGATTTCTTTAGATGAATTCTTGGAGATAGGTCTAAATTCCATGAAAGAAATTGCAGAACAAATAGGACTGTGAGGTATGAGGTGTAATGAAGATAAAGGAACGGTTATTGCAACTTTTAAGAGAAGAAGATTACAAACCTTCCAAAATTGAGGAAATAATGGACATGCTGCACATAGACTACAACCAGAGAAAAATATTAGAAGCTACTTTGAAAGAAATGGAGAAAGAAGGACTGGTATTTAAAACTAAAAGAGGTAAATATGCCCTTCCAGAAAGGCTTGGCCTTGTAAGAGGGAGAATAGATGGACATCCTAGAGGGTATGGGTTTTTAATTCCTGAAGAGCAGGGAATTAAAGACATATTTATACCTATTAGCGGGATGAACGGAGCAATGGATGGAGATCTAGTTCTTGTAAGGGTCATAGAAGGTGCTGAAGGGAAAAGCCAAGAAGGCGAAGTAGTAAAAATTTTAAAAAGAGCTAATACGACAATTGTCGGAACTTACGAAAAAAATAAAAATTTTGGCTTTGTGATACCGGATAATAAAAAGATACATCAAGATGTATTCATTCCAAAAGGGGAAGATAAAGGCGCTAAAACTGGAATGAAAGTAGTAGTAAGAATTACTAAATGGCCTGAGGGAAGAAGAAGTCCTGAAGGAGAAATAATAGAAGTTTTAGGGTACAAAGGAGATCCGGGGATAGACGTAAAGTCAATTTTGAGGTCTTATGACATTCCGGAGACATTTCCTAAAGAGGTTCTAAAAGAAGCGGAAGAACTTCCAGAGGAGATACCGGAAAAAGAAAAAAAGAGGCGGGTTGACCTCACAAAATTAAAATTTGTCACTATTGATGGAGAAGATGCGAAAGACTTGGACGACGCTGTTTATGTGGAAAGACTTCCAAACGGCAATTATCTCTTGTATGTCAGTATAGCAGATGTCAGCCATTACGTTAAAGAAGGTACAAATCTTGACAAAGAAGCTCTTAGAAGGGGTTGTAGCGTTTACTTTCTCGACAGAGTGATACCTATGCTTCCTCCAAAGCTTTCAAATGGCATATGCAGTTTGAATCCGGGAGAAGAAAGGTTGAGCCTCACGGTTAAAATGGAAATAAATACAAGGGGAGAGATAGTAGACCACGATATTTTTGAGAGCATAATAGAGAGCAAAGAGAGAATGACTTACACCAGCGTTTATAAAATTCTTGAAGAAAATGACGAAGAGCTGATAAAAAGGTATTCCCATCTTGTAGAAGACTTTAAGCTAATGAAAGAACTGGCACTTGTGCTTTTAGAAAAAAGAAAGAGAAGGGGGAGTGTGGACTTTGACTTCCCGGAAGCTAAAGTGATTGTGGATGAAAAGGGAAGACCTGTAGATATTGTAAAGGTAGAGAGAAATATTGCCCACAAAATAATTGAAGAATTCATGCTGGCAGCCAATGAGACGGTAGCTGAACACATGCATTGGTTAAACGTTCCTTTTGTCTACAGGATTCACGAGCATCCTGATATAGAGAAACTACTAGCTTTTAATAAATTCATCCACAACCTGGGATATCATATAAAGGGAGTAGAAGGCGGAGAAATTCATCCCAAAGCTTTGCAGGACCTCATAAGGCAGGTCAGAGGGAAAAGTGAACAAAAAGTAGTAGAGACTCTTCTCTTGCGCTCTTTGAAAAGAGCAAGGTACAGTCCTGAAGACATAGGGCATTACGCTTTGGCAGCAAAGTATTACACTCATTTTACCTCTCCTATAAGGAGATATCCAGACCTTGTGATTCACAGGATAATAAAAGAATACATAAATGGAAAACTTACAGAAAAAAGGCAGAGACATTACAATAGGATCCTTGAGGATATTGCAGCAAGAGCCTCAGAAAGGGAAAGAGCTGCGGAAGCCGCAGAAAGAGAGATAGAGGAGCTCAAAAAAGTGGAATACATGGCAGATAAAGTAGGAAATGTGTACAAAGGCATAATTTCCAATGTCACCAGTTACGGCTTTTTTGTAGAACTCGATAACACCGTTGAGGGATTGGTGGATGTAGCGTCATTGGAAGATGATTACTATGTATTTGACCCTGAAAGATATGTTCTGGTAGGGGAAAGGACAAAAAAGGTGTACTCTATAGGGAAAGAAGTTTACGTTAAAGTAGCCCATGTAGATGTGGATAATAGGGAGATAGATTTTGTACTGGTAGAAGAAGATAGTTGACAAATTTTTTGAAATAAATATAAAATAATATATGGAGAGATAATATATGGAAATGGGGGAGGTGGCAACGGTGCAAGTGATACTCTTGCGAGATGTTGCTGCTAAGACCCCTAAACTTTTTGGCATACCTTCTGGAATTCCCGGACTTGATGAGCTCTTTTATACGGCGGAAATTGAAGAAGGGGAGATAGTCAGGGTACCCCTTCAAGGGCTTCCCTCAGCTTCTGTGATTCATTTAGCAGGAGTGCCCGACACAGGGAAAACTCTCATGGGGCAGCAGTTTGCCATAACGCAGGCGGCGAGAGGATATAATGTGCTTTTTGTTACAGTAGAAGTCCCGGCGGTTTTTACTGTGCAAGGTTTGAAACAGCGCTGTAAGGGCTTGGGAATTGAATGGGGAAAAATTGAAAATTCGATTTACCTCCTTGACCTTTCACATCAAACTGAGCTTAAAAGCAGTGTAGATGAGCTTACCACCAAGCTTGGGGATATAATAAGAGAAAAAAATATAAAAGCTTGCGTGATAGACTCCATCACCGGGCTTTATGAAGGGCAGGAAATGGTTGCGAGAAAATTGGTGAGAAGGCTTTATGAGGTAATGAAAGATAATTATCAGACAGCTATATTTATATCTCAGAAAAGAAGCAGCCATGAAGAGTTATCTTCAGAAGCTGCAGGCGGATACGCCGTATCCCATATACTGGACTGTAATATAGTATTAGCAAAAATTGTAGCCAGCAGAACTACTGCTTCTTCATATGGAGTTTCGCCAGGAGAAGTGGTGAGGACTATAAGGATTGACGGATGCAGGATGTGTGGGCATGATACTAGAGTGCATATTCTTCACATAGATGATTTAGGCATAGTCAAAGTGGGAAAAGCTTTGAGTGAAAAATAATTGCACTTGACAGGGATTAAAAATGTGCTATAATATAATAGCGACAGCAAAGGGCCCTATTTGTGACACACAAATAGGGCAATTTTCTCCTAAAGAGGGTGTTGGGACTTTGTCAAAAGAAAAGGAAGAGATAAAAATAATTGCCCAGAACAGGAAAGCCTTTCATGACTACTTCATCGAAGAAACCTATGAAGCGGGTATAGAACTTGTGGGGACAGAAGTTAAATCTGTAAGGCAGGGTAAGGTAAATTTAAAAGACAGCTTTGCAAGAGTAGAGAACAATGAAGTTATACTTTATAACATGCACATAAGCCCTTATGAAAAAGGTAACATCTTCAATAAAGATCCTTTAAGGCCAAGAAAGCTTTTGCTCCACAGGCACGAGATAAATAAACTTTCAGGATATGTGTCAAGAAAGGGATACACTCTAATTCCTACTAAAGTGTACCTCAAAAGAGGCCTTGTGAAGGTGGAATTGGCTGTTGCAAAAGGTAAGAAGCTCTTTGACAAAAGAGAAGACATTGCAAGAAGAGATGCAAAAAGAGAATTAGAGAAGCAGTTTAAGGAAAAACAGCTTGGCATTTAACGTGGGGGTGTGTTGGTTTCGACGGGGGCGGTCGAGGTAAAAGTAGCGAGCCGAGTTCTCCACCAGCTCGTAAAAAAGGTGGAAAAAAATAAACGCAGACAGAGAACTCGCTTACGCTGCCTAATTAAAGGCGGCCGTCCAGCCTGAAATGCCCACGTTTCAGGACTGGGCGTCAAAAGAGTGGGGAACTGGTTTTGCCTGCGCCTCGGGGCAAAACCGGAATAATGAGGCTACCGAAGCGGTTATCCTGTCGCTGGGAGAACCGCTGAGGGAAAGCTAAAACAGCGACTGCGCTCGGAGAAGCTTTTACCGGGACGCCTTCGGACCGGGGTTCGAATCCCCGCACCTCCACCATAAAAGATAAACTGATCCACTTTACGGTATAACCGCAAAGTGAATCAGTTTATCTTTTTTCATTATCTTCTTCGAGCAAAAATGCATTTTGCTATCACCTTCTTTGAAGTGTAATAGTTCATACTTGTAGTATATGCAAAACTAATAGAGGCGTTCGATTTTCTCTATTATAGACAAACGATTGAGTTTGTGCTATAATATTAATCGCAGTGGCAATTTCACATAGACTTGGGGCTGTAGCTCAGTTGGGAGAGCGCCACAATGGCATTGTGGAGGCCGTGGGTTCAAGTCCCATCAGCTCCACCAGAAAAATCAAGGGTTCTCGGTACATATAAAGTACCAGAACCCTTTTTTGGTATTCTTATTTCAGTTTTTCAATTATAGCTTTTACAAAAGCTACTAAATCATTGGGAGTTCTAGAGGTTATTAGATTTCCATCTATTACTACTTCTTCGTCTACGTACTGAGCTCCTGCATTTATTAAGTCATCCTTTATTGAGAAAAAGCTTGTGACTCTTTTACCTTTTAAGTCGCAGCTTGAAGCCATCATCCAGGGTCCATGGCATATCGCAGCAATTATTTTTTGCTGTTGGCACATCTCTTTAACGAAATTTACAGTATCCTGGCACCTTCTCATGTGGTCCGGAGAATAACCTCCTGGTATTACCACAGCATCATAATCATCGGCTTTTACTTCTTTTGATGCGTGAGTGCTTTTCATAGGATAACCATATTTGCCTGTGTACACTTTATCTTTTTCTGTCCCCACTAGGTGAACTTCATACCCTTCTTCTTTCAATCTGTAGTATGGATATAAAAGCTCGGGCTCTTCATAGAGGTTTTCAATTAAAATGGCTACTCTTTTCATTTAAACCACCTCGTTTGTTCATGGTTTATCTTTATTTTAGCCTTATTGGATACTTATGTCAATCCCATTAATGGCTAAATACATCTAAATCTATTTCTTGGCCTTCAAAGATGGTTGTTTTAATTTTATCTCCTACCGCTCTTTAAATACTCCATAAAAGCTTTAAACGTAGGGGAGAAGTATTTATCCTTGTGATAGATTATATTGAACATTCTCTTGAACTTTATACCCTCTATTTCTATTTTTACAAGGGTGCCTTTTTTGAGCTCTTCTGATACGGCAAGTTTTGAAAGAACTGATACGCCCATATTTAATTCAACGGCTTTTTTTATGGCTTCTGTATTGTTAAGTACATGTTTTATATGGTATTTTAAGTTGTTGGCGGACATTATTGTTTCAAAAACTTCTCTTGTGCCACTTCCCTTTTCACGAATAATTAATTCTTCCTCCTCAATTTCCCACGGCTCTATTACTTTTTTTAAAGCCCATCTGTGGCCTTTGGAACATACAAGGTATAATTCATCTTCTATAAAAGGTTCTATAATGATATCTTGTGAATGAATGGGACCTTCTACAATTCCTATATCTATAGAATTTTCTAAAATTTGCTTTTCTATTACTGCTGTGTTGTCAATATTAAAAAATATAGAGGTATTTTCGTATTTTTTGCGGAACTCACTGAGTATTTTTGGAATTAAATAAGTTCCTATAGTTGTACTTGCACCTACGCGAAGTTTTCCAGTTTTTAAATTTGAAATGTCTAAGAGGGTATTTTCAGCTTCTTCAAGTAAAGAGATTATTCTTTTTGAATATTCTCTTAAAATTTCGCCTGGATAAGTGAGGTAGAGATGTTTGTTAATCCTTTCAAACAATTTTATATTTAGCTCTTGTTCTAATTCACCTATAGTCTGGCTTATGGAAGGTTGAGTCATGTACAGTTTTTTGGCTGCCTTTGACATGCTTCCTTCTTGGCATACAGTTAGAAAAATTTTTAGCTGGCGTAAATTCATAAAATCACCTCATAAGTATATGCTTATGTATTTAATAAAATTATACTATTTTACTTATAGTTGTTCAATCGCTACAATATAAAATGTGGTGAGGTGATTTAAAATGCTCTTAAAAGAAGGGAAAATAGGCGGGTTACATTTAAAAAATAGAATTGTGATGCTTCCGACCGTTACAAATTTGTCAAAGGATGGCTACGTCACAGAAAAAGAGATAGAGTACTACAGAAGAAGGTCAAGGTCAGTTGCTTTAGTGATCGTAGGAGCAAGTTTCGTAAATCCATTAGGCAAGTTCTTTCCCAATCAAATAGGAATAGATGCAGATGATAAAATAGAAGGTCTTAGCAAATTGGCAGAGGCAATACATCAAAATGGTGCTAAAGCAGCAATTCAACTGGCAATGCACAATCCAAAGTACAAACCAACAGATTTTCCAAAAGAAAAAATAAAAAACTTTGTGAAGGATTTTGTCAGAGGAGCGATAAGAGCAAAGAAAGCGGATTTTGATGCAGTAGAACTGCACTTTGCCCATGGATGGTTTGTAAGTCAGTTTTTGTCACCAAATACAAATAAAAGAGAAGATGAGTATGGGGGAAGTTTAGAAGGAAGGGTAAGATTTGCCGTTGAAATCTTAAAAGAGATAAAAGATGCTCTACCAGATTTTACGGTGATTTGCAGGATTAATGGAGATGATTTCACGGATGGGGGATTCAATATAAAAGAAAGTATTGAATTTGCCAAAATACTGGAGAAAAATGGAGCTTCTGCTATAGATGTATCTTCAGGAGTGTCTTCAACTTCTGAGTATCATATTTCTCCAATGGGGATAGAAGATAGACCATTATTACCTTTTACTAAAAAGATAAAGGAAAGTATTAGTATTCCTGTAATTGCTGCTAATAAGTTAGGGGATGTTTACGACTGGGAAAGGATTTTAGAGGAAAGAATAGCCGATTTTATAGGTATTGCCAGAGGTTTGATTGGAGATCCCGATTTGGCTGAGAAATTGATTAAGGGAGAAGAAACAGATATAAGGTATTGCATTCACTGCAATCAAGCTTGTATTGCTTATATACAGAAAGGGCTTTCGGTTTCTTGCATGATTAATCCAGAGGTAGGAAGAGAAAGAGAGTTTGAGGTAAAAACTGATAAACCGCTAAATATAGCAGTAATTGGCGGAGGTCCTGCTGGAATGTCTGCAGCTAAATATCTGGCAAGAAAAGGCCACAATGTTACACTTTTTGAAAAAGAGAATAGGTTAGGAGGACAGTTAAATGTTGCTCAAATTCCTCCTCACAAGCAAGAGATTGGGAGAGTTATTGAATATTTGAAAAGGGATTTAGAAAAGTACAATGTGAAAATAAATTTAAATACAAAAATATCTTTACGAGATATTAAAGAAATGCAGTACGATAAAATTATTATAGCTACTGGTTCAAAACCAGCAAAAATGAATTTAGATACAGATATTGCACCTCTTACAGCCATTGAAGTACTAGAAGGCAACATTCCAGAGGGTAAAAATATAGCAATAATTGGAGGGGGACTTACAGGGCTTGAAACGGCTGAATATTTGGCAGAGAAAGGGAAAAAGGTGACAGTTTTTGAGATTAGAAGTGAAGTGGGCGAAGGAATATATCCGATGGTGAAAAAGCTACTTCTTCAAAGACTGGAAAATTTGAAAGTCAATATAGTGACTGATGCCGAAGTGAAGGATATATCAAAAGGAAAACTTATGTACAAGGTAAAGGATAGATTTGATGTAATTGAGGTAGAGGCGGTAGTATTGGCGGTTGGCAATGTTCCAGATGAAGAATTTTCAGAACTAAAAGGCGATGAGAGAATTTATTTCATTGGGGATTGTAAAGAAGTAGCATCTGCGGTAGAGGCTATAAGGGAAGGGGCAGAAGTTTCACTTTTTATATGAGAGGTGAGACTAGTGTTTTTAAGATTCAGGTCATACTTGTTATTTTGACAATGCAAAGAAATTTTCTAAGGTGTTGGGAGATTTTTTTAGAGAATAAAGGGATACCGTTAAAGGTATCTCTTTTTTTATAGTTGACAAATGCGAAAAATACTGTATAATGTATACAGAACATCCCACAACAGTAGGGGAGTATTTTGTTGGAGGTAGAAAAATGAGAGTAGCAAGAATTGATGAAAAGATATGTGATAAATCACCTTTTTGTCCAGCTGCAGCAAGTTGTAGGTTTAAAGCTTTTAGAGTGATCCTGGGGACTTCTTTTAGAGTCAACATAAGTATTGATGAAGAAAAATGTACAGGTTGCGGTGTATGCGTGAGGTATTGTGGACCTGGAGCAATCAAGCTTATAGAAAAAGAAAAGGCTTCGTAAAAAGGGAGGCTATTCTGCCTTCCTTTTTATTTGGCTTTTTCTACTAATTCAATCCTGTGCATAGTAGAGGGATGGGAGTAAGAGAACCATTCTATAAAAGGGGGAGGAGATACGTCCAACAAACTTCTTTTTGCGAGGTCAATTTGAAGTTTTATAACAGGTTCTTTGCTGTGAAGGAATTCAACGGATAGTAAATCAGCCTGTTTTTCCATCTGCCTTGAAATGTAATTTTGTATAGGATTTGTGTCAAAATTGATAAGCAAAATAAACAAGTATATTACCGATAACACAGCTGGAGTTATTTTAATATTGGGATGAATTGTAATACTTGAGTGAATAAAAATATTAAGTAAGTAAAGTCCTATGAAAAGTCCGATTGTACCTATAAGTAAGCTTTTTAGCACATGATTTTCTTTCCAGTGACCTGCTTCATGGGCTATGACCGCTTTTATTTCATCATCTGGATAATTTTTTAGTAGCGTATCGTAAAGCACAATTTTACTTGTGCTGCCAAAACCATAAAAATAAGCGTTTGCCAGCGTTGTGCGTTTACTTGCGTCCATTTCTTGAATTTTATCTATTTTTATTCCTGCATTTCGAGAGATTTCTTGTACCATATTTATTATCTTAAGGTCTTTGATTGGGGTGAATTTATTAAACATTGGAGCTATGAAGTTTGGATATATGTAAATTTGAGCAAACATTACGACGGTGAGGAAGAAAAAGGCGGCTATCCACCACGTAATGGGCCATTTGTTTAAAAATATAAAGAGTAACAGTACCCCAATGGAGGAAAAAATAAAATCTAAAAGAATGCTTTTAAAATAGTCACTCCACCAAGAGGCCATTGTCTGAACGGAAAATCCCCATTCCACCTGGACGAAATGGTTTATTAAACTGAAGGGGAGAGAAATTAATCTTAAGATTAACCATAAAGCCATGAAGTATAAAAAGACATTCAAATAATATTTTCCACAAGAAACTTTTTCTGTATATCTTGAAAACAAAAGGGATCCTCTTCCAAAGGTAAACCATATTAAAAATAATGCCTTCGCCATGAAAGAACTTATATAGATTAAGCGGTTTATTTTGTGATATTTTTGAGCTTTTGCGATTTCAGCAGGGGAAAAGTATTTGTAGACATCATGGGGTATATTTCCAGGAAATAATGTATAATAAAGGTACAAAAAAGAGAATATTCCTGCAATTAAAATGAGCAAAAACCATAACTTGTTGAATTTTACAAATTCCATTTTCTTCAGTCCTTTCAAAAAAGATATCTGACATTATTATATATCATTAAAGAGGAAAGTAGTACCAGCAGTTTGCTTTTTTGAAAAAATGTATATATCATATAGTTGTAAGTGAAAGTAAGTGAGAGGGATGAAGATGAAAGTTCTTCTAGTTGGGATAAATGCCAAGTACTATCACACTAATTTGGCTATAAGAAATATAAAAAAATTTTGCCAGCCATATGATATAGAGATTTTTGAAGCTACTATAAATGACAGTACAGATTATATGCTGGAAAGCGTAATTGAAAAGAAACCAGACGTGGTAGGTATTTCATGTTATATTTGGAACATTGAAATTGCCCTTAATTTAGCTGAAAATGTGAAGAAAATACTTCCCAACGTAGTGATGGTATTGGGAGGCCCGGAAGCGTCTTATGATGTAGAAAACCTATTATCAAAAGGCTTTGTAGACTATGTAGTCATTGGAGAGGGAGAGATTGCTTTTAAAGAGTTATTGGAGGCGCTGGAAGGAAAAAAAGATTTAAAAGAAGTTCCAGGTATTGGCTATAAAGTAGAGGAAGAAATAGTAATTCAACCGCAAAAATATTATGTAAACTTAGATGAGGTTCCCATTGGGTACGATGAAAAAGAAGATTTATCTGACAAGCTTGCGTATTATGAGACTTCAAGGGGATGCCCTTTTAAATGTGCGTACTGTCTTTCCTCTATCGACAATGTGCTAAGATATGAGAGCTTAGAGAAGGTAGAAAAAGATTTGAAATGGTTTGCAAACAAAAATGTTAAGATTTTAAAGCTTGTAGACAGGTCCTTTAATGCCAACAGAAAAAGAGCCAGAGAGATTTTATCTATTATGAAAAGGATAGAAGGAGAGATGGTATTTCACTGTGAAGTGAATCCAGAACTTGTAAACGAAGAGTTTATCTCTGAGCTTGAAGATTTAAAGGGAAGGATTCAGTTTGAAGTGGGAGTGCAGACTACTAATAAAGTTACACTTAGAAAAATATCCCGTACTACCGCTGTTGAAATGGCTTTAAAGGGGATAGAGCTTTTAAAAAAAGCGGGTATAAAGCTTCATGTGGATTTAATAGCGGGACTTCCTGAGGATAGTTTAAAGACTTTCAGCAAAGCTTTTGACGATGTGTACAATTTGAAACCGGAAGAAATACAGTTGGGATTTTTAAAAATTTTAAAAGGTACTCCTCTGGCTAAAAAAGTGGGGGAGTTTGGGATAGTTTATGACAGTAAACCTCCTTATGAGGTTTTGTATACAAAGGATATAAGCTATGAGGAGCTAGTAATATTAAAAGGGATAGCGTTTCTTATAGACAAATACTATAACTCAGGTAAATTTTTAAAAACCCTCGAGTACTTAGAAAAGCATTTTAAAAGGCCTTTTGACTTGTATTTTGAGTTTTATAGGTACTGGAAAGAAAATAAGCTTTTTTATAAGAATCATTCGTTAAAGGCTCTTTATAATGTTCTTTACGATTTTAGTGTTAAAAACATTGGATTAGAAGAAAATATAATAAAGGACTTGTTGAAGTTTGACTTTTTATACTCCACTAATGCCAAGGACTTGCCGGACTGTGTAAAGGAAAAAGATAAAAAGATACCTGACCTGTTTAGGGATTACTTAAAAAATGAAGAATGGCTAAAACAAAACCTTCCGCAGGCCGTAGGGCTTTCCAGTCTTGAATTATCAAAAAGAGTTTCTTACGCTTTTTTTGAGTACGATGTGACGGAAAATTTGATGAAAAAAGATTTGATAATAATTTTTCTTCACAGTGAAAAGAAGACCTATTTAGCAAAAATAGAATTATAAAATTTCGCTTTTTTAGAAAAGTGTGATAGAATTTTTCTGTAAAGTAAATCTTGGGGAGGTATTTTTATGAAAACTTTGGTAATTGCGCACAGGGGAGATTCTAAAAATGTACCTGAAAACACCATCGCTGCTTTTAAAAGGGCTATGGAATTGGGGACGGATGGTATTGAGCTGGATGTACAGCTTACAAAGGATGGGCATCTTGTGGTGATCCACGATGAAACAGTAGACAGAACGACAAATGGAGAGGGCTTTGTGAAAGATTTTACGCTAGAAGAAATTAAGAAGTTGGATGCAGGTATAAAGTTTGGTGAGAAATTTGCGGGAGAGAGAATACCTACTTTGTATGAGGTTTTTGAACTGATTGGAGATAAAGACTTTCTTGTAAATATAGAGATAAAAAGTGGAATTGTGCTTTATCCGGGAATTGAAGAAAAATTGATAAAAGCAATAAAAGAATACAATTTTGAGGAGAGAGTCATTATATCCTCTTTTAATCATTATAGCTTAAGAGATGTAAAGAAAATGGCGCCCCATCTTAAGATAGGTCTTTTATACCAATGCGGGCTTGTAGAGCCTTGGCACATGGCACTTCGCATGGAAGCTTATTCGTTGCATCCTTTTTATTTCAACATAATACCCGAGCTTGTTGAGGGTTGCAAGAAAAACGGTGTTAAATTATTTCCTTGGACAGTTGACAGAAAGGAAGACATGGAAAGAATGATAAAGGCTGGTGTAGACGGGATTATCACAGATGACCCAGAGACCTTGATAAATCTTGTGAGGAAAGGGGGATAATATGGTTTTTGATGAAAACAATCAACTACCGCTAAACTATTTTAAGATATTCAATTTAGGACTTGGTTTTATGGTGGTCTCTATGATATGGGCTGCTTATAATGCTTATATGCCCATTTTTCTCGGGAATTTTACTAAAAGCAATACATTGATCGGTTTTGTGATGAGCTGGGATAATATAGCTAATCTCTTTATACTTCCTGTTTTCGGAGCTTTAAGTGACAATACGAGGACTTCCATAGGCAGGCGAATGCCCTATATACTAATTGGTATGCCAGTTGCTGGCATTTTGTATGCAATGCTTCCCTTACAGACAAAGCTATGGGCTCTTCTTATCGTTGACCTCATGTTTAATATTGTCGTTGCAAGTTATAGGACTCCGCTGGTGGCCTTGATGCCAGATATTGTTGAGGAGCAGCACAGAAGTAAGGCCAATGGGGTAATAAATTTCATGGGAGGATTGGGGGCTTTAATAATATTTTTTATAGGTTCCCAGCTTTATAAATTAAATAAAGCCTATCCCTTTTTTCTTTCAGGAATTCTTTCAATAATTGTGCCTGTAATTTTATTTTTGACAATAAAGGAACCTAAGTCTTTTGTTATTGAAGAAAGAAAAGAAAAGCAAAGTATAATAAAAGCCCTTATAACTGTTGTAAGGGACGAGGACAGAGCTCCCTTTTACACGCTTTTGTCAATTTTTATGATGATAGCAGGTTTTGCTGCAGTTGAGACTTTCTTTACAAGGTACTGTAAGATAGCTTTGGGAATTGATGAAAGTGTATCATCTTTTACGATGGGGTTTTACGCTTTGGCTTTTTTGATTTTCGCACTGCCAGCGGGATTTATTGCTTCGAAGATAGGTAAGAGAAAAACCATGATGATAGGCGCATTTGGGCAAGCGATACTATTTTTGATTTTCATGGTGGTTAAGGATTTCAGGATTATTCAAATCTTAATGCCTTTTGCGGGAATTTTCAATGCTCTTTTTACAATAAATTCTTATCCGCTTGTCGTAAGTTATACTTCTTCTGAAAAAATAGGAACTTACACGGGACTTTATTACTTTTTTTCTTCACTGGCGGCTATAGTTACTCCTTCTACGTTTGGCGCAATTATGGATTATATCGGTGTGAATAAACTCTTTCTAGCAGCTTCAATTTCTGTTTTTATTTCCTTTGTGTTTTTGTGGCTTATTGGTAAAAGAGGTGAAAAGCCAGAGATTTTGTGATATAATTTTAACTGTACACAAAAATAAATTTATAAATCAGGGTGATCTGATGAAAGAGAAGATTAAATTGATAAAGGGGAACATCGTAGACCAGGAAGTAGATGCCATTGTAAATGCAGCTAATTCTTCTTTGATTGGAGGTGGTGGGGTAGACGGAGCAATCCATAAAGCAGGAGGTCCTGCTATTGCAGAGGAGCTTAAAGTTATAAGGGAAAAGCAGGGAGGGTGCCCGACTGGTCATGCGGTTATAACGGGTGCAGGCAATTTGAAAGCCAAGTATGTCATTCACGCTGTAGGGCCTATCTGGAAAGGCGGCAATCATAACGAAGATAATTTATTAGCAAGTGCCTACGTAGAGAGCTTAAAATTGGCGGATGAATATAATGTAAAAACTATTGCTTTTCCCTCAATAAGCACAGGAGCCTATGGTTTTCCTGTGGAAAGGGCAGCGAGAATAGCTTTAAGGGTAGTTTCTGACTATCTTGAGGGAAGTAGCATAAAAGAAGTGAGATTTGTTCTCTTCAGCGATAGAGATTATGAAGTGTATTCAAAAGCTTATGAAGAGCTGGATAAATAAAAAGGATAGGCGGTTTGACCTATCCTTTTTATTTTACTATTTTTTGGGCGATTAAGAATAACATTAGCACTCCAACTAGGAGTCTATAATACGCAAAAGGTTTTAAACCATGCCTTTTGAGGTAGGCCAAAAATTTATCGACTACGATCAAAGCAGTTATAAAGGACATTATAAATCCTACTGCCAGCGCTTCCCATTCTAGTAATGACATGGAGGTAATGTTTTTCACAAGTTCAAAGCCTGTAGCAGCAAGCATTGTGGGAATAGCCAAGAAAAAGGAAAATTCAGCAGCTGCTCTAACTGATAGGCCTACCAGCATTCCTCCCATTATAGTGGAAGCAGACCTTGACATTCCTGGGAATAAAGACATCACTTGGGCTACTCCAATCCAGAAAGCTTTAGAAGTGCTTACTTTGTCCATGTTATCAATTTTATACTTTTTGCCGAATATATCTTCTATCACTATCATCATTATTGCACCTACTATCAGGGCTATTGCTACGGTAAATGGAGAAAATAGATGTTCTTCAATGTAGTGATGGGTCAGTATACCAATTATCGCAGCAGGCAAAAAGGCTATGAACGTTTTATACCACAGATTAAATCCCCATTCTCCTGGCTTTAAAGCCTTAAGGGAGGAGAGAATTTTGTCTTTAAAATAATACACTACCGCTAAAATTGCTCCCAGCTGAATTACAATTTCGAACATTGTAGCAAACTTTCCTGTAAATTTGATAAAACTTCCGACGATTATGAGGTGGCCAGTGGATGAGATTGGAAGAAACTCAGTTAATCCCTCTACGATGCCCATTATAAAGGCTTTGATCAGTAGCTCCATTTTCATACCCCTTTATATAGAATTTTTGTCACCTCTATCTATTTTATATGATAATGATGGAGGAATCAATCAAGAAAATGTAAATTTAATCTAAATTTAATCTGTTTTCTGTGTTATAATTGGAACTAGGTTAAGAAAAAGGTAGAGGGGGAAAACTCATGGTTGAAGGGACTCTTTCTTTTATAATAGCAGTCTTGATATTGGTGTTCATACTTTGGGTTTTGGGGAAATCACTGAGATTGCTTTTAAAATTTGCCTTAAACTCTCTTGTAGGATTTATAATGCTTTTATTTTTTAATTTTTTTGGCGCACTTTTTAATGTGGAACTGCCTGTAAATATAGTGACTTCATTTATAACAGGAGTTTTTGGAATAGCAGGAATAGCAATTTTGCTGATATTAAAATACATGTTTCACGTGATATGAAAGTCCCTTCTTAGTTTTTGTTTATTATTTTCTATTTTGGGAATTATATAACTGAAACCCATGGATATGGAGGTAGTGTATGGACATAAAAAGAGCTGTATTGGAAAATTTAAAGAGAAGGTCAAAAGAAGAAATAAAAGGTTTTATTCAGGAGGTGGTGGACAGCAAAAATGAAAATGCAATTCCCGGACTGGGGGTGATATTTGAAGCTGCATGGGAGAAAATGACTGAAGAGGAGAAGGACAGCATGATGAACCTGATAATGAGGGGGATATCTTGAAAGCCGAGGTATTTTTTACCTCGGCTTAATTTGTTGATACTTCATCAACAGGCTAGTTTTTATAAAAGTATGACTGTTACAATGTAAGCTGAGATAAGCCCCAATGCTGCAGGTATAAAATTTCTCTTAGATATTTTTCTGGAGTCAACACCTATTACAGCTGACACTACGGCTGTGCTTCAGGGTATTAATGTACCCCCTCCTGTCCAGACTGCAGCTAACTGTCCTATAGAAGCTAATAAAGCTGGGTTGAGGGAAGCTGCTGAGGAAAAAGTCTTTGCTAAAGCGCCTATTAAAGGAAGGCCTGAAAATCCCGAGCCAGACATTCCCGTGAGAATTCCCATTGCCAGTTCCAAAAGGGAAGCAGTGTATTTATTAAGAGGTATATGATGAGATAGGTAAGTTCCAAGGTCTACAAGATATCCTCTTGCATGAGGACCTATTACTTGCTTTGCCATACTGTTTTCTCCCAACAGAAAGAATGCACTTATTATTATAACGGGGGCAAAGGTCCTCATGCCGTTTAAAAAACCTTCTCTTAAGTAATCTCTTGTTTTATCCAGAAAATTTTCTTGAATTGCTGCAGAAGCTATTAAAACAATTATGGCTGTTCCACCTATTAAGGCAGTGGCTCCGCTGGAATGGATTTTAAAAAGTATCATTATGAGAACGTCTATCAAAAAGAGCACTACTGCTATTACTGATACTGTATAACTTTTAAATGAAACTGGTCTCCCGTGGATCGGTTTTGTCTCTACGTATTCTGAAGGTGGATGGTGTTTTGATGTATAAAGAACACAAAAATATAAAGATACACTAGCTACGACAGAAGATACTGCCCAAATTGGCAGAATATTCTGAACCAGCTGATGCGTATTTATTCCCGCTGCTTTTGCTGTTATTGAAGGAGCACCCTGTATAAAGAAATCTCCTGAAAGCGCTATGCCAAATCCAAAAACGGACACTATGGAAGCTAAAGAAACTTTGTCAATGCCTGATTTTAATGAAGGAATTATCAATACTGTACCTATAAGGCCTACAGCAGGGGCAGGCCACATGAAAAAAGAAAGTAGCATCATAAACAGACCTATTATCCAGAAAGAATACGTGGGGCTTTTTAGATGCCTTATAAAAGGTTTTGTCAATATTACGTCTGCTCCTATGTCGTCCAGAGCTTTTGACATAGCTATTATGAGGGAAATTATCACTATTATGTGCCACAGGCGTATTCCTGAAACCAATATGGCAGTGTAAATTATTTGTATTGCTTTTATCACGTCCTTTGTGGCTAAAAGCCCAATTACAAAAATTGCTATGATAACAGGCAGGATTATATCTTTTCTCATTAAAAGAAGTATAAGTATAACTAAAATTGCAATAAAGTAAGCTATGTGAGATGCTGTAAGCTCCACACTTTTTCACTCCCTTTCTTTTTTACAGTTTATATGGTAGCTAATTTTCTGCATTTTTATACTGGAGTATTTAGGTTTTAAATTGAAATTATGGCAATATAAAGCACATAATAAAAATTTTCAAGAAAAAGTGTTTATTTATTTTTTGTCATTTGTTATAATATACTTGAGAATAAAAAACAGGAGAGGATAGTATGAAAGCAATGGTCATAAAACCGGGAGTAAGCAAGATAGGAGCAGTTCACTGGGAGAGAAGGTTGTTTGACTCGTTAATTCCCCTGCCAGATGGTACTAGCTATAACGCTTATCTGGTAGAAGGCAAGGAGAAAGTTGCGCTTTTGGACACTGTTGACTCGATGACAGAATATATTTTGATGGAACAACTGAAAGATGTGAAAAAGATTGATTATATAATAGCTCATCACGCAGAGCAGGACCATTCAGGCAGTATCCCTGCAGTTTTGGAAAAGTATAAAGAGGCGAAGGTGGTGTGCACTCCAAAGGCTAAGACTTTCCTAATAGATCTCCTTCCCATACCTGAAGACAAATTTATCACTGTGGAAGATGGAGATACTTTAGACCTTGGAGGTAAAACCCTCAAGTTCATACATGCCCCATGGGTTCACTGGCCTGAGACGATGTTCACTTACTTGGTGGAAGACAAGATACTTTTTACATGCGACTTTTTAGGTTCACACCTTGCGACTTCTGAGCTTTATGCTACAGATGAATGTAAAGTATATGATTCAGCTAAAAGGTACTATGCAGAAATAATGATGCCTTTTAGGAACTTTATAGAAAAGCACCTTGAGAAAATAAAGGATTTAGATATAGAAATAATAGCTCCAAGCCATGGGCCTGTTTATAACAACCCCGAGTTTATATTAAATGCGTACAGAGAATGGGTTTTAGACAAGCCTAAAAACATTGTGTTAATCCCTTATGTGACAATGCACGGCAGTGTAAAGAAAATGGTAGAATATCTAGAGGCTGCTTTAGTAGAGAGGGGAGTTATTGTAAAGCCTTTTGACCTCTCTGTAACTGATATAGGAGAATTTGCAATGGCTTTAGTGGATGCTGCCACAGTCGTCATGGCCACTCCTACTGTGTTGGTAGGACCACACCCAATGGCTGTTTACGCCGCTTATCTCACAAATGCTTTGAAACCTAAAGTTAAATTCATTTCAGTGATTGGCTCCTACAACTGGGGGAGCAAGGCTGTAGACCAGATTACTCAGATGTTTGGTAACTTAAAAGTAGAATTTATTCCTTCAGTATATATAAAAGGCTATCCAAAAGAAGAAGACTTTAAAGCTCTTGATGCACTTGCTGAGGAAATTGTAAAAAGGCACAAAGAAGCAGGAATTATGTAAAAAATCCCTGGCTTTTTATGCCAGGGATTTTTCTCTTATCTCCTCTATTAAGGCTTTGACTTTTTCTTTTATTATGTCCCTTACTTCTCTAAACTTGTTCATTATCTCTTCTTCTGTGCCTTCCGCTCTTGCAGGGTCTTCTAATTCCCAGTGGAGGCTTTTTACAGAAGGAGGCAGAGCAGGACATTTGTCTCTAGCATCTCCGCACAGCGTTATAACATAATCTGCTTTAAAGAGGATATTTTCGTCTATTAAGTCTGAAGTTTGGTTGCTTATGTCGATACCTATTTCTTTCATGACTTCGACGGCTTTAGAGTTTAATCCGTGAGCTTCTACACCGCCACTATATACTTCAAAATCATCTCCACCGTAAAATTTGCCAAATCCTTCTGCCATCTGACTTCTACAGGAATTTCCAGTGCATATAAAGTACAAAATCTTCTTTGCCATCGTAACTCCTCCTCATATTCCTGCTTAGCTATATTATAAAAGCTTGTCAATCGAAAAACAATGTATTTTTTTGTTAAGAATATGTTAAAGCGTTTTGAGTAAAATAGAATAAAGAGGTGATGCAAAATGATAAATTATCCTTACGGGCAAAATTCGATAGCTCCAGGCATAGTTTTACCTTCAGAGGCAGATAGGAACAATCTTAAAGTTCCGACAGACTCTTTTAGTATATACGTAAACGGAAGATATGTAGGAGAAAAAATTCTCGTAGCGCAGGGAGATTTGGGGGAAAAAGCGGTAAAAGATTATCTTTTGAATCAGGGATTTACTGATTTTAGTTATACGGTGGAAGGGAAAAATATTTACATTGAGACTTACGATGAAAGGGAAAAGGATATGGTAGACTATTTAAAAGTGTACCTGAGGATTCGATAAAAGGGACGATATAAGTCCCTTTTAAATTTTTTACACATTTTTAACAAATTTTTAATCTAATAAAGTTATAATATTTGTGGCAAATCATATGTGAATGAGGTGGAACATGCTAAAAAGAGCGATTGCTTTTATAATTTTTGAGGTACTTTTTGTTTCTATTACCATGCCCGTTTTGATGTTTTACGGTCCTTTTACAAGGGTGAGAGATACTTTTGTCGCTACTGCCATGACTACTTTTACCCACCAATACCTGGCTACTCTGTTTTTGCCCAAAAAGGTGATAGATAAAATAATGTCTGAAAGCAAAATAGAAAGTGGTAGAACTGATAAAAATTTAATACATGTGAACGGGGGAAAGGATAGAAGGATTGAACTTTATAATGTGTACGGCAAGCATTTTGAAGGAAAAGTGATTTTGATTCATGACCCTACTAGAGTAGAAGTAGGGACATCTAGTAAATTCCCATATGAAGGGGAGACCACAAGTGTAATTGCGAAACACTATAATGCTCTAGCGGCTATAAATGCTGGAGGCTTTGGAGACAGCAGTATGAAAGGTATAGGTGGGGCTCCTCAGGGGTTTGTGATACACAGAGGGAAACTACTGTATACAGAGATTAAAAATCCGGATGAAAAAGTGGATTTAATTGGTTTTACAAATGATGGTAAGTTGATGGTTGGAAAGTACAGGTACAAAGAAGTACTCAATATGGGCATAAAAGAGGCGGTAAGCTTTGGGCCAGCCCTTGTCATTAACGGACAAGCCATGATAAAAAAAGGAGATGGAGGTTGGGGGATAGCTCCTCGAACTGCCATAGGTCAGAGGAAAGATGGAACAGTGATTTTTTTGGTGATAGATGGCAGAACTTTAAAGAGCATAGGTGCTACTTTAAAGGATGTGCAAGATATAATGCTCAAATACGGAGCTTATAATGCAGCTAACCTCGATGGGGGTTCTTCTACAACGATGTACTTTAAGGGGAAAGTGATAAATCACCCTTCTGATGCTCTGGGAGAAAGAGCCGTTCCTACCATATTCTTTGTAAGATGAGGAGGATTTTTGAGGTGAAGATTAAGAAGGTCTTAAAATGGGCATTTGCTACTTTGGCATTAGAACTGGCATTTCTTTACTATTTAAACAATGTATTTTTAGTAGATTCAACTTTTATAAAAAGTGAAGAAGTTTTTGGAAGTATTTCTCTGCCTCCTCTCATAGAGATAAAAATTCCATCTTATGCTAAAGATGTTCATGTCTCTTATGATGGGAAATACATCTCATATGACGAAGGAGGTAATTTAATTATAGCTGATGCCAAAACAGGAAAGACTGTAAAGGTAATTGAGAAGGCTACAAAAGAAGGAGATTATTATACATGGCTTCCAGACAGAAATAGAATTTTGTATTTTTCTCGAATGGACTCTCTAACTGGTACAAAAGTGGAACTGAAGTCCTACGATGTAGACAATGACTTATACAATACTGTGTATATAAAGATATATTTGCCCTCTAAGAGCGCCATTAGTTATGTAACTTTATCTCCTCTCACAAACGTGATCTATTTGAAAGCTACTACTCCGTATGGAGACAGGCTCTATCAGGTGAATATAATGGGAGAGGTAAGGCGAATTTACCTTCCTGTAAAGAGGATAGAGAAAATGGTAGAAACCCAAAGAAAGGACAATTTAATTTATCAGTCTGATGATGGAAGACTGTATTTACTAAAAGATGGAAGAAAGCAGGTTTTGCTCAGTGCTAAGAATAAATACGCTCTTTTGGGAATAGATAGAGATGATAATGTCTATATTGGAAAGATGGGTACAGAAGGAATAGAGGAGATATATTATGACAGTGTAGATAAGCCTATAGGCATGTGGCATAAAATTTCACTAAAAAGAGGACAAGTTTTAAAGGATCTGGTTGTATTATTTAATGAAAAAAGTGTTGGGATTATAACTGGAAATAATAGGCTTGAGGATTTGCGGGGAAATGTAATCTCTGAAGCTAAAGGAAAAATTATAGAAATTACTAGGGATTATATAGTATATAAAAATGGGGATAAAATAATATTGAAGCGATTTAGCAGGGATTAACCCTGCTTTAAAATTTTAAAATATGTGGTATAATAATATAACTACTCAAGATAAAAAGTATTAATTGACAATAAATAGTTGCACGGAATCGTTTAACATTTTCGTGAGGTGATCAACATGAAAGATAAAGACCTTTCAAACGTGATGGTCATATTCGGTGGAACAGGAGATTTAACCCATAAAAAATTGATGCCGGCCCTTTACAACTTAAGATATCAAAATATCTTGCCTGAAAATTTTGCTGTAGTTGCTATAGGGAGAAGGGACAAGACTGAAGAGGAATATAGAAATGAGATGCTGGAGTCTGTTAAAACTTATTCTAGATTTGACATTGACGAAAAAATCTGGCAAGATTTAAGTAGCAGGATATTCTACAAAAGATTTGATTTTAACTATGACAACGGATATATGGAGCTTAGTTACTTTTTAGATGAACTGGATAGGAAATACAATACACAGGGCAACAGGGTATATTATCTTGCAGTTGCACCGGAATATTTTGGCGTCATTGTGGAAAAGTTATACAGACACGGAATGGTAAATAATGAAACTTCATGGCAAAGAGTAGTTATAGAAAAGCCTTTTGGAGAAAATTTAGAATCTGCCCGAAAACTAAATAAAATGATAACAGATGTCTTTACAGAAAGAAATACTTATAGAATTGATCACTATTTAGGAAAAGAGATGCTGCAGAATATAATGGTCATCAGATTTGCCAATGTGTTTTTTGAGCCAGTTTGGAACAGAAGATATATAGACAATGTGCAAATTTCTTCTAATGAGACGGTGGGGATAGAAAATAGAGGAGGATACTACGAGAAAGCAGGAGCTTTGAGGGACATGGTTCAAAACCACATGATGCAGCTTCTGACCTTGACGGCGATGGAACCACCTGTAAATTTGGATACAGAATCTATAAGGGATGAGAAGGTGAAGGTTTTAAAATCCTTAGAGATTATGACTCCTGAGCTTGTAGAGAAAAATGTGGTGAGAGGGCAGTATGTGGGATATAGGCAGGAGGAAAAAGTATCTCCAACTTCCAATACAGAGACTTTTGTGGCATTAAAAGTGCACATAGAAAATTTCAGATGGGCAGGAGTTCCTTTTTACATCAGGACTGGAAAAAGGATGCCGGAAAAATCCACACAGATTGTCATACAGTTTAAACCCTTGCCAGGTATTTTGTATTTCAAAGAGTATAAAAATTTGCTTCCCAATTTGCTTGTAATAAAAATTCAGCCGGAGGAAGGAGTAAAACTTCAGTTTAATGCCAAAGTGCCGGGAGCAGGAGATATAACTATAGAGCCTGTAAATATGGACTTTTGTCAGAACTGCCAGATATCCAATAATTCTCCGGAGGCATATGAAAGACTTCTTTTTGATGTGATGAGAGGAGATTCTACTTTATTTACCCGCTGGGATGAGGTAGAATATTCTTGGAGGTTTGTAGATGCTATTGCTGAAGCCTGGGCAGAAAAAACACCCGATTTTCCCAATTATTATCCGGGAACTTGGGGACCCAAGGAAGCCGATGACCTTTTGAGAAGAGACGGAAGAATGTGGTGGAATGTGTAAACGGGGGGATGGAAATGAAAATATACGACATCTCTATGGAAATTCATGAAAACATGACGGTTTATAAAAACAAACAAGAGAAAAGACCTCAACACACAATTACAGTACAACAGGGCGATGTGACTGAATCCCGTATATGCATGGATATGCATACAGGGGCTCACGTTGATGCCCCTCTCCACATGCTCAATGGGGGAGATACCATAGAAAATATTGACCTTAAGAAGGTTATAACAAAATGCAAAGTTTTCGATTTTACTCACTTATCTGATAAAATAACAGAGGAAGACTTAAAAGATAAGCAAATTGAAAAGGGAGATTTTGTGATTTTTAAAACTCGGAATTCTTTCAGAGAGGATTTTGATTTTCAATTTGTCTATCTCGAAAAAAGCGGTGCAGAATTTTTGAAGGAAAAAGGCGTAATTGGAGTGGGAATCGATGCTTTGGGTATTGAGAGAGACCAACCAGAGCATGAGACTCATAAGATTCTTTTTGGATCTGGTATAGTGATTTTGGAAGGATTGAGATTAAAAGATGTAGAAGAAGGCGAGTATTTCTTATTTGCTGCTCCTCTCAAAATAAAAGGAGCAGAAGCAGCTCCTACCAGAGCGGTTTTAATAAAGGAAGAATGACTATGAGATTAAGATTATCTCGTTTTAAAAATTTCATTTTTGGCGAAGTACTGCATGATAAAGAAAGTGAAAATGAATACATAAGCCTATTATTTGAAAAGTACGGAGAAGATTTTTTTAAAAAGGTGTATTTGAAATATCAAGAGGGTTTATCAATTGATCACGCTTTTAAAGAAATGCTTATACAGGAAGGTAAAGTAAAAAAGATTAGGGTAAGGAAAATAGGGAAAGAGTAAAGGGGATTGATATGAGGGAATTTTCTGTTTTTGATATTATGGGGCCTATAATGATTGGCCCGAGCAGTTCCCATACTGCGGGGGCAGCAAGGCTTGCTAAAATTGCTAGAAAGATTGCGGACGATGAGATAAAAGAGGTGGAATTTATTTTATACGAATCTTTTGCCAGAACTTATAAGGGGCATGGTACAGACAGGGCGTTACTTGCAGGGATATTGGGATTTGATCCTGATGATGAGAGATTGCCTCGTTCTTTTGAAATTGCTAAAGAATTAGGACTTAAGTTTAAATTTACTGAAAGTGACAAAGAAGCTCCCCATCCAAACACAGTGAGGATGATAATCAAGACCTCTGATGGAAAGACTTATGATATTTTAGGCTGTTCTGTAGGTGGAGGTAATGTCCTTTTAAAAGAGATAAATGGCATAGAAGTAGAGTTTACTGGGGAGTATGAGACTTTAATTACCACCCATATAGATAAGCCTGGGATTGTGGCTGCTGTTACAAAAGTATTGGCAGACTGCAATATAAACATTGCTTTTATGAGAGTTTACAGGCACGCAAAAGGGGACAAAGCTATAATGGTGATAGAATCTGATCAGCCAATTCCCGAAAGAGCAAAAGAGGTCATTAAAAATATTGACGGAATTTTAAATGCCATAATTTTAAATCCTGTGTAATGGAGGGCATGCTTTTATGTATCAATTCAATTACGGATATGAACTTTTAGAGCTTACAAAAAAGTTCAATAAGCCTATATCAGAAATTGTAATGCTGGCCGAACAGGAAAGAACAGGAGAGGACTTAGAAGTTATTTTTGAAAAAATGAAGAAAAATCTTCAGGTGATGAGAGAAGCTATAAATAAAGGGTTAAATGAGGATATAAAATCTGTAAGCGGTTTATCAGGAGGAGATGCCAAAAAGCTTTATGCGAGGATTGTGATTGGAAATACTTTGTCCTGTGAAACAATGGCAAAAGCTGCGGCTTCTGCTCTTGCCGTTACAGAGGTAAATGCCTCAATGGGTAGGATCGTTGCTGCTCCTACAGCAGGCTCAAGTGGTGTGATACCAGGTGCTTTAATTACTGTTGCAAGGAAATTTGGCAAAAATGAAGATGACATGACAAAAGCGCTTTTTACAGCTTCAGGAATAGGAATTATAATAGCAAAAAATGCTACTTTAGCGGGAGCCGAAGGAGGGTGTCAAGCAGAAGTAGGGTCTGCCTCAGCTATGGCAGCAGGGGCTTTAGTGGAACTCATGGGGGGAACCCCTGAGCAATGCTTGACAGCTGCTGCTTTTGCCATAATGAACTTATTGGGACTGGTATGCGATCCAGTTGCCGGATTAGTAGAAATTCCTTGTGAGAAGAGAAATGCCTTAGGAGCTCTCAATGCAATGATATGTGCTGATTTTGCTATAGCGGGAATGGACAGTGTAATACCTTTTGACGAGGTTGTAGAAACTATGTACAGGGTAGGAAAGGCTATCCCAAGTGCCTTAAGAGAAACGGCAGAAGGGGGGCTTGCCAAAACTCCAACAGCAATGAGACTTAAAAAAGAAATATTTGAAAAAGAAAAGCGGGGGGATTAAACATGGGAAATTTAAGAGAGAGAAGTGAAATAGATGAAAGATATAAATGGAGATTGGAAGACATATATGAAAATGAAGAGTTGTGGGAAGAAGACTACAGGAAGGTAAAAGAGCTCCTAAAAGAGATTGTAAAGTTTAAAGGAAAAATTAAAACTTCTAAGGACTTATTGGAAGTTTTGAAGCTTAATGACCAAATTGGGATGACAGCCAGCAAGATTTTCGCCTATGCCAGAATGAGAAGAGATGAAGATAATACCAATTCTAAATATCAGGCATTGTCTGATAAAGCGATGAGACTTAATATTGAAGTCATGAGTGCTACTTCTTTTATAGTTCCAGAGATTTTGTCTATTGAGACTGAAAACTTGAGGAACATGATAGAAGAATTAGAGGAGTTAAAAATTTATAAGCAGTATATTGAGGATTTAATTAGATACAAGCCTCATGTGCTTTCACCGGAGGAAGAAAAAATACTAGCAGAAGCAGAGACACTGGCAGAATCTGTTTCAACTATATATTCTATGCTGAATCACGCGGACTTGAGATTCCCGACTATTAAAGACGAAAATGGTAATGAAGTGGAGCTTACTCATGGAAATTTTATAAGCTTTATGCAAAGTAAGGATAGAAATGTCCGAAAGGCTGCTTTTGAAGCACTGTATGATACTTACAAAAAATTTATAAACACTTTTGCTTCTACTCTGGCTGGCAGTGTAAAGAAAGATATTTTTTATGCTAAAGCCCGTAGATACAATTCTTCTTTGGAGGCTTCACTTTTTGAAGACAATGTCAGTGTAGAGGTTTATAATAACCTCATAGAAACAGTACATAGTAGGCTTGATGTTTTACATAGATATGTAAGGCTTAAAAAGAAACTCTTAAAATTAGACGAACTTCACATGTATGACTTGTATGTTCCTTTGATGCAAGAGTATGATAAAGAGTTTACATATGAAGAGGCAATTGAACTAGTTTTGGAAGGCCTTAAGCCTTTGGGGGAAGAGTACATAGATTTACTAAAAAAAGGTTTTGAATCTCGCTGGGTAGATGTGTATGAAAATAGAGGCAAAACCTCTGGAGCTTATTCATGGGGTGCTTATGGTACACATCCTTATGTGCTTTTAAATTTTCAGGGTAAATTAAATGATGTATTTACAATTGCCCATGAAATGGGACATTCTTTGCATACGTATTATTCAAATGTGACACAACCATATGTGTATGCAGGTTATAAGATTTTTGTGGCAGAAGTAGCTTCTACCTGCAATGAAGCTATACTTATGGATTATCTTTTGAAAAATTCCAAAGATGAAAAGGAAAGACTTTACGTACTAAATCATTTTCTCGAGGAATTTAGAGGGACAGTTTTCAGACAGGTCATGTTCGCAGAATTTGAAAAATTAATTCATGAAATGGCAGAAAGAGGAGAGCCTCTTACGGCAGAGGTATTGAACGAAAAATATTATGAACTAAATAAACTCTACTACGGAGATGATATAGTAGTAGATGAAAAAATAAGCTACGAATGGGCGAGAATTCCACATTTTTACAGAAATTTCTACGTCTACAAATATGCTACAGGATTTTCTGCGGCAATAGCTATTTCACAGATGATACTAAATGAAGGAGAAAAGGCTGTGGAGAGATATAAAGAATTTTTAAAAAGCGGAAGTTCTGACTATCCGCTAAACCTTTTAAAAAGGGCAGGTGTGGACCTTACAACTCCAAAACCAGTTAACGACGCATTAGATGTTTTTGAAAAATTACTTGATGAGTTTGAAAAGATAGCATGAGACAAGGGGGGACAAAAAGGAACCGTCCCCTTTGTCTGGTGTAAAAAGAGGTGGGAGTATGGATGAAGTGATTGTTGAATTGAAGGAAAGGTCTTATCCTATTTATTTTGACTATGAAGGTTTTGATAGAGTTGGAGATTTAATTAAAAAACATGTGAGAAGCAGCAAGACATTTGTTATTACTGATTCTAATGTTTATCCTTTGTATTTTGAAAAGATTGAAGAAAGCCTTAGAAAAAGTGGATTCGATGTCTTATATGAAGTTATACCTGCTGGTGAGACGAGCAAAACTATGGAAATGGCACAAAGACTTCTTGAGGTAGCTTATGACAGTGGTCTTTTAAGGGATAGTTCTATCATTGCACTGGGGGGAGGAGTTGTTGGAGATATAGCCGGGTTTGTTGCTGCGACCTATATGAGAGGAATTGATTTTATTCAGATTCCTACGACATTGTTAGCTCAGGTAGACAGCAGTGTTGGTGGTAAGGTAGCGGTAAATCTAAAAAAAGGTAAGAATATAGTTGGAGCTTTTTATCA
Source organism: Caldanaerobacter subterraneus (assembly GCF_004345675.1). GTDB lineage: Bacteria > Bacillota > Thermoanaerobacteria > Thermoanaerobacterales > Thermoanaerobacteraceae > Thermoanaerobacter > Thermoanaerobacter subterraneus. The sequence goes on along the minus strand of NZ_SLWU01000013.1, from coordinate 20,675 downwards.
ACCTAAAATGGTGTATATTGATACTTCAGTTTTGGGGACTTTGAATAAAAGAGAAGTTCTTGGTGGATTAGCTGAAGTAATCAAGTATGGAGTTATATGGGACTTTGATTTGTTTACCTATATTGAAGAAAATTTGGGTGATATTTTGAGATTAAAAAAGGAGGATTTGACTTATATAGTTAAAAGGTCATGTGAGATAAAAGCTAAGGTTGTATCATTGGATGAAAAAGAAGAGAATTTAAGAGCGATATTAAATTTTGGGCATACAATAGGTCATGCTATTGAGGCTTTAACAGGGTATGAGAGATATATTCACGGAGAAGCTGTGGCAATAGGAATGGCGTATGAGGCACGGCTTGCATTTAACTTGGGATATATTGATGAAGGATATTTAGAGCGCATATTGAATTTAATTAAAAGAGCGGGACTGCCAGCTGACTATGAGGGTATTGAAAAGACGGATATGCTAAATGCCATAAAGCTTGATAAAAAAATGAGAGAAGGGAGAATAAATTTTGTTCTACCTGTAGGTTTAGGCAAAGTGGATATTGTGAGTGTGAAAGAAGAAGATGTATTAAAAGTTTTGAAATAAGGCGGGTACACCGCTTTTTTTATTATCCTTTTATAAGGTTTATGAAAAATTTACTTGACTTTAATTAGGCAAAGTATTAAAATATCAGCAATATAGTATGATAAGGGGGTGTAGGATGAAAGTTGGGTATTTAGGGCCTAAAGGTACTTTTTCTGAAGAGGCTGTTTTTAAATATATAGAAGGAATGAAAGAGTGTGAAGCTATAGAGTTTGCTACCATCCAAGATGTAGTTAAAAGTGTAGCGGAAGGGACGTGCGATGAGGGCATTTTGCCTGTTGAAAATTCTATTGAGGGTTCTGTCAATGTATCACTGGATTTGTTGATAAACGATGCCGAGGGTATTTTGGTCAGAGGAGAGGTGATAATTTCTATTTCACAATGTTTGATTTGCGATGACTTTATTGACTTTAAAGATGTACATTGTATACTTTCTCATCCTCAGGCTCTTGCCCAGTGCAGGGAATACATATTGAATAATTTCCCAACGGCTGAAGTAAAAACTACAGAAAGCACTGTAAAGGCTTTGTTAGGGGTAAATGCTAAAAAAGGGATAGTTGCCATTGGACCGGAAAGAGCTGCTTGGCTTTATAACCTTAAGATATTAGAAAAAGATGTGCAGGATATAAAGGAGAATTACACGAGATTTTTGGTTATTGCGAAAAGAGACAGTGACTATACAGGGGAGGACAAGACTTCAATAGTTTTTTCTGTGCCGAATGTTCCTGGAAGTTTGTATAGGGCTTTAGGAGTGTTTGCAGAAAAGAATATCAATATGACAAAAATTGAGTCAAGGCCTTCTCGCAAAAAGTTTGGGGAGTACGTCTTTTGGGTAGATATAGAAGGCCACAGGGAAGAGGAGAGGATAAAAGGGGCTTTAGAAGAATTGAAGGTAAAGGCAGATTTTTTAAAAGTTATAGGTTCTTATCCAAAGTTCAAGATGGGAAAATAAAGGGAGGAGAAGAGGTATGGTAATTGTAATGAATATAGATGCTAGTGAGAAACAAATTTCCGAGATTACAAATCTTTTAACTTCTCTCGGGCTGGGTTATCACATTTCAAGAGGGGAAGAAAAAATAGTAATAGGTGTGATAGGGGACAAACGGAAACTTGATGGAAAAGCGATAGAGATGATGGAAGGGGTAGAGAAAGTAATTCCAATAGTAGATCCCTATAAGCTGGCGAGTAGGATATTCAAACCAGAGCCTACTATTGTAAAAGTTGGCGATATTGAAATAGGGGGCAAAAATATTGTCATAATGGCAGGACCTTGTGCTGTAGAGAGCAGAGAACAGCTTCTTGAGAGTGCTGTGGCAGTGAAAAGAGCGGGAGCTCACTTTTTAAGGGGAGGGGCATATAAACCCAGGACCTCGCCTTACTCTTTCCAAGGGTTAGAGGAGGAAGGATTAAAAATGCTCAGTGAGGCGAGAGAGCTTACGGGTCTTAAAATTGTCACGGAAGTGATGGACGTGCATTCAGTGGAAAAAGTTGCGGAGTATGCGGATGTCCTTCAAATTGGAGCAAGAAACATGCAGAATTTCTCACTTCTTAAGGCGGTAGGGAGGATGAATAAGCCTGTACTTTTAAAAAGGGGGCTTGCGGCTACACTGGAGGAGTGGCTGAGCGCTGCAGAGTACATTTTAAATGAAGGGAATAAAGATGTAATTCTCTGCGAAAGAGGCATAAGGACTTTTGAGACTTATACCCGCAATACTTTAGATTTGAGTGCGGTTCCAGCCATAAAAAAACTGAGTCATCTACCTATAATAGTAGACCCCAGCCATGGAACTGGTCGGTGGCACCTTGTGCCTTCCATGGCCAAAGCGGCTGTTGCTGCAGGAGCGGATGGACTTATCATAGAAGTGCATCCTGACCCTAAAAATGCTCTTTCTGATGGGCCTCAATCTTTGACCCCAGACAACTTTGAAAGCTTGGTGAAAGAATTAAAAATTATTGCTGAAGCTGTAGGGCGGGAACTGGCATGATAGAGAAGGTAGCTGTTGTGGGACTGGGCCTTATAGGCGGGTCTATCGCAAAAGCTTTAAGAAAGTATACAGATATAGATGTTATTGGAGTGGATGTTGATACAAAAACTTTAGATAAGGCTTTAAGAGAGGGTACAATTTCTGAAGCCTTCAGGGAAATAAATTTTGCACTTGATGTAGATGCTCTTTTTATCTGCACTCCTGTTGGTAAAATAGCTGATAGTGTTAAGAAGATATATCCTCATCTTAAAAAGGGATGCATAATAACTGATGTTGGGAGCACTAAAAAAGTTGTCATGGAAGAGATAGAAAAATTTCTACCTTCGGATTTTTACTTCATTGGAGGGCATCCTATGGCTGGCACTGAAAAGGCAGGGTACGATTATTCTCACCCTGACCTTTTTGTAAATTCTTTTTATTTCTTGATTCCTTCTAGCAGTGTGGAAGAAGGGATTTTAGAGATTTTTGTAAAAGAAATAATAAAAAAGATAGGTGCAAAACCTGTCATTGTAGATTATAATGAACATGACAGGATAGTAGGAGTTATAAGCCATGTTCCTCATATAGTTTCTACGGCACTTTCTAATTTTGCACACAGAGAATGCAAAGATGCCTTAAAATACGCTGCAGGAGGATTTAAAGATACTACGAGAATCGCTCTTTCTCAGACTGAAATGTGGAAGGACATAATTTTTAGCAATAGAGAAGTGGTTCTTGATTTACTAAGAAATTATAAAAACCTCCTCGAAGAATTTGTGTATCATCTGGAGAGAGGAGATGAAGAGTTTTTAGTGGACTTCTTTGACAAGGCCCGAGAATGCAGAAAAATACTAGAGGTATGAGGTGAGAAAAATGGATGTAGAGGTAAAAAAGAAAAACAGCTTAAAAGGGGTTATTTCTGTCCCAGGAGACAAATCTATATCTCACAGAGCTGTTATGATAGGTTCAATAGCTGAAGGGCTAACAGAAGTAGAAAATTTTCTTGTTGCTAAGGATACTCTTTCTACTGTAGAGTGTATGAGGAAACTGGGTGTAGACATTAAATTGGAAGGAAATAGAGTGAAAGTGTATGGAAAAGGATTGTACCTTAGTAAAAGCAGTGAAGTGTTAGATGTAGGAAATTCTGGGACAACAATTAGGCTTTTGATGGGAATACTTGCAGGGCAAGAGTTTGAGACAATACTCACAGGGGATGATTCTATCAAGAGGCGGCCTATGGGAAGAGTGATAGTGCCTCTTACTCTCATGGGGGCTAAAATAGAGGCAAGGGAAGGGAATTTTGCTCCTGTCAAAATAAGAGGTGGGAAACTTCGAGGAATAGAGTATAAAATGCCTATTGCCAGTGCCCAGGTTAAATCTAGCATAATGCTTGCAAGCCTTTATGCGGAAGGTATGACGGTTATTGAGGAGCCTGCTTTATCGCGAAATCATACGGAGCTTATGCTTCAAACTTTTGGTGCAAGGATAGAGATAGATGGAAAGAAAATATTTTGTTATCCGGGAAGTAAATTAAAAGGGCAGAAAATTATAGTGCCGGGAGATATATCTTCTGCTGCCTATTTTATAGTGGCAGCAAATTTGCTTCCTAATTCAGAGGTGGTTATAAAAGATGTGAATGTAAATCCTACGAGAACAGGAATTATAGATGTTTTAAAAGATATGGGAGGAAATGTTGAGCTTATAAATGAAAGATATGTGAATAATGAAAAAATAGCGGACATTGTAGTTAAAAGTTCTAAATTAAAGGGTATAGAAATCGGCGGAGACCTTATTCCTAAGCTTATTGATGAAATTCCTGTTATCGCAGTTGCAGCAGTTTTTGCTGAAGGAACCACTGTGATAAAAAATGCAGAGGAATTAAAGATAAAAGAAAGCAACAGGATAAAATCAATGACATCAGAGCTTGGGAAAATGGGAGCTAAAATTTTTGAGACAGAAGATGGAATGATTATAGAAGGGACAGGCTTTTTAAGAGGAGCCGAAGTTGAGAGTTACAACGACCACCGTGTGGCCATGTCCTTGTGGATTGCTGGCCTTTTAGCAGAAGGTCGGACCATAATTAAGAAGGGTGAATGCGTCGACGTTTCATATCCCGATTTCTATAAGACATTTGATATGCTATAATTTTATTGGTGATGGCCAATGAAGGAAAAGATACTGATTGTAGAAGATGAAAGACAGATAGCGCGTTTTTTACAATTGGAATTCGAACACGAAGGCTATGAAGTGAAAATAGTTTACGACGGAACCTCAGGCGTGAAAGAAGCTTTAGAGGGCGATTATGACCTTGTGCTTTTGGATATAATGCTTCCAGGAATGGATGGATATGAAGTTTTGAAAAAAATAAGAGAAAACTCTGACATACCTGTTATAATGCTTACAGCAAAATATGAGGTGAAAGACAAGGTAAGAGGGCTAGACATTGGTGCAGATGACTATGTAACTAAGCCTTTTTCTATAGAGGAGCTTTTCGCTAGAGTGAGGGCTGCATTGAGAAAGAGAAATCCCAGTATTAAAAAAGATGTGCTGAAGTTTGCTGGTATTGTTATGGATTTGACTACTCATGAGGTCAGGAGGCAGGGAGTAAAAATTGACCTTACGAAAAAAGAGTTTGACCTTTTAGAATTTTTAATGAGAAATGCGAATATTGCTCTTTCTAGAGAAAAAATTCTGCAGTCAGTTTGGGGATATGACTATTATGGGGATACCAATGTAGTAGACGTGTACATAAGGTATTTGAGAAGCAAAATTGACGACCCATTTGACAGAAAATTGATTCACACTATAAGGGGAGTAGGTTACAGTTTGAGAGATGGTGAAGATGAAGATTAAATTGTTACCTCAGCGCATAACTTTAAAAATAGCGCTTCTTTATTCAGCAGTTTTTTCATTTGTGCTGATTTCTTTGAATGCCTCAGTGATTTACACTTTGAAGTATTACCTTATATACCAATCAATGGAACAGGTGTCAACTCAAGCAGAGGTTATAAAGGCAAAACTTAGTGAAGCAAAACAAAATATGGACGGAGCTTTAAAAGACACAGCATTTTCTGGGATACCTGATGAAAATATTTATGTAAAAATATTTGATTCAAAAGGGCGATTGCTGTATTTATCTAAAAAATTAGAAAGAGTTGCGATTCCATATAATACTAATCTAGAAGTTCCTGTTAAGGTTGATGAATTTGATAAGGATTTAGTTTACTTAAATACAGTATTTAAAAAAGGCGATGCTACATTTTATATACAAGTTATAAAGGATATGAAGAATGAGTACGCTTTTTTAAAGCTTCTTTTTATTTTGATGTTTTTTGCTGATGGAGCTGGTATTTTCATTTCATTTGTGACAGGTTATTTTGTTACAAAAAGGGCATTAAGACCTGTAGATTACATGATAAAAGAAGTGAAAGACATAGATGCAAAAGGCTTAAATAAAAGACTTAAAGTTTACGGAGAGGAGGATGAACTCACAAGGCTGGCAAAGACCTTTAATGACATGTTGGACAGGCTTGAAGAGTCTTTTGCGCGTCAAAATAGATTTGTGTCTGATGCCTCCCATGAATTGAGGACTCCTATTTCTGTCATAAAAGGATATATTGACATGCTAGATAGATGGGGAAAAGACGACAGAGAAGTATTAGAAGAAGGAATTAAAGCCATAAAGAAGGAAACTTTAGAGATGGAAAATCTTGTTGAAAAACTTCTTTTTTTAGCGAAGGGCGATGACAGGTCAATAAAGCTGGAGAGGGAAAGTTTTGATTTGAAAGAGATAGCAGAAGAAGTGGTCAGAGAGATTAAACTGATTTACGAAGGAAAAAATGTATCATTAAAAGGGGAAAATGTGAGAATAAATGCAGATAAGAAGCTTATAAAAGAGGTTTTGAGGATACTCCTTGATAATGCGGCAAAGTACACCTTAAAAAATGGCAACATAGAAATTGAAATAGGAAGTGGTGACGAGGCCTATATAAAGGTTAAAGACGATGGGATAGGAATACCCGAAGAGGATTTGCCGTATATTTTTGAGAGATTTTACAGAGTAGACAAAGCTAGGTCTAAAGATACAGGGGGCACGGGCTTAGGTCTTTCTATCGCAAAATGGATTGTAGAGGAACACGGTGGAGTGATTGGGGTAAAAAGCGAGGTAGGGAAAGGAACGGAGTTTACCGTGATGCTTCCGCTTATCAATGACAGCAAATGACTGTATTCCCATCAGTTTAATATGGACAGAGTTTTTGTATTCCGTGTATAATTTAGTTAAAACATGCCGAATCCCCGATAAGGGGTACGGGGGATGTAAATTTGGGGTGAATCCACGTATTGTGGTAGGGTGGCCCTCACCCGAACCCGTCAACTAACCTCGGAGGCAAAGGGGGTAAATCATGTCCAAAGTTCACCTCAAAGTAAAGCCTCTCATCGCATTAATTATCGGAGGACTATTTTTATTTCAAGCTGCCTTTGCCGCTACTTATACTGTGAAACCAGGAGATACTTTATGGGGGATAAGTCAAAAATACGGCATTACTTACACTAAATTGATGGCTCTAAACGGGTTACAGACTACTACAATATATCCTGGCCAAGTGTTGCAAGTGCCTGGTAATGATAACACATATGTGGTTCAAAAAGGCGATAGCTTGTACTTAATAGCTAAAAAATATGGAATTACCGTAGATGCGTTAAAAGCTGCAAACGATTATAAAAGCGATATCATATATCCAGGTCAGGTGTTTATCATACCAAAGCCTGTTAATTCTTCCTCTCGAACATATAATGATGTCAGCAGAGGTTATGTTCAAAGGAGTGTAATACCTTACACTCCAGAGGAATTTGACCTTCTTGCGCGACTCGTTACAGCAGAAGCGGATGGAGAGCCGTATCAGGCTAAAGTAGCAGTAGCAGCTGTAGTGATAAATAGAGTGAAAAGCGGTATTTTTCCCAATACTATAAAAGATGTCATATATCAAGTGGATGCGTGGGGGAATTACCAATTTACTCCTGTACTCAATGGCTGGATAAATAGGCCTGCATCTACAGATGCTATAGCTGCTGCAAGAGATGCTCTAAATGGCATTGACCCCACTAATGGAGCTTTATATTATTTTGACCAGAGCTCCACTAATGCCTGGTTGTGGTCCTTACCCATAGCGGCAAGAATAGGCAATATGGTTTTTTGTTACGGGAAATAAAGCGATGAGAGGGGTAAGAGGCGGAGTAACCGCCTCTTTTTTACTTTTATTTGTAAAAGAGCTTATATAACAGGGAAAAGGCAAATGCTATAAAAACTGCAGAAGATATGTATTTTAAATAGTTGTGAGAAATTTTTTTATTGAAATAAGAACCTATAATTATTCCTATCACATCTGCCATGAACATGCCTAGAGTTGTTCCCAGAAGTATATAAAAAGGCTGACGATAGGAAGCAGTTAAAGCAATAGTGGTCAGCTGTGTTTTGTCTCCAAATTCTGAAAGGACGTAAGTGATTATTATAGTTAAAAGAGGAGGATAATGAGAGGTTATTATTTTTCCGTTTTCTGACTCTTTATGGCTCAGAGAAAAGACTCCAAAAAATAAAAACAAAAGAGCAGCCAAAAATTTCATATAAAAGTTTGGTATGTGTTCTCCCATATATGAACCAAATAATACTGCAATACCGTTATTTATTAGTGCTGCAATTAATACACTTACTAAAACGGTTCTGGCTTTGAATAAAGAGGCAAATGCTATTGACATGAGTTGTGATTTGTCTCCCATTTCAGAAGCGAATACTAGAAAAAACGAGGTAAACAACGTTTCCATTTTAGTTCCTCCCAAAGTATTATACAGTAGTTATTGTAAAAAAATTATCTTTTCGTGTCAACTTGTAAGTCAGTTGTTTTAACACCTAAAAAATGTTATTTTTAGATTAGAAAAATTTTGGAGGTGTTTTTATGTATTTAATAAATTACACTTCTGATGACTTTCAAAAACATCTGCAAAAATCAGATACAGTAATAGTGCCTATCGGTTCTGTGGAAGCTCACGGTCACCACCTTCCTCTGGGTACAGACATTTTTTCCCCCAGGCTTTTTTGCCAGATGATTGAAGAAAAAATTGGTGATTATGTGTGGATTGCTCCTGAGATACCCTATGGTCAAAGCTATGACCTTTCAGTCTATCCCGGAACAATTCACGTGCCTTTAGAAGTATTAGCAGAATACGTATATGCTGTTGGAAAAAGCTTGTATGAAAACGAGCTTAAAAAGCTTATATTTTTAAATGGGCATGGAGGAAATATCAATGCTTTGAACCTTGCCAGTGAAAAACTGGCGCAGCTGGGTATGACGGTGTTGACAATAAACTGGTGGTTAGACTTTTCAAAAGAGATTCTTACCATCACAGAAGGGCAGGGACATGCGGGAGAAGACGAGACGTCGGCTATTTTATATTACGATGAGAGGCTTGTGCAAATGGACAAAGCGACAAAGAATTTCAAGAAACCTCTTTACAGGGTTTATTTTAAGGACAGGGGAAAAATACTTTATGAAAATGCTATGTCAGGTGATGCTACACTTGCTACAAAAGAAAAGGGGGAGAAAATCTTTAAACTTCTGACAGAAAAGATTGTTGAAATAATTTTAAATGTGCGAAATGGAAAATACATTGCAGATTAGATAAATTGCCAGTTTAGTTGTCTTGTAACGAATTACATTTTTTCTATTTAAAAAGTTGTTTGCAGTCTAAGCCGTAAAAGCTATTTAGCTTTTATGGCTTTTATTTTGAAATTTTTTCTCTTCTAAATTGCATTTTTTATTGTAGATTTAACTTTTTCGTGGTATAATATAAACAACTATTATAACCTGGTATAATGATTAACTTATATGGGGTGAAATTATGATTAGAGAGGATATATTTGGGAACTATCCTCAGATAGCTCACAGCGCTTATGTAGATGATACAGCGATTTTAATAGGTAATATTGTGGTGGGGGAGAATGTATACATTGGGCCCAATGTCGTCATAAGAGCAGATGAAGTTGATGAAAATTACAGAGTAGGCAAGATAGTCATAAAGGATAAAGCAGCGATTTACGACGGAGCAAATATCAATACCACAGGGGCTTCTGAAATAACAATAGGAGAAGGAACAGTAATCTCCAACGGCGTCATAATTAAAGGAGAGTGCCACATAGGAAATTACTGTAGTATAAATGTAAAGAGCATAATATTTAATTCCTATATAGGCGATAATTGCTATGTAGGGATAAGCGCTGTGCTGGAAAATGTAAAAATGCCAGAGAATACTATGGTGGAATCAGGTGTGTTTTTAAGGGAAGATAACATAGCTAGTTTGATAAAACCTGTCCCTGAAGGCAAGATTAATATTGCTGGAAAAATAACTCTTTCAAATAAAGTCCTGATAAACTGGTACAAATTATCAGGATATTAATCATTTTTCTTTTTCCAGAAGTCTCCATGCTGTTTTATCAATGAGGCTTTTTCCTGAAGTAGTAAAGGTAGAAAGGTAAATTGCGTCAAAATCTTTATCTACAGGAATAGATATATAAACTATTCCATTTTTTATATAGCCTTTTCCCTCTGAGGAAGAAATTTTTCCATTTTTAAATCTAACATTTATTCTGCCAATTTCACTGTGGTCTTTGAACAGTATAGCGTTTAAATTGTACTCATATTCTTTTTTCGCATTATTTCTGCATTTTATCGCTGTGGTTAAGATATTAGTTTTTACATACCCGTATACGGCCGTGATATCTACACTGCCATTTTCATAATCTCTTAAGTTATCTCTTTCAGGATCCAGTATGATTTTATATTCTTCGAAGTTCAAATTTTTGTTGTACTTTCTCAATGTGCCATTTCTATAAAAGCCGTAAAGCTCTGTTTTTCTATCAAAAGCGAGTAGAAAATCTTTCATTACTTTCATTTGGGTTTTGTACATGGTTATAGCTTTACCTTTTTTCTCTACCTCCTCTTCAGAAAGAGGATATAAGTGCCATTCTGTACCTGTTTTTAAAAGAGGTTTAGGAGGGTTTAGATTTAAATGGGGGTGCTTCCCTAAAGGCAAAGGCCAGTCAGTGCGATGAACAATGTACAAAAACTGAGGTATTTGGTCTTTTTTCAGCGTGTACAGTGTGTATTTTACAAAGCTGTTTGTTGCCCAATGGTCTGGATGAAGTTCATTCGGATGAGGATAAACAACTAATGTAGGGTTATACTCTTTTATGATTGATTTCAAATCTTTTAAAACATTTTCTCCTTTATGTTCTGTGCCTTTTGAATAAGAGTTTATATAAGGGCTGTGAGTTTTTTTAGTTCCTGCGCTTTCTAAAGTTCTTTCAAAATTTTTCCACCATAAGAGTGCCAGACCTTTATCGGGATATCCCAAAAATATGATGTTTTCTTCTTTGACTCCCAGATATTTCAGAACGGAAATAGTTTCTCTCTGTCTTTCATATCCTAAGCGCAAAAAATCATGAGGAGTAGGTTTTATAGTATTGTAATTTTCTATCACTGCCCTTTTAAAGGAATCTCCATTGGTCATCACTACCACCTTCACTTCTCCGCCGTACTTTAGGGTATCTTGAATTAAGCCTCCAGCTGCTAAAGTTTCGTCATCCGGATGTGGTGCAATGATTAATACCCTTTGATACATAGAGGGAACAGGGTATAATTTTTTTACAGCACTTTTTCTTTCGTAATTGTAACTGCTAATCTCTATTGAACCGAATATTGCCAGAATAATTAATAAAAATACAGCAACATGTCTTACTTTTTTTGACATTTTTCTCCCTTCCTTTCTGCCTTCTAGACTTTATTATTTACACTTTCCAGCCCTTTTATGGTATAATAGAGCCGAGAAATGAAATAACAGAAAATTAGTGGGGGTCAAGATGATGAAAGTGATGATAGTAAGAGACTATGATGAAATGAGCAGAAGAGCTGCAGAAATTGTAAAAGAGCAAATTCTGAAAAAACCCGACACTGTTTTAGGGCTTGCCACAGGTTCTACTCCTTTGGGCATGTATAAGTATTTAATAGAAATGCATAAAAATGGTGAAATTGATTTTTCAAATGTAATTACTTTTAATTTAGATGAGTACATAGGACTTTCTCCTGACCATCCGCAAAGCTATCATTATTACATGTATGAAAATTTATTCAATCACATAAATATTAAAAAAGAAAATATACATATTCCAAATGGAGTCGCCGAAGATTTAGAAGAGGAATGCAAAAGATATGAAAGGGAGATAAGGAGAATAGGCAGGATTGACCTGCAGATACTAGGTATTGGGGTAAACGGCCATATAGGTTTTAATGAGCCAGATGAAAGCATTGAAACGAAAACCCATATAGTGACGTTGACGGAAGAGACTATAAATGCTAATAAGAGGTTTTTCAAAAGCATAGAGGAAGTACCAAGAAGAGCAATCACTATGGGATTGAGCAGTATTATGAAGGCAAGAAAAATTATGCTTTTAGCATCAGGAAGTAATAAAGCTAAGGCGATAAAGGAAACTTTAAAGGGGAGATTGACAACAAAAGTACCTTCTACTGTTTTAGCCCTACATCCTGATGTCACTATAATAATAGATAAAGGGGCAGCTTCTCTTCTCACGGATGAGGAGCTAGCCAATGTGGAATTGACAGATTAGGGCGCAAGCCTTTTTTTATTTTGTATAGCTTTTTACTTTGGGGTATAATAGGTTAGAGGATTACATAAATTGGCTTAATAGTGGTGAGAAAGATGATAAAGATGTTTTTAAAAGGATTTGAACTTTTAAGCCATAACAAGTGGAGTAGGGAAAGAGTTCTTAAATACAGTGAAAGGAAAATGAGAGAAATTGTAAAATATGCTTACAATTCAAGTAGATTTTATAAGGAATTTTATACAGAGCATGGGATAAAAGAAAAAGACTTAGATGTCATACCAATTGAAGAATTGCCTATGATAGACAAGGATTTGGTGAGGGACAATTTTTTTGAGATAATAACTGGCAATATATCTATGAAAGATATAGAAAATGCTATTAAAAGTGATGAACTTATGGTTAAAGTAGGCAAATATATCCTTGTTCATACTTCGGGAAGTACAGGAAAACCGTGTAATTTTCTTTATGACGAGGAAGGACTTGATACAATAGAGGCGAATATGGTTCGCATAAGCGTAGGAGGTAAAAATTCAATTGAGCTTAAAGATTTTCCCATAAAAGTGCTGTACATCGCCGCTGTAGGAAGTGGTTATGCTGCTACAACTCTTGCAATGAGTGGAATTAAAAAGTATAAAGCTAAAAGCATTGTAGTAGACATAAAAGAACCTATTGATACTTGGAAGGGAAAAATTGAATCTTTTAAACCTGTGTATGTAGCTGGCTATCCTTCTTGTGTAAAAATACTGGCGGATATGAAAGAAAAGGGAGAAATTGATATAAAACCTAAAAAGGTAATAACAGGAGGAGAGCCTTTAAACAAAGAAGTCAAAGAATATTTGGCTTCTGTCTTTGACGCCGATATAATAGACTATTATGGCTGTACTGAGTCCATATTTTTAGGAATGGGATCTAGCTGGTATGAAGGCATGTATTTGATGGATGACATGAATTATGTGGAAGTAGATGAATTGGGCAGACTCATCATAACTCCTCTTTACAATAAGGCTTTTCCTCTCATAAGGTATAGATTGAAAGATGTGGTAGAAGGCTTTGACAAATTCCACAAAGGCGTTTTGCCTTACACTTATATCAAAAGAGTTGTTGGAAGAGAAGAAGAGATGATGTGGTTTAAAAATGAAAAAGGGGGAAGTGATTTTCTCCATCCGCTTTTTATTGATGACCTTGACGTTCAGGGGCTAAAGGAATATCAATTTGTCAAAACTTCAGAGGAAAGTTTTGTGTTAAATTGTGTAAAATTTGACGATTACAGCAGTGACATAGAAAAGCAGATAAGAAGGCAAATCGATGAGTTTTTGATGAAAAAAAGGTTAAGAAATGTGAGGTATGAGATACGCTTTGTAAAAGAATTGCAAATCGATAAAAAGACAGGGAAGGCGAAAATGGTCATAGATTACACAAAAGATAGAAGGTAATTTTTAGCTTTTTTATTGTTATTTTCAGAAGAATGTAATATAATATTTACTAGTTATACCCCATAGGGGAGGGAGGTGTACCTGTGCCAATTTACACTGCTTTTGCGGCAGGGATTGTTTCTTTTTTGTCGCCGTGCGTTCTTCCGCTCATTCCCGCTTATGTTTCCTATATTTTCGGCAATAGAAAGAACAATATAGTGAATTTGATTCTCTTTGTACTGGGGTTTAGTTTAATTTTTGTGTTGATGGGAGCAACTGCAAGCCAATTGGGGAAACTTTTTTTATCTTATAAAGATGCTTTTAGGAAGATTAGCGGGATAATAATAGTAATTTTTGGGCTTCAGATGACAGGACTTTTTAGGCCTCTTTTCTTGAATAAAGAAGTGAAGCTAATAAATATGGAAAATATACAGACAGGCTATATAGGTTCTTTTATACTCGGGGTTACATTTGCAGCAGGCTGGACGCCCTGCGTAGGTCCTATTTTGGCTTCTATTTTGTTATATGCTAGTTCTGTAAGTACTTTAAGCGTAGGGGTAATACTTCTTTTTGCCTATTCTATGGGGTTAGGGATTCCTTTTATTGTTACAGCCCTTTTGATTGACAAGTTTAAAACCATGTACAAGAAAATTAATAAGATACTTCCCTACATAGAAGTCGCAAGTGGTGTTATTTTGATAATATTTGGCATTTTACTGTATTTTAATATGCTTATAAAAATAACAGGGTATCTTTATTAAGAGGTGGTAAAAGTGAAGAATAAAAGTTTAATTTTTACAATTGTTGCAATTGCGCTTATAGGAGCTTTGATTTTTGTTTTAAATAGCTACACTAAAACCGCAGAACCTACCCCTTCAAAAGTGGAAAATCAAACTAAATCAAATTCTTCCAATGAGGAGCGCAAAGTAGGAAATGAAATAGGGGATATAGCTCCTGATTTCGCTTTAAAGGACCTTAATGGCAATACTGTTACCTTATCAAGTTTGAGAGGAAAGAAGGTAATACTCAACTTTTGGGCTACTACTTGCCCTTACTGTAAGATTGAGATGCCTGCTTTGGATAAGTTTATAAGGGCGCATAAAGATGACACTGTTTTGTTGGCTATAGATTTAGGGGAGAGCGAAGCGAAAGTTAGACAGTATTTAGAAGGAAAGGGATACCAGTTTACTGTGCTTTTGGATTCAGATTTGAGCACAGCCTACGATTATAAAATACAGTTTATACCGGTTTCTTATTTTATAGACAAAAATGGGGTAATAAGGGCCATCAGCAACGGGGCTATGACCTACGATGAAATAGAGGAGTACTACAAAGCGCTTTCAGAATAAAAAAGAGTATCTCTCGTGGGGAGATACTCTTTTTTATGCGATTACATTTAGAGCCTGTCTGTAATTTACCACCTTTATATAATTTGCCTCTGGGTCTTCTGTGCCTTGAATGCTTAAATTTGCCTCTTTCATTTTTTCGACGTATTCTATAATTTCCATTGTTATTCTTTCGCCAGGGCAGAGCACTGGTATTCCAGGTGGATATGCCATTAAAAATTCTGCGCTTATCTGCCCTACACTTTCTCTCAGAGGAAGAGCCACTGTAGGAGCGTTAAAGGCATATCTAGGTGAAACTACTAATTCAGGAATTTCTGGAATATCTATTGGCTTTGCTACTTCTATGTTTTCGTCGTACAATTCGTCGCTTATCTCTCTTAAAGCGCGAAGCAAGTAATCTACTTTTTCTTTTGTGTCTCCAATTGAGAATACGCAGAGGACATTGTACATGTCCGAAAGCTCTACTTGAATGTAGTATTTTTCTGCTAAGATTCTTTCCAGTTGATGCCCAGTTATACCTAATCCTTTGGCAGTTATGGTCACTTTTGTAGGGTCAAAATCGTAAGCGCCATCGCGACCTACTATTTCTTCGCCAAAGCAGTAAAGCCCTTTAATTTTATTTATCTCTCTCCTTGCGTATTCAGCTAATTCGATAGTCCTGTCCAGAAGTTCCTTTCCTTCTGTAGCCATTTGCATTCTTGCTACGTCCAGTGACGCCAGGAGTATATATGAAGGGCTTGTGGTCTGTAATAAGCTCATCACCTGCTTTACCCTGTTTATATCTATCCTGTCTCCTTTTACATGAAGCATTGAACTTTGTGTCATAGAACCAATAATTTTATGAGTGCTTTGAGCGCATATATCGGCTCCTGCTTCCATAGCCGAAATGGGCAATTTTTCGTTAAATTTAAGGTGAGGGCCATGAGCTTCATCTACCATTAAAATTGCTCCATAATCGTGTACAATTTCAGCAATTTTTACTATGTCTGTAGAAACTCCGTAATAAGTTGGGTTGATGATTAAAACCGCTTTTGCATCAGGATGCTGTCTTAAAGTTTTTTCGACCGTCTCAGGGGTGACGTTCAAGGCAACCCCGATATTTTTGTCAATTTCTGGCTGCATGTAAATTGGTATAGCGCCACTTAATATGATTCCGGAGGTCACAGACTTGTGAATGTTTCTTGGTACAATGATTTTTTCATCTTCTCCCATTACGCTTAAAATCATAGCTTGGATGGCTCCAGAGGTTCCGTGTATTGAGAAAAATGTTGCGTCTGCTCCAAAAGCTTCTGCTGCCAACTCTTGAGCGTATTTGATAGGACCTGTTGGTTTGTGCAAGCTGTCTACTTGCTGAAACACAGTTACATCCATTGAGAGCACATTTTTTCCAACAAAGTCTAGAAATTTTTTGGCCATTCCCTCCCCTTTTTTGTGTCCCGGTACGTGGAAGGGAATTGTATTATTATTCACATATTCCATTAGAGCGTCAAATAAAGGGGTTTGAGTTTGATCTAGCTTTTTCAACCCTTTTACACCTCTTTCATAGTTTTTAATCTTTAAAAAACCCCCGGATTGAAACTTATTAATAACTTCAATTCATTATAAGACATATCCATTCAAATTTCAATAATAAATTTTGCGTTGAGGAGTAAATTGTTTGTAAAATTTTTGTGACATCTAAAAGGCTTATGGCACTATACTATATACTATGTTAATAAGCTTAAAATGTCAAATACATTTTATTGAAGGAAGAGGTTTACAGGCATAATTTTTAATTTGATTTTTATTAATTTGCTTGTATAATATAAGAAAGTCGCTCAAAAAAAGGGGTGAATGTATGCTCAACAAGCATTTGATCGAAGAAAGTACGGAAAAATTGAAAAGCATGGGATTTGATGTAGAGGAAATACAGGGCGAGGTTGAACAATTGATAGAAGAGTTTGAGGAGTTTGTTGATTATAAAGTAAAATATGAAGTGTATGATGAATTCAATATATCAAAAGACAGGATAAGTGTAGGTAATGGGGAATTTCTACATGGAGAATATGTGGTTGAAAATTTGAAAGGCAGTGATTATATAGTTGCTGCAGTCATAAGCTTGGGGGAGGGGATTGAAAGCAAAATAAAAGAATTTTTTCAAAAAGGAGAGTATACAAAGGGATTTATTTTAGATACCATCTCAAATGTGTTTTTGGAAGAAGTTACCTTGGACTTTTGGAAGGACTTAAAGAAGAAATCGGAAAGTTACGGGAAGAAAATAACTCCAGTATTTTTCCCAGGAAATAACTGGGATATAAAAAATCAGTTGGCTATTTTTAGGTTAGCAAGGGCAGAGGAAATTGGGCTGAAGATAAATGAAAATTTTATGATATTGCCAGAGAAAAGCGTCTCCTTTGTATGTGGGATAGGGGAAAATGTTAAGACCTGTGAGATAGCAGCAAGTTGTGACAATTGCCCTTTAGTGGATTGTATATACAGGAAAAAAATTATGTCAAAACAGTTGGGGGAAAAGAGATACAAAGTCATAGTATACTTTGAGGGGAAAGAAAAAGAGTTGGTAGCGAGAGAAGGAGAGAACCTTTTTTACTTGCTTTCAAGAGATGGCATATACTTACCTAACTCTTGTGGAGGAAACAGGATTTGTGGCAAATGTAGAGTTAGAGTAGATAAATCTTATGAAGTTTCTGAGCAAGAAGCCTATTTTTTGTCAAGAGAAGAAATAGAAAAGAATGTAAGGCTTGCTTGTTTTGTAGAAGTTCGCGAGGACTTGAAGGTACAGGTTTTGTATAAAGAAGGCAAAGCCAGGATCTTGACTGAAAATAAGAAAGATATTGAAGTGCCTCTTGATAGTCGAATAGATAAAAGACCTGTAGTTATTGCTTTACCTACGTTGGAAGACCAAAGAGATTTTGTTGAAAGGGTGAAAGAAGCTGTAGGAGAATTTTTAGAGATTCCTTTGAGTGTGGTAAGAAATATACCTTCTTTTTTGGAAAAGGAAAATTCGAAGGTTACTTTGGTTTTGAGGAAAAGTGAGCTTATTGCCATAGAAAGGGTAGATCTGGCAAATAAAAAATACGGGATAGCCTTGGATATAGGAACTACTACTATTGTAGCCTATTTGTATGACCTGGATTCAGGGAAACAGATAGATGTATATTCTTCTTTAAATCCTCAGAGAAATTTTGGAGCAGATGTAATTTCAAGGATGGAATATGCCCTTAAAGAGAGAGATGGGCTTAATACTTTGCATTTTCTGCTGATTGAAGAAATAAATAAGGCAATTTCAGAATTTTCTTGGAGGAATAAAATAGAAAGAGATAATATTTACGAGATTGTAGCAGTTGGGAATCCCACGATGATACACTTTTTGCTGAAGGTGGATGTGAAGAATATAGCTGTTTCACCTTATGTACCTACTTTTACTTCTATGATGGAGATAAAGGCTAAAGATTTGGGGATAAAGATAAACGAAGAAGGGTATGTGATCACATTGCCATTGATTTCAGCCTATGTAGGTGCAGATACTATAGCAGCGGTGTTGGGCAGCAGAATGGATTTAGAAGAGGATATGAGCTTGCTCATAGATATAGGGACTAATGGAGAGATGGTCTTAGGCAATAAACATAAAATGATAGCTTCTTCTGCGGCGGCAGGTCCTGCTTTTGAAGGAGGAGGTATTACTTTTGGCATGCCTGCTCTTGAAGGAGCAATAGATCATGTAGATTTTGCTAAAGTTCCCCCTTACACTACTGTGGGGGGGAAAGAGCCAAAAGGCATATGCGGGTCTGGCATTGTAGATGCCATCTCTGAATTATTAAGGTATGGAATTATAGACAAGACAGGGCGAATTGTAAAGGATGTGGAGCTTTTTAAAGAGAGAGTCGGGGTTTTTAAAGGAGAAGATGCTTTTTTGATAGGAGGAGATATATATATAACGCAAAGAGATATTAGGCAGATACAGATGGCAAAAGGGGCTATAAGGGCAGGAATTGACATCATGCTCAAAGAAATGGGAATAGACGTAAAAGATGTTAAGAAAGTATTTTTGGCGGGAGGTTTTG
Organism: Caldanaerobacter subterraneus; assembly: GCF_004345675.1. Lineage (GTDB taxonomy): Bacteria > Bacillota > Thermoanaerobacteria > Thermoanaerobacterales > Thermoanaerobacteraceae > Thermoanaerobacter > Thermoanaerobacter subterraneus. The sequence continues at coordinate 1,630 of NZ_SLWU01000013.1, read as the reverse complement.
GGAACTACATTTCACCTAAAAGCGCTGTTGAGATAGGCCTTATACCAAAAGAGTTGGAAGGAAAAGTTTTACAAATAGGAAACAGTGCGGGAATGGGGGCTGTCATGTGCCTACTTTCAGAAAAAGAGTTAAAAAGAGCTGTTGGTCTAAAGGACAAGATCAGATATATAGAACTTTCTACGCATCCTGATTTTCAAAAGAAGTTTATGGACGGGATGTATTTCTAAGTAAGGAAATTAAATCGTGTGCTGTCCATGATAAATCCAAGACCCGTTGTCATAAGAATTAGACAGAACTTTCTATTTTTAAGTAAAAGCAAAAAGCATGACAGAACCAATCCATCCGACAAACAAAAAGGCAACTTTCAATGGAAGCTTCAGATATTGCAAGTTTTTTAACTCCTTTTAGTATAGTATCAATGGAATTATAACATTTTTCGGCAAAGTATCAAAGTAGGAGAGAAAAAGGTATTGAAATTTTTATTAGTCTGTGGTATTATATCAAATGTAACAGTTGCCGAAGTGGTGGAACTGGCAGACGCGCTGGACTCAAAATCCAGTGGGGCTCACACCCCGTGCGGGTTCGACTCCCGCCTTCGGCACCAGCTTAAAAATCAAGGTTTCCAGAGTTTTGAACTTTCTGGAAGACCTTTAAATATAGACCCAGTAATGCAATTAGATTATGCTTTAAAGGGTATCCCTGAAGAGGATACCTTTTTTTATTGCTTGTTGCAATACCTGTTAAATAATTACATACCGCTAACCGTATATAATAGGAAAATAGTAGGATGTGTTTGTCACCATGATACATGAATTAAAGGCAGAAAGTAAGAGTGTTCACTGATTGAGCGAAAAAAATAGCTTTTTTGGGAAATTTAATTAAGAAAATATCTTAGAAAAAAGGTATACCTGAAATGAAATCTAGTCTCCAAAAAATAATAAAGTCTGTCCTATGTTTATCAAGCAGTAGTTTATAATGGGCATTTTAAGTTTGGAGTTACAATGGCTATTATGATGAGAAATACAGTGTTTGCAGAAAATGAATAGTTGGAATTGAATGAGTTGTGAGCTTAGGCTATTCTTGTGCCTTAAAAGGAAACGGAATACTTTTCTATTAGCAATTTTTTCTGTGTGTAAAGGGACTATTAAAAATTTGGAATTAACTGTAGTAAGCACATTGGGAGTTTTGATAAAGGCGAAAGAAAAAGGAATTTTAAAAAAGTAAAACCGCTCTTAAATGAGATGATATAGGGAAAGGCTACATTTGCAGAAAATTATGCAATAAAATTTTAGAAATTTATAAGGAAAAAGTAAACGCACTGAAAAAGGCGTTTTTATTTTTGTAGAAATTTAGAGGCGGAAGGTGAAGCTGGAAATTAGAAATGAACGGATAGCGTAAAATTTCAATAAGTAACTGAGCAGGAAAATTAAGTATGAATGTGGAAAAAAGACCTCACCGGGAGAGAATCAAAAACCAAAGCGAAGAAGAACTAGCGTTGATTATTTAAAATAATGGGGATTTTCAATATAATGTCACCTCCCTCTATTATCTTTTATTTTCTCTTAATATCTTAGTTTTTCTTTAATTTTCTCATCACAACAAGAGCATCTCATGGCTTATATTACCATTT
>NZ_SLWU01000012.1 GCF_004345675.1 Caldanaerobacter subterraneus | reverse complement strand
ATGGGGCGGAAGCAGTACAATGAATTGAACGGTGGTGATAAAGAAGGTTCATGTTCTAACCAGGGGGATTTTACACAAAAATTTGGACTTGACCTATCCAGCATATTGGCTAATACAAAAGAGACTACAGTATTGCTGTCAGAATTTATTCTTTGATTTAGATATGCACTGTCTACTCCTTTAAAGTAAAGAATAGGCAATTTAGTTACATGGTCCAATACGTAAAAGTTTAAGTCTGCCATTGATTTGGTCTGAATTTTAACATAGGTATAGCTCACTATAAAAGAAGTGAATATAGTGGTTATGCCAATTAATATTATCTTTGCTGTAAAATCGTAAATTACTTTGAAATCTTTACTCTGCAATAGAAGGTCAATATAATTACCTGTAATGTAAGGCACTATAATTGACATGAGCCATCCAATGATACTAAAAAACAGAAATACTATCAGGGAGCTTTTGTACTTAAATATAAATTTTTTAACAAAGTTAAATATTTTCATATTGATCAACTCTCTTGCATTTTTTAGAAATTACTTCTCTTTTCCTAAAGATTTAATTAATTCAACTGTCTTTTGCTTCAATATTTCTGCTCTTACTTCTGGATAGCCAGCATTCGTATCTGGAACATCTAATTCTATGTCTGGTTTCACACCTTCTATAAAAAATGAACTCCCCTCTTGGTTTAAAATTGTGCCGGCTTCAAATCTTATAATCAATCCACTGTTAGGAAGCCTCATATATGAGGTAAGTGAACCGTCTCCTAAAGTGCTTCTTCCTACCAATGTAGCAAAACCTGTTTCTTTACAAAACTTGGCAAATTCTGTGGCTGCAGAAAAAGTCGCTCTGTCTATTATTAGAAATATCTTCCCTTTGAAATTTACATATTCATTTGATTTGAAAAACTTTTCTATATACTTTTCCTCTTGTTTAAATAGGTTTTTTTTAAATTCATAGATTGTAAAATCTTTTTTCATCTCTTCTGAAAGTTTATCGTATATTGGACTCTCTCTGAATTTATCTTCGTCATAAAATATTACATATTCCCTGAAATTTTTTTGCGTATAATTCCCCTTTCGCGATAAATAAAAATATGTATTTTTATCCTCATTTTCTAAATATTCCAATTTTAAATATTCTAAACCTCTTTCTCCTATCAGTGGAGCTACTATAGCATCTATCCAGTATTCTGAAGAACCTCCTACATTTCCACTAATGTCTATAATTAAATAAGGATAATCTTTGATAGTTTTTAAAAAGTTGTATATTTCTTTTTTCTCTTCCCGATAATTTTTACTGTTCTGATCTTTATCTATCAAAAAAGAATTAACTCTTAAATACGCTATTTTATCCTCTTCTAAAATTTCTGTTTTTATATTTTTCTGCCCCCTCCTCATTTGAACAAAAAGGCTCTCGTTATACTTGGGATTTACACTTCCTAGCAATTCGCTCCATTTTTCATAATTTTTCTTGGAATCTTTGAATATTTTTATAAAAGCCTCAAAGTCAACAAAATTTTTCATCGTTTCATCTTCAATTAATTTTAAAATGTAATTAAAATAGCTAGGACTTGCTACATAAAGGTGCCCATCATGCAATTTCCCCAAAATTTCATTTAATTTATTATAAAACTCAATATTATTCCTTGTATTTTTTATCTCTTCTATAAACTCTTCCTTATGTGCCAGCCAGTCATAGCCGTACATTTTCTTAACTTCATAAAAGTGCGCGTAATTGTCTTTTAAAATGTTATACATATATTCAAAATCTTCTATTTTTTCTTTTTCTGTTAACTCTTTTATTTCCTTTGGTGCAAATAGAGTATTTGAGGTGTATATACCGGTAAAAAATCCTGTTGAAAATATTACAATCAATAAAAATATCAAAGTAATCGTAGAAATTGACAGTTTCCTACTCAACAATATCACACCTTTTCCCTTATTTAATACCCTTCTCTTCACTTTCTAATGATTTAATTAATTGCCGTATTTTTTGTTTTAGCTCTTCATCTTTTTCAAATGGGTTTTTAGGAATCATTTTTATTTCTATATCCGGCACAGTCCCCGTTTCAAAATATGAAGTACCATCCTGATTTATAATCATTTCCCCGTCAAATCTCACAATTAACCCGCTATTAGGAAGGCGCATTAAACCTGGCATAAGCCATCCTCCATCTCCTTTTCTGGTTCTTTCACCTATTACTGTAGCAAAGCCCGTTTCTTTACAAAATTCTGCAAATATACTTGCTGTTGAATAAGTGGTTCTACTAACGATTAAAAATATCTTCCCATTAAAATCTACAGGTTCTACATATTTAGAAAATTTTTCAAAATCTTTTACTATATCTGTGGTCGCATAGTACATGAAATTTTCTTTTACTCCTGCAGGAAGCAAATCATACATAGGAAGTTTATCTATAGTATTATTTTTCAAATCTGGTATATAATTTTCAAGCAGATTAACAATATATTCCCCGCCTCTTATAAGATAAGTCTTTTCTACTGACAAGTTTTTAACTTCTTTTAACTTATTCCTCAAAGGTGCTACTATAGCATTCAACCAGTACTCCCTATTACCCCCTTCATTATCACTAATATCTATGACTAAATATGGATAATCCTTTATATTTCTCAAAAAATCATATATCATATTTCTCTCCTTTTTATATTCTTCTCCGTCTTTGTGATAATCAATTAAAAAAGAATAGATTTTCAAATAAGCGATCTTTCCAGGTTCTATAACGTCTGTCACAACGTTTTCTCTTCTTTTCTTTAGTGAATAATAATCTTCTAGTTCGCCCTGTCTATATGTATTCTTAAAGATTTTTTCCCACATCTTATAAGAACTTTCTGATTCCCTAAACATATCTTCATAAGGTTTAAAACCTAATGGTCCAAATAAATATTTATAATACCCAGGACTTAAAACATGTGTATGCCCATCATGCAATTTTAATAGAATATCATTTAATGCATAATAAAATTCTAAATTATTTTTTGTCTTCTTTATCTTTTCTTTAAATTGCTCTTTATATTCTAACCAGTCATAACCATACATCTTTTTCACTTCATAAAAATGAGCATAATTGTCTTTTAAGATGTTATACATGTATTCAAAGTCTTCTATTTTTTGCTTTTCTGTTAATTCCTTTGTCCAATATAAATTAAGCCGTGTATTCAAAAAAATATGTGTACTGAGTAATATGATTATTGAAAATACCAAAGTAACTATTAAAATAGGTAACTTTTTTCTCAAGAATATATCCATCCTTTCACTTATAATTTTTAAAAGTAGCGATGCATCTAAAACTTGAAAGTTTAAATTTATCGCCATTAACATAACAATTTATTTTCTTATTTCATATTTGGAAATTAACTTGAGCACGGGTACTAAACTTCTTAATTTTCTCAGGTAACCAACCTTGTAATAAATTGTTTTTTTGACAAATTTAAATATTCCCATGTCAATCAGTTCTTTTATGTATTCTTAAAAATTCTTTTCCTTATTTTCTAAAGCTTTAATTATCTCTACTGTCTTTTGTTTTAAAAGCTCTCCTTTAACATCGGGATCGTTGGATCTAAATTTAGCCATTTCTATCTCTATGTCCGGCACTGTGCCTGTTTCAAAATAGGTCGTTCCGTCCTCATTTAAAATGGTTCCATACTCAAAACTTACAATCAATCCACTGTTAGGAAGCCTCATATACCCTATAGGCCAGCCATCTCCTCTTGTTCTAATTCCTACCAATGTAGCAAAACCTGTTTCTTTACAAAATTCTGCAAAACTATTGGCAGCTGAAAAGGTGTTTTGATCGATTATTACAAATATTTTCCCTTTAAAACCAACAGGCTCTTTCTCCTCTATTTGCCCGTTAAAATAGGCTTTTGTCCTTTCCCTCATTTCTTTCACATTATATCTTCCTTCCATGTAGTACTTAAATTCTTTCTTTATTCCCTCAGAAATAAGATTGTAATTAGGTAGTTTTTCTATCGGTTTTAAGGAATCTTTAGGTAAATATTCCCTCATCACATTCATTACATAAGCTCCATTTCTTATTAAATATGTTTTCCAATATTCTTTATTTTCCACTTCATTTCCTTTATCTAGCAACGGATTTACTATAGCATCCACCCAATATAACGTGTTTCCTCCTCCATTGCCACTTATATCTATAATTAGATATGGGTAATCTTTTATGTTTTTTAAAAAATTATTTATTTTTTCTCTGTCTTCTTTGTATTTTTCAAAATCTTTATCAACGTCTATTGCAAAAGAGTTAACTCTTAAATAAGCAATTTTATTTTCTTCTACAATCTCTGTTTTTATATTATTCGTGCTTACTATAGTTCTTGAAGTATATCCAGGTATATTTTCCTTAAATAACTTATCCCAGGTTCTATATGCCTTTTCTGATTTTTTAAAAATATCTATAAAAGGCCCAAGTTGTATATTTTCTTTTTTTAAAGTAGTATAGTTGTTAGCAATTCTCAATGTATAATGATAAAAAATTGGGTCTAAAACATACGTATGCCAATCGTGCAATTTTGATAAAATTATATTTAAGGCTTTGTAAAATTCCTCATCATCTTTGGTATTTTTTATCATCTCTTCAAACTCTTCTTTATGAGCAAGCCAGTCATAATTATACATCTTTTTTACTTCATAAAAATGCGCATAATTGTCTTTTAAAATGTCGTACATATATTCAAAGTCTTCTATTTTTTGCTTCTCTGTCAATTCCCTCGGTTCTTTCGACACAAATAGATTGTTTGAAGTATATATGCCTGTAAAAAATCCTGTTGAAAATATCACAATTAGAAAAAATATAAAAGTAATTATAGAAATTGATAGTTTCTTACCCATTACTATCACATCCTTTTAGTGGCATCTAGTAAAGGCACCCTCTAGTCTAACATCACGATGTTAGACTAGAGGGCATGTTCCTTTATAATTTTATATATGGCTCCATCCGTGCTCCAATTCCTCGGCACAGACAAAACCATGATCCACAGTAGGAACCACATAAAGTTGAACTATCTTTGCAATTACATATCACAATACCACATTCAAGACGTGGACAATCAATAACAATCAAACATGGAAGACCAGTTTTTGCCCCAAAACCTTCTACCAAATATTCCATATTGCCTTACCTCCCTTTCTTTTTATTTTTATATAGAATGTGCGCACATTCTAATCAAAATTAATACCCTAAAACATCAAATTCAAATTGGTTTAAACCTTTTCTTGTTTTTTCTCTAATAGCTCTTTTGCTATATCCTTCAAATATTCTTCTAAAACATACTTATAATCTCCACATCTTTCTGTCATTCTTTCTATTCTTCTCCTTGGACATCCTCCCATACAAATTGGCAGGAGCTTGCAATCAGTACACATCTCGTCCATTGTAGGGTCATAAAGAAGATATTCCATATATTTATCAACATTTAAAGAAACTAAGGATGTGTCGTTTAATATATTTCCTACCCTATACTCTTCTATCCCTATATCAGACCAGCACTTGTATATGTATCCCTCCGGGTCTATCACCATTGAATTTACACTATCTGCTCCACAAAAATTGTATTTTAAATGGGGGTACTTATGCATTAAATTATTCGAAAAACCTCTTTCTTTTAACACTTTTTCAAACATATAAGTAACCTTAGAATATTCATGCATAGATAGGCACTTATTTGGTACATAACAATCATTTGTAGGTTCTACATATCCCAAATAAACACTAAGTTTATTTTTCAATCCTCTTCTTTCCAACCCATCTAATATTTCATTAACTCTGTTTACGTTTTCTTTGTCTACGTTTATCCTTAAAGAAATATTTGGCATTATATCAATATTTTCTTCTATGTTAACTAGTATCTTTTCAAAAGTTCCCTGTCCACTTTTTAAAGGACGTCTTTTATCGTGTACATCCTGAGGACCATCCAATGTTATTTGTATAAATGATAATCGCAGGTTCCTAAATTGTTCCACTACTTCCCTTGTCAAGTTATATCCATTCGTTATAATAGATGCTCCATACATAACTTCATTTTCATCACAGAGCTTTATAATTTTTTCTGACATATCTTTGACAATGTCAAAAGCTAATAAAGGTTCCCCTCCATACCAAGTAATATTTACACTCTGTAATATTTACACTCTGCAAATACTTTATCCGCTGCTTTATATATTTAACTATTTTATCCTGTACTTCTTCACTCATAAATACATCTTTCTGATTGTCCTTTTCGTAGCAGTATACACAAGCAAAATTACATCCTAATGTAGGTGCAATAGTTAAACCCAAATTTTTGTCATTAAATCTACTCCGCCAGAGATTGAATCGTAATAGCTGAAGTTCGTCAATATTGTCATCTATGAGAAATTGACCTTTTTTCAAGTCTTCTATTAATTTACTGTCATCAATCGAAATGCCTTTTTCTACATAATTTTTATACTTGTCGTGATTCTTTTTTTCCATTAAGGCTAAAGCTCCTGTTCTTGAGTTATAAGCTACTATTTTCTCCGGCTCTTCAGGAAAGTCAAAGAAAAAGTTATATCTAGACGGTTTCATTTTCTTTCTCCCCTTAAAGAATTTTTATCCTGAGCCCATCTCAAAAACTTTTTACATAAAAGTTTTAAGATGTGCTTCTAGGCTGCCTGAAATCTATTTTTGCTTTACATCTTTTTTATTTATAATAGATTGGGGAAAATTCAAAAGCTTTCATCTAAGCCGTTCTATAGATATCTTTTTATACTTCTTTAGTTTTTATCTTCTACGATAAGTAAGCATTGGATATTAAAAATATTTTTCAATTTCTAAGCTTCTATCCACCCCATGGATTATTTATATCTCCATGTACCCTTGGTTCTCTTTCTTCTGCTACTAGGTATTGCCTGACCACTTTTTTATCTTTCATATAAGCTGGAACTATGTTAACATATGCCAATGTCCCAAGCAAAGAAATTACTATTATCAACAAAACTATAATTCTCCTCAATTTACTTCACCTCCCAAATCCTCTTTCAATTTTATCCTAACATTCTTACCTCTACCAGTAAAATGGCAAAAATGCTTATAGACCTCCCCAATATTTCGTTTCATCGAAATTATTCACTTTTTTCTTTCTTTTTCTCATTTTTTCATATATCGCCAGTGAAAAATTTTAATTTTGTAACTGTAAGTTACAACAGGTTAAATTTGTAAAACGGCTTCAAAGACAGTGAAATACAGTGGTACAGGATTTAAAAAGGGATTTTTAAAATAAATTATCTGAAAATTTGGACTTTAACATAAATCATCCAAACAAAGGGGACGGTTCTCTTTGTTTGAAACCTAAAAATCGGACAAAAGGAACCGTCCCCGGTGTCTGTCTGCACTGATTTATAAAGTAGCAAAATACTATAATTACAATTGATACTCAATAGCAGTTTTATTCAATTTTCTTTACACTAGCTAAAATATGCCATATTTCATTTTTGTTTTTATTATAAAATTGTTTGTCGACTTGGGCATGAGCTTCCAAGCGCCAGCCAGACTCAAATCTTGGTGGGTTATCTTTGTCATAATAAAGAACTACTGTTTTTACTTTGTTTTCAACTATTCCAGAGTATACTTCCCCTCTTTTCACATTTCCAACCACGAGTTGACTTTTTTGAAAACCCTGTTTTTCCCACTCATTCCCTCGGCTTTTATCTACAGGCACGCCCCCTACAATTCCAAGTATTGTTATCTTATTTTCTTTATCCCCCTCTTTGTACAATTCTACTCCCCAATCTGGAGAAGCTTCCTTTTCTGAAGTTGCTTCCCATGTGGGTAATTTTTCTACAACCCATCCCTTTGGATATTTAAAACTAAATGAGCCTTTAGTATCTCCAGCTTTTTTCATGTAATCGTACTCTAGATAGTTATCATAATTATATGAATAATTTTCAGGAATTGTACCTATCTTCTCCGAACAAGCCACAAAAAGAAAGAAAATCAATAAGGATAATGAAATAAAATATAACCATTTCTTCATTTTTCTCCCTCCTAGATTATTTCTTTTTTCATTTATTCTAACTCGAGAAACAAACTATACGGTAAAATCGGGTCATCCATGTATGTCAGTGTAAAAGGCCTATATTTTCCATCAGCCATTTGAGTATAGGTCCATACAGTATATTGCGCATAATAAGGAGTTTGTTCATATGCATATACTTTTTTGTTTGTTTTGTCGTTATATGCAATTAAAAATGTGTGGCCTTCATTTACTACAGCATCTCCTCTTTGAAGTTGTAGATATGATGTTAATAATTCACTTGAGGTAGGGTTATCTACATTGTATGAACCCACTTTCTTGTACGTCCCATTTTTTATCCCTTGTAAAAAACTCCATGTCGTCTGTCTACTTATCCCCCATGCAAAACTCACAAATCCAGAACAATCACTCCCATATCTAGGCATTATTCTACCATTAGGATCTGTATACGGAACATAAAAATCTGCTGCATTATTTAGACTTTGCAAAAAACCAATTTCATCTCTTTGATTCGGTGTCTGAGAATATGGTATTCCTTTATAAGTTACACCTTTTGTAAAGGTATATCTTCCTAACCATCCGGTTAGATTCTGAGAAGGAGTCCAAGAAACATCTACCATTCTCTTTGCTTTATCAACCACATAATCTCTCAAATAGGTAGAATTTGTTTTTTTATCTGTATCTTTATCTAATTTTAGAATTACCTCTCTTACATCAGTCCTTCCTTCAACATTTACTTTAATTTCTCTTGTAAAATTTGAAATTGATACTCTGACAATCGTACTTCCTTTACCTACTGCCAAAATTCTCCCTTTATAAGCAAATACTACATCAGGGTTATCACTTTCCCAATCAGCAATATTACTTACCTTTTCAAAGGTCCCGTCATTATATTTAACTATTGCATCTACGAACTCTGACTCTCCGACATTTTCAATATTTACTACTTCAGTATAGAGTATTAAATCATCTATTTTTTTTAAGGATACATTACTCAACTTATCATTATAATATAATTCGTTCAATTCTGTCCCATCTATTCTTACACTTATTCCTGACAACTCGTAATAATTCTTAGAACTAATTGAATCAGCTAAGACGGCGCTCCATGTTGATAAAATTAACAAAATTATCAATATCGAAATTACAAATCTTCTCATAAAATTATCTCCTCCCTACAAATATTTTCTACCCTATAACAAAGCAATACAGTTTATTAATTTATTTTTAAGCAATTCCTCGAAAATGAAGTTCACCACAGGCAATTTTAAATATTTAAATTCTTCCATTTCAATGACCTTATAATTTTCTTTTTGCTACTGGCAAATATTTTTGAATTGTTTTTACATCTTTTATATGGAAATAATATAGAGCAACCCTAATTAATATAAATATCTCCAATAAAGAGGTTATTATTATCAGCAGAGTTATCGCTTTTTCAATTTCCTTCACCTCCTAAATTTTCTTTCAACTTTATCCTAGCATTCTTACCTCTTCCAGTGAAATGGCAAAATCTTTGAAGAGCCCTCCCAATATTTCGTTTTGGCGAAGTTATCTATATTTTTCTTTCTTTTTCTCATTTTTTCATATATCGCCAGTGAAAAATTTTAATTTTGTAACTGTAAGTTACAATAGGTTAAATTTGTAAAATGTCTTCAAAGACAGTAAAATAAACTGTTAAGGGATTTAAAAAGGAACTTTTAAAATAAATTGTTTGAAAATTTAAACTTTATTTGTTTTTTATTTTGATTTCTTTTACATTCCTCTTTTATGGATATAATTGTTATGATTGCAAAACTTTAAATACTTTTGTTTCTGCATTTCTGAAAGCTGAGTTTTTATAGGCAATAAAACAAAAAGCTCCCCATCTTCTGGAGAGCTTTTTGTTTTCGGACAAAAAGAACCGTCCCCGGTGTCTGAATTAAAAATTTAATTTCTCGGAATACAAAAACAAGTGTTTGTCGTAAGTTTGATAACTGCATATTTCCTTGAAAGAGGTTGTCTTAAAAAATCCTATAGCATCTTGATACTGTACAACATGAGACTATAATTGCCAAATCCCAAAATAAAACAAATAGACAATGTCAAGGGGGTGAAATCTCATGAATAGAAAAACTGGCATAATTTTTACCCTGCTTGGAATCTTTATTTTGCTTGCCGGTTTTTCTTTAAGAAGTTTTATATACCAACAAGAATTTATATTGAAAAATGATGTTCATCTCAGGGTTACCTCGTTTTTATATGACAACGGCTTGCTGGATAGTAATATTTCTGACAGCTATATAGCCCATTATTATTTTTCCAAAAATGTTTTGTCAATTTTTAACGCTAAGGGACATAAATTGAGGGGACTTACCCTTTACCCCAAAGATTTTTCACATCTTCGCACGATTAAAACAATTGTAGTAGATAGTCTATTTATTAACTTTTATGCTTCTGAGCAATATGAACAAGAGATAAGGGACATTTTAGTACAATTTGACCCCAAAAGCTATCCGATTAACCCTGAAGCCATAAAACTGGCCTTGTTAAAAAATGCATGTGCTAATTTCGGTCCAATTCTAGCATTTATTAAAGAGCATGGAGTCATAGGAATACCACGACTATTTATAGGTGGATTTAATTCTGCCATAAGGATACCTGCAGTTTTATTAATATACAAAAGCCCAACGATGCAGGAATTCTTCCAATCATTAACCTTACCTGTAATAGGACTTATTATGACTGCAATAGGTCTATTCTCACTTCATAGACATTCACAAACAAGATAAAAAATTTGATGTATAAGCAGTAAAAAAATTAGGAGCGTTTGCTCCCCGCTAATTAGAAATAAATATGGGACTTGAATAAATGTAGTCGGGCCCATAGATGTACAAGTAATAGTAATATTTACCACCTGGGAAAGTAAAATCTTGGAAAGATTATATTAATATAGATATGTTCCATTCGCTGCTATACTCGTCAAATCTGTTTTCATAAATGGACTTGTAAAAATACCAAACAATATGGAATATTTTCTGTTGCTGTTTTTCTTAGATAAACACTCCAAACATTGGTAAATTAAAATATTTTTAAATTCCAACACTTTAATGAACGTAAACTTTAGACAGTTTCGATTAACTTTTTGATAGAACTACTTGAGATTTTCCTTATCATTTAAAACTTTAATATACTTATCTAAAAAAAGTAATGGATTTATCAAAAACCTTTAAACACAGCTTTATACTTGTCACTAATTGATATTTTAGCAGTTTTTATATACTTATCTATTACATCGTCAAAATATTTTTTATATTCATTTTGCATACCAGATGACATTTGTTCCACTTTTTTCAATTCTCCTTTCTTCATGCCTTCTTCTACAATAAAATTATACAATTTGTTAAACAGTAATATCCTTCTTGCATTATACCTTTCATATGTGTTCCAATATTCATCTTCTGTCATTCCACTTGCATTAATTAATTCATCTAATTTCTTCTTTGCTTCTGGGTATTCATTAAACTCTTTCTTTTCCTTCTCTATATATTCATTTATTTCACTTTCTGAGACCCTTATATTGTATTTACTTGCTAAATATTCTTGTACTTTTTCTTTAATCAATTTCTGCAGTACATAATCATCTATATTATCTGCTTGCACTCCAGATGCTAATGCTAATCCCTTCCTCAATTCAAATTCATTCTTGTATATTGGTATTCCATTAACTTCTGCAATTACATCCCCTTTATTAATTTCTAACTTATCTTTGTTGCTTTTGAAAAAAGAAGATACTTTTTTCATAATATTATCAAATTGTAATTCGTTGGCCTTTTCCTGAGGATTTTTTGCTGAAAATGAAAAGGCACCTATACTTAAAATAAAAATCAAAAAGATGCTTAAACTAACTAAGATTAAAGTTCGACTTTTTTTCACTTCAATCTACCTCCTTAAATCAAAAATTAAATGTTAAAGTTGTATAGTCAGTCCAATTGTTGGGTATCCAACTTGGATCTAATTGAAAAAGTGTCTTTGCTATAGCATTCACTGTCTTAGGTGATGTGGAATAATAACTAATTCTATATGGACTATATAAATCGAAATATATTAGCGTACCTGGATTCCAAATTGAACCATTTGGATTGTTTATGAATTGCGAAGAATCTAAGGAGCCAAGTAAAGTTCCAGAACTAGCATCTACCACATCAACACCTATTAAATAGCAATTACCATTACCTATTTCAGGACTATTGGGTAATGGATTAAAAGCAGCAACGTAGTGATCACTAATATACTTTAAGGGGTAACTAGTGTAATTAGATGCACTATAGCTTACATAAAAAGCAAAAATCTTAGTTCCCCAATCGCTCGACCACGCATAATGACGTATATAGTTTTGAGTAGAAGCAGCAAAGCCTATATTTACTAAGGAAACTGACAATACTAATATTAACAGAAAAACAAACAGTAATTTTTTCATTTTAATCCCTCCCAATTCCATGTTTAAATTTACCTTAATTAAGTTTTAAAAGCTTATTTTTTACTGAATTAACATCTTTTTATTATCACCACCTCACAAGAATAATTTAAATTTTTCATATAGCAGCATCACCTTCCAAGCATTACAAAATACCATCTTATTAAATTTTCTTCCCCCCATGGTTTAATTGCATCTGAGCTCAAATATAGTAAAGATATTGAAATAACAAATACTAGGAAAATATTCATTGATTTCTTTTTCATTTATATTTTCCCTTTACATATCTTTCCCTTAACTATATAATATATGGCAAAACAAAAAAGTTCAAGCCGATTTGAATCGGCATGAAATGTTAAAAAATGAATGGTTTCTATAAAGTAGACACCTGGAGGAATGAAACCGTCTTTGTTAAGAAGGTTTGGAGTGTTGCAATATGAGTAAGCAGCATCTTATTCACAACCCCAAAAGTCGAACAGGTGGACTTATTCGCTAGACAAGGATGGAAGATTGGTATTTTATCAGTAAAAAGAGATTGGTAATAGGCATAAAGATTGTGCTTTCAAGAAAAGTGCATAATATTTGAATCGGACAAAAGGAGACGTCTCGGCGTTTGATATACTTTAAATTGATTCATTCATTACTTCATCTCAATGGAATTATAGGAATGTAGTTCTATTGCATCTTCTTCCCACAGTGGAACTACTTTCCCTTCTCCTAATGGACTAAAAAAGCAAGATGTAAATAAAATGTTTACAACAAAGAACATAATTATTAGTTTCTTATTCATTCCATCTTCACCTGCCCTTTACATTTTCTCCTTTTAACTATATAATAGATAATAACCAGGATATTTTCAAGCCGATTTGAATCGGCATGAGGTGTTAAAAAATGGATGGTTTCTATTATGATTTAGAAGCATTTGGTGAAGAACTTAAAAATATTCGCAAATCTCTGGGACTTTCCCAAAGCGATGTTGCTGAACAAGCTTTCATCAGCAGGGATACACTTAGAAAAATTGAAAACGGTAAAGTCATACCCAAACAGGAAACTTTAGATCTTTTGTCCCATCTCTATAAAAAAGATTTAAATGAATTGCTCCTAAAATACAGATTAAAAGATTATTCTACTTTCTTTGACATAAAATCCTCTCTCGAAAAGAAACTTGAAAGCGGAGATTTTGAAAGTTTGAGAGATGATATTGATAGGTTAAAGAAATTGCTTGAAAAAGGTGATATGAGCCTATATTACTCTAAGTTATTAAATCAACTTTTACTAACTGCTGAGTCTGTCTTTGAAAAAACAATCAATGAAAATTATGAAAAAGCTATGGAAAAGCTTCAAAAAGCGATGGAAATCACTATCCCAAATTTCTCTCTTTCTAATTATGCGGATTTTGTTTACAGTGACATGGAAATTCGAATTCTAATGAACATGGCTTTGCTCCTCAGAAAAATAGAAGGTGCAGAAAAAAGCCTTGAAGTCCTCTTATTCTGCTTACATAATCTTTCTTCTGAAGAATGGGAAACGAGAATAAGGTTGTATTACAATATATCATATACTTATCACATTCTTTCTCTTGCTGAAGAATCTTTACATTATGCAAATCTTGGAATAGAAACCTGTGTAAAAAATAATATCTTAAGTGGTCTGGGACTTCTGTATTTTAGAAAAGCAATTGCAGAGTACAATCTTGGCAGAGAAGAATACAAAGACTCTTTATCTAAATCCATACATTTACTCGAAATAACTGGTCAGGAAAAACTTATAAAGACGATTATGGAGTCCTGCAGGAAGTTTTATAATTTGGAAATTTCTAAGGAAAACAATATGCTTATAATAAAAAGTCATGAATAAAACGAAATTTTTCTCTCTCATTTTTATATTTGACACCCAAAATTTCCAATTATTCTGTCACATCCATTGATGAGACAGTGTTTTCTATCAAAGGACAAAACAAAAAGCTCTCCAGAAAATGGAGAGCTTTTGACTGTTGACAAAATAGAAAAGTGGCATTTTGTGTGTAAATGCGACTTGTTGCCAAAGCGATAACTAAACTTGGCGAACTTGAGGAGCGAAGGCGGGGCGAGCGAAGCGAGCGGCCACCTGAGCCCAAAGGGCGAATTGGCCGGTACCCCGCCTGAGCCCTCAAGTGAGCTTTAGTTTAGTCGCTTTGCAACTCCGGAGCATTAACACAAAATGCCACTTAGATTAAGAAAGACTTTGTCAACAAACTGAAGCTCTCCAGAAAATGGAGAGCTTTTTGTTTTCAAACAAATAGAACTATCCCTAAGGTTTGCTGGAGAATTTTTTCACACCACTGAACTGTCTCCGGTGTTTGATTACGCTCCTAAGAACATTTTTAAGTCATCTTCTACGTTTGTTATGCCACCAATACCAAATTTCTCAACTAATACTTTTGTCACATTTGGTGATAGGAAAGCAGGAAGTGTTGGGCCTAAGTGAATATTTTTTACTCCAAGGTAAAGTAGTGCCAGAAGTACTATTACAGCTTTTTGTTCATACCATGCAATGTTATATGATATAGGAAGTTCGTTTATGTCGTTTAATCCGAATATTTCTTTAAGCTTCATTGCTATTACAGCAAGGGAATAAGAGTCGTTGCACTGTCCGGCATCTAATACTCTTGGAATGCCATCTATGTCTCCAAGATTTAGCTTGTTGTATCTGTATTTTGCACATCCTGCGGTTAGAATCACTGTGTCTTTTGGAAGAACTTTGGCAAATTCTGTATAATAGGTTCTACTTTTCATTCTTCCGTCGCAGCCTGCCATTACAAAGAATCTCTTTATTGCTCCTGTCTTTACTGCTTCTACAATCTTATCCGCTAACTGTAAAACCTGGTTGTGAGCAAAGCCTCCTATTATTTCTCCTCTTTCAATCTCTACAGGAGGTTTGCATCTTTTGGCATGCTCAATTATCTCTGAGAAATCTTTCTTACCATCTGGTCCTTCAGGAATGTATTTTACCCCTTCAAAGCCTACGACGCCTGTAGTGTAGACTCTGTCTTTATAAGAGTCTTTAGGCGGAATGAGGCAGTTTGTAGTCATTAAAATTGGTCCGTTAAATAGTTCGAATTCCTTGTCCTGCTGCCACCATGCATTGCCATAATTGCCTACAAAGTGAGGATATTTCTTAAAAGCAGGATAATAGTGAGCTGGTAACATCTCTCCATGAGTATATACATCTACACCTGTGCCAGCAGTTTGCTCAAGAAGCTGTTCTAAGTCCTTTAAATCGTGACCGCTTACCAATATTCCTGGATTATTTCTCACTCCAATATTGACTTTTGTTATCTCAGGATGACCGTAGGTAGAAGTATTGGCTTTGTCAAGAAGTGCCATTGTATCTACGCCGTATTTCCCTGTCTCCATTGCCAAAGCCACATAGTCATCCACTGTCAAACTGTCATCTAAAACCTTAGCCAAAGCTTTCTCCATAAACTTAAATATATTGTCATCTTTATACCCCAGTTGATATGCATGATATGCATAAGCTGCCATACCCTTTACACCATAAGTTATTAACTCCCTTAAAGACCTTATGTCTTCATCTTCTGTAGATAAAACTCCTACTTCCTGAGAAATTGCTTCTATATCGGCATCCGTGCCATAAGTCCATGAAATGGCATCTATATTTTCATATTCGTCTACTCTTACACCTTTATTTCTAAGGTCTTCTTTGATTTCATCCCTCAATGCCACTGCTTCTTTTATTTTTCTTAAGAAGAAGTTCCTGTCAAAATTCACATTTGTAATTGTAGAAAATAAGCCTTCAATTAGGAAGCGATCTGTTTTTTCTTTATTTACACCGACTTCTCTTGCCTTTAAGTTTAAAAAAGATATGCCCTTCAGGGTAAAAATTAGCAAATCCTGAAGGTTTGCTACATCGGCTGTTTTGCCGCACACACCAATTGTCGTACATCCTGTATTCTTCAATGCCTCCTGACATTGATAACAAAACATCTTCATGCCCACTACCTCCTTAAATTTGTTTTTACATAGTAAATGATAGGGTATATTAAGAGAAAAATCTGTGACAAAAATCACATAAAATAAAAAAGTCCCAAATAACTTTGGGACAAAATCAGAGCATTTTTCTGAGTTCTTCTAAATCTTTTATCAATATTTTGTCTTTGCCAAGCTTTATTATTCCATCTCTATCCATTTGACTTAAAATCCTTGTGATATTTTCTCGAGAAGTTCCGGCTAAATTGGCCAGTTCCTGTCTTTTTAGGTCTATTTCTACCAAAATTCCTTCTTTTGTGGATATGCCCCTTTCTCTCGCAAAAGTAAGTAAAATAGAAGCTGTTCTTCCTACAGAGTCTCTTAAAGCTAGGTTTTCTATCACAACAGCTATGTATTTCAACCTTTTTGCCAATATCTTTATTATGCTAAGGGCTATTTGGGTATCTTTTAAAATTAGGTCTTCTATGTCTTTATTTCTTAGTTCCAAAATTTCGCTATCCTCTATTGCTTCAGCAGTAGCCGGATATTCGCCTCCTATAAATAAGGTAGATTCTCCGAAGACATCCCCTTCTTCCATTATCTTTATAGTATATTCTTTCCCGACAGAAGAGATTTTGGAGATTTTTATTTTTCCTGTCTTCACAAAATATATAGCTTCTCCTTTTTGACCTTCTGTGAAGATAATGCATCCCTTTTTGACAGGTTTTAATGTTGCAATGTTGTGTAGTTTCTCGAGCTTTTCATCTTCTAGCTCACTGAAGTAAGGGATTTTTCTTAAATATTCAAGTTCTTTCACGGGCTTTACCACCCTTTATCCTTCTTCTGTCCTGTACTTATCTAAACTTACAAATTTTGTATACTGAGCGAGCCACAAAAGCTCTACCACTCCTGTAGGTCCGTTTCTGTGTTTTGCAATTATCACTTCTGCTATGTTTTTCTTTTCAGAGTCTTTATGATAGTAATCATCTCTATACAAAAACATGACAATGTCAGCATCCTGCTCTATTGCTCCTGATTCTCTTAAATCGCTTAAAACAGGCCTGTGGTCTGACCTGGTCTCAGGTGCGCGTGAAAGCTGGGATAAGGTGATTACTGGGACGTTTAATTCTCTTGCCAGGCTTTTTAATGACCTTGATATTTCTGAAATTTCTTGCTGTCTGTTTTCTGCTCTTCCTCTTCCCTGCATAAGCTGAAGGTAATCTATCATCACCAACCCTAAGCCCTTTTCAAGCTTTAATCTCCTTGCTTTTGCTCTTATGTCCATTACAGTTACACCGGGAGTATCGTCAATGTAGATAGGAGCCTTTGAAAGAGGAGTCATGGCAGCTGCTAATTTCATCCAGTCCTCTTCATCTAAATTTCCGGTCCTGAGTTTCTGGCTGTCAATATTGGCCGTTGAGCATATAAGCCTTGTGACAAGCTGTTCTTTTGACATCTCTAAACTAAATATAGCAACAGGAAGCCCTGTTAAAAGTGCGGCATTTTGTGCAATGTTTAGCGCAAATGAAGTCTTGCCCATTGAAGGCCTTGCAGCGATTAATATAAAGTCAGAAGGCTGAAATCCCGCTGTCTTGGCATCTAAATCTGGAAAACCCGAAGGTATACCTGTAAGCTTTCCTTTGTTTTTATAAAGCTCTTCAATTTTATAAAAAGTATCCATTAAAATGTCTTTCATTGAAGAAAAAGTAGTGGTATTCCTTCCCTGGGCTATGTCGAATATTTTCTGTTCGGCAATATCTAAAACAGTTTCCACGTCGTCTTCCTGATAGCTTAGTTCCATAATCTCTGAAGATGCCTCAATAAGCCGCCTTAAAGTAGCTTTTTCTTTTATAAGTTTAGCGTAATAGGAGACATTGGCTGTGGTAATTACGCTGGAAGTGAGGCTTGCAAGGTATTCTATTCCGCCCACTACTTCCAGCATGTCCCTTTTCCTTAGCTCATCCACTACTGTAACAAGGTCGACTGGTATGTCCTTTTCAAACATTTCCATTATTACGTCAAAAAGTTTCTTGTGGGATTCTTTATAAAAATCCTCTGCTCTTAATATCTCAGACACTTCTATTATGGCTTCTCTGGACAAGAGCATTGAACCTAAAACCGATTGTTCTGCCTCTATGTTTTGGGGAGGGATGCGCGTCCTGTCCATTCATATTCCCCCTCACTTTTCACTCGGCTACCACATCCACCTGCACTTTTGCTGTAACTCCCTGATACAATTTTATCTCGGCATAGTAAGTGCCAGTTGTCTTTATATTTTCAGGAAGGACTATTTTCTTTTTGTCAATTTCAAATCCCTTTTCTTTTAAGGCTTCTTCTACATCTTTTGAAGTAACAGAACCAAAGAGTTTGCCATTTTCTCCTGCTTTTACTTTCAATGTCACTCCCACTTTAGAAAGTTTTTGAGCCAGTTCCTTTGCCTGCTCTAATTCCTGCTGCCTCTTTCTCTCTTCTGCCTTTTTCTTTTCATTTAACATTTTTAAATTTGACTCTGTAGCTTCAATTGCAAGTCCCTTAGGAATCAGATAATTCCTTCCATATCCGTCGCTTACATTTACAACCTCTCCTGCCTTACCCACATTTTTTACATCTTTTACCAATATAACTTTCATCTATCTTCACCTTCCTCTTCAAAGTATTCTTTTATAGCCTGTTTCAATTCATTTAACACTTCCTCCATAGGCTTTTTAACCTGTGCACCGGCGACAGTCAAATGTCCTCCTCCACCCAATTTTTCTAGTATTATTTGTACATTTACATCTCCCATGGAACGGCCGCTTATGGCGACATCCTCTTCCCTCTGCAGAAGGACAAAAGAAGCTTTTACTCCTTTTATTGTCAAAAGTTCATCAGCCGCCTGTGCGATTATTAAATTGTTGGCAGCAGGAGGGCTTATAGCTATTGCAATGCCATTGTCAAGTATTTCTGCATTTTTTACTATAGTCGCTTTTATGATGTAGGAAGCCAAATCGTTCTGGAAAAGCTGTTTCACAGAAGTTGTATCTGCTCCTTTTTTTCTCAGGAAAGAAGCCGCTTCAAAAGTCCTGGAACCTGTTCTAAAAGTGAAGTTTTTAGTGTCAACAGCTATTCCAGCAAGAAGAGCTTCTGCCTCAATCGGTTTTAAATCGACTTTTTCTACAATATACTGGAGTATTTCAGTCACAAGCTCACTGGCAGAAGAAGCATATGGCTCTAAGTAGACTAACACAGCTTTGTCAATGAATTCTTTACCTCTTCTGTGGTGGTCAATTACAACAATTCTATCAATCAATTCTACAATTTCGGGGTAGCTGAGATAACTTGGCCTGTGTGTATCCACCACTATTAATAAGCTGTTTTCATCTATCATGTTTTTCACTTCTGAACTTTTTATAAACAGGTCTTGATACCCATCTGTTGCCTTTATTTTCTTCACAAGCTCATCTATAGCCACATTGGATTTGTCCAGGATTATATAAGCTTTTTTACCCAAATCCGCACAAGCTCTGTACATCCCAATAGCCGCACCTAAAGAGTCAAAGTCCATAAAATTGTGCCCCATTATAAAAATGGTAGAAGATTCTTTAATAAGTTCTCTTAAGGCGTGGGCTATAACTCTTGCTTTTACTCTTGTCCTTTTTTCTACAGCCTGTGTCCTTCCGCCGTAAAAAGATATTTTGTCTCCTCTTTTTACAACAGCCTGGTCTCCTCCCCTCCCCAGCGCAAGGTCTAAAGCAGAAGAAGCGTACTCGTTTAAAGTGAGAAAATCGTCAGCTTCTGCCCCTACGCCTATGCTCAAGGTGAGAAGGACTCTCATTTCCTCTCCAGTTTCTCTTATTTTGTCTAATATGTCAAATCTATTTTCTTCCAGTTTTTTTAATTCTCCTTCTTTAAAAATTGCAAAGTATTTGTCGTCATCATATTTTTTCAAAAAGGCTTTTATAGAAGAAGCCCATTCTGAGAGTTTTTTCTCTATTTCAGAAGAGATGACGGCTCTTTTTACATCTTCCACGCTCATCAATGCTTCTTCGTAATTGTCAATCATTATATGAGCTACAACAGGCCTTGAAGTTGCCAAGCTCTTTTTCAATTGTACATAGTCTGTATCGTCAAAAAAGAGCAAGGTAGCACTTGTATCTCCCTCTCTTTTTTTCTTGAAAGAGGATTCTATTTTCAAGACAGAATAGTATCTGCCATTGAATTCTATCTGCCCTTTTAATTCTTCTGTTTTTGCTGTGACATACTTTTTTATGAGCTTTTTTATCTCTTCATTTTCATTAAAGGTTTGAGAATAATGGGTGTTATACCATATAATTTCTCCTCTGTCATTTAAAATAACAGCAGGAAGCGGAATCTTTGCCAAGACAGTTTTTGAAGCCTTGTCCACACTGAAAAATATATCCTCTATGTACCTGTCAAGCTCTATCTTTTTCCTCTTTACCCCATAGTATTCTGCCAAAAGTATGTATAAAAGGATGATAAAAGAAATAGAAGCGATTATTTTGTTGTAATAAAATAAAAACCCTATTAAGAAAGCAGATAGCAAGAGGTTTAAGATGTTTATGGAAGATATTATCCTATAAAATTTTTTATCCACAAAGACACCTCTTTACCTTAAATATTTCCTAAGGTCAAGGCTCGTATCAGCTATCCCCACAACCGCCAAAAGCCAGGAGGTCAAAGGGAAAAAGAGCAAAAACACCAGCAACAAGTTCGCTCCCCACGAGTTCATGTTTAATTTTCGGGTGAGATAAAATTTTATTAACGCCAGTCCCCCTACAGTAAAGCCAAAAGATAAAAGAACTACTATATTGGTAATTATCAAATTAGGTTCTTTTGTAAAATACTGATACAGCAAGGCTACGATAAAAATCCAGCCAGTGATATAAGGCATTTTCCACTCATCAAAAGGAGGCAATGGCTCTATATTAAAGTGCTGCGTTTTCAATATCCTGTAAACTAATAAATAGTTTAGCCAAACCATGAGCAAAACAGCAATTATTAAAGAAGCAGGTATTGTCATCTCCAGCATCTGCTTTATAGAAAGCAGGTTAGACTGTATCATGGAAAAATTAGGATGACCCTTGTAAGATGATGATATATTCGCAACTGCGGCATCGATGGCTTTAAAAAAGTGCGCCATTATGTCTACATTAAATGCCAGTTTGAGTAAATAAAATATCCCGACCATGCCAACAATTGAAAGGGCAGTGACATCAAGAAGCACCTCACTAGCTTTTCTCTTTTTAGAGATGAGGTAGCCCATTAGAAATCCCTGTAGCGCGAAAAAAAGAGCAGTAAAAGCAGTCCCCAAGTCTATAAAAATGACATCTGCTGTAAAGACTATAAAAGAAGCGGCAATAGCGTAAGATTCAGAACCGCGAATACAGGCTATAGCAATGGGGGCCGGAATCAGGAAAAAGAGCAAAAAAAGTGGTGGAAAGTATGCCCCTAAAAGGCTCAATACTACTGCCAAAGCCGCCATCATTGCCGCATTTGTGAGTTTTCTAGTATCCATTAAATCACTCCCGCTTTCGACTTTTAACATACTTCAAGAGCTCAGAAAAATTATATTCTACATCAAAGTTTTTATCAACAATTAAAGATTTCAATTTTTTTGTAAATGCCTCATCTATCTCTTCAAACCTGTAACCTATTTTATCCCCCAAAAGATAAGTGTAAATTAAAATATCTACAATCCCGTCTAAAAGGGCATCTCCTTCTTCTGCATCAATAAAAGACTTTAGCAGATTATAGATTTTCCCCAAAATTTCTACTTTTAAGTTCTCTATCTCCCTTATATTTTTAGCAATTTCCAAATCGCTTTTCATCTTTCCTCCGCCCTTTTTAGTAAACTAAAAGAGGGCATAGCCCTCTTATAATTATACCATTATTCTACTGTATATGGTAGCAGTGCAATTTGCCTTGCTCTTTTGATCGCTTTAGTGAGCTGCCTCTGATGTCTTGCGCAATTTCCTGTTATTCTCCTCGGCAAAATTTTGCCTCTTTCTGTGATATATTTGCGAAGTCTTGCTACGTCTTTGTAGTCAATTCTATCTATGTTATCTGCGCAAAAGGCGCATACTCTCTTTTTCTTTTTGTTTCTTCTATTTTTAGCAGCTGCAGCTGCCGCAGTTTCATTGGTATTTGCCGTCGTCACTTTCAAACCTCCTTTCTTCCTTTAAAAAGGCAAGTCATCTTCGCTCTCTATAGGCGTAAACCCATCAAAATCGTCGGGGATGTCTTCGAATAGCTTATCAAAATCTTCATCCAATTCTTTCTCCTCTTCTGGAGCGCTGCCACTACCAAAGCCAGATTTAGGCTCTAAGAATCTCACATCATCTGCTACCACTTCAGTGACCCAATGGCGGTTACCACTGCTGTCATCCCATGTCCTTGTCTGTATACTCCCTGTAACCGCTACTAGTCTCCCTTTTTTTAGATTGTTAGCACAGATTTCCGCCAGCTTTCTCCACGTGACGATGGGTATAAAATCTGTAGGCCTTTCCCCGCTCTGGCTCACATAGTTCCTGTTAACCGCCAGTGTAAAGGTAGTAACAGGAACCATGTCAGAGGTATACCTCATGACAGGGTCTTTTGTCAAGCGGCCTATCAGAATTACTTTATTTAACATTTTTAACCCACCTTTTTATATTAATAAAAATTAATCGTCTGTCCTTATTATAAGGTAGCGCAAGACTCCATCAGTAATCCTATATACTCTCTCCAATTCGCGTGAAACATCTGGGCTACTATTGAAATTCATTAAAACATAATAACCCTCTGACTTCTTTTGAATAGGGTAAGCCAGTTTTCTTTTACCCCATTCATCAAAATTGGTAATTTCCCCGCCTCTTTCTACTATGAGGTTTTTGAACCTCTCAATCAAGCCCTTTCTTTCTTCCTCATTCAAATCTGGAGAGAGTACATACATAGTCTCGTATGACCTCATCTTTTCACCTCCTTCTGGACTAAGCGGCCCTATTTGCAAAATAGGGCAAGGCGGCAATTTACATTCCTATTCTATCATTGTCCCGATGGATTTTCAACTGTTTTTAAAATTTTTTTGATGCTCTTTTCAAACTTAGCCCTCGGCATTAACACCATCCTGCCACATTTCAAGCATTTTATCCGTATATCCATGCCAACCCTCAAAATTTCCCACTCGTCAGACCCACAAGGGTGTTTCTTTTTAAGCTTCACTATATCACCAACGTGCAAGTCTTTAGGCAAAGCCATCACCTCAATTAGTTTTCTTTTCTGAAAGAATGACGGTTGTGCGCGGGTAGGGGAAAGATATGTTCTTCTGGTCAAACATCTTTTTAACTCTGTAGCGGATGTCTCTTTCCACCGCCCATTTTTGCATAGGCTGGGTCTTTGCGTAAACCATTATGACAAGCTTTGAATCCTGCATATCTGTTATCCCTAATACTGTCGGGCCCTCTATTAAGTCGTCCCTCGACTTCTTTACTTCCTCGCATATCTCTTGAAGCCCTTCTATTATCTTGTCTACGTCCTCATCTATCGGAAATGCTATATTGACCACTGCCATCATGCTGTCTTTTGTGAGATTAGTTACCATCTTTATTTCTCCGTTCGGTATTATGTGAAGGCCATCAGAAAAGCCACGAATTTTTGTAACTCTTAAACCAATCTCCTCCACTGTACCGGAAATCCCATTGATGGTAACATAATCCCCAACAGAAAACTGGTCTTCAAAGATTATAAAAAAGCCTGAAATCATGTCTTTCACCAGATTCTGCGCTCCAAATCCTATGGCAAGGCTTCCGATACCTGCAACAGCCAGTAAAGAGGTCATATCTATGTTGAAAAGTTTGAGAATAGAAGCTCCGGCGAGAAAATAGATTATATACCTGACAGCATTTTTTGTAAGAGATGTCAGAGTGTCTATTTTCCTCTGAGGCAATTGAATTTTGGATTTACTGTACAACTTATAAAACCTATATATTAGAAAATCAGCAAACTTAATGCCAATGAAGGCAATGATGAGTATTTTTAGCACATCTAATAAAAATTTTACTGCTTTTATGTCATAAATTTCTACTAGCTTGTGGTATATATCTGCCCACATTTTCTCCATCACCTTGTTTTTCTGTTTTATCTTTATATTACACGAATCTACTCTTTTTTTCAACCGCTGCTTTTAGATTAAATTGAGTGTATGTAAATTTACACATTTGACAAAAATATATTTAAGACTACTGCAGAGAAAGGGGTATTAAATGGAGTTCATAAATATAGAAGATAAAAACGCCTTTGAAAATTTTTACAGAACATTTCAATTTTACTTCAAAAACCTCTATAAAGAACCTTATAGAGAAATAATACTCCTTTGCATAGGAACAGACAGGTCTACAGGAGATAGCTTGGGGCCCCTCACAGGCCATAAGCTAAAGCCGCTTTTGAGAAATAAAGCTCATGTCTTCGGAACTTTGGAAGATCCCCTTCATGCGAAGAACATAATTGATGTTTTAAAAGAGATAAGAAATACTTTTTATATGCCCTTTACAATAGCTATTGATGCTTCTCTTGGCTCATTAAAACACGTAGGCCACATTTCCATTGGAAAAGGCCCCATAAAGCCAGGGGCAGGAGTGTCAAAAGAGCTCCCCCCTGTGGGAGATATGTTTGTCACAGGTATAGTAAATATATCCGGTTTCATGGAGTACATGGTTTTGCAAAACACCAGGCTTAGAACTGTAATGAAGATGGCAGACATAATTGCAGCAGGTGTTTTTAGAACCATAACAGAAATAAGCGAGAAAAGCAAAGTAAGGGCTTAGGAATAGGCCCTTACTTTGTTTTCATCTTCCATGTTTTTAATCTGCCTGTTTTTTACAAATTCTTCTATAACCTTCACCAGAGGCTCATATTTCTCATAAAACACCACAATTAAATCTCCAGCCTCTGCACTGTGCATAGCCGCTTTTAAAGCTTCTGTCTCTTTCAGGATGATTTTTATATTCTTTTTATCCATTCCCCCTTTTATAGCGCCTTCTTCTAAAATTTTTGCCACCTCTCCCTGTTTTCTGCCTCTTAAATCCTCATCCTCTTTTATATAGATGAAGTCAAATCCTCCTCCACACACCTCTCCTACTTTAAATATGCTGGAATCCATTCTGTCACCGGGAACCCCTATAACACCTATTAGTCTATTTGCATCGAGTTTTCTTGCTGCTTCTATGACTTTTTTAATTCCTTCTACATTGTGGCCATAGTCCACCAACACTCGGAAACTGCCAATGTTGAATAGGTTGAATCTTCCTGGATTGTGGGTGGTGTCAGGATAAAACGTCTTTATCCCTTTTGCTATTATGTTGATTGGCACCTTTACTCCATAAGAAGCGGCAATTGCAGCAAGAGAATTTTCAATATTGTGTAAAACTTTCCCTCCTAATGTAGCGGGAATTTCTTCAATTCTTACCACAGGAACTATCTGCCCATTGGCAATAACAATAACTCCTTCTTTTACATACACAGCTATCCCGCCATTTTCAATATGTCTTTTTACAGTTAAGTTGTTGTCATACATAGAGAAGTATATTATTTTCCCTTTAGCTTTTTTTGCAAGATAAGGGGTCATCGGGTCATCCGCATTCAAAACGCTATAGCCATCGTCCTTTACTGCTTCTACCACAAGAGCCTTTACAAAGGCCAGATCTTCCAGTGTATTTATACCATCTATCCCTAAGTGGTCTTCTGAAATATTTGTTATAACTCCCACGTCTGCCAGGTCATATCCCAATCCTTCTCTTAAAATGCCTCCTCTTGCTGTCTCTAAAACTGCCGCATCTATGTTTTTATCTGCAAGGCAAGTTCTAGCGCTTTTGGGGCCTGTATTATCTCCCTTGTATATGCATTTATCGTCAATGTATATGCCATCTGTTGTAGTCATTCCCACTGTATATCCATAGGTTTTTAGGATATGGGCCACCATTCTGGTCACTGTCGTCTTTCCGTTAGTGCCTGTTATAGACACAATTGGAATTGTAGCTTTGCTTCCTTTAGGAAACAGCATGTCAACAATGGCTTTTGCAACATTTCTGGGCTTGCCCTTGCTAGGATAATGGTGCATTCTTATGCCAGGCGATGCATTTATTTCTATTATAGCCCCATTGGTTGCAGATAGAGGTTTTCTTATATCTTCCATAGTAATGTCTATTCCTGCTATGTCAAGTCCTATAGCTTTTGCTGCTCTTACTGCAATTTCTATGTTGTGAGGGTGTATTTCGTCAGTTCTGTCTATGGCAATTCCTCCAGTGCTCAAGTTAGCACTTTCCCTTAAGAAAACCTTTCTACCTTTCCTTGGCACATCATCAAGGGTAAGCCCTTGTTTCTGAAGCACCATTTTTGACACAGCATCTACTGTTATTTTGGTGAGGGGTTTTTCATGGCCATTTCCTCTTAAAGGATTTTTATTCTCTATCTCAATAAGCTCTTTCACTGTGTGAACTCCGTCCCCTATAACGTGGGCAGGAATTCTCTCCGCAACAGCCACGACTTTCTCGCCCACTACCAGCACTCTGTAATGTCTTCCTCTAATTTGCTTTTCCACCATCACAAGGTCACTGTAATTTTTGGCATTTCTATAGGCTATCACCACTTCTTCTCTGTTTGAGATATTGAGGTGAACTCCTTTCCCCTGATTCCCATTGTAGGGCTTTATGACAACGGGATAGCCCAGCTCTTCTGCAATTGAAATAGCTTCTTCTTCATTGTAAGCTACATCTCCTTCTGGAACTGGAAGGCCGTGGTCTTTAAGTATTTTCTTGGTCAGGATTTTGTCTGAGGCGATGTCAACAGCGATACAGCTCGTATTCTGAGAAATAGTCCCTTCAATCATTTTCTGATATTTGCCATATCCTAATCTCAGTATGCTCCCATTTCCAACTCTTGTAACCGGTATCCCCCTTTTTAGTGCTTCCATTTTTATGGCCATTGTGCTAGGCCCCAGCTCTACTTCTGCAATTATATTGCTAATTTTC
The DNA here is from genome assembly GCF_004345675.1 of Caldanaerobacter subterraneus. Classification (GTDB taxonomy): domain Bacteria; phylum Bacillota; class Thermoanaerobacteria; order Thermoanaerobacterales; family Thermoanaerobacteraceae; genus Thermoanaerobacter; species Thermoanaerobacter subterraneus. The sequence continues at coordinate 48,238 of NZ_SLWU01000012.1, read as the reverse complement.
TCCAACTTTTCCTCCAAATCTATTTTCTCGCCTCTTATAAGCTTATTTACTAAATCAACAGCTAACTTTGCTGCCCTTATTCCGCATTCTTCTAAGCTATATTCAAATATAACATTATACAGGCTTCCTTCAACATTCCGCGCTCTTCCAAACTTAACGTCATATCCCAGCACGTTTTGAAGTTCTAAAATTATGTGTTCTGTCACATGGGGAAGGTATGTGCCCTCTTCCAGCCTTTTTGCAAAGCCGCCTTCATAGCCGTAAGAGCAGGTATGTTTTTTTAATCCGGGAAGAAGATTAAGGAGAGTTTCATTGAATCCGGGTATATCTTTTGTAGGGATTTCCTCCCCTTCTATGTCTACTGTCATTTTTATCACGGGTCTGTGGCTGTATACATTCCTTCCCCTGTACACCCTTATTTCCTTTATTTTCATATTTTATCCTCCTCAATCGCAGGTTCAGACCGCCACCTTTTTAAGTCAAATTGATAACCTGACGGCAAGATGTGAATGAGCACATTTGTCAGAGCCAAAATCTCATCGGGCTTCGATTCAGAGACATTTGAATGAGTAAGCCACCTCCCGTCCACTACTGTTACAGCATTATTGCCAATCACTTTAAAGCGATTTTCCTCCACCACTATCGCCGTATCCTCATCAATTCCTATGCCCAAATTGCTCGGATTCTGTGCTATTGCAGCAAGAAGCCTCCCTATGCGACCCCTTTGAGCAAAATGCTGGTCTATTATTACATTCTTTAACAATCCCAGCCCTGGTGCCATCTTTATAGTGCATTTCCTAGGGGAATCATCGTCATTCCCCTCTACAATCATCGTCTGAGACATCACAGATGCTCCTGCACTCGTCCCGACTATCAAAACCCCCTTTTCGTGCATGTCCCTTAGCATATCATCTATGCCACTTCCTCCTAAAATGCTTGTTATCCTCAACTGGTCTCCTCCTGTAAAAAACACGCAGTCGCAGTTTCTCAATAAGCCTTTGGCATTTTCTATTTCTTCTTTTTGCCTGGAATTTATATTGACTATCCGGACCTCTTTTGCCCCCAATCTTTTAAAAATTGTCTCGTACATTTCTCCTACTTCCTCGGCCTTTTCCGTCGCTGTAGTCATCACAACTATCTTGCTTTTTTCTCCGCCTGCTAAACTTACAACCTCCCTCAAAATTTCACATCTGTCCTCTTTATCTTCTGCTCCTCCTATTATGACAAGCTTTCCTACTCCTTCTTTCACCTTCTCTTCCTCCAAAAAATAATTAAACTCTCAGGTTTCATAATTTATTATTCCTGAGAGTTTATTTCAATATACCCTTAATTTCAAAGGGTACATAATTTTATGGCATTTTCTTCTACTTTTATTTCAATTTTACTGCTATAAAGTATTTCTCCGTCAACAGTTATAGGTATTTCTTTATCGGCCTCTATTTCTACTTTCTTTGTCCTATAAGTTTCCACCAAACTTTTCAAGTGCACATGTTTTCCAAAAATAACCAATGGAAGCAGCACCAAAATCTTTAGCTTGTTCACTCTTCCCACTATCATCACATCCAGACACCCATCGTGGGGGTCAGCTCCCGGCAAAAGTTTTATGCCGCCAGCGTAATAGCTCAAAACTCCTGCAGCAAAAATCGTTATATCTTTCTTTATCTCTTTTCCATCCATTTTTATCTTAACAGAATAGGGCTTGTACCTAAAAAGGACATTTAAAAGAGCAACTAAATAGGCCCAAATTCCCGAGAGAAATTTTTTGAACCGAACAGCCAAAGCTGCAGTCTCAGATGCAATCCCTGTGCTGGCAATATTCCCAAATGTTAATATGCCATTTATCAAGGCTGCGTCTATGACTTTTACATTTCCCATTATCAAAACATCTATGGCTTTTTCTATTTTTTTGGGTATATGGAAAAACCTAGCAAAGTCATTGCCTGTCCCTACAGGAATCACTCCCAAAGCAGCAGGAGTCCCTTTTATGCCATTGACAACTTCTAAAACTGTTCCATCTCCACCTACAGCTACCACCACTTTAAAGCCGCTTAATGCAGCCTTTCTTGCTAAGATTTTGCCGTGCCCTGCGTACTTTGTTATAAATATTTTGTAATCGATTAATTTCTTTTTCATAATTCTTCGTATTTCAGGAATTTTCCTGTAAGCTCTTCCTCCCCCTGCCACAGGGTTGACAATGAAAGCGATCAAGCTAATCACTCCCCACACTACAATGCTTTTCTCTTCGCCCTCTCAATAGCTTGTACCTCTTCTGCAGAAAGAGGGTACTTGGAATGCCCTCTCTCTATAGGTTTTGCGAAAGTAGCCGTCTCATTTCGCCCATAAATACCCGATAGAACTACTCCATTGTCTTCCTCATCCAAGAGAGCAATAGAATAACTCAAATCAGAACCTACATCTGGAAAAGCATTGTACCTCACTATCCCCACTTTTTTAATGGCCCTTCTCCCCTCTTTTTCTAGAGCATTTACTTTTACTCTTATTTGATTGATGTCATTTCTTATCTCTTCCTTCTCAACTAAAATTCTTTGAAGAAGGTCAAAAATATCTCCTTTTTGCAGAGTGTCTATGACTTTTTCATAAGTCCTTTTAATCTTTAAAAATTTGGCATTCAAAATCAATATCAATATCAACTCAAAGATTGCTAAAACCGCCAGTGCCAATGTAAAAAGTGGAAGATTGCTGTATACAAGTTCTAAAAAGTTCTGCATATCCTCTCCTCCAGTTCTTTAAAAGTTTTTTTGAATAATTGTTTCAATAGCTTCTACCGCTTTAATTATTTCCTCTTCCGTGTTAAAGTATCCAATCCCAAACCTCAAAGTTCCGCTCTTTAAAGTACCTATAGTAGAATGAGCCAGTGGTGCACAGTGAAGCCCTGCCCTTGTAGCAATGTCAAATTCTCTATCCAGTATATGGCTTACTTCTCCAACATCCATCCCTTCTACCGTTATTGAAACTACCCCCACTCTATCATCTATTTCTTGAGGACCGTAAACTCTCACCTTTTTTATCTCTCTCAGGCCCTCTATAAGCAATTCTGTAAGTTTGAGCTCATGCTCCCTAATTGAATTTACGCCTACTTTTTTTACAAACTTCACTCCTTCTTTAAGGCCAGCGATACCCGGAGTGTTCAATGTCCCACTTTCCAGCTTGTCGGGCATCAAATCGGGCTGAAGTGTAAGTTCAGACCTACTTCCTGTACCTCCTTCTTTTAATGGAACAAGCTCTATACCTTCTTTGACATAAAGCCCGCCTGTACCCTGGGGTCCATAGAGTCCCTTATGCCCTGGGAAAGCCAGCAAACTTATATTATATTTTTCGACATCTATAGGTAAAACTCCTGCTGTCTGAGCGGCATCCACTAAAAAAATTAAATTCATTTCCCGGGCAATATTTCCTATCTCCTCAATTGGCATGATAGTACCTGTGACGTTAGAAGCGTGAGTAATTGCAATCATTTTTGTGTTCTTTTTTACGGCTCTTTTAATATCCTCAGGGTCAATCTTTCCTTCTTCGCTCCCTTTGACTATTGTAACTTCTACTCCTTGTTCCTTTAGTCTGCTCAAGGGTCGTGCGACGGAATTATGTTCCATACTGGATGTTATCACATGGTCTCCTTCTTTTAACACGCCTTTTAGAGCTATGTTCAACGCTTCTGTGGTATTTAATGTAAAAACTACCCTCATAGGGTCTTTGATATTGAAAAGAGAAGCTATCTCTTGCCTCGCTTCAAAAATTACCCTGCTGGCCTCCAAAGCCATTCTGTGGCCTCCTCTTCCCGGATTGCCACAGTTTCTCAACATTCTGTCTACTTCCAAATATACCTCTTCAGGTTTAGGCCAGGTAGTAGCAGCATTGTCAAAATATATCATTCCCCAATTCCCCTTTTAATTATTTTCTTTAATTTAATATATGCACTTACATCTTCAAAGGGATTACCTTCTACTATAATTTTATACCTATTCATAATCCTTGACAACAAAAATAAATTAGGGGACCTTATAAAAGTCCCTCTCCAACTTTTGTATCAATTTGCAAAGCATATTATTATCACTTTTCAAAACCGTAAATAATATCCAAAATTCTAGTCAGGTCTTCTTCACCATAATACTCAATCTGTATAATGCCTTTCTCTTTCCCTTTTTGAAGTATCTGAACTTTTGTTCCTAATAGACTGCAGAGATTATCTTCTATTTCCCTTATATGTACATCTATTCTTTTATCTTTTCTTTTTTCTTTTGTCTTTTCACTTCTACTGAGGAGAGTTTTCACGAGTTTTTCTGTTTCCCTTACATTGAGTCCATCTTCCACTATCTTTTTTGCTGCTTCATATTGAAGAGTCTTGCTCGTTATAGATAAAATCACCTTTGCATGTCCCACTGTTATTTTCCCTTCTATCAGCATTTCCTGCACCCTGTCGTCCAAATTCAAAAGCCTTATGCTGTTAGCAATGACTGACCTGCTCTTTCCTATTTTTTTGGCAATTTCCTCTTGAGTCAAATTAAACTGTTCCATCAAAGTCTTATATGCTTTTGCTTCTTCAATGGGATTTAAATCTTCTCTTTGGAGATTTTCAATGAGAGCAATTTCCATAACCTGTAAGTCATCTAAATCTCTAATTATAACCGGAACTTCCTTTAACCCTGCAATTTTTGCCGCTCGCCATCTCCTTTCTCCTGCCACCAGCTGATAGCCCGTTCCCTGCCTTCTTACAACCAATGGCTGTACAATACCGTGTTCCTTTATAGAATCTGCCAATTCCCTTAAACTTTCTTCGTCAAAATGCTTTCTCGGTTGGTATTGATTAGGAAATATTTTATCTATCTGAACCGTTTCTACCCCTTGAGCCTCTTCCTCTCTGTATTCCGGAATAAGCGCCTGCAAGCCTCTTCCCAGACCTTTTTTCCCCGCCACTCTAACACCACCTTTTAAAATTTTATATTCCAGCCCTTTCTATTACTTCTTCAGCCAAATCTTCATATGCTTCAGCCCCTTTGGAAGTAGGGTCATAGAGGGAAATTGGCTTTCCATAACTTGGGGCTTCCCCCAGCCTTATATTCCTGGGAATAATAGTCCTGTACACCTTCTCTTTAAAAAATTTTTTTACCTCGTCCACTACTTGAATAGAAAGGTTTGTCCGAGCATTGAACATCGTAAGAACTACTCCTTCAATCTCCAAAGAAGGATTTAAACTTTTTTTCACCAGGTTTATAGTATTCATAAGCTGAGTCAGGCCTTCCAAGGCATAATATTCGCACTGTATTGGCACAATTACAGAATCAGCAGCTGTGAGAGCATTTATTGTCAAGAGCCCCAATGAAGGAGGACAATCTATAAGAATATAGTCGTATTTTTCTTTCACGCTTTCTATAGCCTTTTTCAATCTGTATTCCCTGGAAATCATTGGCACAAGTTCAATCTCTGCTCCTGCCAACTGTATACTCGAAGGTACAATATCCAATCCGTACTGTTCAAGCTTTAATATGGCATTTTCTATTTCTTCCTCGTCAATTAACAAAGTATATGTAGTGTAATCTAAAGAAGCTGGATTTACTCCAAAACCGCTTGTCATATTGCTCTGTGGGTCTATATCTATGCAAAGAACTTTTTTCCCTTTGACCGCCAACGCATATCCCAAATTTACAACAGTAGTGGTTTTACCTACTCCTCCTTTTTGATTAGCAACAGCAATTACTTTTCCCACTTTTCCACCCCCTGTTTATCAGGACCACCTTCTCACGTCTATTATATCATTGTTTATAATAATGTTCCACATGGAACATCTAACAGGGGGTGAAATTTAATTTATTTTTTAGGAATTCTTATTACAAATTCCAAATACTCATCCTCTTCTCTTTGTGTGTACTCGGCATTCACACCAGACCTTTTCATGGCCTCCACAGTCTGTTTAATAGTGTTGACAAAAATTCTAATGTCTTTGTAAAACTTCATCATTTTCTTTCCATTCTTTTGAGAAACCTCTGGCCTTTTTGTTATCTTATCAATCATTTCCTGGACTAATTTTTCTGTTTGACTCACATTGAGCTTCTTTTTTACTATAACTTCCAATGCCTTTTTCTGAAGTTCCTCATCAGGAAGCCTCAAAAGTGCCCTAGCATGTCTTTCTGTCAAATCGTTCTCTAAAAGTTTTTCCTGTACTTCTTTGCTGAGTTTTAAGATGCGAAGTTTATTGGCAATTGTGGACTGGCTTTTCCCCAGCACTTTTGCAAGTTGTTCCTGCGTGAGATGATGGTCATTTATTAAATTGTAGTAGGCCTGAGCTTCTTCAATAAAATTGAGATTTTCTCTTTGCAAATTTTCAATCAAAGACAAAATTGCAGAATCTTGGTCGTGAGCATTGATGACTATTGCAGGAACTTCTTTAAGCCCTGCTAATTTAGAGGCTCTTAACCTTCTCTCCCCAGCTACCAATTCATAGGAATTGTTGCCCACCATTCTCACTGTAATAGGCTGCAGCACCCCGTAAATTTTAATGGATTCAGCCAATTCTTCTAAATTTTCTATATCAAAAGTTTTGCGAGGCTGGTACGGGTTAGGCCTTATAGCTTCAATAGGCAAATAGACAATCTCTAAAGCCTTATTGGACACCATTTCTAACACCCCACTCCATTACTCTTCCCCTTTAAATTATATATTCGACAAAAATAAGGAAAATCCTTCTAAAATTATAAAAAAGTTTCAGGTATTGGAATTAAGCAATCTAGAAATCCTTCCCTCTGTATGAGGTCTGCCAGCTTTCTGGGATACACTTTGTAATTTTTTAATTCTTCAAAATCCACCCACTTGACCTCTTTTAAAACCTGCTTCTCCTTTGGCAGTTCGGGATCTTCTCCTAATTTCATTTCTCCGCCTATAATTGTAGAGTAAAAGTAGGTGACATAGTATATGTCGTATTCCTGAATATAGCAAACTCCATGAAGTTTTACATCATAACCTGTCTCTTCTTTGCATTCTCTAATAGCTGCAGCTGCAACAGATTCATTTTCCTCAACCCTCCCTCCTGGAAAAACCCACGCCTCATTTTCTCCATCACTGTGTTTCACAAGCAAAACCCTGTTATTCTCTACAATCACAACTCTCGCAACAAGCAGGCTAGCGCGAAATTTTTTCATTTCCATCCCTCATTCTATCAACATCTATATAATGAATTATAACATAAAAAGCTGTCCCTCAAATTAAAATTAAAACTTAAAATAAAAAAGCGCCCACAAAAGGTAAGCGCCCAGACTGTTGACAAAATAAAGAAGTGGCATTTTGTGTGTAAATGCGACTTGTTGTCAAAGCGGTAACTAAACTTGGCGAACTTGAGGAGCGAAGGCGGGGCGAGCAAAGCGAGCGGCCACCTGAGCCTGAAAGGCGAATTGGCCGGTACCCCGCCTGAGCCCGAAAAGTGAGCCTTAGTTTAGTCGCTTTGCAACTCTGGAGCATTAACACAAAATGCCACTTAAATAAGAAAGACTTTGTCAACAAACTGAGCGCCCACAAAAGGTAAGCGCCTATATTACAAAGGTTTTGTCCTTATGGCTTTTTCCCTTCGAGGATACTTTGAAGGCAGGACATCAACCTTTTTCACTACAATCAAATGGTGAAGAATATCACTAAAAGGAAGCCTCACTTCAATCACATCTTCAATCTCGCATTTAAGCTCTTCTAAAGCATTCTTGCACTGATATACTTCTTCTATATCTCTTCCCTTCATCGCAATAAAATGTCCTCCCACCCTCACAAAAGGAACAGCATATTCCAGTAAAATATTGAGAGGAGCCACGGCTCTTGCAGTAGCAATATCAAATTTTTCTCTAAACCTTTCAACTTTTCCCAGTTCTTCTGCTCTTCCGTGTATTACTTCAATACCCTCAAAAAGAAGAACTTGAGAAAGGAAATTTAAAAAATTTACTTTCTTTTTGGATGCTTCAAGAAGAGTAAGTCCAATTTCAGGAAAAACTATTTTTAAAGGAATCCCTGGAAATCCAGCCCCTGTTCCTATATCTATAACTTTTTCTCCCCCTTTTATTTTGCCGCTTTTTATAACAGAAAGGCTGTCCAAAAAATGCTTTATCACAACTTCCTCTTCCTCAGTAATTGCCGTTAAATTCATCTTTTGATTCCATTCCAATAAAAGAGAATAAAATTTTTGGAAATGTTCCACATGGAACATTTCCAAAGTAATCCCTAAACTACTCGCTCCTTGTACTAGCATTTCAATTGATTTTTGCTTCATCGGACCTCTTTCTCCTCATCTGTTGTAGGTATATTAAAAGCACAGAAATATCAGCAGGAGAAACCCCTGAAATACGGGATGCCTGTCCAACAGAAGTAGGCCTTATCTTTGAAAGTTTCTCTTTTGCTTCATTGCTGAGCCCATGAACTTGATAGTAATCTATGTCCTCTGGGATTTTTTTATTCTCCATTGCTTTAAACTGCTCTACCTGCCTTAACTGTTTTAAAATATAGCCCTCGTATTTTATGTTTATGTCTATCTGCTCCGCAACGCTATCCAAAATGTCATCAGGCCTTGTTGGGTCCAAAAATTTAGTGGATTTGTAGTCAATTTCAGGCCTTTTCAATAAGGTGTACAGGTCAACTCCTGAAACTAAAGGAGTACTTCCCCTTGAAATTAAAAAGTTGTTTACTTCTTCTGTCGGCCTCACCATGACAGTGGGGAGTCTCATCATCTCTTTTTCTAACTGTATTTTCTTCCTCAAAAATTTCTCATACCTTTCTTCCGTCACAAGCCCTATTTCTTTTCCTATCTCAGTCAATCTGAAGTCCGCATTGTCCTGCCTTAAAATCAATCTGTACTCAGCTCTTGAAGTAAGCATCCTGTAAGGCTCATTTGTACCTTTTGTAACTAAATCGTCTATCAAAATTCCTATATAAGCCTGAGACCTATCTAGAATTAGAGGCGGTTTTCCTAAGATTTTTAAAGCTGCATTTATGCCAGCCATGAGCCCTTGTGCTGCTGCCTCTTCGTAGCCAGAAGTTCCATTCACCTGTCCTGCAAAATACAATCCTTCTACCAACTTTGTCTCAAGCGTAGCTTTAAGCTGAGTAGGATCTATACAGTCGTATTCTATCGCATAGGCTGGCCTCATAATCTTCGCATTCTCAAGTCCAGGAATAGTACTTAGAATTTCCATCTGAAGGTCTTCAGGGAAGCTAGAAAACAATCCCTGAATGTACATTTCGTAAGTATCTCTTCCCTCTGGCTCCACAAAAATCTGATGCCTGTCTCTGTGGGGAAATTTCATCACTTTATCCTCAATGGAAGGACAATACCTAACTCCCACTCCTTCTACTTCTCCGGTGTACAGAGGAGCTCTGTGTATATTATCCCTTATTATTTTGTGAGTTTTTTCATTGGTGTAGGTGAGCCAGCAGGGAATCTGCTCTATCTCAATCTTATCATGCATGAAAGAAAATGGAGTTATAACCTCATCGCCAGGTTGCATAATCATCTTAGAAAAATCGACAGTTCTTTTATCAACTCTGGGAGGAGTGGACGTATTGAATCTCATCATTTTAAAACCCAATCTCTTTATAGCTTCTGACAACTCCTTCGCCGGGAAAAGGCCACTTGGACCGCTTTCAAATCCAACCTCTCCTATTATGACTCTGCCTCTCAAAAAAGTTCCTGTAGTTATTATGCAGGCTTTACATTTATAAATAGCTCCAAGTTTTGTCACAACACCTACTACCTTATTATTTTCCACTAAAATATCTACAATCTCCGCCTGCTTTATATCCAGATTTTTCTGCCTTTCTAAAGTGTGCTTCATATTCGCCTGATACAGTTTCTTGTCCACCTGTGCTCTCAAAGACCTGACAGCAGGACCCTTGCTGGTATTTAAAGTCCTCATTTGAAGGAGAGATTTGTCTGTATTTACAGCCATTTCTCCCCCTAAAGCATCTATTTCCCTTACCAACTGTGCCTTAGCAGGGCCACCTATAGATGGATTGCAGGCCATAAGAGCTATAGCATCTAAATTTGTCGCAAAGCCAACCGTTGCAAGTCCCAGCCTTGCAGAAGCGAGAGCTGCTTCGCTTCCCGCATGTCCCAATCCAACAACGCATACATCATATTCTCCTGCAATATACCTCATACCTCCACCTACTTTCCTACACAGAATCTTTCAAAGATCTGATTTATCACGTCCTCTGTTGCCGTCTCACCTGTAATCTTTCCTATCTCATTTAGCGCTCCATTTACATCAATCGTTATTAAATCTTCGCTATAACCTTTTTCAATTGCCTCTATGACGCTTTCCATGTGTTTTTTTGCGTTTATTAGCACTTCCCTGTGCCTTGCATTTGTAATTATCTCTTCCTCCGTAGCAGAAACCTTCCCTTTGAATACCAAATTGTATATCTCGCTTTCCAGCTTGTCAAGTCCTGTCCTTTCTACAGTAGAAACCTCTACTATTATACCATTTCCTACTAATTTTTTTAACTCCTCTTCATCAATTTTTTTAGGCAGATCTACTTTGTTGAGAACAAATATTATATTCTTTCCCGAAAGAATATCAAAGATCTCATAATCTTCTTTTGTAAGGTCTCTTGAAGCATCCAAAACAAATAAAATAAGGTCAGCTTCTGCCAGTACTTCTTTGCTCTTTTCCACTCCTATTTTTTCCACCAGTTCATCTGTATGCCTTATTCCTGCAGTGTCTATGAGCTTTATTGGAATTCCTTTTATATTCATGTACTCCTCTATTACATCCCTTGTGGTCCCAGGGATGTCAGTGACTATAGCTCTATTTTGCTTTAAAAGAGCATTTAAAAGAGAGGACTTCCCCACATTAGGCTTTCCTATTATAGCTGTCTTGAGCCCTTCCCTTATTATCCTTCCGCTTTCAGAAGAAGCAATCAAATATTCTATGTCATTTAATATGTCTTTTGCCCTTCTTTTAATTTCCTCTCTTTCAAGCTCTTCCACATCCTCTTCAGGAAAGTCAATCAAAGCCAAAAGATGACTCAAAAGTTCCATTATCTTGTTTTTCAAATCTTTCATCTTCTGCCCCAAAACCCCTGCCAGCTGCTTTTGAGCATATCTATTAGCAAGCATAGTTTTAGATGTTATAATATCAATCACAGCTTCTGCCTGTGACAAATCAATCCTCCCATTTAAAAAAGCTCTTTTAGTAAACTCCCCTGGTTCAGCAAGGCGCGCTCCATGTTTTAAAACCAGTTCTAAAATCTTTGAGCTTACTACTATACCCCCATGGCAGTTAATTTCCACTACATCTTCTCTAGTGTAAGTATTGGGCTTCCTCATGACAGTTACCAGCACTTCATCGTAAACTTCACCCGTTTCAGGGTCTACAATATGACCATAGTGGATAGTGTGGCTTTTAACAGATTTTATATCTTTTTTTCTGAAAGGTCTAAAAATTTTTGAAATTATTTCTAAAGCTTCATCTCCACTTATTCTCACTATTCCAATTCCCGCTTCTCCAGGGAAAGTAGAGATAGCTGCAATTGTATCAAATTCCATTTCCATCACCAGCCTCAGCTAACTTCACAATCACATAAAATAATATACCAATTTTTCAATCTTTTCAATCAAGAAAAAATAAAAAAGACCCCGCAAAAGGGCTCATTTCAAAGCAATTATAACTCTTCTGTTGGGTTCCTCTCCTTCGCTATAGGTCTCCACATAGGGGTGGTCTTGCAAAGCTAAATGAATTATTCTTCTCTCATTAGGAGTCATGGGCTCTAGCTCTATGCTCTCCTTTGTCTCCATCACCTTTTTAGCAAGCTTTCTAGCAAGTCGAGTGAGAGTTTCTTCTCTTCTTTTTCTGTAATTTCCTGCATCTAAAATTATCCTTCTGTATCTCTCATACCCTTTGTATTTGCTTGCCACCACATTTACTAAGTACTGCAAAGCATCCAATGTCTCTCCTCTTCTTCCTATAAGCAGTCCCACATTCTTGCCTTGCAAATTGAACTTTATAGTATCCTCTGTCTCCTCAATTTCAAAAGTGATATCCAGTTTCATCGCATCTATTACCTGTTTTAGGAAATTTTTAGCAGACTCCTTTATCACGTCTTTTAAAACTACTTTTACAATGGCCTGCTTGCTGATAAGGCCTAGAAAACCTTTTCCCCCTTCATCCAGCACTTCCACTTCTACCATATCTCTCGGGACGCCAAAATCTTTAAGCGCAAGATTTATGGCCTCCTCCACTGTTTTACCAGTTCTTATTAATTCTTTCAATTCAGGATTCCCCCTTGAGCGTTTTGGTCTCCCTCATGAAAATATACTGCTGAACTATCTGGAATATATTGCTCGTAACCCAATAAATCCCCACTCCAGCCGGCAATGTGACAGTAATCCAACCCATGAAAAGAGACATCATTATATTCATAGAGTTCTGACTCTTATCTGTAGCGACCATAGCAGAAGATATATAAGTAGTTACTGTAGCTAAAATTGGAATTATATAATAAGGGTCTCTCTCAGCTAGGCTGTGCATCCACAAAAAAGATGCTGTCGAAAAGGCTGGATAGGTTCTAAGCATCGTAAAAAGCGGCCATAAAATTATTAAAGGCAAAAGCATTGGAAGACAACCACCAAAAGGATTTATCTTTTTCTCCTGATAAAGCTTCATGGTTTCCATATTGAGTTTTTGGGGGTCCTTGCCGTACTTCTTCTTGAGCTCTTCCACCAAAGGTTGTATTTCTTTCATTTTCTTCATCATAGCCATCTGCTGAATGTAAAAAGGCAAAAGAAGAATTCTTATGAAAACTGTAAAGACTATTATAGCTACGCCGTAATTGCCCACGTAATGGTGAATAAACTCTAAAAGCTGTCCTAAATACATAGCAATTGTTGCCATAGTATACCTCCAAAACAGTTATTTTACAGGGTCGTATCCTCCAGGGTTAAAGGGATTACACCTCAAAATCCTCCAAATTGACATCAATCCACCCTTTAAAAGTCCATATTTAGAAATAGCCTCTATAGAATACTGAGAGCAAGTAGGATAAAATCTACAGGTCCTTGGCTTCATAGGGGAAATATACTTTTGATACAATCTTATTAAAAAAATTACAAAATTTTTCATCTTTCTTTCTCCTCATACAAGGGTGTCTTTTTGAGCAATTTTTCTATAGACTCCTTTAAAGTATGAAAGTCAGCCTCCGCAATCTTGCCCCTCGCCACAAAAACCACATCATAACCTTGCCTGAGATTGGAATTTAAAAGCCGGAAACTTTCGTGCAAAAGCCTCTTTACCCTATTTCTCACTACACTTTTACCAATCTTCTTACTCACAGAATATCCAGCTCTGTTGACCTGTAACCCATTTGGCATGTAGTACATAACTATAAAACGATTGGCAACAGTTTTTCCATTGGAGTAAACTCTTTTAAACTCCTGTGTCTTTTTCAATTTCGTCAACTTTTCCCTCATCTATACCTCCACATGGCAAAAAAGGCCATTCCGGCCTTAAGCTGTAAGTCTGTGTCTCCCTTTTAATCTTCTTCTTTTTAATACGTTTCTTCCTGCTTTTGTAGACATCCTTTTTCTGAACCCGTGGACTTTCTTTCTATGTCTTTTTTTAGGTTGATAAGTGCGAAGCATCACTACCCCTCCTAGAACCTAAAAAATGCTATAAAAATTATAACGTTAATTGGATATGATGTCAACAAAGACTTTATCAACAGGTCAGAAATTATCTACAGGAAGATGTAGATAAAAAATTTTTTCTTATTGATAATCTGTTGATAATTTGCTATTATAGAAGTAAACCTGTTGATAACTTAAATAAATTGTAGCCACAAATATAACAACTTATTCACAGGTTGTTGATAAGTTTGTGGATAAGTTGTTATTTCAGTGTTAATGGACCTATTTTATTTTTAAAAAACGGCGATAGGTCAATTTTTTTGTCGCATTTTTTATATACAGCTATTTTATCAACAGGACCTTGAAAACTGTTTTTTCAAAAAGCGATTTCAACAAAATTAAAAATTACTTATCCACAAAATAGTTGTGTCGATAATATAGTATGCCACCCTTTTTAATTAAATTATCCACATTATTCTTTAGCCTAGGAGGTCATACAATGTATGGTGATTACCGTCAAATTTGGGAGAGGATAGTAGAAGTTATAAAAAGTGAGCTAACCCCCACCAGCTACAATACTTGGCTTGTTCACATAAAGCCTTTAGCCTTTGCAGAAGACACCTTGTTTTTGAGCACTCCTAACACATTTACAAAAAATATAATAAATGGAAGATATATTAATATAATTTACGATGCAGCTTCCAAAGTCACAAATAGGTTTATAGAAATAAAGATACTTTCAGAAGACGAAGAAGAATACAGAGAGATAAAAGAGTCAATTGAAAGAGAAAATTCGTCCGAATCAACTCTTTTGTCTACTCTAAATCCAAAGTACACCTTCGACACATTTGTCGTAGGAAATAGCAATAAACTAGCCCATGCCGCATGCCTTGCAGTAGCTCAATCTCCAGCAAAAGCGTACAACCCTCTTTTCATTTATGGAGGAGTTGGACTTGGAAAAACTCACTTAATGCACGCTATAGGACACTTCATCAACAAGAACCACGCAGGTTACAAAATAATGTACGTAACGTCCGAAACGTTTACAAATGAGCTGGTGAACTCCATCAAGGACGATAAAAACGAAGAATTCCGCAATAAGTATAGAAATATTGATGTCCTACTAATAGATGATATTCAATTCATAGCAAATAAAGAACGAACTCAAGAGGAATTTTTCCATACATTTAATACCCTGTACGAAGCAAATAAGCAGATAGTTATATCAAGCGATAGACCCCCAAAAGAGATTCCGACTTTAGAAGAAAGGTTAAGGTCGAGGTTTGAATGGGGCCTTATAGCTGACATTCAGCCACCAGATTATGAAACTAGAGTGGCAATACTTAAGAAAAAAGCTCAATCAGAAAACCTCAATATCCCGGATGAAGTGCTAGCTTATGTTGCAGAAAAAATACAGTCAAACATAAGAGAATTGGAAGGAGCTTTAATAAGGATAGTTGCCTTTGCAACTCTTACAAAGTCAAACATAGACCTAGAGCTCACCAAGCATGCGTTAAAAGACATTGTGTCTAACAAAACAAGAGAAATAACAGTAAAGCTCATTCAAGAAGAAGTGTGCAAATATTACAACATAAAGTTAGAAGATTTTAGGTCAAGAAAGAGGACAAAAAATATCGCATATCCTAGGCAAATAGCTATGTACCTGGCAAGAGAACTCACAGACCTCTCTCTTCCAAAAATAGGAGAAGAATTTGGAAAAGACCACACCACGGTCATACACGCCTATGAAAAAATTTCAAATGAAATAAAGCAGGATGAATCCCTTGCAAGGCAGATTGAAGAACTTAAAAAAAGGATAAAAGGTTATTAACATATAAACAGGGATAACCTTGTTTATATGTTTTAAAATTCGCCTTCTGTGAATAATGTCGATAATTTTTAAAGTTTGTCCTCATTTTATCCACATTATTAAAACCACACATCACAACCTATAAATCTTATACTAACAAATTCACAATCTCTACTCTTACTACTACTAGATTTTGTTGTACAAAAATATTATATGCTAGGCCTTCAAAAAATATTCTCAAAAACAGGAGTGAAAAATATGAAATTTGTGTGTGATAAAAATTCATTGTTGGAAGGCGTCAATATAGCCATAAGGGGGGTATCCTCCCGTACCACCCTTCCCATATTGCAAGGAATAAAAATAACAGCAAGAGGCAATGTCATAAAGCTTTCAGGTACTGACCTCGAGATAGGGATAGAGTGTCAAATACCCGCAGTTATTGAAGAAGAGGGGGAGACAGTTGTTCCAGCAAGGATTTTTAGTGACCTCGTAAAAAAATTGCCTGAAGGAGAAGTGGAAGTAAAAAGCGATTCACAGAATACTGTAAATGTGGTTTCAGGAGACATAAACTTCTCAATTGCAGGAAGCAATCCAGAAGAATTTCCTGAAATACCTGAAGTATCAAGAGAAAAGTCATTTAAACTTCCCCAATCAATCCTCAAAGACTTGATAAAAAAGACAGTTTTTTGCGTCTCAGAAGAGCAGACTAGGCCAATTCTAACAGGGGTACTTTTTGAAGTATTTCCAAATGAGCTTAAAGCAGTGGCATTGGACGGATTTAGAATGGCCATATACTCTTATAAGTCGGAAAAGTCCTTTTTTGACGAAGAAGCGGAGAAGTACTCTCTTGTCATTCCGGGAGATACCCTCGATGAAATTTCAAGGATATTGGAAGATGAAGAGACAGAGGTAATAATATACCACACTTCCAACCAGGTGCTTTTCCAGATTGATAACACTAAAGTCATCTCAAGGCTTCTTGAAGGGAGTTTTATAAACTACAACGCTGTGCTCCCTAAAGATTTTAAGACAGAGATCACTATAAATAAAGATGTGTTTATGGAAAGCCTTGAAAGGGCATCTCTAATTGCTGAGA
Organism: Caldanaerobacter subterraneus; assembly: GCF_004345675.1. GTDB lineage: Bacteria > Bacillota > Thermoanaerobacteria > Thermoanaerobacterales > Thermoanaerobacteraceae > Thermoanaerobacter > Thermoanaerobacter subterraneus. The sequence goes on along the minus strand of NZ_SLWU01000012.1, from coordinate 31,723 downwards.
GCAAGAACAATTTAGTAAAATTTGAAATAGGAGATAGCTTTATTGTGATTTCTTCAAGTTCGGAAAAAGGAAGTATGTCAGAAAAGTTGGAAGTGGAAGTTAAAGGAATGCTTCTAGAGATTGCTTTTAACTCTAGATATTTACTTGATGCGCTCAAGGCAATTAATGAAGAAGAAGTAAATCTTTACTTCATAAACAGCATAAATCCGCTAATAATAAAACCAGTGGGGGAAAAGGAATACCTCTACATGATACTGCCGGTGAAGCTTAACTAAGAGGTGTTATTTGATGATAGAGATTCCCATCAAAACAGAGTATATAACTTTGGGACAGTTTTTGAAGTATGCAAAGGTGTGCGATACAGGTGGACAAGCAAAGAGATTTATCCAAGAAGGAAAAGTAAAGGTAAACGGAGTTATAGAGCTTAAAAGAGGAAGGAAACTTTATAAAAATGATATAATTGAAGTGGAAGGAAAGACTTTTGTGATAAAGTGAGGAGTCCATCTTGTACTTAAAGGAAATTTTTGTAGACAATTTTAGAAATTTAAAAAAGCAAAAATTAGAATTCTGTGAAGGAGTCAATTTGATATATGGGCTAAATGCACAAGGGAAGAGCAATCTTTTAGAGGCAATAAGGCTTCTCAGCATGGGAAGGTCCTTCAGAGGAAGTAAAATGTCTGAGCTTGTGAAATTTGATGAAGAGTATTTTTACGTGAGAGGTCTAGTCAGAAGTGCGGATTTTTATGAAAAGAAAATAGAATTTGGGTATAAGGTAAATGGAAACAAGGTTATTAAAGTAAATGGCAATAAGTTAAAGAGCACAGGAGAGATTTTGGGGCACTTTTTGACAGTTATATTTTCCCCTGAGGACATAGAGATAATAAAAGAAGGGCCTTCCCGCAGAAGAAAATATTTAGATGCTTGCATTTCCGTCATTGACAAAAATTATTTTTTTGACCTTCTTCAGTACAATAAAACCCTATCTAACAGGAATAGCTTGCTTAAAAAGATAAAAGAAGAAGGAAAAGGAGAAGATTTATTGGAAATATTTGATGAAAAGCTGGCAGAGTATGGAGCTAGAATAATAAAGGTGAGAAATAATTACCTTGAGAAATTAAAAAATAGCATGTCAAAATTTTTAATGGAAATTTCTAATGAAAAGTTGGAAATCATATATTTAAACAGCGCAGGAGTAAAGGAAGTGCACGAAGAAAATCTCATAAGAGAAAAGTTAAAAAATAGGCTGACTAAAAGTTTGACCCTAGATTTAAAATATCTGTCTACACAAGTGGGTCCTCATAGGGAAGATTTTAAGATATTGATAAATGGATATGATTCTAGGGTGTATTCGTCACAAGGGCAGAAAAGGACAGCTGCCCTGTGCCTCAAGCTTTCAGAACTAGAGATTTTAGAAGAAGAGACTGGAGAAAAGCCTGTTTTGCTTTTGGATGACGTGATGTCGGAGTTGGACGATAACAGAAAGAAATACATTTTAAAAAAGCTTGAAGGCTTTCAGTCTTTTATCACCCACACTTCAAAGTCAGATGTAGAGGGAGACTGTTGTTTTAAAATTTATGATGGAATTGTCATGAGAGAATAGGGGGTTTTTTAAATGTACATTCATTTAGGTGGAGACGTAGTAGTACCGGACAAAGAAATCATCGGAATTTTTGACATGAATATTGTCTCTACTTCCTCCATAACCCTTCAATTTTTAAAGATTGCTGAAGAAGAGGGATTTGTTGTAAATATTTCGAAAGAAAAACCAAAATCTTTCATATTGACTGAAAGGGATAAAAAAAGTATCATTTATCTATCTCCTATCTCAGCTGTAACGCTGATAAAAAGAGCTCACAAAATATTCGAATGAGGAGGCTTAAGATGCTTCAAAGAACTGTTGAGGGAATTGTAGTTAGATCCGAAGGCAAAAAATTAGAGTTGAGAGTGATAACAGACAAGATAGTCAACATTTTTGTCACTGACAAGGAAGAAAAGAGAAGAGATACAATTGCCATAGAAAAGAAAAAATATGACATTCCTGATTTCAATGTAGAGGAAAGCAAAGACAAGGTGCTTGTACTTACAAAAGACCTCAAAGTAGAAATAGATAAAAAAACATTTTTTATCACCTTTAAAGATAAAGATGGCGATGTGATTAATGAAGATTACGGGGAAGGTGTAAAGTTAGGCGACTCAAAGGTTAGGTGTTATAAGAAGCTTAGAGAAGACCATTTTTACGGCTTTGGCGAAAAAGCTGGTTATCTTGATAAAAAAGGTGAAAAGTTTGAAATGTGGAATACTGACGAATTTATGACTCACAATCAAACTACCAAGCTTTTGTATGAGTCATATCCCTTTTTTATAGGAATGAATAAAAAGCATACGTATGGAATTTTTTTAGACAACAGCTTCAGAAGCTTTTTTAACATGGGAGAAGAAAGCGAAGAGTACTATTATTTTGGGGCATATGGAGGGCAGATGAATTATTACTTCATTTACGGAAATGACATAAAAGAGGTAGTAGAAAATTATACATATTTGACTGGAAGGATTGAACTTCCTCCTTTGTGGGCTTTAGGAAACCAGCAGAGCAGATACAGCTATACTCCTCAGGAGAAAGTGCTTGAAGTAGCTAAGACTTTCAGAGAAAAAGACATACCTTGTGATGTGATCTATTTAGACATAGACTATATGGAAGGGTATAGGGTTTTTACCTGGAACAAGGATACTTTTAAAAATTATAAGGAAATGCTGAAAAATCTAAAGAGCATGGGATTTAAAGTAGTTACAATTGTTGACCCGGGAGTTAAAAGAGATTATGAGTATTTTGTTTATAGAGAAGGGATTGAAAATGATTATTTTGTCAAGGATAAGTATGGCATTACATATGTAGGAAAAGTGTGGCCTGGAGAGGCTTGCTTCCCAGATTTCCTGCAGGATAAGGTGAGGAAATGGTGGGGAGAAAAGATTGCTAATTTTGTAAGAGATGGAATCGATGGGATATGGAATGACATGAACGAACCAGCTGTTTTTGAAACTCCTACAAAAACTATGCCGGAAGATAATATCCATATTCTAGATGGGGAGAAAATAAGCCACAGAGAAGCTCACAATGTATATGCTAACTACATGGCTCTTGCGACTAAAGAAGGCCTTTTAAAGGAAAGAACTAATGAAAGGCCCTTTATCCTCACAAGAGCAGCATTTGCTGGAATACAGAGATATGCTGCCATGTGGACAGGAGATAATAGAAGCCTTTATGAGCACCTCCTCATGATGATGCCTATGCTTATGAACGTAGGTCTGTCTGGACAACCGTTTGCGGGAGCTGACGTAGGAGGGTTTGAGGGAGATTGCAGTGAAGAGCTTTTCATAAGGTGGATAGAAGCTGCTGTTTTTACTCCTTTTTTAAGAGTTCACTCTGCTATAGGGACGAAAGACCAAGAGCCGTGGTCTTTTGGAAAAAAGGCAGAGGATATTGCTAGAAAATTTATAAAAATAAGGTATGAGCTTTTGCCCTACATTTATGATTTGTTTTATGAAGCCTCGAAGAAGGGCTATCCTGTAATGAGACCTCTAGTTTTTGAGTATCAGGAGGATGAGAATACTCACAAAATTTATGACGAATTTATGCTTGGGCAAAATTTACTCATAGCTCCAGTATATCTCCCCTCCAAAGATAGAAGGGAAGTGTACTTGCCTTCAGGTATTTGGTATGACTATTTTATGGGAGAGAGGTACGAAGGGGGAAATTATTATTTAGTAGAAGCTCCCATCGATACAATTCCTGTTTTTGTAAAAGAAGGAGCTATAATTGTAAAACAAAAGCCCCTTTCATATGTGGAAGAAGATAGAATAGAGGAGAAGGTGGTTGAGATATATAGGGGAAATAGAGGAAAATATGTTCACTACGAGGATGATGGAAAAACCCTTGATTACAAGAAAGGAGTGTATAACCTCTTTGAGATAGAGTTTGAATACTTCGATGGAGAAATTGATATAAAATTCGATAAAGTGCACTTTGGATATGAGGATGGAGCAAAAAAGTATAGATTTGTACTAAAGAATTTTGATGAGGTAAAAAAAGTCAAAATAAATGGAGAAGAAGTAGAAGAGTATGAGATTGTAGTGAAATAGGCTGCATAAAGGCAGCTTATTGGCTTGTTGACAAAGTTCCCCTTATTTAAGTGGCATTTTGTGTTAATGCTCCAGAGTTGCAAAGCGACTAAACTAAAGCTCGCTTAAGGGCTCAGGCGGTGTCCCGGCCAATTCGCCTTTCAGGCTCAGATGGCCGCTCGCTTTGCTCGCCCCGCCTTCGCTCCTTAAGCTCGCTAAGTTTAGTTACCGCTTTGGCAACAAGTCGCATTTACACACAAAATGCCACTTTTTTATTTTGTCAACAGTCTGATAGGCTGCATAGAGGCAGTTTATTTTTTCATAAATCTTTTTATAAAAGCTTCTTTTGCTCTTTGTTCAATGGAATCTTCCAGAGGTTCAAAATTTATTTTCCCGTATTTTCTAGAAAGAGCAGTTTCAATCAATATGTCAGCCATTTCCGGATTTTTGGGAAGAAGTGGGCCGTGCAAATATGTGCCGTAGACATTTTTGTATACACAGCCTTCTTTTTTATCTTCACCATTGTTTCCATATCCTATTATTACTGTGCCTAGAGGGCTACAATTTCTTAAAAAAGTCTTTCCTGAGTGATTTTCAAAGCCTACCAGGTAAAATTCTTTATTAAAAAGATGGGCTTCCACTACAATATTTCCAATTAATCTTTTATTACTTGCCACAGTGTAAGCATCTAAAATTCCAAGCCCTTCTATTTTATTTCCTTCTAAAGTCTTGTAATACTCTCCCAGAAGCTGGTACCCTCCGCATATTGCTAAAACTGGCATGCCGTCTTCTATTGCTTTTATTAAATTTTTCTTTTTACTTTTCAAATCTTCGCTTACTATTTTTTGTTCTCTGTCTGATCCTCCACCAAAAAATAAAAGGTCTATGTCTGCAAAGTTTTCATTTATTCCTGCCTTTATTTCCTTTATTTCTACATCAATTTTTCTCCATTCACATCTTTTTTTTAGAGCGATTATATTTCCTCTGTCACCGTATAAGTTTAAAAGGTCGGGATACATGTGACCAATAGTTAGCTTCATTTTAATGCCCCCTGAGATTTGAGATATTTATTAAGGTCTTGTAAAGCAGTGTAATTTGGGAGGATTGCAATAAGCTCTTCTTTTGTTATATCCAAGATTTCTTTTACAGCTTCATTAAGTGGCATTATCTTTATTCTTTCAGTGTCAAAGCCAGCATATTTCACTCTTAAAGCCATGTCTTCTGCTCTTAGCCCTGAGGTTATTATGTGGTTTACTTTAGCTTTTGATAAGAATTCTTCTAAATTTACATCCCATAGCCAAGATACATCTCTTCCATCCGCATAGTTATCGTTTATTAAGATAAGAAGGTTTAGAGGTTTGTCAAATTGGGAGAGCATGTTTAATGTGCTTTCAAATCCTACGGGGTTTTTTATGAGATTTATTATAGCTTTTTTTCCTCTTATTTGGATTTTTTGTAGTCGTCCTTCTATAGGCCAGTAATTTTCTACTGCCTTTAAAATAGTAGAATCATCTAAATTAAGAAGCATTCCAGCAGATGTGGAAGCAAGGATGTTGTAAACATTGTATAAACCTACCAAGTTGCTTTTAACTGTAAAAATTTTATCTTTATAGGATAATTTAAACTTTATTCCATCTTCGCTTAAAAATATATCACTTGCTCTAAAATCAAGAGAAGGGCGCTTTTTACCGCAGTTTGGACAGTAGTAGTTTCCCAGGTGGCCGTAATATATCTTTTTGTATTCGTATTTTGTGCCACATACAGGGCAAAATTTTTGCTCAAAGGAAGAAGATTTGAGACTTTTTATATCATCCTCAATTCCATAGTATAGAACTTTTGCCTCTAAGTCCTCTCCTATAGAGGCAGTAAAGGGGTCATCTGCGTTTAAAAGGACAAAAGAATCTTTGGAAAGGTCTGAAAGAGCCTTTTTTACCTTATTTACAATAAGGTCTAATTCACCAAATCTGTCTAACTGGTCTCTAAAGAAGTTTGTGATTACAACCACATTTGGATTTATTTCATTTACCACAAAGCTCAAGTTTGCCTCATCTACTTCAAATACTGCGGCGTCTCTGTCTAGATTGCCCGTCAAACTACTGCTTTTTATAAGAGAAGTGGCTATTCCTGTTCTCATATTTGCCCCTTCTCTGTTGTGAACTACCTTTCTTCCGGAATAGGAAAGAAGGTGAGCTATAAGCCCTGAAGTAGTAGTTTTTCCATTAGTTCCGGTGACTATTACTTTGTTTTCTTTTAAAGGTTCTATCAGCTTTTTTATTAAGTGGTCATCTGCCATGAGGGCAATTTTACCTGGTAATGAAGTTCCTCCTTTGCCTGTAATTTTACAGGAGATGTTTACTAATTTTCCTATTGCTACCCCTAGCCCTTTCACTTTTTCCCCACCTTTAATAAACTTTATTTCCTACTTTTACTTCTCTTTCTGGCTGAAGTAAAACGACGTTTTCCTCTTTATCGTCAACGCCCAAAACTAATACTTCTGAAACGAAGTCTGCAATTTTTTTCGGAGGGAAATTGACAACACAGACTACTAAGCGGTTGTACAAGTCTTCTTTTTTGTAGAGCTTTGTTATTTGAGCGCTGGAGGTTTTTACGCCCAGCTCTCCAAAGTCTATTTTTAACTTGTAGGCTGGTTTTTTAGCTTTTGGGAAATCTTCCACTTCAATTATTCTTCCCACGCGTATGTCAAGTTTTAAAAAATCTTCATATGTGGCCATTGAATTCACCTCAATTTAAGTATATTATAATATAGGCAGATTTGTTAAGTATATTATAGTATAGGGAATAATAAAAATAAACATTTCCCGGGAAATTTTCTTTCAATTGAGCAATTTAAAAAAGAATGATAAAATAAAACTGTTGGATAAATTTTTGGAGGGCAGGACTATGGCAAAGGATGAAACTTACACTGCAAGTCAAATACAAATATTAGAAGGTTTGGAAGCTGTCAGAAAAAGGCCGGGGATGTATATAGGTTCTACTGGCAGCAGGGGATTACATCATCTGGTTTATGAAGTTGTTGACAACAGTATAGATGAAGCGCTGGCAGGCTACTGCAAAAATATAGTGGTAACTATTCACAAAGATAATTCAATTACAGTGGAAGACGATGGAAGAGGTATTCCAACAGATATACACCCAAAGGTTGGCAAGCCCGCAGTTGAAGTAGCCCTTACTATGCTTCACGCTGGAGGAAAATTTAATAACGATGCCTACAAGGTCTCTGGAGGGCTCCACGGCGTTGGTGTTTCTGTAGTTAATGCTTTGTCAGAGAGGTTAGAGGTAATAGTAAAGCAGAGGGGAAAGGTTTTTAGGCAGGTGTATGAAAGAGGAGTGCCAAAGACTCCTCTTGAAGTGATAGGGGAAACTGAAGAGACAGGGACTATTATTACTTTTAAACCTGATAAGGAAATTTTTGAAGAAATTGTATTTGATTATGATATTTTAGCCCAGAGATTGAGAGAATTGGCTTTTTTAAACAAGGGCATAAATATAAAGCTTATAGATGAGAGAGATGGAAAGGAAGAAGTCTTCAATTACGAAGGGGGCCTTATAGCTTTTGTAAAGTATTTGAACAGAAATAAAGAAGTCCTCCACGAAGAGCCGATATACATGGAAGCAAAGAACACCGATTATGAAGTAGAAGTGTGCATGCAGTATAATGATAGTTACAATGAGAACATATACAGCTTTGCCAATAATATTGACACAAAAGAAGGAGGAACACACTTAATAGGCTTTAAATCAGCTTTAACCAAAGTGATAAACGATTATGCTAAAAAGTATGGGATGATAAAGGACGGAGAAAAAAATCTGCAGGGAGAGGATGTAAGAGAGGGCCTTACTGCTATAGTCAGCGTGAAGCTTAAAAATCCGCAGTTTGAAGGGCAGACAAAGACGAGGCTCGGAAATCCTGAGATGAGGTCTATTGTCGAAGGAGTAGTTACAGAAAAACTCTCTGCTTACCTTGAGGAAAATCCTTCTGTTGCCAGAATAATTGTTGAAAAGGCTCTGCAGGCTGCAAGAGCAAGAGAAGCAGCAAGAAAGGCGAGAGAACTGACAAGAAGGAAATCAGCTCTTGAAAATACAGCCCTGCCAGGAAAACTGGCGGACTGCTCAGAGAAAGACCCTTCAAAATGCGAGCTTTTCATAGTAGAAGGAGACTCGGCAGGAGGTTCTGCTAAGGCAGGCAGAAACAGTAGATTCCAGGCAATACTCCCTTTAAGAGGTAAGATTTTAAATGTGGAAAAAGCTCGACTTGATAAAATTCTCTCTAACGAAGAAATTCGCTCTATAATAACTGCTCTTGGAACTGGAATTGGAGAGGATTTTGATATAAGCAAGTTAAGGTATCACAAAGTGATTATAATGACAGATGCCGATGTGGACGGAAGCCACATAAGAACGCTTCTTCTCACATTTTTCTTCAGATTTATGAAGCCACTTATTGAAAATGGACATATATACATTGCTCAACCGCCCTTGTATAAAATTACAAAGGGTAAGAAGGTCTACTACGCTTATTCGGACAGGGAATTGGATAAAATTTTGAGTGAGATTGGGAGAGAAAACATTGTAGTGCAAAGGTACAAAGGTTTAGGTGAAATGAATGCAGACCAGCTCTGGGAAACTACAATGGACCCAGAAAAAAGGACAATGCTTAAAGTCACCCTTGAGGACGCCATTGCTGCCGATGAAATTTTTACTATACTGATGGGAGACAAAGTAGAGCCCAGAAGAGAATTTATAGAAAAATATGCTAAGACAGTAAGGAATTTGGATATATGAAGAGGTGAAATGGATGAACGAAGAAATGGACAAGGTCATTCCTGTTGATATAGAAGATGAGATGAGAAATTCCTATATTGATTATGCGATGAGCGTGATTGTAGGAAGAGCCCTTCCTGACGTGAGGGATGGTTTAAAACCTGTTCATAGAAGAATTCTTTATGCCATGAATGAGATGGGTTTGACACCAGACAAGCCCTATAAAAAGAGCGTAGCAGTAGTTGGTGAAGTTTTGGGGAAATACCATCCTCACGGAGATGCTGCTGTATATGATACGCTTGTCAGGCTTGCACAGGACTTTTCCATGAGAGAGGTTTTGATAGACGGGCATGGAAATTTTGGCAGCATAGATGGAGACCCTCCTGCCGCAATGAGGTATACAGAAGCTAGGCTTTCCCGTATCGCTCTTGAAATGCTTACAGATATAAACAAGGAGACTGTAGATTTCGTTCCAAACTTTGATGAAACTTTGAAAGAGCCCGTGGTTTTGCCTTCTCGCTTTCCAAACTTACTGGTAAACGGATCTCAAGGAATTGCAGTAGGAATGGCTACAAATATACCTCCTCACAATTTAGTAGAAGTTATAGATGGCATTGTTGCCTATATAGACAACCCTTACATCACAGTGGATGAACTGATGAAGTACATTAAAGGACCAGATTTCCCAACAGGAGGTATAATCCTAGGTAGGGACGGAATAAAGGAGACGTATGAGACAGGTAGAGGCAAAATTATCGTCAGAGCAAAGGCGGAAATTGAAGAGCACAAAGGCAAAACGAGAATTGTAATCACAGAAATTCCTTACATGGTTTTAAAGGCTAAATTGATTGAAAAAATTGCTGAATTGGTGCACAACAAGCAAATAGAGGGAATTGCTGACTTAAGAGATGAATCTGACAGGAATGGAATGAAAATTGTAATAGAGCTAAAAAGGGATGTCAACCCAAAAGTTATACTTAACAAATTGTACATGCATACTCAGATGCAGCAGACCTTTGGAGCTATAATGTTAGCTCTGGTAGATGGAGAGCCAAAAATACTCAATCTCAAGCAGATTATTGAAAAGTACGTAGACCATCAGGCTGATGTAGTGACAAGAAGAACTAAATTTGACTTGAAAAAAGCGGAAGAAAGAGCGCATATTTTGGAAGGTTTAAAAATAGCTCTCGACTACATAGATGAAGTGATAAACATAATAAGAAGTTCTAAAACAGAAGCTATTGCTAAAGAAAATTTGATGAAGAGATTTGGACTAAGCGATAAACAAGCACAAGCAATAGTTGACATGAGATTAGGAAGGCTGACAGGGCTTGAGAGGCAAAAAGTAGAAGATGAGTTAAAAGAACTCATAGAGAAGATAAAAGAGTTGAAAGAGATTTTAGCAGATGAAAGGAAAGTGTTGGAGATAATAAAGAAAGAGCTTTTAGAAATAAAAAATAAATACGCATCTCCAAGAAAGACAGTTATTGTAGCAAAGGAAGAGGAATTAGATTTTGAAGATTTGGTTCAGCTGGAAGATGTAGTAGTTACTATGACCCACTACGGGTATATAAAGAGGATGCCTCTTGACACCTATAAGTCTCAAAAGAGAGGCGGTAAAGGAATTTTAGGAATATCTACCAGAGAAGATGATTTTGTGGAAGATATATTCATAACCACTACCCACGATAGGCTGTTGTTTTTCACGAATAAAGGGAAAGTATATAGTTTGAGGACTATAGATATTCCTGAAAGTGGGAGACAAGCCAAAGGAACTGCTATAGTAAACTTGATACAGATTTCTCAAGGTGAAAAGGTCACGGCAGTTATTCCTCTTAAGAAGTCAGACGACATAAAGTATGTCCTTATGTGTACCAAAAAGGGCATAATAAAGAAAACTTCCATTGAAGAATTTAAATCTATTAAGAGAAATGGAATAATTGCCATAACTCTGGATGAAAATGATGAGCTCATAAATGTAAAGTTGACAAATGGAGAAAGAGAGGTAATAATAGGTACTGCCAAAGGATATGCGATAAGGTTCAACGAAAAAGATGTAAGGCCAATGGGAAGGGTTGCAAGAGGAGTGATGGCTATATCGCTAAGAGAAGACGATGAAGTCGTGGAAATGGATTTGGTACATCCTGACGGAGAAGTTTTGACTGTTACAGAAAAGGGATTTGGCAAGAGAACTGATTTAGAAGAATATAGAATCCAAGGAAGAGCAGGTAAGGGAATAATTGCAATGAAACTTAGCAAAAAAACAGGAAAACTCGTCTCCATAAGGTGTGTCCAACCGGAAGATGAGTTTATGATAATCTCTGCTAACGGAATTTTGATAAGAATGAAAGTAAAAGATATATCAAAAATGCACAGAGACACTCAAGGAGTCACCCTTATGAAATTAGAAGACGGAGATAGAGTGGTCTCTACGGCAAGAATTGAAAGTGAGGAATAAAACTAAGCCCTCAAGTTTTGGGGGCTTAGTTTTTAAATGCTCTTTCATATTGTTTTGGCCAGTCTTCCTTTGAAGTGTATGTATGCAAAACCCAATAGGGATTTCTTAAAAGTTCTCTTCCCAGTGCAACCAAGTCAGCCCTTTCATTTGAAAGAATTTCTTCTGCAAGTTCTTGTGTCGTTATTAATCCTACTGCACAGGTTTTTATATTGCAGCGCTTTTTAATTGTTTCAGCATATTTAACTTGATATCCGGGATATGGGTTTATATCAACATTTAAAAGTCCCCCACTGCTTACATCAATTACATCAACTTTGTCTTTTATCATATTGATATATTCTACCATCATATCTATGTTTATTCCGCCTTCAATGTAATCGTCTGCAGATACGCGCACGAAAATAGGTTTGTTTTGAGGCCAATTTTTTCTAACTTCATCTATCACTTCAATTAAAAATCTTGCTCTATTTTCAATACTATTGCCGTATTCATCTTTTCGTTTATTTGAAAGAGGAGAAAGAAATTCATGAATTAAATAGCCGTGAGCTGCATGTATTTCCACCACATCATAACCTGCTAAGTTGGCCCTTTTGGCAGCTTCTCCAAAAGCTTTTACTATAGATTTTATTTCATCAATGGTTAATTCTCTTGGGAGTTTGTACTGGTCTCCTGCTTTAATAGGGGAAGGTCCTACAACATCTTCATAGGGTATATTACATTTTCTTCCTGCATGAGCAAGCTGTATTCCCATTACAGCGCCATTTGCTTTGCAGATGTCTACAATTTTTTTTAATTCTTCAGCTTGCTCATCATTCCATATGCCAAGGTCACGGTCAGTTATTCTTCCTCTGCTTTCAACAGCTGTAGCTTCTTGCATAATGAGTCCTACTCCACCAATAGCCCTTGTGGCATAATGAACTATATGCCAGTCATTTGGCATTCCCTCAGTAGAAGCTGTATACATACACATGGGAGACATCATGATTCTGTTTTTTATTGTAATATCCTTTATCTTTAAAGGTGTATGTAAAATACTCATAAACACCCTCCTTTCTGGAACTTTCTGATTTTAATCATAATACATATCTTTTTAAAAACCAAATTTAGCAAAAATATTTAAGCTACATGTGATTAAAGCAATTTTTAATGATAGTTAAAAAATAAGCAATTTTTTTGATACCTTTTTAAAATTTTTTAGTAAATGTAAACGATGGATTTTTGGAAATTTACAAACAATTTAGTTGACTAAAGTAAAAGAGGCTGATAAAATAACAAGTAACTCTCATGAAAATTTACAGTTTCAGAATGATAATGAAGAAAAGCGATGAAGGAGAGGGGTATGTGCTAAGGCTCAAGAGAGCCGGTGGTTGGTGCGAACCGGTGCCAAGGCACATATTAGATCGCTCTGGAGCTGTATAGCTGAACGGTCCTTTGAAAAGGACTCATTAGGCTATACCGGGGGTGCCCGTTACAGTTCAAGTTTGCAAAAACTTGGTGAGGCTATTTGCCGTGAGGCAATAGCGAAGACAGGTGGTACCGCGTGGATGAAAAGTCCCCGCCCTGTTACGCAGGGCGGGTAAAGTTTTTAAGGGGGGTGATGCTTTTTGCACATTATCTCAGTTCTAGTAAACAACCATCCGGGCGTTTTGTCAAGGGTGGTAGGACTTTTTTCAAGGAGAGGCTACAACATAGAAAGCCTTGCTGTAGGTACAACGGAGAGAGAAGACATATCCAGAATTACCCTCACAGTTTTAGGGGATGATTACACTGTTACTCAGATTATACGCCAGCTCAACAAACTTGTGGATGTAATAAAAGTGCAGAACATAGGAAAAAGGGATAACGTATCAAGAGAACTTCTGTTAGTTAAGGTAGGTTATGACTCAAATACGAGAAACGACATAATGCACATTGTGGAGACTTTCAGAGGGAGAGTTATAGATATTTCGCTGGATTCACTTATCATAGAGATGACAGGGGATCCAGAAAAAATTGAGGCGTTTTTGAATTTGATCAATAAGTTTGATGTGAAAGAGCTTGTAAGGACAGGACTTATATCTTTGGAAAGAGGTAATAAAACATTAAAGGAATATGAGGGGGAATTGTGATATGGCAAAGATGTACTATGACCAAGATGCTGATGCAGAAGTTCTTAAGGGAAAGAAGATTGCGGTTATAGGTTTTGGAAGTCAGGGACATGCGCATGCGTTAAATTTGAGAGATTCCGGTTTTGATGTAGTGGTAGGACTTTATGAGGGAAGCAAGTCAAAAGAAAGGGCAGAAAAAGAAGGGCTTACAGTGTTAACCGTTGAAGAAGCGGCAAAAGTGGCAGATGTGATAATGATGCTCATACCTGATGAAAAACAGGCAAAAGTGTATAAGGAAAGCATTGAGAAAAACCTCACAGAAGGGAAAGCTTTAGCTTTTGCTCATGGATTTAACATTCATTTCAAGCAGATAGTCCCTCCTGAGAATGTAGATGTGTTTATGGTAGCCCCAAAGGGGCCTGGGCATTTAGTGAGGAGGATGTACCAGGAGGGGAAAGGGGTGCCATGTCTTGTAGCGGTACATCAAAACTACACAGGTAAAGCCCTTGACATAGCTTTAGCTTATGCCAAAGGAATAGGAGGAACAAAAGCAGGTGCTATAGAGACTACCTTTAAAGAGGAAACTGAGACAGATTTGTTTGGAGAACAGGCTGTGCTTTGCGGAGGCTTGACTGAACTCATGAAAGCTGGATTTGAAACGCTTGTGGAGGCAGGGTATCAACCGGAGATCGCTTATTTTGAGTGCGTAAATGAGATGAAGCTCATAGTTGACCTCATATACGAAGGTGGGTTTAGCTACATGAGGTATTCAATTTCTGATACAGCAGAGTTTGGAGATTACATGACGGGTAAGAGGATAATAACTGAAGAGACGAGGAAGGAGATGAAGAAGATTCTGGAAGAGATTCAGACGGGCAAGTTTGCAAAAGAATGGCTTTTGGAAAATCAGGTGGGAAGACCGCAGTATAACGCGATTAAAGAAAGAGAAGCAAACCATCCAATTGAAAAAGTTGGAAAAAGTTTAAGGGAAATGATGCCATGGCTTAGTAAAAAATAAAAAGGGGGTAGGTTAAAAATGGGGGTTAAGAGAGTTATAGTTTTTGACACTACTTTAAGAGATGGTGAACAGACGCCAGGGGTAAATTTTAACAGCAGGGATAAGCTTGAAATTGCCTATCAGCTGGCAAAGCTTGGGGTAGACGTGATAGAAGCGGGATTTCCTGCAGCTTCCAATGGGGATTTTGAGGCAGTAAAGAATATTGCTGACTACGTAAAAGGCGTAACCATTGCTGCGATGGGAAGAGCTGTGAAAGAGGACATTGACAGGGCCAGCAGTGCTCTTAAAAATGCAGAAAAGTCCAGATTGCACGTCTTTATAGCTACTTCTGATATACACCTTCAGTACAAGTTGAAGATGACAAGAGATGAGGTTCTGAAAAAAGCAGTTGAAATGGTGAAATACGCTAGAGGGAAGTTTGATGAGATAGAGTTTTCAGCAGAGGATGCCTCAAGGACTGATTGGGACTTTTTAGTGAAAGTGTTTAGCGAAGTAATTGATGCAGGAGCCCATATTATAAATGTGCCTGATACGGTAGGTTATGCTATGCCGAGGGAGTATGGAGAGCTTATAAGGTATATAAGAAACAATGTTCCAAATATTGATGGAGTAATAATAAGTGCGCATTGCCACAATGATTTAGGGCTGGCTGTAGCCAATTCTCTTTCTGCTATAGAAAATGGAGCAACTCAAGTAGAGGTTACTGTGAACGGGATAGGAGAAAGAGCAGGAAATGCTGCTATGGAAGAAGTTATAATGGCTTTAAATACCAGAAAAGATTATTTTGGACTTGTACACGGCATAAATACAAAAGAGATATACAATACGAGCAAACTAGTTAGCGAACTCACAGGGATTAAGTTACAGCCAAATAAAGCTATAGTAGGAGCTAATGCTTTCAGGCACCAGTCCGGGATACACCAGCATGGAGTCATAAACAATAGATTAACTTATGAAATAATGAGACCAGAGGATATAGGAGTTGTTCCTGACACTTTCGCTTTAGGTAAACTTTCAGGAAGAAACGCTTTTGAACTTAAAGTAAGGCAACTGGGCTACAACCTTTCTCCCGGTGAGATAAGTGAAGCTTTTAGAAAGTTTAAAGATTTAGCCGATAGGAAAAAGACCATAGTGGAAGAGGATATTCGATTTGTTGTAGAGGAGACTATAGAAGAATTTAGGAGCTTTAGGGAGGGAGAAGCTTGGGCTTAACTCTTACACAAAAGATTTTATCGGCAAAGGCGGGCAGAGAGGTAAAACCTGGAGAATTGATAGAGATAGACGTGGATATGGTGCTGGGAAATGATATAACGGCACCTGTTGCGATAAAAGAGTTTGAAAAAATAGGGGTAGATAAGGTTTTTGACAACACAAAAATAGCTTTAGTGCCAGACCACTTTGTGCCGAGCAAGGATATAAAATCAGCGGAGCAGGTAAATGTAATGAGAAAATTTGCTAAAAAATATAATATAGTTAATTTCTTTGAAGTGGGAAGGATGGGCATTGAGCATGCCCTCCTTCCAGAACAGGGCCTTGTTCTTCCAGGTGATGTGGTGATAGGAGCCGATTCTCATACCTGCACTTACGGTGCTCTTACCTGCTTTGCTACAGGAGTGGGAAGCACCGATATGGCTGCGGCTATGGCCACAGGGAAAGCCTGGTTTAAGGTGCCTGAGGCAATAAAGTTTGTTTTAAAAGGAAATCTCGGCAAATGGGTGAGTGGAAAGGACGTGATACTCTATATCATTGGCAAGATTGGAGTTGACGGGGCTTTATATAAATCCATGGAATTTACAGGGAATATAAAAGCTTTGTCAATTGACGACAGGTTTACAATTGCAAATATGGCGATTGAAGCAGGAGCAAAGAATGGAATCTTTGATTTTGACGAGATTACAGAAGCTTATGTTAAAAAGAGGGCAAAGCGAGAGTATAAAGTTTTTGAAAGGGATGAGGATGCGGAGTACAGCGAAGTAATTGAAATAAATCTTGATGATATAAGGCCTCAAGTGGCGTTTCCCCATTTGCCTGAGAATACGAGAAGTATTGATGAAGTCGGAAAAGTTAAGATAGATCAAGTAGTTATAGGGTCCTGTACAAATGGAAGGCTTTCTGACATGGAGATAGCTTACAGGATTTTGAAGGGCAAAAAGGTTCATCCAGATGTAAGGCTTATAATTTTCCCGGCTACACAGGAGATATACTTGGAATGCGTGAAGAGAGGGTACATTGAAGAATTTATAAAGGCAGGAGCGGCAGTTTCAACTCCTACCTGTGGTCCATGCCTTGGAGGGCATATGGGAGTCCTGGCAAAGGGAGAAAGAGCTTTAGCTACTACAAATAGAAATTTTGTGGGAAGGATGGGACATCCTGAAAGCGAGGTTTATCTCGCAAGTCCAGCAGTTGCAGCGGCTTCAGCAATAGCTGGCTACATTGTAAGCCCTGAGGAGGTGGAATGATGCAGGGCAAAGCTATAAAGTACGGGGACAACATCGACACAGATGTGATAATACCGGCTAGATTTTTAAATACCTCCGATCCGAAAGAATTAGCAGAACACTGCATGGAGGATCTGGATAGGGAGTTTAAAAATAAGGTAAAAGAAGGGGATATATTAGTCGTAGGAGAAAATTTTGGCTGCGGTTCCTCAAGGGAGCACGCTCCTCTTGCCATTAAAGCTTCTGGAATTTCATGTATAATTGCCAAGTCTTTTGCCAGGATTTTTTACAGAAATGCCATAAATATAGGACTTCCTATACTGGAATCTAGAGAAGCTGTGGATGGCATTGAAGAAGGGGATATAGTTTCTGTGGATGTAGATAATGGAATAATTAGAAATGTCACAAAAGGGACAGAATTTAAAGCACAGCCATTTCCGGAATTTATAAAAGAGATAATAAAATATGGAGGACTTATAAATTACGTGAGAGAGAAGGTGCGTTAATGTACAGGATAGCAGTTTTGCCAGGAGATGGGATAGGTCCAGAAGTGATAGAAGAAGGTTTAAAGGTTTTAAAAGCTGTGGAAGAAAAGTACGGGCTCAGATTTGATATAAAGAAATATCCTTTTGGAGGAGAGGCTATTGACAAGTATGGGGAGCCTTATCCTGAGGAGACGCGAAATGGCTGCCTTTCAAGTGATGCAGTTCTTCTGGGGGCTGTAGGGGGACCTAAGTGGGACGGTTTAGAGGGAGATAAAAGACCTGAAGCAGGTCTTCTGGCCTTAAGGAAAAGTTTGGGGGTGTACGCGAATTTAAGGCCGGCGGTTTTATACCCTTCTTTAAAAGATGCTTCTCCTTTAAAGAATGAACTTTTGGAAAAAGGGCTGGATATACTTGTCGTAAGAGAGCTCACAGGCGGAATTTACTTTGGACCAAGAGGAAAAGAGGCTATAGGATATGGATTTAGGGCTTATGATACAGAAGTTTATGAGACGCAGGAGATAGAAAGAATTGCAGTTATCGCTTTTGAGGCGGCCTTAAGGAGGAGAAAAAAGATTACATCTGTCGACAAGGCAAACGTGTTGGAATCTTCAAGGCTTTGGAGAAAGACTGTAGAAGAAGTTGCTAAGAGGTATCCTGAGGTGGAGCTAAACCACATGTACGTAGATAACTGTGCGATGCAGCTTGTGAAAAACCCTTTCCAGTTTGATGTGATTCTCACCAATAATATGTTTGGAGATATTTTGAGCGATGAAGCAGCGCAAATCGTGGGCTCTATTGGAATACTCCCTTCTGCCAGCTTAAGAGGAGATAGGGTTGGACTTTATGAGCCAATACACGGGTCTGCTCCGGATATTGCCGGAAAGAAAATAGCTAATCCTCTTGCCACAATTTTATCTGTTGCGATGATGCTTCAGTATTCATTTGGCGAGGAGGAGGCTGCACAGGATATAAGAAAAGCGGTGGAAAGAGCTTTGGAGGAAGGCTTTAGAACAGCAGATTTGGGCAAAGGAATTGTGCTTTCTACAGAAGAGATGGGAGATAAAGTTGTTGAGTATATAAAGGGGTGATATTTTGAGAAGCGATGCTGTAAAAAAAGGGGTGGAGAGGGCACCTCATAGGTCCTTGCTTTATGCCTTAGGGCTTACTGATGAAGAGCTAAAAAGGCCTATAATAGGAGTGGCCAATTCAAAAAATGAAATAATCCCAGGGCACATTCACCTTGATAAAATAGCAGAAGCGGTGAAAGCAGGTATAAGGATGGCGGGAGGAACGCCTGTTGAATTTTCTACCATTGGAGTGTGTGATGGCATTGCCATGGGTCATGGAGGGATGAAGTATTCTTTAGGGAGCAGAGAAGTGATTGCTGACAGCATAGAGATAATGGCAATGGCTCATGGCTTTGATGGAATTGTACTCATACCCAATTGTGACAAGATAGTACCAGGCATGCTTATGGCGGCGGCAAGGCTTGATATTCCAGCGATTGTAGTAAGCGGCGGCCCCATGCTGGCAGGTATTTGTGATGGCACGACTTGTGACTTGAGCACAGTTTTTGAGGCGGTAGGAGCATTAAAGGCTGGCAAAATAACAGAAGAGGAATTTTACAGTATAGAAAGAAATGCCTGTCCTACTTGCGGGTCCTGTTCAGGAATGTTTACAGCAAATACAATGAACTGCCTTACAGAAGCTTTAGGTTTGGGACTTCCTGGAAATGGAACGATACCGGCGGTTTACTCTGAAAGGATAAGGCTTGCAAAGGAAGCCGGGATGAAAATAGTAGAGCTTGTTGAAAGAAACATAACTCCTTCACAGATACTCACAAAAGAAGCATTTGTGAATGCTTTTAGCCTGGACATGGCATTAGGAGGGTCTACTAATACGGTCCTTCACCTAAAAGCCATAGCTCATGAAGCAGGAGTAGATATACCTTTAGAAGAGATAAATGACATAAGCGATAGGGTTCCAAACCTTTGCAAGTTAAGTCCTGCAGGGAAATACCACATAGAAGACCTTCACTTTGCAGGGGGAGTTTCTGCTGTGCTAAAAGAGCTTTCAAAAGCAGGCCTTTTACACCTTGATGCTTTGACAGTGACAGGTCGGACTCTTGGAGAAAACATAAAAGATGCAAAAGTGCGAAATAGGGATGTGATAAGGACCATAGAAGATCCTTACAGCAAGACAGGAGGAATAGCAATATTATTTGGAAATATAGCTAGGGAAGGGGCTGTTGTGAAAGCTTCTGCTGTCTCACCAGAGATGTTAAGACATGAGGGACCGGCTAGAGTATTTGATTCAGAAGAAGAGGCTATTGAGGCGATATACGGTGGAAAGATACAAAAAGGAGACGTTGTGGTTATAAGGTACGAAGGGCCTAAAGGTGGTCCAGGCATGAGAGAAATGCTAAGCCCTACATCCGCCCTTGCAGGTATGGGTCTTGATAAGGACGTCGCCCTAATAACGGATGGAAGGTTTTCGGGAGCGACAAGGGGGGCTTCTATAGGGCATGTCTCTCCTGAGGCGATGGAGGGAGGAGAGATTGCCATAATTGAGGATGGAGACATTATTGAAATTGACATTCCAGCGAGGAAGATAAATGTCAAATTGAGTGATGAGGAAATAAAGAAAAGGATGGCAAATTGGAAGAGGCCAGAACCCAAGATAAAGAAGGGTTATATGGCGAGGTATACAAGAGAGGTGACTTCGGGGAGTAAAGGAGCGGTATTTAGGGAGGGAGGAGTATGAAGCTAAAAGGGGCTCAAGTTGTGATAGAAGTTTTAAAGGAGATGGGGGTTGATAATGTATTTGGAATCCCTGGAGGAGCAGTTATTCCGATTTACGATGCTTTGTATGACTCTGACATAAGGCATATTTTAGCAACACACGAACAAATGGCTGCTCATATGGCAGATGGATATGCTAGGGCTACCGGAAAAGTTGGGGTGTGCATTGCAACTTCAGGGCCAGGAGCTACTAATTTAGTTACAGGGATTGCCAATGCTTATATGGATTCTGTTCCGGTTGTCGCTATAACCGGCCAGGTTCCAACTTACCTGATAGGAAAGGACGCATTTCAGGAGGTAGACATTACAGGCATCACAATGCCTATTACAAAGCACAATTTTGTGGTAAAATCTCCTGAAAAGCTGGCAGATACTTTAAGGGAAGCATTTGCAATTGCAAAGAGCGGAAGGCCAGGGCCGGTTTTGGTGGACATTCCAAAGGATATACAAAATGCAGAAATAGAGTATGAAAGAAAGGGAGAGATAGAATACAAAAATGGAATAAAAGAAATTATTTCTGAAGAGAGCTTGTCAAAGGCGGTGGAGTTGATTTTAGAAAGCAAGAAACCTGTTATCTTTGCAGGCGGGGGAGTGATATGGGGAGAAGCCTGTGGGGAACTTTTGGAATTTGCTGAAAAGACGAATATCCCTGTTGCAACTTCACTGATGGGGTTAGGATGCTTCCCCGGAGACCATCCTCTATCTTTGGGACTTATAGGTATGCATGGAAGCAGATTTGCAAATTTAGCTGTATATCACTCAGACCTTGTGATAGCTGTAGGAACGAGATTTAGCGATAGAGTGGCAGGAAAGGCCGGAGGGCTTGCACCAAAGGCCAAATTTATACACATTGACATCGATGCAGCAGAAATAGGCAAAAATGTAGAAGTGGATGTGGGGATAGTTGGGAAGATAAAGAAGGTATTAAAGCTTCTTGCAGATAGAGTTCCATCTATGGAAAGAAGAGAATGGTTAGAGGAAGTAGAAGAATTAAGAGTGAAACATGGGCTTAGATATAAAAAAGACGACATGTTAAGGCCCCAATGGATAGTAGAAAAAATTCAAGAGCTCTCAAATGATGATCTCATTATAGCTACAGAAGTAGGGCAAAATCAAATGTGGGCAGCACAGTTTTACAAATTTAAAAAGCCTAGAACTTTTGTCACTTCAGGGGGATTAGGGGCAATGGGTTTTGGCCTTCCCGCATCAATAGGTGCGCAGGTGGGAAGGCCAGATAAAAGGGTTGTGAATATTGCAGGAGATGGAAGCTTGAGAATGAATATACACGCCTTAGAGACTGCTGCTTTCTACAATATCCCGGTTATTATAGTACTACTTAATAATCAGGCTTTAGGAATGGTAAGGCAGTGGCAGTATCTTTTTAACGAAAAGAGATTTTCTCAGACAGATTTAAATCCACACCTTAACTTTGCCAAAATTGCCAGTGATTTTGGAGTGGAAGGAATAAGAGTTACAACAAAAGAGGATTTTGAAAAAGCTTTTAAAAAAGCCTATAGCGAAAAAAAACCTTTTATGATAGAATGTATTATAGACAAAGATGAAATGGTGCTTCCATTTATTCCCGCAGGTGGGACTGTGGAAGATACTATTGCATAAAAAGAAAGGGTTTGTGACCCTTTCTTTTTATTTCCAAGGCGGGATAATTTCTGCTTTTTGAAGAGCTTTAAATACTACTACAAATACAGGCCCTATTACAAGTCCTATAGCGCCAAAAAGTTTTACACCTATAAACATAGATAAAAGCGTAACAAGAGGATGAAGTCCGATGCTCTGACCTACAATCTTAGGCTCTATCATCTGTCTTACAACTACCACCAAGCCGTACAGTATTAAAAGATATATCCCTACCATGTAGTTTTTCATTATGATGTTATAAAGCGCCCATGGTACCATGACAGCACCAGAACCTAGTACGGGCAATGCATCTACAATGGTTACAAGAAGACCCAATAGAAATGGATAGTCAAAACCTATTATTGCAAGGCCTATGGAGACTTCCAAAAAGGTTATAAGCATTATTGTTGCTACTGCTCGCAGATAACCGAAAAATGTCTTTAAAAGGTCTACCTGAATATTTTTTGCATGCTGTGCCCAATGAGATGGAATCTGCCTTTTTATAAAATCTAGTATAAGCTGTTTATCTTTGCTTATAAAAAAAGTAGCAACAAGTGTTATCAAAGTCATAAAGAAAAAGTTAGGCAATTTTGTTGCAAAATTCAAAAGCCATGTAGCAAGATTTTTTGCAAATAATGATACATAGTTTAAAATCGACTGCATGTTGCTTTCAATAAGGGATGTAATATTTGGGGGCAATGATATGTAATACATTCTTATTCTATCAACAAGATTTAAAATTATGTCATTAATAGTATTTGCATAATTTGTGCTTATTTCCGCAAGAGAACTTAGTTCATATATAAGTTGTGTTATTGATATTGCAATAAGTGATCCTATCACACCTATTAATATCAAAAGTAAAATAAAGGATGCTAGTCCTCTCGGCACCTTTAATTTTTTCTCTAAGAAATTTACACCAGGATCAATTATCACAGCGAGAAGCAAAGCCACTACAAACGGCATCAAGAAAGGAATAATTTTAAATATGATTAAGTAAAATATAATAAAGACAGCAACAATGAGTAGTGTTTTTTTTATTATATCACCGTATCTCAATAGAAAATTATTCACCGTTTTGACCTCCTTCCTTTTTATTATAATATGAGAATTGATAAAAGTCTATCATTAAGAGTAATTGTTGACTGTAATAAAAAAATCCGCCGAAACGGATTTTTAAAGGGCGGTTTTTATTTTTGCTATTTCTTTTGACTTTTGTGCAAGCTCACTTCTTGTTATAATTCCTTTTTCTACCAATAAATCTATAAGGGAAATTAACGCCAGCAAATTTTTATATTCTGTGTCTTTTATTTCAGCTAAAGTGATAAGATATTCAATTTCTCTCATTCTTATCTCCCCTTCATTTTGTGCTGATTTTATTATTGACAAATATTAGCAAAAATATACAAGGAAGATTAGAATTTATTTGAAGTTTATGCTATAATATCATTGTACTTTCAAGTGAGGAGAGTCAGTATGAGCAAAAATATAGGAAAAGAGATATTAAGCTGGATATTTACTATACTTCTCGCTTTCGCAATTGCCCTTTTCATTAGGACTTATGTGTTTGAGCTGGTGGATGTCCCTACGGGTTCAATGATGGACACAATACACATAAACGACAAATTCATTGTGAACAAATTTATATACAGATTTGAACCTGTCAAAAGAGGAGACATTGTAGTATTTCGTTTTCCTGACAATCCAAAAGTTAATTTTGTGAAAAGAGTGATAGGAATAGGAGGAGATGTCATAGAAATAAAAGATGGAAAACTCATAAGAAACGGAAAGGTTGTAAATGAGCCTTATGTAAAAGAACCCATGAAAGGAAATTTTGGCCCTTATGTGGTGCCTCCAGGCCACTATTTTATGTTGGGAGACAATCGGAACGAATCTATGGACAGCCGATTTTGGCAGCACAAATACGTATCAAAGGATCAAATTTTGGGCAAAGTAGTATTTAGGATATGGCCTCCAAATAGAATTGGCAGTATGGAGGGAAAATGAGGGTTGAAAATACTTTAATAAAGTAGTATAATAATTTAAAAAGTGAATAACTTTAGGCGATGAAGGGACGAGTAGTAAGTAAAGACTTTTAAGAGAGCTGGTGGGTGGTGCGAACCAGTAAGTTTTACTTACGAAATCCATCCTGGAGCTAGGGTGTAATGACCTTCGGGCGACCGTTAAATCATGTGGAGGGCCCAATTTTTGGGCCGAAAGAGGGTGGCAACACGGGGTTCCCGTCCCTTTGTGGGACGGGAATTATTTTTAGAAAGGAGGAGGGGTGTAGGTGCTTGACATAAAATTTATAAGGAGTAATCCAGATGTAGTCAGAAGGGCTATAGAATTAAAAGGAGAAAAAGCGGACTTGGACAGGCTGCTTTTACTGGATGAAAAAAGAAGAGAGATGCTTGTGGAACTGGAGGCTCTTAAAAATAAGAGGAATACAGAATCAGACAATATAGCTCGGCTAAAAAGAGAAGGGAAAGATGCGTCAGAACTTATCGCTAAAATGAAAGAACTTTCAGATAAGATAAAAGACATGGAACAGGAATTGAGGGAAATAGAAGAAGAAATGGAAAAGATACTCTGGACAATTCCCAATATTCCTCATGAGAGTGTGCCTATAGGAGAAAGCGATGAGGACAACGTAGAGGTTAGAAGATGGGGAGAGCCCAGAAAGTTTGACTTTGAACCTAAGCCCCATTGGGAAATAGGTGAGGCTTTGGGAATACTGGATTTTGAAGCGGCTTCTAGGGTTACAGGTTCTCGTTTTGTATTTTACAAAGGGTTAGGAGCAAGGCTTGAGAGAGCTTTGATAAACTTTATGTTGGACCTTCACATAGAAAAGCACGGCTATAAAGAAGTTTTTCCTCCATTCCTTGTACATAGGAGAAGCATGTTTGGGACAGGCCAGCTTCCAAAATTTGAAGAAGATGCCTTCAAAGTAGAAGGCACAGACTATTTCCTGATTCCGACTGCAGAAGTTCCTGTGACTAACCTTTACAGAGAGACTATAATAGACGGAGAACAGCTTCCTATATACCACTGCGCTTACAGTGCTTGTTTCAGGCAGGAAGCAGGGGCTGCTGGAAGAGATACCAGAGGGCTTATAAGGCAGCATCAGTTCGACAAGGTAGAGCTGGTTAAATTCACAGAACCGGACAAATCTTACGAGGAATTGGAAAAAATGACAAGAGATGCAGAAGAAGTTCTGCAG
Source organism: Caldanaerobacter subterraneus (assembly GCF_004345675.1). Lineage (GTDB taxonomy): Bacteria > Bacillota > Thermoanaerobacteria > Thermoanaerobacterales > Thermoanaerobacteraceae > Thermoanaerobacter > Thermoanaerobacter subterraneus. The sequence continues at coordinate 6,683 of NZ_SLWU01000012.1, read as the reverse complement.
GCTCTTGGCCTTCCTTACAGAGTGGTTGCTATATGCACAGGGGATTTAGGATTTACTGCATCAAAGAAATACGACATAGAAGTTTGGATGCCAAGTTATGGAAGATACGTAGAGATATCTTCCTGCAGCAATTGTGAGGACTTCCAGGCCAGAAGAGCCAATATAAGGTATAGGCCAAAAGGTGGAGGAAAACTCCAATATGTTCACACTTTAAATGGTTCTGGAGTGGCAGTTGGGAGGACTTTTGCGGCTATTCTAGAAAATTATCAGCAGGAAGACGGATCTGTAGTTGTGCCTGAAGTATTGAGGCCATATATGAAAGTAGATGTTATAAGGAAGGAAGAATGATTTCCCAGTATTTTACTGGCAGATAATATTGACAATAAGGCTGGGTTGTGATATACTTTATATCGTCCCAGCTGGGAGAGGTGTCCGAGTGGCTTAAGGAGCTGGTCTTGAAAACCAGTGACCCCGCAAGGGGCCGTGGGTTCGAATCCCACCCTCTCCGCCAGAAGCTCTTTGCGGAGAAGTACCCAAGTGGTGAAGGGGCGGTCCTGCTAAGACTGTAGGTCGGGGAAAAACCCCGGCGCGTGGGTTCGAATCCCACCTTCTCCGCCATTTACTAAGAAAATAAAAGCTGTGAAGCATACTTACTTCACAGCTTTTTGTTTTTATTTTGATTTGTCTTTTCCAAGTATTACAGTTACATCTACGCTTGAATCAGGGGTAATATCTTTTTCTACACAAATTATGGAAAGAGCGTTTGCTACTTTTTTTGCCTTTTCCTCATCAGTTCTGGCATATACGTGAGATGTGGAAAAAGTGGTTCCCACGACATTTCCTATTCTTACTACATCAAAACCTTGTTTTCTCAAAGTTTCAGCGCATTTTGAAGCAAGACCGGGTATATTCGTTCCATTTAATACTTCCACTTTTATGGCCTTATTTTTCTCTATTTCAGAAGGGTCAAAAGAGAAAGTAGTTTTATCTCCCAAAAACTCTGCTACTACTTCGGGAATTTTTGTGTTATCTGCGAAGAAATAGCTTACTCCATCTTTATAATCCGGTTCGCCAGGCAGAGTAAAAGATTTTATAGAAGAAGGCTTGTCTTTTACGAATTGATAAGCATACTTGGCAATTTCTGTTGCTGTGAGGTCTGTTTTTATGTGTTTGCTTACAGCAATGGCTAGAGAAGGAAGCTTTGGCAGAGTAGAAGGCTGTGTTAATTTTTTAAACAAGGCTTCTAAAAATTGATGTTGAGCCTTTATTCTCCCTAAGTCTCCATCAATGTAACCATGTCTATACCTTACAAATTGGATTGCTTTTTCTCCATCCAGCACCTGACGACCTTTTTTTAAATTGATGTGAAGAGGGGGATTAGCGCTGTTGTCGTCATACTTCATGTCAAAAGGAATATCTACTTCTACGCCGCCTATTGTATCAATTACTTTTTTAAAGCCTTCATAGTCTATGATGATGTAGTGGTCTATATTTATGCCGAGTAAATTTTCTACTGCTTTCTTTGTTCCTTCAATTCCATCTTCGGTAAAAGCGGCGTTTATCTTTTTATCCCCTGGAGAGTTATAACCTGGACGAGGATAATAGGTGTCCCTTGGAATTGATAAAATGCTTATAGTTTTATTTTTAGGGTTGTAGTTGGCTATAAATAACGTGTCAGATAAATTGTTTTCATCACTTCCCACAACGAGGACGTTTTTTGAAGAAAGGTCTTCCTCTTTTTTTTCTGGATTGTTCAAAGAAGCTATAGGATTTTCTTCTTGTACGGCAGGTACATGTATATTTTTATAAAATATGTAAGCACCTATTCCTACAGAAAGTATTATTCCCAGAAAAATTACGGCCAGTATTTTTACTACTTTTTTCATCTTCTGACCTCCTCGAGATTTTCATCCCCCTTTGTGCCATATCCTATTATATAACACTTCAGTTTGACAATGTCAATTAATACAATGTTACAAATTCTTAAATTTTTATTAATTTCGCAAAGTATTCCCTTATCGGTAATTTATAAAAGTGTGCTATAATTATAAAAGAAACTGTCAAAAGGGGTGCTAGATTTGAAAAAGCCTAATATAACACTTTTGCTGGCGGCTTTTTTGATTTTATTGGTTATTTCTGTGGGAAAAGAAATAATAAACTTTATAGTCGACTTGCAATGGTTTTCTGACCTTAATTATCTCACTGTATATTTTAGGAAATTTTTAGCTCAGCTAGAGCTAGCTTTACCTGTTTTTTTAATCATTTTTGTTTTCTTGTATTTTTATTCTGTAAAAGTAGTCAATGACTATGTGAATTTTGCTCAGGATATTGTTGTGAAAAGAAGTGCAGGTAAATATAAAAAAATAGGTGTTTACACCTCTCTTTTTGTAAGCTTTCTTGTAAGTTTATATGCAGCTTTGAGCTGGTGGAATGACTGGCTTTTCTTTAAAAATGCTGTCAGTTTTAATTATTCTGACCCCATTTTCAAAAAAGACGTGGGCTTTTATGTATTTAGATTGCCATTTGTTTACGACATTTACCGTCTTTTGATGGTTGTTTTAATTCTAGTAATATCTGCTACTGTTGTAGCGTATGTTCTCATGTACCTTTCAGATAAAACCAGATTTTATGAAATATCTGAAAGAGATGGCAATTTGTTCAGGGCGATATACAATAAGGAAATTCTAGAGAAGGCTTTTAGAGAAATAGCTCCTCTTGCTGCGTTTTTTTTCTTGCTTCTAGCGGTTGGATATTATTTTGCTAGATTTCAGATTTTGTATTCTACAAAAGGGAGAGTGTTTGGAGCAACATACACAGATGTCCACGTAACTTTGACATTTTACTACATCCTCTCTGCCCTCTCTGTTGTTGTGGCTTTTTTAGTATTCGTATTTTTGATGAAGAAAAATTTAAAATACGCCATAATTTCTGTGCTCTTATTGCCTTTATTTTCTCTTGTGATGGCTTTAACAGAAACAGCTGTACAGAATTTAATAGTGTCTCCAAATGAGCTTGACAAGGAAAGCAGGTATATAAGTTATAACATAGAGTACACGAGAAAGGGCTTTGGACTGGATAAAGTGGAGGAGAAGGACTATCCGTCGAAAAAAGAACTTACGTGGGAAGTGCTCCAGAAAAATAGGGATACTATAGACAATATAATGATTAACGATTATCGCCCTGTAAAACAGGCTTATAACCAATTACAGGCTTTAAGGCTTTATTATAAGTTTAATGACATAGACATAGATAGATACACAATAAATGGGAAGTACAAACAGGTATTTATAGCAGCCAGAGAAATAGACCAAGAAAATCTATCACCACAGGCTAAGACATGGATAAACCTGCACCTTAAATACACCCATGGCTATGGAGTGGTTATGTCTCTGGTGAATGATGTTACCCCCACAGGGCAGCCAGAGATGATAGTAAAAGATATTCCACCTACTACTTCTACTGATATAAGAATAGACAGACCCCAGATTTATTTTGGGGAGCTCACTAATGATTACGTGATTGTGAACACTAAAACAGGAGAATTTGATTATCCTTCTGGAGATAAAAACATCCAGACAAATTACAAGGGGACAACAGGTATTCCGATGACTTTCCCTAATAGAATCCTTTTTGCTCTTTATGAAAAGGAAGCGAGGATTCTTTTATCTGCTGATATAACGAAAGATAGCAAAATTTTAATTCATCGCAACATCCTAGAGAGAGCGAACAAGATAGCTCCTTTCCTTTTGTATGACGATGACCCGTATATAGTGGTAAGTGATGGAAAGCTCTACTGGATAATAGACGCTTACACTTATTCTACAAACTTTCCTTATTCACAGCCTTATGGTAATGTAGGAATTAATTACATTAGAAATTCTGTGAAGGTTGTGGTGGATGCTTATAACGGAGAGGTGGATTTTTATATCGCAGATGAAAAAGATCCCCTCATCCAGGCATATAAAAAGATTTTTCCTGGGCTTTTTAAAGACATTGAAAAAATGCCGGCAGGAATTCGCCAGCACATAAGATATCCTCAATTTTTGTTCGATATACAGACAGAAGTTTATAAAACTTACCACATGACAGACCCACAGGTATTTTATAATAAAGAAGATGCGTGGGATATTGCGAAGGAGAAGTTTGATAATGAGGTACAATATCAGGAATCTCAGTACATGATAATGAGACTTCCTGGAGAGCAAAAGGAAGAATTTATACTGATGATACCTTATACTCCTTCAACTAAAGCCAACATGGTGGCATGGATGGCTGCAAGGATGGACAAAGACAATTATGGTAAACTGGTAGTATATAAATTTCCTAAGAACACTATTGTATATGGGCCTTTACAAATAGAGAACATGATAGATCAGGATCCAAATATTTCAAAAGAGTTAAGTCTGTGGAATCAGCAAGGGTCTACTGTAAGCAGGGGAAATTTGCTGGTAATTCCAATAGATGATTCTATACTTTACGTTGAACCACTTTATATACAATCGCAAAATCAAAATGCTCTCCCTGAGGTAAAGAGGGTCATTGTAGCTTACAAGGACCAGATAGCCATGGAGCCCACTTTAGAAGAATCGCTTAAGAAGGTGTTTTTAGGAAATGCTACAGCTCCTGAAATTATTGAGAAAACTCAAGAAGAGACGAAAGGATCGGCAGAGGGGCAAAGGGAGTTGATAATAAAAGCTCATGATACTTATGAAAAAGCTGTGGAAGCTGTGAAAAAAGGAGATTGGGCTTCTTTTGGAAAGTACATGGAGGAACTCAAAGAGATTTTGAAGCTTCTCAAAGAAGGGGTAAAAGATTAAAAAGATTGAAAACTGAAGCGAAATATGCTATTATATTGATAGCAAAAATGATTGCGCCCGTAGCTCAATTGGATAGAGCGCCTGACTACGGATCAGAAGGCTGGGGGTTCGAGTCCCTCCGGGCGCACCATTTTGATAATCTTACAACCTCAATTTGCAAACATTTTGCAAACATCAAAAATTAACTCTCACCTTGTAGGTGAGAGTTGTTTTTTTAAGATAAATTTGATTCTAATTTTCTCAGTGCTTCTCTATCCATTTCTAAATCTACATGAGAGTAAAAATCTGCAGTAGTGCTTATCTGCCCGTGCCTTAATCTTTTAGAGATGGTTTTTAAGTCAACTCCAGAGCGCAGCATGAGAGTTGCATGTGTGTGCCTCAGGTCATGAAATCTTATAACCGGTATATCAGACTGTTTCTTAAGAATTTTCCTGAATTTTTTTGTAACATAATCAGGTTCTTTAAATCTTCCATCTTCCCAGACACTTATAAAACCTTCGTACTCAGTTACATATTTTTCGCCAAAAATCAGTTTATTCTGCAGCTGCTTGTTTTTTTCTTGTTTTAAGATTTGAACTAAAAAGTCTGGAATAGATATAATTCCTTTACTTGTTTCTGTTTTTGGTTCTTTAAAGATGAACCGCCCGTCTATTCTCTGTGCTGTCCGCCGCACAGTTATTGTTTGATTTTTAAAGTCTATATCTTCCCACCTTAAACCGCATATTTCACCCAGCCTTAGACCTGTGTACAAAGCAATCATAACATGGATGTATATTGGAGTATCTTTAAAAATTTTCTTTGCTTTTTTTACATGTTCAAAATTCCACGTTACAAATTCCTTTTTGTCTTTTTTAGGTGCTTCTACCAATTCACACGGATTTTTGGCTATATACTGCCATTTAACTGCAAATTTCAAAACCTGATTAAGAAGCCTGTGTACATAGTTAATTGTTGTGTTAGAAAGCTGCTTTTCTTTTAATGAGTTATAAAATTTCTGAATTTCCACGGGTTTTAGCTTCTGGAGTTCTATATGACCTAAATTAGGTATTATGTAATTATCAATAAGGGATTTGTTTGAGACAAGAGTTTTTGGAGCCCACTTAGGTTCGCCGTATATTTTGAGCCATTCATTGATGAACTGCTGTAGGGTTATCTTTGAAGGCTCTATAAATTCGTTTTTTTCAATTTTAGCTATAATTTCTGCTAGCGCTTTTTCAGCCTCTTTTTTTGTTTTAAACCCGCTTATCCACTTCTGCTTTCTTTTCCCATTTTCATCTCTTCCTACATCTACAACAATTGAATATGTAGATCCCCTTTTTCTTATGTGCCCCCTCATACTAATGCCTCCCTATAGATTTATTGTAAATTTACTATAAAATTGTTTTTTAAGCATTAAAGTTTAATTAATAGGTTCGTTGTAAAGCCTGTGCCCCAAAGATGAAATATCAATTTCATTGATTTGACTATTAGCTATATATTCGAAGTATTCGGAAAGAGCTTTTACTATATTTTCATCGCTTATAGTTATACATGATTCGTAATTTTTAAAAAATCCGGAAGACGTAAAATTTAAAGATCCCAAGAAGGCATATGAATCATCGATTATGTAAAGTTTGTAGTGTAAGAAAATACCATCATCATTTATAAATTTAACAAAGAAAGGGGTATAATACGTGTAGGTATATATTCTGGTAGAAATAATTTTTTTTCTTAGAAATAAAATTATGATTGCGAGTAAAAAATAAATTAATGGAGCATTCCTGTAATGAATAAAAATAAGGGAGAATGGACTTTGAAAAAATAAGTACCTCCTGATAAAATACAGAGTGTAAGTTTAAGAACTTACCTCGAATTATCAAAATAAAC